>NZ_JAFCWA010000002.1:0-591349 GCF_049897325.1 Janthinobacterium sp. DSP2-3-3 | reverse complement strand
GGTAAGGTAATTGTTTTGTTTGGCGACATCAATTTACCAATTCAAAACCCTCGCTGCCACCCCCTTCCAGCAAAAACGTCAAGTCCATCTTCCCCCACCAAACGCGAAGAACCTTTTTTTACGTCGCAAAACTGCAACTCATTTGCATATGCGCAGATTATGTACTATCATTAGTTACATGAGACGCGACAGCAAACTATCATCGATCCTCCATGTGCTGCTGCACATGGCCCACGCGGGACGCCCAATGACGTCCGAGGAACTTTCCGGCTACCTGGACACCCACCCCGTCCTGGTGCGGCGCGTGATGGCCGGCTTGCGCGAGCGCGGCTACGTGGCGTCGGTCAAGGGCCATGGCGGCGGCTGGCGCATCGTCTGCGATCTGCACCGCGTGACCCTGCAAGACATTTACGTGGCCGTGGGTTCGCCCACCATGTTCGCCATGGGCAACCGCGTCGATCAGCCGGGTTGCCTGGTCGAGAAAGTGGTGAACCAGTCGCTGGCCGTCGCCTTCGACGAAGCCGAGGCGCTGCTGATCCAGCGCTTTGGCGCTGTCACCCTGGCCGACCTGGCCCAACGTTTCAGCCAACAATACGCCATACATCAAGGAGCAGCACATGCACATTCCTGAATCGCAGGGCGCGGACAGCGCCACGCCCGCCGCCGCATTCGACGCCCCGTTTGATGCCCCGTTCGACGCCATCATCATCGGCGGCAGCTACGCGGGCCTGTCCGCCGCCACGCAACTGGCGCGCGCCCGCCGCCGCGTGCTGGTCATCGACGGCGGCCAGCGCCGCAACCGCTACGCCAGCCATTCCCACGGTTTCCTGACCCGCGACGGCAGCGGGACGGCCGCCATCGCCGAAAAGGGCAAGGCGCAACTGCTGGCGTATCCCACCGTCACCTGGCGCGATGGCACGGCCGTGCAGGCGACAGCCTGCAGCGATGGCGATGGCTTCGACGTGACCCTGGCGGACGGCAATATCGTGCACGGCCGCCGCCTGGTGCTGGCCACCGGCGTAATAGACGAACTGCCGCCCGTCGATGGCCTGGCCGCGCGCTGGGGCCGTAGCGTCTTTCACTGCCCGTATTGCCACGGCTATGAGCTGGAGCAAGGCGCCATCGGCGTGCTGGCCACCGGCCCTCTGTCCATGCACCACGCGCTGATGCTGCCCGACTGGGGCAGAGTGACCTTTTTCCTGAATGGCGCCTTCGAGCCCGATGCGGCGCAACTGGCGCAACTGGATGCGCGCGGCGTGATGGTGGTACGCACGCCCGTGGCGCAGATCGACGGCGTGGCCGATGTAGTCATGGCGGACGGCAGCCGTCATGTGATGGCCGGCCTGTTCGTGGCGACCCGCACCCGCCTGGCCAGCGCCCTGGCCGGCGAATTGGGCTGCTTGCTGGAAGAGGGCCCCATGGGGCCGTTCGTGCACACCGACGAGCAAAAGGCCAGCAGCGTGCCCGGCGTCTTTTGCTGCGGCGACGCGGGGCGCATGGCCGGCAGCGTGGCGTTCGCGGTGGCCGATGGCGCCATGGCCGGCTTGGCAGCACACCGCTCGCTGATGTTCGGACTGGATCAGGCGGCAAAACCACCGTCGATCTTCAGCCCGGCGCCCGTGACGAACGCCGCTTCTGCGCTGGCCAGGTAAGCCACCATGCCGGCGATTTCATCGGCCGTGCCGTGGCGGGGCAGGGCCATCAGACCGTGCATCAGGTCCGCGAAGTCGCCCGTCGGCGGGTTCATGTCGGTGGCGACGGGGCCAGGCTCCACATTGTTGATGGTGATGCCGCGCGGCCCCAGGTCGCGTGACAGGCCTTGCGTCAGGCCGCTCAGCGCCGATTTGCTCATTGCGTAGGCGGCCGCGCCGCCGAACGGCATGCGGTGCGCATTCGTGCTGCCGATATTGATGATGCGCCCGCCCGTTTGCATGTGCGCCACGGCCGCCTTGATGGCGACGAACACGGCGCGCACGTTGACGTTCAAGGTCTTGTCGAAGTCTGCCAGCGAAAAATCATCGATGGCGCCGGGCAGGAACACGCCCGCATTGTTGACGAGGATATCCACACGGCCAAACTGCGCCGCCACCTTGTCGATGGCCGCCGTCAGGGCGGTGGCATCGGCCGCATCGGCTTGCACGCCTAAGGCCTTGCCGCCCGCTGCTTCCACTTTGGCGGCCAGCGCCTGTGCTTCGGCGGCGGAGCTTTGATACGTGAAGACGACGTTGGCGCCCTGGCTGGCAAGGCGGCGCACGATGGCGGCGCCGATGCCGCGCGAGCCGCCCGTGACAAAGGCGATCTTGTTTTGCAGTGGCAAAGAGGTGCTGGTGGTGGCTTGGGTTTGCATGATGGGCTTTCTGTGTGAGGAATCGAGAAGCTCAGTATCTGCCTTCCATTGCCTGAGCGCTAGTCGTGAATCATGACAATCACTTTCAACCATAGGTATCAAGTGAGCGGGTAGAATAGGTGCATGGAAGCCCTCAATCACTTGCAATCCTTCGTGCTGTCTGCCGAGCTGGGCAGCTTTTCCGCGACCGCGCGCCGTCTCGGCCTGACGCCGGCGGCTGTCAGCAAGAACGTGGCGCGGCTGGAAGCGAGCCTGGGACTGCGGCTGTTCCAGCGCAGCACGCGTCGCCTGACCCTGACGGAAGGCGGCGAGCGTTTCCTGCAGCAGATAGGCGGCGCCCTGTCCACCTTGCACGAAGCCATCGCCGGCGTGGCGGAAGAGGGCGGCCAGCCGGCCGGCATCCTGAAAATCAGCATGGCGCCGTCATTCGGGCGCAGCTACGTGGTTCCCCTGCTGGGCGACTTCATTGCGCGCTATCCGGGCGTGGTTCCCGACTGCCATTTCGACAACCGCCAGGTGGACTTGATCGGCGAAGGGTTTGACGTGGCCATCGGCGGCGGCATCGAGCTGACGCCCGGCGTTGTGGCGCGCGAACTGGGCCACGCGCACATCGTCGCCACGGCGTCGCCCGCCTTCATGCGCGGCAAGGCCATGCCAGGGCATCCGTCGGACCTGGCGCACTTCGACGGCGTGGCGCGCCGCTCGGCCGGCAGCGGTAGATTGCGCAGCTGGATATTGCGCAATGGCTCGGGCGGCGAAGGCGTGGCCGAATCCCGGCCGCGCGCCATCTTCGACGATCCGGAAGCGATGGCGCAGGCCGCCATCCTGGGCGTCGGCGTGGCGCTGCTGCCCATGCCGCATGCGCTGGCCCACTTGCGCAGCGGGGCGTTGATTCGTTTGCTGCCCGGCTGGCATGCCGATTCCGGCCCCCTGTCCGTGTACTATCCCAGCAAGAAGCTGCTGCCCGCGAAGACGCGCGTATTCGTCGATTTCCTGCTGGAGCAGTTCCGCCAGCGCGATTTCGCCGCGCAGATACGGCCCGATTAAGCAATGAAAATTTTCCATGCATAGTAACTACAGCCTGTTTTACACCTTGGACGGCGATCACCCTGCCTGCTTCCGGGAAGCGCGCGTGTTTGGCACGACCGTGTGGACGGCGGCCGGCGCGGCCATGACCTGGGGCGAAGAAACGCGCAATGGCTACGCTAGTGAGGCCGAAGCGTATGTCGCCTATGCCGCCCGTTGCCAGGCAGCGCTGGCGGCCGGTTACACGCTGGCGCGTGAAAGCGCCATCGACCCTGCCGTATTTGATTTCGCACTGTTGCAAACCCTGGTGGCGGATGCTGCGCGCCTGGCCTTTGGCGCCGTGCGCCGTGCGCATCCTGACCAGCACCTCAACGCTTTCGCGCTGGTGAGCGACGACAGCGCCATGACCATCGGCCCGATGGCGAATAGCCGCGAAGCGCTAGCCGCCTCGGAGTACGGCGAAGAAATGCTGTGGAATCCGGCCGAATGGGCGTTCGACGACGGCGGCGCGTACTTTGACAGCGCCTACCGTTTGCTCCTGCAGGCGCACCGCAAGCTGCCTTTTGACGTCGATTCCGACGCCTTCCGCACTGGTGTGTTCGACGCTTGCATCGCCGCGCTGGCGCAGCTCGATGCCGAAGGGGTGTTTGGTATCGGCGTGCAGCGCGACGAGGGCGTGCTGCTGTTTGAGGTCAGCGACAGCGAACCGCTGGAAGGCGCGCTGGCGCGCTTGAATCCGCCGGCCGTGGTGGCCCGGTTCGAGGCATGGATGACCAGCTGGACGGAATGATGAGTGATGAGTGATGCTTACGCCGCCACCAGCCGGAGCCTCGTAATCTCCGCCGGCGCGCCGATGCGCTTGGGCGGGCCCCAATAACCGGTGCCGCGGCTGACGTAAATCCACAGGCGGCCTTGCCGGTGCAGTCCCGCCACATACGGCTGCTGCAGCGGCACGAACAAATTCCATGGCCAGAATTGGCCGCCGTGCGTGTGGCCGGACAATTGCAGGTCGTAGCCGGCCGCTTCGGCCTTGGGGGCGCTGCGCGGCTGGTGCGCCAGCAGGATGCGGAGGATATCGGTTGGTGCGCCGGCGATGGCAGCTTGCGGGTCGCTTTTCTGGGCCGGATCGAAGGCGGCGGCATTGAAGTCGGTGACGCCGGCCAGCGCCAGTCGCGCGCCGTCGTGGTCAAGAATCACATGCTCGTTCATCAGCACGCGCAAGCCC
Source organism: Janthinobacterium sp. DSP2-3-3 (assembly GCF_049897325.1). Lineage (NCBI taxonomy): Bacteria > Pseudomonadati > Pseudomonadota > Betaproteobacteria > Burkholderiales > Oxalobacteraceae > Janthinobacterium > Janthinobacterium sp. DSP2-3-3. The sequence goes on along the minus strand of NZ_JAFCWA010000002.1, from coordinate 586,751 downwards.
AGACGGCGAAATTCCGCCACCCACGGCGCGGCGCCCGAATAGTATTCGTGGTTGCCCGTGACGAGGAAGACGCCATGGCGCGCGTGCAGTTCGCCCAGTGGCGCCGTATGGCTGCCCAGTTGCGCCACCGTGCCATCGACCACGTCGCCGGTGATGGCGATGATATCCGCCCGCAGGCCGTTGGCGCGCGCGACGATGGCCTCCACGTAGGCGCGTTTGATCGTGGCGCCTACGTGGATGTCGCTCAATTGCACGATGCTAAAACCCTGCAATGCGGCGGGCAGGCCGGCGATGGGCACCTCGACCTCGCGCACGCGTGCCACCTTGCGGGCGTTGATGAAGCCGACGACGGTTGCCAGCAGCGCCAGGAGCAGCGTGGCCACGGCAGACGCCTGCGCGTGGGGGCGGGTGGCGGGAATCAGCATCAGCAGTGCGCGCAGCACGGTGAGCACGAACAGCGAGGAAAAAAAGCCCATGCACAGCGAGCCGGCCCAGCTCAAACGGTCGGCCAGGCGCGCATCGTTGGTGACGGCGCGGGCGAAGATTGTCATCGGCATGAGCATGGTCGAGGCCAGCAAGACCAGGCCGCCCAGCAGCCAGCCGGCCAGGCCGACGGGGAGCGATGGCAGCAGCAGCCAGCCCAGCAGTGCGTGCAGGGCGCCCAGTAGCATGGTGATGCGCAGCAGCGGCGTGCGGGTTGTCATGTCATGGTTCCAGAGGTGGGGCGTTCGGCACGGCGGATGCGATGCGGCGCCATCGCCGGCCGCAGATTATAGCCGACGCCCTGGAGACCGGCAGCTGCGGCGCCGTTCATTGGGCAATATGCAGTCCCAGCATGGCCAGCTTGCCGAAATCGACAGGTTTGGCGAAGTGCTCGTTGAACCCGCCCTGCAGGGCTGCCTGGCGGTCGTGTTCCTGGCCGTAGCCGGTCAGCGCCACGAGCAGGAATTGCTGCGGTATCGGCAACTGGCGCATTTTGACGGCCACCTCGTAGCCGCTCATGTCGGGCAGGCCGATGTCGAGAAAGACGATGTCGGGCTTGAATTCCAAGGTGCGCTCGGCCGCTTGTGCACCCGTGTAGGCCGTGCGCACCGTGTGGCCGTACATTTCCAGCAATTCTGCCAGGGTGTCGGCCGCATCGCAGTTGTCGTCGACGACGAGGATGCGCTGGCTGCCGCCAGTGGCCGCTGGCGCCGGCGCTGGCGCGGCGGCAGGCAGCGGCACGTTGGCGTCGAGCGGCAGGATGACCTCGAAGGTGCTGCCCAGCCCCACGCCGGGGCTGCGCACGCTGACCTGGCCACCATGCAGCATCACCAGCTTGCGTACCAGCGACAGGCCGATGCCCAGGCCATCCTGCACCCGGTCGGGTGCGTGGCCGCTTTGCTCGAACATGCCGAAGATGCTGTCGATGCTGGCGGCGGCGATGCCGATGCCGTTGTCGCTCAGGCGGATACGCACCTTGTCGCCTTCGCGCCCGGCGCTAATGGCGATGCGCCCGCCCGGCGCCGTGAACTTGGCCGCGTTGAGCAGCAGGTTGGCGACGATCTGCGACAGGCGCACGGCGTCGCCGCAGACCCACAGTTCTTCCTGGGGCAGGCTTACGTCCAGTGCATGGCCGCGTGCTTCGACGCTGTGCGAACTCGTTTCCAGCGCGCTGCGGATGACGCTGGCCAGGCTCACGCTTTCCCATTGCAGCGAGATTTTACCCTGCGAAATGCGCGACACGTCGAGCAGGTCGTCCACCAGGCGCACCAGGTGATCCGTGTGGCGGGCGATGGTGCGGCGCGCATTGTCCTGCACGGCCGGCACGATGGGATCGAGCTTGCACAGCAGGGCCAGCGCCGTGCGGATGGGGCCCAACGGGTTGCGCAATTCGTGTGCCAGAGTGGCCAGGAATTCATCCTTGCGGCGGTCCACGTCGCGCAATGCGCGCTCGACGCGGCCCAGGCGCAGCAGCGCCCTGACGTTGGCGATCAATTCATCCGCCTCGATCGGCTCTACCAGGTAATTGTCGGCGCCGCCGTCGAGGGCGCGGATTTTGTCGGCCGTGCCGATGCAGGAGGCCGACGTCTGCAGCACCAGGATGGTGTTCGTTTCGGCGCCGCCCTTCAATTGGCGGCACACTTCCAGGCCGTTGATGTCGGGCAGCTTGACGTCGAGGAGGATCAGGTTGGGGTGGTCCTGGCGGGCGCGCAGCAGCGCGTCGCCCCCGTTCGAGGCTTCGATGACCTTGAAGCCGGCGCGTTTGAGGATGCGCGACTTGGCGTAGCGGGCGCCATCGCTGTCATCAACGTTCAGGATCAGAGCATCGCTGTTGTTATCCGGTAGCATGCGCATTGTCCCAAGTGGTTGTGCCTTGCGGCGGAACCGGCTCTTGCCGGTGGTGTGGATTGCCGATCAGCGCGCGCAGGGTCGCCAGCAATTGCTGGCGCGGCAGCGGCTTGACATAGTAGGCGTCGGCGCCCAGGGCCAGACCCTTGCGCACGTCGTCGATCTCGGTGGCGACGATGACGGGAACCTGGCGCCGCAACGGATCGGTTTTCAGCTCGGCCAGCCACTGCCAAGCCGTCTCGCCGTGCAGCATGATGTCGAGGATGACGGCGGCAGGGCGCTGCTGTTCCCAGCGTTCCTGCGCTTCGCGCACGCTGCGCGCGGGAATGACGCGAAATTCGCTGCCGGCCAAGAATTTTTCATACAGCAGGCGGATGGGCGGATTGTCTTCCACCACCAGCACGCCGATGCGCTGGTCGTTGCCATTGTCGTTGGCCGGCGCGCACGGCGGCAGGCTGTCTTCGGGCGCATGGTAGCTGGTGGGCAGGACGACGGAAAACAGCGAGCCATATCCCGGCGTGCTTTCCACGGTCACCGTGCCATTGAGCAGGGTGGCCAGGTTGCGGCACAGGGGCAGGCCCAGGCCCGTGCCCTTGACCTTGCGCTGCATGTGGTTTTCCACCTGGCTGAATTCCTCGAAGATTAGCTGCACGTCTTCGGCGGCGATGCCCAGGCCCGTGTCGGAAACGGAAAAGCGCATGGCATCCTGCTCCGGCAAGGGCGTGGCGCTGACGATGATGGTGCCCGCTTCCGTGAACTTCAGGGCGTTGGCGATGAAGTTGCGCAGGATTTGCGACAGCTTGCCTTCATCCGTGTGGATGTGTAGTGCCGGGCCTGGGTCGATGAAGGTCAATGTGAGCGACTCGGACACCAGCAGCGGGCGCAGCATGCCGCGCAGTGCGCTGAACAGGTCGGCGACAGGGAAACTGTTGGCGTGCACGTCGACCTTGCCCGCCTCGATCTTGGCCAGGTCCAGCAAGTCGTTCACCAGGTCGCTCAGGCTGACGGCGCTTTGCAGGATGAACAGCACCTGCTTTTCCTGTTCCTCGGACAGTTCGCCGTCGATGCGGTCGAGCAGCAGCTTGGACAGGGCGCGGATGGAGCTGAGCGGCGTGCGGAATTCATGGCTCATGTTCGACAGGAAGCGCGATTTCATCTGGTCGGCGCGGCGCAGGTGGTCGGCCTTTTCGTCCAGTTCCGCGACCAGCGCCACCACGCCCCGGTTGGTGTCTTCCAGTTCGCGCGTCAGCTGCAGCAGGTCGTCCTGGCGCGTTTTCAGTTCAGCCAGGGTGCTCAGCAGCTCGCGGTTCTGCTGCTGCACTTCGGAGAGCGTGATATCCGAGGGCAGCGCCCGCAGGCTGCCGGACAGCACGCCTATCATGCCTCCGTTGAGCAGGGGCGCGTCGCGCGGGAATAACTTGTGCAGCGTGATATGCGTGCCTTCCTCCGGTGTGCTATGGATGTGGCAGCGGTCCATCAGGCGCTGGGCGCCCAGGATGCCCAGTCCCATGCCCGTGCGCGAGCGGTAGGTGCCGGCCAGGATGTGCTGCAACTGCTGCGGCGCGATGCCGGGGCCCTGGTCCTCGATGCGGATGCTGAGCACCTGCGGCGCCGTCTGGCCGTCGATGGCGAAATGCACCTTGCCGCTGCCGGCGTAGTTGTAGACGTTGCGCGCCAGTTCCGACACGGCCGTGGCGATGCGCACCTGGTCTTGCACGGCGAAGCCGCACAGGGCGGCGATTTGCCGTGCGCGCTGGCGTGCTCCCACCACATCGAGTTCGCTGCCGATATGGGCCGTCAATATGCGCTGTGTCATGCCGCACCTGTCCCTTCTGCTATTGCGGCCAGGTGATCCTCATGTTCGCGCAGTACCACCACCGTGACGTCGTCGCGCCCACGCGCAAAATCGCGGTACAGCACGGCGGCGACCAGGCTGGGGTGGCATTGCGCCAGGCCCGGATACTGTTCCAGGTCCCAACGCGTGTGCAGGCCGTCGGAGTGCATGATCAGTGTCGTGCCAGTCTGCCAGGGATAGCAAAATTCCTGCACCTTGCGCAGATTGCTGCCGACGATGCCGTTATGCGACAGCAAATGCCGGCTCTGCTGCGCGTCGAAGGCGCAGGCGGCGATATTGCCCACGCCCGCATAGCGCAATTCGCGGCGCGCGCTGTCGATATGCGCCACCGCCAGCGCCGCGCCGCGCGTGGTGCGCAGGGCGGCGTGGGCCAGTTCGATGAAGGGCGCGGGCAGGGGCGCCAAGCCGGGCGTGTCGTGTTCCAGCAGGGAGCTGGCGCATTCCGAGGCACGTGCCGCCAGCGGGCCATGGCCCAGGCCATCGGCCACCATCAGGCTCAGTTCTTGGCCTTCGCACACCACGTTCCAGGCGTCGCCGCTCACCTGCTCCGATGCCAGCGGCAGGCACACAGCGCCGATTTGCCAGTTCGGGCTGGCCGGAATGGCGCTGCTGGCGTGCTGCCCCCACACTACCATCATCAGCACCGTGCCCTTGCCGGGCGCCGTGTACAGGTCGAATTCCTGGCTCAGGCGGCGTATCGCGCCCAGTCCCACGCCGTAGGTGCCGGTGGTGGAATGGCCATCTTGCATGTGCTGATGCACATTCGCCATGCCGGGACCATGGTCGATGGCCAGCACTTCGATGCCGCTGGTGCCGCCGCGCAGCACCTTGCGCAGCAGGATCTCGCCGCGCTGCGCGTGCTTGACGATGTTGGTGGCCGCTTCGCTGATGATGATGGCCAGCTGGCCCGTGCGCACGTCGTCAAAGCCGATGTGGCGCGCCAGTTCGTTGCCGGCGCGGCGGGCCGCGGCGATTTCGCTCGGTTCGCCGATGGGGAAACTGCGTTGCCTGGCAATGTCAGGGGCTTGCTCGAGGTGGTTCAAAACAGCTTCCATTTCGCGATAGTGACCGTGGTGCCCGCGCCGGGCACCGTGTCGATGTGAAAGGCGTCGGCCAGGCGCTTGGCGCCACCCAGCCCCAGTCCCAGCCCGCCGCCGCTGGTGTAGCCATCGGTCAGCGCCAGGGCGATATCTTCGATGCCAGGACCCGCATCGACAAAACGCAGTTCCAGGCCCTGGCGCGCGCCATCGCTGACACGCGCGATGCGCGCTTCGCCGCCACCACCGTAGCGCAGGGTGTTGCGCGCCAGTTCGCTCGCCGCCGTGATGATCTTGGTCTGTTCGATCAGGCCAAAACCCATGGCGACCATGTTGTCGCGTACTTGCTTGCGCAGCCGCACGACGTCTTCATCGCTGTGCAGGGGCAGCACCTGTTGCATTTGCTGCACTGCGGCCTGCGCCCGCTGCTGTGCCGGTGCGCCTAGCACGGCGCCCCCGTCATGCGCATGCACCGCCTCGTTCCAGCAGCCTGATACCTCGTTCCATGTTCAGCGCCGTGCTCACGCCTTCCAGCGTCAGGCCCAGTTCCACCAGGGTGATGGCGACGGCCGGCTGCATGCCGACGACCACGGTGTGTGCGTCGAGGATTTTCGCCATCGCCGCCGTGTTGCTGATCATGCGGCCGATGAAGGAGTCGACGATGTCGAGCGCGGAAATGTCGATCAGCACGCCCGTGGCGCGGTCCGTCACAATGCGGGTGGTCAGGTCATCCTGCAAGGTCATCGCCAGGCGGTCATGCATGTCGACCTGGATCGTCACCAGCAACAGCCGGCCCATGCGTAAAATGGGGATTCTTTCCATAGGCGCCTCAGTGTTGTTGCTGCTGGTAGGTGATGCTGGAGCCCGTGCGTTTCAGGGCCACGACGAAGGCGTCGGCCAGGGTGGCCTTGGTCATCACGTCTTCCAGGTTCACGCCCAGGTGCACGATGGTTTGCGCGATCTGCGGGCGGATGCCGCTGATGATGCAATCGGCGCCCATCAGGCGCGCGGCGGCGACGGTTTTCAGCAGGTGCTGCGCCACCAGGGTGTCGACGGTGGGCACGCCCGTGATGTCGATGATGGCGATCAGGGCGCCTGTATCAACGATCTTTTGCAGCAGGCTTTCCATCACCACTTGCGTGCGGGCGCTGTCGAGGGTGCCGATCAGGGGCAGGGCCAGCACGTTTTGCCACAGTTGCACCACGGGCGTGGACAGTTCCAGCAATTCCTGTTGCTGGCGCAGAATCACCTGTTCGCGCGCCTTCTGGTAGATGGCGATGGTCAGCAGGCCCAGCTCGTCAAACAGCTTGCTGGTGCCGATGATGGCGTCGCCCAGCTGCTGCGGCTGCGCCGTGATTTCCTTGCGCAGATAGGCGAATAGCGGCTCCTTGAGGGCAAACATGAAGCTGGCCGTGTCGATCGGCGAATAGCCCTGGCGCACGCGCGATTGCGATATTTCGGCGAGTAGCTGGCGTGTGTCGTCCCAGGCGCCGCCTTCGATGTCGAATGCGTCGCCGCTGTCGAGTGCGCCCGCCAGCAGCGGCAGCAATTGCGCTGCCTGCTGGCGCAGCTCGTTTTCCGCAATCTTGTCGCGCCGCACCAGACGCGCGACCAGGCCGGCCATCCAGCCGTCCAGCAGTTCCGTGTGATGCTCGCTGATGATGCTGGCCAGTTGCTGCGCCTGGCCCGTGCCCGTCTTGACCGTGTCCGTCTTCATTTTCATGCTCATCCTTCGCTGGAGTGTAGGGTGCGGCACGGCCGCAAACGGGCACGCGCTGTGATGAATAAATTATAGGCAGGCATGGTCGTAGCTTGTGTTCTGTGCCGCACATAGTGGCGCATGTCGATCCAGATTTCCGCAGGAAAAACTGACAATTTAAAGATGTATATGATTTGCATGTTTAAATAAATTCCGCTACACTGGCAACACTCAACAAGAGAAACACGCCATGAATATCGATAAATTCAAACAACAGCACCTGGCCATCCTGGCCTCCATTGATGGCTTGCGCCAGCTGGCGCGCGGCGGCGTTGCCGCACAGGCGCAGGCTATTGCCGAACAGATCATTGCCATGAGCGGCTTGATCAAGCTGCACCTGGCCGTCGAGCAGCGCTATCTGTATCCGGCTGCGCAAGCCTCCGGCGTGGCCAAGGTGGCAAAGCTGGGACGCCAGTACGAAAACGAGATGCACGGCATCGCCGGCGCCTACCTGGATTTCGCCGGTCGCTGGAATACGCCAGTGCGCCTGGCAGCCGAACCGGATGCCTTCCGCAGCGAAGCCAATACCGTGCTGCACGCGTTGTACCAGCGCATGCGGCGCGAAGACCACGAGCTGTATCCAGCGGTAGAGACGCTGGCATAACACCGATTCATGACATACACACAGGAGTTTTACATGCTGACCCAAGAACAACGCGCCATCATCACGGCCACCGTCCCCATCCTCGAACAGGGCGGTGAAGCGCTGACGCGCCATTTCTACAAGAATCTGTTCCGCGACCATCCCGAAGTGCTGCCGTACTTTAACCAGGCGCACCAGCACAGCGGCGACCAACAGCGCGCGCTGGCCAATGGCGTGTTGATGTATGCCAAACATATCGATAAACTGGATGCGCTGGGCGACCTGGTGGCCACCATCGTCAACAAGCACGTGGCCCTGCAGATCCGCGCCGAACACTATCCGCTGGTGGGCGCCAGCCTGCTGCAGGCCATCCGCGAAGTGCTGGGCGCCGAGGTGGCCAGCGATGCCGTCATCGATGCCTGGGGTGCGGCCTACGGCCAGCTGGCCGACATCCTGGCCGGCGAGGAAGGGCGCATCTACAAGGCACAGGCCGCCGCGCCCGGTGGCTGGAGCGGCGCGCGCGACTTCATCGTGCAGGGCAAGAGCGTGGAAAGCGACGAGATCACGTCCTTCCTGCTGGCGCCCGCCGATGGCCAGCCCGTGCTCGACTTTGCGCCAGGCCAGTATATCGGCGTGCTGGCCAGCGTCGATGGCGTGTCCATGCGCCGCCAGTACTCCTTGTCTGCTGCCAGCAATGGCCAGACTTATCGCATCAGCATCAAGCGCGAGCAGGGTGGCAAGGTGTCCAATTTCTTCCACGACCACGTGCAGGCGGGCGATACCGTGCAGCTGACGCCGCCATCGGGCGACTTCGTGCTGATGGACAGCGACAAGCCGCTGGTGCTGATCAGCGGCGGTGTGGGCATCACGCCGACCCTGGCCATGTTGACGGCCGCCCTGCGTGGCAAGCGTCCCGTGCATTTCATCCACGCGGCGCGCAACCAGGGCGTGCATGCGTTTCGCCAGCAGATCGACGCACTGGCCGCGCAGCACCCGCAGTTGCAGCGCTATTACTGCTACGCGGAACATGCTGGCGAACAAGAGGCGCCGGACGCTGTCGGATTGCTCAATAAAGAGAACCTCGACCACTGGCTGCCGGCCTCGCGCGACGTCGATGCCTACTTTCTGGGACCGCAGCCTTTCATGCGCGCCGTCAAGCGATACTTGCGCGAGCTGGGCGTGCCGGAACAACAGACGCACCATGAATTCTTCGGACCGGCAGCCGCGCTGAACTGACCTTGCCTGCCTTGTGTTGCTCCTGCGAGAAAAAATCGCTGCCGTAAGGGGCGGGTAAGTCTCGCGCTGTACTGTGAATCCAAGCTCGCATAAAAGAGCACGCTTTTACATAACAGGAGGCAACACAATGCATGACGATCTGGTTCAGAAAATCAAGGGCGATCCCAACTACCATCAACTGCTCAAGGTACGCTCCCGCTTCGGCTGGGTGCTGACGGGCCTGATGATGCTGGTGTACTACGGCTACATCCTGCTCATCGCTTTCAACAAGGAATTTCTTGCCACTAAAACGGGTACCGGCGTGATGACCTGGGGCATGCCGATCGGCCTGTTCGTGATTGTGTTTACCGTGGTGATCACCGGCATTTATGTGCGCCGCGCCAACAAGCAATTCGACGACTTGACCAGCGCCATCCAGGCACGGGTGCAAGCATGAACCGCGCCCCATCGATGCAACGCAAACTCAGCTGCCTGGCAGCCTTGACCTTGCTGGCGAGCGTCAGCAACAGCGTGCTGGCGGCCGGCGCCGACCTGGGCCAGGCAGTCAAGCAGCCGACCAACTGGACGGCGATCATCATGTTCGCCGCCTTCGTCATCTTCACCCTGTTCGTCACTAAATGGGCGGCCGCGAAGACCAAGTCGGCTTCCGATTTCTACACGGCTGGCGGCGGCATCACAGGCTTCCAGAATGGCCTGGCCATTGCGGGCGACTATATGTCGGCCGCCTCCTTCCTCGGCATTTCCGCCGCCGTCTTCCTCAACGGCTATGACGGCCTGATCTACGCCATCGGTTTTCTCGTCGGCTGGCCCATCATCACCTTCCTGATGGCCGAGCGCCTGCGCAACCTGGGCCGCTACACGTTTGCCGACGTGGCCGCCTACCGCTTCAAGCAGGCGCCGATCCGCATTTTCTCGGCTTCCGGCACGCTGGTCGTGGTGGCGTTCTACCTGATCGCGCAGATGGTGGGCGCGGGTCAGTTGATCAAGCTGCTGTTCGGCCTGGAATACTGGATCGCTGTCGTCCTGGTCGGTACATTAATGATGATCTACGTGCTGTTTGGCGGCATGACGGCCACCACCTGGGTGCAGATCATCAAGGCCGTGATGCTGCTGGGCGGCGCCACCTTCATGGCCGTGGCCGTGCTGGCGCAATTCAACTTCAGCCCGGAAGCGCTGTTCGCCAAGTCGGTGGACGTGCATGCCACCAAGGAAGCCATCATGGGCCCCGGTTCCTTCATCAAGGACCCGATCTCGGCCATCTCGTTTGGCATGGCGCTGATGTTCGGTACGGCAGGCTTGCCGCACATCCTGATGCGTTTCTTCACGGTGCCGAGCGCCAAGGAAGCGCGTAAATCCGTATTCTGGGCCACCACCTGGATTGCCTACTTCTACATTCTGACCTTCATCATCGGCTTTGGCGCCATCGTGCTGGTGAGCACCAATCCCGAGTTCAAGGATGCTGCCGGCAAGCTGCTGGGCGGTAATAACATGGCGGCCGTGCATCTGGCCAAGGCCGTGGGTGGCAACGTCTTCCTCGGCTTCATGTCGGCTGTCGCGTTTGCCACCATCCTGGCCGTCGTGGCGGGCTTGACGCTGTCGGGCGCGTCGGCCGTGTCGCACGATCTGTATGCCACCGTCATCAAGAAGGGCAAGGCCACGGGCGCCAACGAATTGAAAGTGTCGCGCGTGACGACCATCGTGCTGGGCATTATTGCCGTGGTGCTGGGCATCGCCTTTGAAAAGCAGAATATCGCCTTCATGGTCTCGCTGGCCTTCGCCATCGCCGCTTCGGCCAACTTCCCCGTGCTGTTCATGTCGGTGCTGTGGAAAGACTGCACCACGCGGGGCGCCACCATCGGCGGCTTCCTGGGTTTGACCACGGCCGTGGCGCTGACGGTGGTGTCGAAGTCCATGTGGGTCGACGTGCTGGGCCACCCGGCGGCGTTGTTCCCATACGCCTCGCCGGCGCTGTTCTCGATGACGGCAGGCTTTGTCGGCATCTGGCTGTTCTCGGTGCTCGACAAGAGCCCGCGCGCGCGCATCGACCGCGCCGGTTACGAAGCGCAGCAAATGCGTTCGGAAACGGGCATCGGTGCGGCAGGCGCCAGCGCGCACTAAGCTGATCCTGTCGCGGTAGAAATGCACAATGCACAATGCCCGGTTCGCCGGGCATTGTTGTTTTAGCGCACTGCAGTAAAGTGCTTACCTTCGGGCTTACTTGGCCAGATGCAGGGGAATCACGCCCGCCGCCAGCGCGGGGACATTGCCTGCTGGCTCCAGAATGGTTGCCAGGGTCACCGTGTCGAGCACGGCCAGGAAGGCGCCCGTGGCCTGGCCCAGCTTGGCCTTCAGCAGGCAATCTGGCGTCAGCGGGCAGGTATTGTTTTCCTTGTTAAAACATTCCGCCATGAAAAAATCGTTTTCCGTTTCGCGCACCACCGTGCCGATATTGATGTCGGCCGGGTCGCGCGCCAAGCGCAGGCCGCCGTTGCGCCCACGCACGGTTTCCACGATGCCTGACAGGCCCAGCTGGTGCACCACCTTCATCAAGTGATTTTTCGAGATGGAATGCAGGTCGGCAATGTCCTGGATGGTCACAAGCCGGTCGCGGTGCACGCCCAGGTACATCAAAGTGCGCAGGGTATAGTCGGTATAGGCAGTCAATCGCATGGGGTTCGCTTATAAAGATGTGGATTACATCTTTGTTTCAAGCCGCAGGATACAGGAGAGTGCCCGGTCATCGCCACCGTCATGTGTGTTGCCTCGTCACTTTTCAGCCTGGAAAGACAAATTTGGTTGCCTTTCGCTTAAATGCGTAGTAAATTTTCATATTGTTGCCCTCGCAAACAGCGCGCAAGCCCTTAGCGGCCCTTTGGACATGGATTTTATTGATGAAAATCAAGAGGATGGTGAGACGGTAAGGTAAATTTACTACAAAATGGATGATGGGCGTTTCCCGGGCCGGGGAGCGCGTACTACGCAATCTGTGCGGTGCCGCCGTGGCCGCCCCAGGAAATGAATACCATGCAAATGAATGAAGTGAAAGACGAGCTGCTGAGCAGCGATATCCGCCAGCTGGGCCGTCTGCTGGGCGACGCCATCCGCAACCATTTGGGCGATCCCGCTTTCGAGCGCATCGAACATGTGCGCCAGCTGGCCATCCGTTTCCGCCGCGACAATGATGAAGCGGCGCGCGCGCAACTGTCGGACGCGCTGCAAGCGTTGTCGCAGGAAGAAACCACGCAATTGACGCGCGCTTTCAGCTATTTCTCGCTGCTGGCCAATATTGCAGAAGACCAACATCACATCCGCCGCACGCGCGCCCATTTGATTGCCGGTTCGCCGCCGCGCCAGGGTAGCCTCAGCCATGCCGTCGGCAATGTGTTCGATGCGGGCAAGGCCGATGCGCTGGAGACGTTCTTTGAAGATGCGTTTGTCAGCCCCGTCTTCACGGCGCATCCGACGGAAGTGCAGCGCAAGAGTATCCAGAATTGCCAGATGGCCATCGCGCGCCTGTTGAGCGAGCGCGATCGCGTGCAAATGACGCCGGAAGAAGCCGAACAAAACGAAGAAGCGCTGGGCCGCGGCATCGTCACGCTGTGGCAGACGCGTCTGCTGCGTACGAGCAAACTGTCCGTCATGGATGAAGTGGCCAATGGCCTGTCGTTCTACGACCACACCATCCTGCGCGAACTGCCGAAGCTGTATTCCTCCCTGGAAACCATGCTGGCCCAGCGCGATGCCCGCTGGGAAGATGCGGAATTACCGAATTTTATGAAGGTCGGCAGCTGGATAGGCGGCGACCGCGACGGCAATCCGTTTGTCACGGCCGACATCCTGCGCAGCACCCTGCAGACGCAGGCCGACAAGGTGCTCGACTTTTACCTCGGCGAATTGCGCAAGCTCGCTTCCCAGCTGTCGCTGGCGCAAATATTGAACGCCTGTAGCGAGCCGCTGCGCGCGCTGGCCGAACGCTCGGCCGACGCGTCGCCGCACCGCGTCGACGAGCCGTACCGCCGCGCCCTGCATGGCATCCATGCGCGCCTGGAAGCCACGCGCATCGCTTTGTGCGGCAAGGGCAAGCACGCCGAAGGTGTGCCGCCATACGCTGCCGCTGCCGAGCTGCTGGCGGACCTGGACGTGGTCCAGCATTCGCTGGTCAGCAATGGCTTGCGCGCGCTGGCGCGTGGCCGGCTGCGCCAGCTGCGCCGCGCCGTCAAGGTCTTCGGCTTCTCGCTGGCACCGCTGGACTTGCGCCAGAATTCCGACGTGCACGAGCGTATCGTGGGCGAACTGTTCGCCGGTGCCCAGCCGGGCCTCGTGTATCTGGACCTCGATGAAGAGCAGCGCATCGCCGTGCTGCTGGCCGAACTCGAGTCGCCACGCCTGCTGACGTCGCCGTATGCGCAGTACTCCGAGGAAACCACCTCCGAACTCGACATCTTCCGCGCCGTGCGCGAAGCCCACGTCAAATATGGCAAGGAATCGGTGCCGAACTGCATCATCTCGAAGGCTGCCAGCGTCTCGGACTTGCTGGAAGTGGCCTTGCTGCTGAAAGAAGTGGGCTTGCTGCGCCAGGATAGCCGCGCAGTCGATGTCAATATCATCCCCTTGTTTGAAACCATCGATGATCTGCGCGCCGGCCCCGCCATCATGGCGCGCGCGTTTGGCTTGCCGTTCTACCGGGGCTTGCTTGAGTCGCGTGCGGACCAGCAGGAAGTCATGCTCGGCTATTCGGACAGCAACAAGGACGGCGGCTTCCTGACCTCCGGCTGGGAACTCTACAAGGCGGAGATCGAGCTGGTGACGGTCTTCAAGCAACACCAGATCAAGCTGCGCTTGTTCCACGGTCGCGGCGGTTCCGTCGGTCGCGGCGGCGGCCCCAGCTACGAAGCCATCCTGGCCCAGCCCGCCGGCGCCGTGCAGGGACAAATCCGCTTGACAGAGCAGGGCGAAGTCATCACGGCCAAGTATGCGAACCCGGAAGTAGGGCGCCGCAACTTGGAAGTGCTGGTGGCCGCCACCATCCAGTCGACCCTGCTGCCGCAGGCACAGCTGCAAGCAAAGGCTTCGGCCGGCGCGGGCCATTTGGCGGCGATGGAAGAGCTGTCCGGCACGGCGCTGAACGCCTACCGCGACCTCGTGTATGGCACGGAAGGATTCGAACAGTATTTCTGGGAATCAACGGTGATCGCGGAAATTGCCGCGCTCAATATCGGCAGCCGTCCCGCCTCGCGCAAGAAATCCACGTCCATCGAGGATTTGCGCGCCATTCCCTGGGTCTTGAGCTGGGCACAATGCCGCTTGATGCTGCCGGGCTGGTTCGGCTTTGGTGCCGCCGTGCAAGCCTACCTGGCCGCCCATCCGGCGGACGGCGCGGACGTGCTGCGCGGAATGTACACGGACTGGCCATTCTTCACGTCCTTGCTGTCGAACATGGATATGGTCCTGGCCAAGAGCGACATCGCCATTGCCGGCAAGTATGCGGAACTGGTCAAGGACAAGGCCTTGCGCGAGGCCATCTTTACACGCATCCGCGCCGAATACGCGGCCACCCTGGACGCCTTGAAGCTGATCACGGGCCAGGAAGAGTTGCAGCAAGCCAATCCGCTGATGCAGCGTTCGATACGCAACCGTTTCCCATATATCGACCCGCTGAATCACGTGCAGCTGGAGTTGTTGAAACGTTTCCGCGAGGGCAAGCAGGATGCGGCGGCGCGCACGGGCATTCATTTGTCGATCAACGGCATTGCGGCGGGTTTGAGGAATAGTGGTTAAGTGAGTCGTTCAAACAATATCAAGGAGATAGCATGACCATCAAAGTTGCCATCAATGGCTATGGCCGCATCGGCCGCAATGTCTTGCGCGCGTTTTATGAAGGCGGCAAGCAGCAGGATATCGACATCGTCGCCATCAACGACCTGGGCGACGCCAAGTCAAACGCGCATTTGACGCGCTACGATACGGTGCACGGCAAGTTTCCCGGCGTCGTCACCATCGACGGCGACAACATGATCGTCAATGGCGACCGCATCCGCGTCTTCGCGCAGCGCGACCCGGCCCTGATACCGTGGGGCGAACTGGGCGTGGACGTGGTGCTCGAATGCACGGGTTTCTTTACCACCAAGGAAAAAGCCTCGGCCCACCTGAAAGGCGGGGCGAAAAAAGTCATCATTTCCGCACCGGGCGGCAAGGACGTGGACGCCACCATCGTGTTCGGGGTCAACCAGCACGTGTTGAAGGCATCCGATACGGTTATCTCGAATGCTTCGTGCACGACGAATTGCCTGGCGCCATTGGTCAAACCGCTCAACGACGCCATCGGCATCGAATCGGGCCTGATGACCACCGTGCACGCCTACACGAATGACCAGGTGTTGAGCGACGTGATGCATGAAGACTTGCGCCGCGCCCGTTCGGCCACGCATTCGATGATTCCCACCAAAACGGGAGCGGCGGCCGCTGTCGGCCTGGTCTTGCCGGAACTGAATGGCAAGCTGGACGGTTTCGCCATCCGCGTGCCGACAATTAACGTCTCCTTGGTCGACCTGTCGTTCATCGCCAAGCGCGACACCACGGTCGAAGAAGTCAATGCTCTGCTGAAGGCTGCATCGGAAGGCGCGCTGAAAGGCATCCTCACGTACCAGACGGAACCGCTCGTTTCCATCGATTTCAACCACAACCCGGCTTCGTCGAACTTCGATGCGACCCTGACCAAGGTCTCGGGCCGCCTCGTGAAAGTGTCGTCGTGGTATGACAACGAGTGGGGCTTCTCGAACCGCATGTTGGACACCACGGTTGCCCTGATGGCGGCCAAGTAAGAACGCAGTACCGCTGATCCAGCGCACCAGGACGGCCGGCCCACAAGGCTGGCCCTTGTAGCAACTCATTATAGAAAGCAGCACACCATGACCATGCAAGTACAGCAACGCGCTACCAAGATCGTTTCCACCATCGGCCCCGCTTCGAACGATATCGATACCCTGGTCCGCATGTTTAAGGCCGGCGTTGACGTCGTGCGCCTGAACTTTTCGCATGGCAAGGCGCAAGACCATATCGACCGCGCCCGCATGGTGCGCGAAGCGGCAGCCCTGTGCGGCCGCGAAGTGGCCATCATGGCCGACTTGCAAGGCCCGAAGATTCGCGTCGGCAAGTTTGAAGAAGGCAAGATTTTCCTGGAAAACGGCGCTTCCTTCATCCTCGACGCGAAATGGGGCGAAAACGGCGAACTGGGCAACATCGAGCGCTGCGGCCTCGACTACAAGGAATTGCCGCGCGACTTGCGCACCGCCGACGTGCTACTGCTCAATGACGGCTTGATCGTGCTGACGGTCGATAAAGTCGTCGGCAGCGAAATCCACACCACCGTCAAGATCGGCGGCGAATTGTCGAACAACAAGGGCATCAACCGCCAAGGCGGCGGCCTGTCGGCGCCGGCCTTGACAGCGAAAGACATGGAAGACGTGAAAACGGCGATGAGCTTCCAGGCCGATTACGTGGCCGTGTCCTTCCCGAAAAACGCCACCGACATGGTCATGGCGCGCCAGTTGGCCAATATCGCCGGCGAAGCGTGGGACCACAAGCCGATGATGATCGCCAAGATCGAGCGCGCGGAAGCCATTCCTGCGCTGCAAGAAATCCTCGACGCGTCCGACGGCATCATGGTGGCACGTGGCGACCTGGCCGTGGAAGTGGGTAATGCGGCCGTGCCGGCCCTGCAAAAGCGCATGATCAAGATGGCGCGCGCGTCGAATAAACTGGCGATCACGGCCACGCAGATGATGGAATCGATGATCGTCAACGCCGTGCCGACCCGCGCGGAAGTGTCCGACGTGGCCAATGCCGTGCTCGATGGCACGGACGCCGTCATGACGTCGGCGGAAACGGCCTCGGGCCGCTACCCGATTGAAACGGTGGAAGCGATGGCCGCCATCTGCCTGGACGCGGAAAAGTGGGATACCTGCAAGCTGGATGCCGATTTCCTCAACGCCACGTTCTCGCGTATCGACCAGTCGATCGCCTACGGCGCCTTGTTTACGGCCCACCACCTGCGCGTCAAAGCCATCGCCACCCTGACGGAATCGGGTTCCACGGCATTGTGGATGAGCCGTTGCAACATCGACATCCCCATCGTCGCGCTGACCCCCAGCGTGGGTACGCGCCGCAAGCTGGCCCTGTACCGCAACGTCAGCACCCTGGAACTGACGTCCGGCACCGACCGCGATAAAGTCTTGCAACAGGCGGAAGACTTGCTGCTGGAACATAAAGTCGTGGCCAAGGGCGATACCGTGGTGCTGACCTGGGGCGAGCCGATGGGCAAGGTCGGCGGCACGAACGCGCTGAAAATCATGAAGATCGGCCAGCACTGACCGTATATTATTGACCACATCACTGGCCGCCCGCCGCCCGCAGTCTTAAGAATGGCTGAAAGAGCGGCGGTTGGCCGCCCACCGCAATGGCAGATGCCCAATCTGCCATTGCGGTGAGCACATTTCCGTGTCAGCATGGTTTTCCTGCCTTCCAAGGCACATCTGGAGATCATGATGACGACATACCTGCCTGCCTTGATCTGGTCGCTGTCGGCCTTCGCTTGCCTCTTCATTGCCAAGCGCCGCCTCGTCAAGACAACGGCCGTCCGGGCCGTCCTAGTGACCTTGCTGGGGCCGTTTGCCATTCCCTTCGTGCTGGTCGCAAAGCCCGAAAAACCTACTCTGGCGTAATCACCCGCGACCGTCATCTACGGCTAAGCGTGCGGCCTGCGGGCATTCCTCTTTGCTATATTCAAGTTTTTAGCCGAAAGAGCATGCCCATGAAACGCAGCGCGACCCTGTTCCTGATGACTATCCTTCCCCTGTGCGCGGCCACGTTCGCCTCGGCAGCCGAGCCTGTGCAGCGCCTGCAGCGCGCCACGGGGTTGTGGATGGTGACGCCCGCCACCTCGCCGTTTTCCTGGGAAATCTGTGTTGACCAGCAATACGACCGCCTGATCGAAGATGACTTGTGGACCGATTTCGAGCAGGAATGCCAGATCGCGTCGCAAAGCCGCCAGGGCGACAGTTACCATTTCCAGTCCAGCTGTCCGGGTGCCATGCTGGCCGGCAGCTTCAAGGGCGACCTTGCCAAGGCATACACTTTGATCGCCGACACCACGATGGAATTGAACGGCAAGAGCGAGGTACAACGCACCGAACTGGCAGGGGAGTTTCAGGGCGCTTGTCCAGCAGGGCTGGCGCCGGGCGCCAAGAAAATGCGCGGCGGCATGGTGATGAAGAGTCTGTATCTAAACCGCCAGCAGCCACGCTGAAACAACAGTTTCCAGGGATAGGCAGGCGCCGGCATTGACGCCGGAGGCAATGATTTGTGATAATGAGAATTATTATCAATTAGCAGCGCCTTGCCATGAGCGCATCGGAGTCCCTAGTGAACATTGCGCAGTCCAGCGAGTCGATCGCAGGCATCTACAGCAGCCACCACGGCTGGCTGATGCGCTGGCTGCGCGCCAAGCTGCAGTGCGCGGACCATGCGGCCGACCTGGCGCAGGATACCTTTGTGCGCCTGCTGACGGCGCCGCCGGAAGGCCGGCAGACCTTGCGCGAACCGCGCGCCTACCTGACCACCGTGGCGCAGCGCTTGCTGATCGACCATTACCGGCGCGTGTCGCTGGAGCAGGCGTGGCTGGAAACCCTGGCGCAGCAGCCTGAATTGCTGATGCAGTCGCCGGAAGAGCGTTTGCTGGTGCGCGAAGCCTTGCAGCGCATTGATGCCATGCTCGACGGCTTGCCGCCGCTGGTGCGCAGCGCCTTCCTGCTGGCGCATGTGGACGGCCTTGCTTATGGGGAAATCGCCCGGCGCCTGGCCGTGAGCGAGCGCAGCATCAAGCGCTACATGGTGCAGGCGTTTGAGCGCTGCATCCTGCTGATCCTGTGAGCGCCAGCATGACTGCCATCGAGCCACGTGCCGCCCGCGCGGCGGCGCAATGGCTGGTGCGCCTGCACGGGGGCGCCTTGACTCCCGACGAGCAGCAAGCTTTCCTGGCCTGGCGCGCCAGCGATCCCGCGCACGAAACGGCGTGGACGCGGGCCGAGCTGGTGTGCAGCACCCTGGCCAGCGTGCCGCCCGCGCTGCGCCAGACGGCGGACGCGGCGCCGCAGTCGCCGCAGCGGCGTGCCGTGCTTTATGGCTTGGCTGGGCTGATCGCGGCCGGGCCGGCGCTGTGGCTGGCCAGCCGGTCTGCGCCGTGGCAAGCGTGGCAAGGGTGGCATCCTGCCATCCGCACGGCCAGGGGCGAAATCCGCCACATGGCATTACCTGACGGCACGCAACTGGTGCTCAATACGGACACGGCCATCAATGTGCATTACGGCGCGGTGGAGCGGCTGCTCGTGCTGCATGCCGGGGAAATCCATGTCGCCACGGCGCACGACGCAGCCGTGCCGGCGCGACCGTTCCTCGTGCGCAGCAGCAATGGCGCCGTGCGCGCGCTGGGCACGCACTTCAGCGTGCGCCACGCTGGCACCGTGCTGGCGCCGCGTACGCAGGTGAGCGTCAGCGAAGGCGCCGTCGAGATCCAGCCGTCGCAGGCGCCCGAGGCCTGGCGCAGGATCGATGCGGGCCAGCAGGGCAGCTTCGATGACGTGGCCGTTGCCCCCTTGTCGCCGCTGGCGCCGCACGCTGCCGGCTGGCTGCAGGGCGTGCTGATCGCCGAACGCATGCCGCTGGGCGAGGTGCTCGAACAGGTGGCGCGCTATCGCTACGGCGTGCTGCGCTGCGATCCGGCGCTCGCTGCCATGCCGGTGGACGGCATTTTCCAGCTGAACGACCCGGACAACATCCTGCTCTTGCTGCAGCGCTCCTTGCCGATCCGGCTGGCGCGCCGCACGCGCTACTGGATCAGTGTTGAGGCCGCCTGAAGCAAAATTTGCCACTTGCCTGTCCCTTTTCCCGGATTGCTTCGTCATACAAGATAGAGAACGAACAATCCGAACCATCGAAAGGGCTTACATGGCTTTGCAGCACCGCATCCTTGCACCATTTTCACCAGCGCGAATGACGCTCCATCCCACCACCGGCGCCGTGCGCGCCGCGCTGGTCTTGCTCCTGGCCGTGGGCGCCGCCGGCGCCGGCTTGCCGCAAACGGCGCAGGCCGCCGAGTCCAGCCCGGCCGCCAATGTGCGCGACTACAGCATTCCTGCCGGCGGCCTGCGCGGTGCGCTGTCCACGTTTGCCATCGCCGCCGGCATCAACCTGTCCACCCAGGGCGTGGCGCTCGATGGCTTGGCGACGTCAGGCTTGCAGGGCCGCCATAGCGTCTCCGCTGCCCTGCAAAAACTGCTGCAGGGCAGCGGCCTGGAAGTGACGGACGGTGGCAATGGCAATTATCTGTTGCGCAAGATTAATACCAGCACGGCCGATGCCGGCCTGGCCAGCATGCCCGCCGTGGTCGTCAGCGCCGAGGCGGACCGTGCCACGGAAGGCACGGGTTTATATACGTCGCGCGCCATGTCGACGGCCACGGGCTTGAACTTGTCGCAGCGCCACACGCCGCAAACGGTCAGCGTCATTTCACGCCAGCAAATGGAAGATTTTGATTTGACCACCTTGCAGGATGTGGCGCGTGCCACGCCCGGCCTGTATGGCAAGACGCAGGGCGTGTCCGACCAGGAAACCACGTATTTCGCCCGCGGTTTTGCCTTGAGCCACGTGAATGTCGATGGCTTGCCGCTCGATGTCACGGGTTTTAACGAGCGCAACGTCTCCGCCGACATGCTGATGTATGACCGCGTGGAAGTGGTGCGTGGCGCCACCGGCTTGATGGAAGGGGCTGGCGCACCGTCGGGCAGCATCAATATGATACGCAAGCGCCCCACGGCCACGCCCTTGCTGAACGCGTCGGCCCACCTGGGCAGCTGGAAGGACCGACAATTGACGGTCGATGCCAGCAATGCCTTGAACGCCTCGGGCAGCGTGCGCGGCAGGGTTGCGGCCAGCTGGCGCGACAGCGACAGTTTCGTCGACGTGGTCAACAACACCAACGGCACCGTGTATGCGATCGTGGAAGCGGACCTGACGCCGTCAACCACGGCCGGTATTGGTTTTTCGCGCCAGCACAGCCGCACCGATGGGGTGTTTGTCGGCTTGCCGACCTTGCCCGATGGCCGCCACATGGACTTGCCACGCTCGACTTTCCTGAATAATGCCGATTCTTTCCAGAAGCGCGACAACAACGTGGTCTTCGCCGACCTGGAAACGAAGCTGGAGCAGGGCTGGCGCAGCCGCTTCGCCATCACGCACATCGATGCCTCTTCATCGACGCGCAATACCACCAACAGCCGCGTCGCTGGCGCAACGTATCTGCTGGAACAATCTGAAACGGGCTGGAAGTACAACACGCAACAAGTGGTGGCCGACTGGCGCTTGAGCGGCCCTGTCACCTGGTTCGGCCGGCAGCATGACGTCATCGTCGGCGCCAGCTACCGCCATGACGACTCGGACGCGGGCCAGAGCTGGGACGGCGCGCAAACGCGCGTGATCGATATCCGCCACTGGAATCCGCGCGCCTACCGCATGAATGGCGCGCCGTTCGAGCCCTACAACTGGGGCCGCAAGACGGATGAGAAGGGCCTGTATGCGGCCGGCAACTTCAGCCTGGCCGATCCGCTGCGCCTGGTGCTGGGCGGACGCTTCGGCTGGTATGCGCAGGAT
This sequence comes from Janthinobacterium sp. DSP2-3-3, assembly GCF_049897325.1. NCBI lineage: Bacteria > Pseudomonadati > Pseudomonadota > Betaproteobacteria > Burkholderiales > Oxalobacteraceae > Janthinobacterium > Janthinobacterium sp. DSP2-3-3. Next base: position 565,248 of record NZ_JAFCWA010000002.1, on the reverse strand, counting down.
GTCACTGGCTGGTATGCCACCAATCCGGCCTGGCGCCGCGACCTGACGGAAAACGCCAAGTTCACGCCGTACGCGGGCCTGGTCTACGATTTGGATCAGCACCATTCCGTGTATGCGAGCGGCACGCAGATCTTCCAGCCGCAAAGCGTGCTCGATGTGCGCGGCAATACCTTGCCGCCGCTGAGCGGCACCAACCTGGAAGTGGGCGTGAAGGGCGAGTATTTCGGCGGCAGGCTCAATGCCAGCGGCGCCCTGTTCCGCATCAGGCAGAATAACCGCGCCATGGCCGATGAAGTCAATTGTCCCACGGGCGGCGCCATCTATTGTGCCCGCGCGACCGGACAGGTGCAAAGCGAAGGCGTCGATCTGCAATTGTCGGGCTCGCCATTGCCGGGCTGGCAGATCGCGGGCGGCTACACCTATGTACTGGCCAAGTACACGAAGGATAGCGTGGTCGCCAACATCGGCCAGCGCATCGCCACGGACGAGCCGAAGCAATTATTCAAGCTGTATACGAATGTGCAGCTGAGCGGCAGCCTGGCGCAATGGAATCTGGGCGCCTCCGTGACTGCGCAGGACAAGATTTACCGACGCGACAAGGCTTTCCTGACGCAGCAGGGCGGTTACGCCATCGTCGGCCTGACGGCCGGCTACCGTCTCAGCGAACAGCTGCAGGTGCGCGTGAATATCGATAACGTGCTCGACCGTCGCTATTACCAGGGACTCGGCTACGCGTGGTCGGGCGGGCTGGAACGCTACGGCGCGCCGCGCAGCGTGCTTGTCTCGCTGAACTACAAGATGTAAAGGCTGTGCTTGCAGAGCGCGTCCTTCGCGGCGCCTCTGCTACACTGCCGCCGTCTTCACTTTCACACTGCTCCCATGTCCGCCACGCCTGTCCTGACGCCCCTGAAAAACGCTTTCCAGCTATCGCGCACCGAAAATAATATCGAGCTGATCCTGCCCGAACTGCTGGCCGCGCAATTGCACGTCGTCATCGGCGGGCAAAGCGAGCAGATCGACCTGTTCCTCGTGCCGTCGCCCAATCCCGAGCGCCAGTGCGTGACGGTGGCGGAAGACCCGGCTTTCCTGGCTGGTATCGCGTTTCCCAACATTCCCGTGACGGGCGCGCAACTGATCGCGTCGATTCCCTCCGAGATCGAAATCGTCCTCCTGCACGGCGACGGCGCCAATTACCTGACGCGCGAGCAACTGGCGTGGTTCCGCGGCATGCTGGCGCCGACCGCTTGAGTGGTGATAAGGCGCGCACGCTGAAAAGGGCGCGCGCGGAGTGGATATGCTTTGCACCAGCCGAGGATGTGACGCCATGCGCGGCACCTGCCGGGCTGGGATAAAACCGTGCAGCGGGAGTTGGCGTAGCTGCAGTGGCTGAAAGTGGTCATGCATGCACGCGCTGCAGGTCTACCGGGCAGCGCCACCGCTGGCGCGCGTTGAACCGCTGCGCTACACGACCCTCGAGGGCTATCCGCTGATCCGCGTGGTGGGCCTGGACTTGCCCGAGCCGCAGCGCTGGTCGCTGTGCCAGATCAAGGACGAACTCAGCAGCCGAAGTAGACTGGCCGCTATCGCTGTCTGCGAGACGCTGGGCCTGTCCAGCTAACAATCCAGCTAACAATCCCGGCGCGGTCCGCGTGTGCTGGCCGCAGGCGTAGACGGACCATTGTCGCATCGCCGCCGCAATAGCTATCATTTTTGATAACTATATTGCTGAAGTCCTATGAATCTTTTCGCAAAGCAACTATACTCAAGGCTCTTTAGAAAATCATCGTCACGCTGGCGGCCAGCTATCCGCGCCAGAGTTCGTACGTATTCCGCTTCTTCTCTCTGAACGAGCACCTTTCCCCCGCGCGGCAGCCGCGGGCGTGATGACCGAGTCTTGCCCTGGTCGACTGCTACCGTTGTCATTTTCGCTGTGTTGCCGCTTTACTAAAAAGCCTGGCGCCGGCGCGCGGTGCGCCGTCATGTTTAGCGACGTTAGGTTTCACTCTCTTATGCCACGACAGTATGTTTAGTTCCATCTTTGCCGTATCGACCGATGCCATGCAGTACATCTATGGCACGCACAATGTCGGGCTGGTGCTGTTTTCCATCGGCATCGCTATCTTTGCCTCGTTCATGGCCCTGCAGATTGCCGGCATGGCGCGCAGCAGCGAGCGCGGCTTCCAGCGCCAGACAGCCATCATCACGGGCGCCATTGCGCTGGGCGGCGGCATCTGGTCGATGCACTTCATCGGCATGCTGGCCTTCGACATCTGCACGCGCGTGTCCTTCGAGCCCAACCTGACCTTACTGTCGATGCTGCCGGGCGTGGCCGCCTCGTGGGTGGCGCTGCACTTGCTGGCGCGCCCGCGCATCAACTGGCGCCAGCTGGTGGTGGGCGGCGTACTGGTGGGGCTGGGCATCGGCTCCATGCATTACAGCGGCATGGCCGCCATGCAAACCTCGCTGACCCTGCACTATCAACCGTGGTTGTTTGTCCTGTCGCTGCTGGTGGCCGTCACCATGGCCATGCTGGCGCTGTGGATACGCTTCGGCCTGAACGCCATGCGTTTGCGCCTCAGCCCGCTGGCGGCGCTGCTGGTCAGCAGTGTCGTCATGGGCATGGCTATTTCCGGCATGCATTACACGGGCATGCTGGCGGCGCGCTTTTCCGGCACCCCCACGGCAGGCGAGAACACGATTACGGTCCAGGCCTCGTTCGTGGCCCTGGCCGTGGCTTTGATTACCGTCACTCTGACCGTCTTCGTGGCCGCCGCGAACGGCTTGCTGCGCTACCGCCAGTTGCTGCGCCACGCCAGCGTCAGCGAGTCGCGCCTGCGCGCCATCGTTGATACGGCCGCCGATGGCCTGATCACCATCGATGGCCAGGGCAAGGTGCGCTCCTTCAATCCCGCTGCGGAAAACCTGTTTGGCTGGCGCGAAGCGGACATCGTGGGGCGCGACGCCAGCGTGCTGCTGCAGCCGGCCGATGCCGCCGAGTACGAGGGTTATTTGCGCGACTACCTGGAAGCGGGCGCCTCGCGCATCCTCGACAGCGGACGCGAACTCGATGGCTGCCAGAAGGATGGCGCGGTGTTGCCGATGCGCGTGGCGATCGGCAAGATCGACACGCCGGGCCAGCCCCTGTTCGTGGCCTTCGTGACGGACATGCGTTCCTCGCGCAGCATGGAGCAGGCGCTGAAGGATAGCGAGCGCCAGTACCGCACCCTGATCCGCAATATCCCCGGCGTGTCCTTCCACTGCAGCTTCGCGCCCGAATGGAAGATGATTTTCATCAGCGACGCCGTCTTCAACCTGACAGGCTGGATGCCGCAGGACTTCGTCGAAGGGCGGGTCAGGCTGTTCGACCTCGTGCATCCTGACGACCGCCAGCGCGTCAACGACACCTGTGTGCAGGCGGCCGGCGAAAAACGCGATTTCGAGAACGTCTACCGCCTGATCCACCGCGACGGGCGCGAGCGCTGGGTGCGCGAAAGCAGCGGCCCCGTGCTGGATAACGACGGCGTCGTGCGCTGGATCGACGGCGTCATCCTCGACATCACGGAAAGCGAATTGCGCAACGCGGAATACGAAGGCAAGGTGACGGCCATCTCGCGCGCGATGGCCGTGATCGAGTTCGACCTGCAAGGGTGCATCCTGGCGGCCAACCAGAACTTCCTCGACCTGGTCGGCTACCAGCTCGATGACGTGCTGGGTCTGCACCACAGCATCTTCTGCGAACCCGGTTATGTCACCTCGCCGGACTACATCGCGTTCTGGCAGCAGCTGGCCCATGGCCAGTTCAACACGGGCGAGTACAAGCGCATCGACAAGGATGGCCGGGAAGTGTGGATACAGGCCTCGTACAACCCGATCTTCAACACGGACGGCAAGCCCTTCAAGGTGGTCAAGCTGGCCACCGACGTCAGCGAACGGCGCGCCATGCAGGAAAACCTGCGCGCGGCAAAAGACCGCGCCGAGCTGGCCGCCGAATCGAAAACCAGCTTCCTGGCCAACATGAGCCATGAAATCCGCACGCCAATGAACGCCATCATCGGCTTTACGGAAGTGCTGCTGGGGACTGCCCTGGACAGCCTGCAGCGCCGCCATCTGGGCACGGTGCGCCAGTCGGCGCGTTCCCTGCTCGAACTGCTCAACGACATCCTCGACATGGCCAAGCTGGAAAAAGGCGCCACCGAGCTGGAACTGGTGGACTTTTCGCTGCCCGACCTGGTCGACCATGTGGCGGCCTCCCTGCGCATCACGGCACAGGCGCGCGACCTGGTGCTGCATGTGGATGTCGATCCCGGCATGAGCCAGTTCTTCCTGGGCGACGCGCGCCGGGTGCAGCAGGTGCTGACGAATCTGATCGGCAACGCCGTCAAGTTCACCGAAGTGGGCCATGTGCGCGTGGCCGTCGGCATGCAGGGCGAACAGGTGCATATCGCCGTGCACGACACGGGCATCGGCATCCCCGCCGACCGTCTGGACAAGATCTTCGCCCCATTTACGCAAGCCGATTCTTCCATGAGCCGCCGCTTTGGCGGCACGGGACTGGGCACGACGATTTCGCTGCAATTGGTCGAATTGATGGGTGGCACCATCACGGTGGAAAGCACGCTGGGCGTGGGCAGCGTATTCCACGTGCTGCTGCCGCTGGCGCCGGGCAAGGCAGTGTTGCGCCGCAGCGAGCATGCCGTAGTGGCCTTGCCGCCGCTGCGCATCCTGGCGGCCGACGACGTGCCGCAGAATGTGGAGCTGCTGCTGATTACCCTGGGCGCGGCCGGTCACCAGGTGATCGCCGCCAGCGATGGCGAGAGCGCCGTGCGCGAATTCCGCACGGGCAGCTTCGACATCGTGCTGATGGATGTGCAGATGCCACGCATGGATGGCCTGGAAGCGACGCGCCTGATACGCGTGCATGAACACGAACAGGGCTTGAAGGCGACGCCCATCATCGCTCTGACGGCCAGCGTGCTGGAACAGGACCGGCGCGCCGCGCAGACGGCGGGCATGAACGGCTTTGCCTCGAAGCCGCTGGAAATGCACAAGCTGACTGTGGAAATCGCCCGCCTGCTCGATATCGCCGTGGCCATGCCGCCGCCGGCGGCCGGCGCGGCGACACGTGCGACTGCCGGCCAGGTGAACTGGCAGCGTGGCATCGCCCTGTGGGGCGGCCGCGAGACCTTGCAACGGGCCATCGCGCGCTTCGTGCAGGCCAATGGCGATTGCGCCGCCATGCTGGCCGCGGAGCTGGAACGTGGCGGCAGCAGCGTGGCCGCCCACTTGCTGCACCGTATCAAGGGCGCGGCGGGCAACTTGTGCCTGGTGCAGGTCGAAAGCCTGCTGGGACGCATCGAGCAAGCCATCGCGCGCCAGCTGCCGGCGACCGAATTGCTGGTGCAACTGGCCGCCGCCTTCATGGCGCTGGCGGGCGAGCTGGAGGCGGCAACCGAGGCGCCGCCGGCGCAGGCCAACGCAACGCCTGATGCCGCCGCACCCCTCGATGCGCCCGCCTTTGGCGCCTTGCTGCGGCAAGCCATTGCCAGCCTGGAAGGCGGACAACTGGACGACGCCCTGATGGCGCAGATTACTGCCATGCTGGCGCCGCACGGCCAGCAGCAACGTCTGCAAGCGCTGGCCAGCGCCATCGACGACTTTGAATTCGCGCGCGCCGTGGGCGTGCTGCGCCAGTTGCTGGCGTGGCTGGAAGCGCCAGCGCCTGCCGACCTTTCCTGATATTGGGCTAACGATGACCTTACACGAAGACAAACCGATCCTGCTGCTGGTGGACGACGAAGCGACGAATCTGCAGGTGTTGCGGCAGATTTTGCAGGACGATTACCGTCTGCTGTACGCCAAGGATGGCGACAAGGCGCTGGAACTGGCGCAGAACAACCCCGTCAAACTGATCCTGCTCGACATCATGATGCCCGCCATGACGGGCTACGAGGTGTGCCGCCAGCTCAAGGCCATGCCGGCCACTGCGTCCATTCCCGTCATTTTCGTCACCGCCCTGTGCGACGTGAAGGATGAGGCGGACGGTTTTGACGCCGGCGCTGTCGATTACATCACCAAGCCCGTCAGCCCGCCCATCGTGCGCGCCCGCGTGCGCACGCATTTGTCGCTGGTCGATGCCGAGGAATTGCGCCGCTCGCGCCTGCAGGTGATCCAGACTCTGGGCCAGGCGGCCGAATACAAGGATAACGAGACGGGCATGCACGTCATCCGCATGAGCTATTACGCGCGCCAACTGGCGCTGGCGGCCGGCTACAGCGCGGCGCATGCGGAAGATTTGCTCAACGCGGCACCCATGCACGACGTGGGCAAGATCGGCATCCCCGACGCCATCCTGCAAAAGCCGGGCAAGCTCGATGCGGAAGAATGGAAGGTCATGCGCAGCCACGCGGAAATCGGCGCGGCCATCATCGGCGAGCACCCGGGCGGCCTGCTGAAAATGGCGCGCATCATCGCCCTGACGCACCACGAGAAATGGGATGGCAGCGGCTATCCGCAAGGCTTGAAAGGCGAGGAAATTCCCCACGAAGGCCGCATCGTCGCCATCGCCGACGTCTTCGACGCCCTCACCAGCGAACGCCCGTACAAGCCCGCCTGGACGGTGTCAGACGCGATCGCCACCATGCAGCGCGACAGCGGCACGCACTTCGACCCGCAGTTGCTGGCGCTGTTTGTGGAACACTTGCCGACCATGCTGGAAATCAAGGACAAGTGGCGCGAGCCGGTGTAAGGCGGCGTATGTCGGATTACGCGGGGCTCGGCCCACCTCGGCGGGCCCACGCATCCGGCCTGCGACCGCTCAGGGCAAGGTGTCCGGCAGCCGCAAAATCCGCCGTATCTCGAGGATCGCCTGCGGGCTTTCCTGCACGCTGTGCCACGAGGGGATGACTTTTTCCGACAGGGCGCCGTCGAGGTGGGCGCTGGCGTAGGGCACCACGCCGTCGCTCGATTCCGCCAGGGGCAGCTGCGGCGTGTCGTTGCCCATGATCGAGTAATAGCGTACTTTCGGGCTGATGGGCAGGTCGGCTACCAGGCGCACGAACGGGTCCTTGTCGCTGAGGTTATCGATGCTGTTGGGGATGCGCAGCGGTTCGCTGCTGCCCGTGTCGAGCTGCGCCAGGCTGCCGGCGGCGTCCGACAATTGGTCGAGCATAGTGATGGGCAGTGTGACGAGGTTGGCGATCCAGCGCGCCACCTTGTGGTTGGCGAACGAGGTGCCGCGGTGCGGCGCGGCGATGAAGATGGCGCGGTTTATCTGCGGCATGGCCGTGAAATTGAGGTAGGGCGCCAGTCCGGCGCGTACTTTCTCCGCCTTCTTGCCCTTCAAATTGTATTCTTCCGTGATGGCGTCGAGCACGGTGTTACTGGCGTCCGAGACCATCAGGCGCGCCAGCACGCCGCCCATGCTATGGCCGATCAAGACCATGTCGTTCGCGGCGTCGGCCTTGGTCGAAGGGTCGAATTGCGCCAGCGTCGCGTTCAGCGCCTGGCGGATGGCGACGTTGTTGGCCGCCAGCGGCGCATTGCTCGGGTAGTACACCTGCCAGATCTGGTAGCGGCGGCGCAGTTGTTCGTCGCCCATCAGTTCATTTGCCACATTGATCCACGCTTCCGGGCTGCTGGCCAGGCCGTGCAGCATGACGATGGTGCGCTTGTTCGGGTCATAAGGCTGCATCAGGTGCACCTGCGGGCGCGAAATGCCATCGGCGCGGCCGAACAGGGTGCGCAGCGCCTGCACGCCAAAGCCGGAACGAGCCAGCCACAAGCCATAGCCGGCCGTGAAGTTGGCCGCCACGGGCAATTCCTGGCCCGCCATGCGCGTCGAGTCGCTGCGCGTCGGATCGACCAGCATCACCATCAACTTCTGCGTGGCCAATACCTCTTGCAGGCTGTTGCCGTCGAAGCGGATCAGCGCCGTGACGACAGGAAAGCGGGTTTCCTGGTAAGGCACATACTCGCCTTTCGATGCGCTTGGCTTGGGCATGACGGCCACCAGGTCGGCGCCGAAGCCGTCGCGCCGGTACACATTGCGCAGGCCGGAAAACGACAGCGAGGTGGCCGGCAGCAGTTCTTCGGGCAGGGTGCCGTCTTCGGGCAGGCGCAGGGCCGACAATTCGCTGTCGATCTGCCAGCCGGCGACACGGATCACATGGCCGTCGGGGCGGTACTCGCCGCGGTGGCGGAACAGGTTGCCGACGGCCTTTTGCGCGGCGTAGTTATAGTAGTCGCGGATTTGCGTCTGGCGTTCCTCGAAGGCGCGCTGGCCCGGCGTGCGCGTCGTGTAGAACAGGTAGGCATAGGCGTAGCGGGCCGATTCCAGCCAGGCGGCCAGCAATTCGGCGCTGGCATGGCCACCTTGCTTCTCTTCTGCCAGGGCGCTTTCCAGCCACAATTCGGACAGCGTGGCCAGGCGCTGTTCGTCGCTGAGCAGATCGGAGCGGGCCAGGTCGGCGCGGCAGCTGCCCGTATTGGCTACACAGGCGGCGATGTCGCTGCCGATAATGCGCAGCACTTCGCTGGCCGAGGCACTCAGCTTGCCCGTGGTGAGGATGTCGCCGCGCCGCTGCTGCAGGTAGTCGGCCGGGGAGATCGCGCTGACGGTGACGGCGGCGCAGCCGCTCAGCAGCGCCGCGCCGCACACGAGGGCGCAGGCGCGCAGACGCCGCATCAGCATCAGCATTGGGTGGCGCGCCTTAGAAAGAGTAGACCAGGGTCAGCGACGTCTGCGTATCCGTGTTCTTCTTGTCGTCGGGCACGCGCGTGTCATTGCGGGCGCTGAAGGCGGCCTTCATCTGCATGGTGCCGTTGATCTTCGTGCTGAGGGCGGTTTCGGCGATGGAGTGGGTGTTCGAGGTGCCCCGTTCCACGCTGAGCGTCTGCGTAAACATCGCCGACTGGCTGATCTTCCACTTCATGGCGGCCGCGCCGCGCACCGTCAGGCCGTGTTCCGATTCGCCCGTGTCGTTGGTGCCGCTGAAATAGCCTGGACCGAATTCCACGTCGACGCTTTTATCGCTCGATTGATACCAGCGCGAGCCATGACCGACAGCCAGGGTCGAGTACTTGGTGTAGGCGCCGAACTTGTCGTTGACGTGCGAAGCCAGTACGAACAGTTTTTCATGGTCCGCCATCAGCTTGTAGGCGGCCTTGGCGGAAGCAGAAAAGCGTTCGGCCGAACGCTCGCGCACTTTTTGTCCGTCGTCGTTCGTCGTTTCATCTTCCTTGAAGTAGCCGCTGAAGATGTACTGGTTGCTCCAGTCATCGAGTTCCTGGCGCGCGTCGATCTTGCCCGTCACCGAGGTGCCGACCGTATTGCCCGAGGTGGTGATGGCGCCCAGTTCGGCGGAGGTGCTCCAGCTGCCGATGGGAATTTCATCGAACAGCATGCTTTGTTTAGCGTCTGCGGCGGTGGCGCTGCCGCAGGTGATGGCCATGGCCAGCGCCAGTGCGAGAGAGTGGGTCGATTTCATGGCTGTATTTGTCTGTGGCGCGCGCCGGGCGTGCCTGTTGTTCGTTCGTGGCAGTGGTATGGATGCAGGCCGCAGCAAGCCGTGCGGCGCCGATTAAAACATGCGCACATGCGCGCGCGGGCGCGGCCAAACATTGTCGAGGCCGTATTGTACCCGACCCTGTCATCGTTCGCCGCACGCGGCGGGGCACATGAATGCTGCTATATTATGGGAAATATTGCAAACTTGGCATGCGTGGGTGATGACGATGAAAATGGTATGCAAGCTTGTCACTGTGGCCGGGCTTTGGCTCGCGGCGCAAGCCGGCGCGCTAGCGCTTGACGGGGCACCGTTACCGGGACCGGAACCGGGGCCGCAACTGACGCAATCGATGATACGCGATGCCGTGCGCGCCGTACTGGCGGAAGAGGCGCAGGTGCGTGACGCGCAGCCGCAGGCGGCCATGCAGCAGGTGACGATACGCGCCGACCGGAAATATGAACAGTTTTCCGCCGTCTTTGCCGAGGCGAAGGTGCCAGACTGCCTGCACGCCGACGGCTTGAAGCGTCAGCCCACCGGCATCGGCCCGCTCGCCATCGGTGGCGTGTATGCCTTGCCCTTCGTGGCGATCGCCAAGCTGCGCGGAAAATGTCACTAGCCGGGAATGCTCCGTGGCGGCACGGGTACGCGGCGGGGCTGGCAAGTGGCGCGCGCCTGGCGTATGCTGCGCCTATTTGCTGTCCCGATCTTTACAAGGAATTCCCCGTGCGCTGCCTGGTCATCGAAGACGAAGCCGAAACTTCCCGCTATATCTGTGCCGGCCTGCGCGAGGCGGGCCACGACGTCACCGCCTGCGACAATGGTATCGACGGCATGCGCCTGGCCTGCGGCGAAGACTGGGATGCGCTGGTGCTCGACCGCCTGCTGCCAGGGGAGATCGATGGCCTGGCCATCGTCGCGCGCCTGCGCGGCATGGGCCGCAACACGCCCGTGCTGGTGCTGTCGGCCCTGTCCAGCGTCGACGAGCGCGTGCGCGGCCTGCGCAGCGGCGGCGACGATTATTTGTCAAAACCGTTCGCCATCGCCGAACTGCTGGCGCGCATCGAGGCGCTGCTGCGGCGCGCCGCGCCCGTGCCCGAATCGACGCAGCTGCAGGTGGCCGACCTGGTGCTCGACATGCGCACCATGCGCGTGACGCGCGCCAACCGGCAAATCGCCCTGCAGCCGCGCGAATTTCGCCTGCTGGAATACCTGATGCGCCACCAGGGCCAGTCCGTCACGCGCGCCATGCTGCTCGAAGCCGTGTGGGACTACCATTTCGACCCGCAGACGAACGTCATCGACGTGCAGGTAAGCCGCTTGCGCACCAAGGTGGACAAGGAGTTTTCGCCGCCGCTGATCCACACGGTGCGCGGCGTCGGCTACACCCTGGGCGTGCTCGATGGCGCGTAGCTGGCACCATTCCATTGCGGCCCGTCTGGCGCTCGGCTATGGCGTGCTGGTGGTCGTGTCGATCAGCATTGTCTGCGCCGTCTTCTATTTTGGCACCATCGGCGTGCTTGACCGCAGCGTGGATCGCAAGCTGACCTTGCTCTCGGAGCGCCTCGCCGCGCTGTACCAGCAGGGTGGCAGCAGCCGCACGACGGCGGAAATCGCCCATCTGCTCACCGACCGCACCGACAGCGACACGGAGATCTTCTTGCTGGTGGGCGCCGATGGCCACCGCGTGGCCGGCAATCTGTCATCCTGGCCCGATGCTGCCAGTCCCGTGGGCCGTTTGCTGCACCGCGACGTCACGCGCGAAGGGCGCAGGGTGCCCGCGCGCATGCTGATCCGCGACCTGGCGGGCGGCGCGCGCCTGTTCGTCGGACGCGACATGGAAGAGGGCAAGTCCATCCGCACCCTTGTGCTGCGTTCGCTGGCGTATGGCGGCGGCGTGGCCATCTTGCTGGTGGTGGCGGGCGCGTGGCTGTTCCGCCGCCAGCTTGAGGCGCGTATCGGGCAAATCCGCCGCACAGCGGGGGAAATCGAGGCGGGTGACCTGAGCCGGCGCATTCCTGTCGCCAGCGAGGATGAATTCGGCTTGCTGAGCCGCGACATCAACCGCATGCTCGACCGCATCGAACACTTGATGGAAGGCGTGCGCCACGTGTCGAACGCCATTGCGCACGACTTGCGCACGCCGTTGGCGCGCATCCGCAACAAGCTCGATGGCGCCTTGCGCCAGCAGCAGAGCGTGGCCGGTTTTGAGAACGCGGCGCAGGCGGCCATCGACGATATCGACGACCTGACGCGCGTGTTCGACAAGCTGCTGCAGATCGCGGCGGCCGAATCGGGCATGCGTCCCGAGAATTTCAATGATAGCGATCTGCAGCAGATCGGTGCCGACATCGTCGAAATGTATGAAGCCACGGCCGACGAGCAGGGCGTGCTGCTGGTGCAGATGTATGGTGACAGCGTGCCGGCGCGCGGCGACCGCAACCTGCTGGGCAGCGCGCTGGCCAGCCTGGTCGACAACGCCATCAAGTACGCGGGGCGGGGCGCCACGGTGGAAGTGTCGGCCGGCAGCGATGAACAGGGCAGCTGGCTGGCCGTGCGCGATAACGGCCCCGGCGTGCCAGCGGAGGAACTGCCGAAGCTGACGCAGCGTTTTTACCGGCTCGACAAGAGCCGCCATCTGCCCGGCAATGGCCTGGGTTTGTCCATCGTGGCGGCCATCGCCGCCCTGCATGGGGGCAGCCTGGAGATCGAGGATGCGGCGCCGGGCTTGCGCCTGCGTTTGCGGCTGCTGCGCTAGCCGGGCCGAACATTACAAACTTGTAACCCCCTTCGTTTTCACCTCCCCCTATCATCCGATCTACCCGGCGTAGAGCGGCTGCGTGCGCGCAGCCGCCTGTTCCGGGCTGCCTGCGGCCGTCGCCGCGTCCCGTTCAGTAGAGCCGTTCGCATGCAAACTTTAGCGCCATCGGCGGCAATGCCGCGCCACAGCCGCCGCGAAGGGGAGCTATGCCTGCGCCTGACGCGCGGCGGCGTCTCGCTGTACCTGGCCAGTTTCCTGTTCCGGCCGCAGCCTGGCGCCGCCGTCATCCAGCTGGGCGCCCTGCAGGGCGTGCGCTCGCCCGCTGGCGCCCTCGCGGTGAAAGAGGCCACGCGGGCGCCGCACGGCTGCCGGACCTGGAACAGGTGCCGTCGAAAAAGCGCGCCGTGGCGCCATGCTGCAGCAGCAATGAAAGCACCCGACGGTATTTTTTGACCTGCGCGGCTTTTTTGCCGGGCGGCCCGGCGCAATCGGCGTGATCGGCGTATACTTATCGGCGTTCTCAACCTGAAGCCAGTCACCCCATGCCAGCACAATTCCCCACTTCGCGCATGCGCCGCCTGCGCGCAACCCCGCAACTGCGCGAGCTGTTCCGCGAGACCGAGATCAATCCGCGCGACCTGGTCCTGCCGATCTTCGTCGACGAAGGCAGCAGCGATTTCATCGACATCAAGTCCATGCCCGGCGTGCGCCGCATTCCCGAAGCGAAGCTGGCGCAGGAAGTCGAGCGCTATGCGCGCGCCGGTTTGCGCTCCGTCATGACCTTCGGCATTTCGCACCACAAGGATAGCCACGGCACGGACAGCCTGAATCCGGACGGCCTGGTGGCGCGCATGTCGCGCATCATCAAGGACGCCGTGCCGGAAATGGTGGTCATGTCCGACACCTGCTTCTGCGAATACACGGACCACGGCCATTGCGGCATCCTGCATGGCGACACGGTCGACAACGACGGCACGGTGCTGAACCTGGGCAAGCAAGCCGTCATCGCAGCCCAGGCGGGCGCCGACATCATCGCCCCATCGGCCGCCATGGATGGACAAGTGGCGGCGATTCGCAGCGCGCTCGATGCGGCCGGCTTCCATGACACGCCCGTGATGGCGTATTCCACCAAGTTCGCCTCGGGCCTGTATGGCCCGTTCCGCGACGCGGCCGGCAGCACCCTGAAGGGCGACCGCAAGACCTACCAGATGGACCCGATGAACCGCCGCGAAGCGATCCGCGAGTCGCTGATCGACGAAGCCGAAGGCGCCGACGCGCTGATGGTGAAACCGGCCGGTGCCTACCTGGACATCATCCGCGACCTGCGTGAAGTGACGCGCCTGCCGATTGGCGCCTACCAGGTCAGCGGCGAGTACGCGATGATCAAGTTCGCCGCGCAGGCGGGCGCCATCGACGAGCGCCGCGTGGTGCAGGAAACCTTGGGCGCCATCAAGCGCGCGGGCGCGGACATGATCTTTACGTACTTTGCGATGGATGTGCTGAATAATCCGTACTAAATACGGGGAGGGCAGTGGCGTTCTAGTATCATGGCGCGCTGCCCAACCTGGTACTGCGATCTGTAGCCTCCTATGTCCCTGAAAATCTCCCGCATCCTGCACGCCGGCTATGTCTTCGAATGCGAAGGCACGGTCATCGCCTTCGACCCCATCGTCGAAAACCCGTTCAGTCGCAATTGCCACGCCTTCCCGTCCGTGCGTTTCGACCTCGACGCCGTGCGCCGGCTGCGCTGGGATGCCGTCTTCATCTCGCACTTCCACGACGACCACTGCTCGCTCGACAGTCTCGATGTGCTCGACCGCGCCACACCCATCTACTTGTACTGCGTCTTTGACGAACTATTCGCCATGCTGCGCGCGCTGGGTTTTACCCATGTGCAGCGGCTGCACGTTGACGTGCCCGTGCGGGTGGGCGCCATCGAGGTGATCCCGCGCCGGGCGCTGGACGACGATGTCGATTCGCTGTTCCAGGTGCGCGCGGCCGGGCTGAATGTGCTCAACGTCGTCGATTCCTGGATCGGCCCCGAGACTTTGGCGCAGCTGGCCGCGTTTGCACCCTGGGACATGGTGCTGTGGCCATTCCAGACCATGCGCGAGATCGCCGTCATCGCACCATCGCAAGCGCAGGTTGGCCCCGTCGAGCTTCCCGACGACTGGGTGCCGCAGCTGCGCGCGCTGGCGCCCCGTTACCTGGTGCCCAGTTCCTGCCAGTTCGTGCAGGAAGACTGGTCCTGGTACAACCATGCGATGTTCCCGATTACCTACCGCCAGTTTGCGCAGGAGATTGGCATCGCGCTGCCGGAGGCGCACATCTTCCGCCTCGATCCTTCCACGTCCGTGCTGCTCGATGCGCAGGGCTTGACGCCGGCCGCGCCGCTGCCCTGGGTGATACCCGTGGGGCCGCAGGACGTGGATTTCGACTATCGCCCCGACGCGCCGCCGCCCGCCACCGCCGACATCGCCCGCCGTTTCGCGCCCTTGAATGCCGACGATACGGCGCTGGTGCTGGACTTCTGCCGCCACGGCTTGCTTGAGCGCTACCGCGACATGGAGCTGCCCGAGGACAGCTATTTTCAGGCCCCACGCCTGTGGCGATTGTCGCTGCATGGCCACGACGGCGCGACCACCGTCCTGCATTACCGCACGCATGGCGACTTGATTGATCTGGTGCCCGCCACCGGCGAGGCGCCGGGCTGGACGACCGAGGTGCCGCTGGTGAAGTGCCATGCGGCGCTGGCGCTCGGTGAATCGCTGACATCGATGTACATGCGCATCAACGATGGCCCTTTCGACGCGGCCACGCAGGCCGGGCTGGTGGAAGCGGACATCGTCGACGACCCCTTGATCCGCTGCCTGTTCAATGACGCCATCGGCGCCTACCAGGCGGCGCAGCTGAAACGCTTGCTGGCCCGCTGAAGAAATTGCCGCGACAGGGTAAGATAAGGTTCTCAGATCAAGGAATGAACAACATGACACAAGACAAGGAAACCGCGATCCTGGCCGGCGGCTGCTTTTGGGGCGTGCAAGACTTGCTGCGCCGCTATCCGGGTGTGATCGCCACGCGCGTGGGTTACAGCGGCGGCGACGTGGCCAACGCCACCTACCGCAACCATGGCACGCATGCGGAAGCGATCGAGATCATCTTCGAGCCGAACACCATCAGCTACCGCAAGATCCTGGAATTTTTCTTTCAAATCCACGACCCCAGCACGCCGGACCGCCAGGGCAACGACCGTGGCACTAGCTACCGCTCGGCCATCTTTTACACGAGTGAAGAGCAACGGCTGGTGGCCGAAGACACCATCCGCGACGTCGACGCCTCCGGCCTGTGGCCCGGCAAGGTGGTGACGGAAGTGACGCCGGCCGGCCCGTTCTGGGAAGCGGAAGCGGAGCACCAGGATTATCTGCAACGTTTGCCGCACGGCTATACCTGCCACTACATCCGGCCGGACTGGGTCTTGCCGCAACGTACGCAGTAAGCAGTAAGCGCGCAGGGGGCAGGGGGCAGCGGAGGCGAGATGCGCTATTGGCAGGTGGCGCGGCGGCAGGCGGAGGGACAGCTGGCGATGGAGCGCGCCCTCGACCTGGTGGCCGCCATCGGCCACGCGGACGTGAATGCCATGGCGGGCGCCATCCTGAAACGCTCGGCGCGGCCGGCGTTTTTTTTGCAGGATATCGCCGACAGCTGCGCGCGTCAGTTCTATGCGCTCGACGGCAACCAGAGCGTCATCGCGCCCGCCGCCCGGCCCTGCATCGATTCCTCCATCATGCTGTACCAGCAAGCCAGCGATGAAATCCGCCACCCCGGCGACCGCGCCGTTTGCTATCAAAGACCGAATGTGTCGGACCACCTGTCCCTGCTGGTGCAGCCGGCCAGCGACATCTGGCGGTCCATCCATTCTTACCGCGACAGCAGCCAGGGCCAGTTCCAACCTGGCGATATCGCCGCCATCGAAACCCTGTCGCCGCTGTTCGCGCAGGCGGCCAAACACCACTACCGCCTGAACGGCCAGCCTGCGCAAGGCGTGTCGCCCGTGCCGCTGGAAAACGTGGCGCCCCGCAGGGACAGCCTGCTGGCCATGATGGGGGAAACACAGCCATGGCATCCCGTGTGGATCAGCGTCTATAAAGCCAAGGCCTTGACGCCGCACAACTACCGGCATGACTGTGTGCTGTTCGCGGGCGATGCGGGCCACTTGGTATCCATTTTCGGCATGCGCGGCGCGAACGCCGGTATCGACGACGCCGACAACCTGGCCTGGAAACTCGCGTATGTGGTCAAGAGCCAGGCGCCACAGGCCTTGCTGGACAGCTATTCCGACGAACGCGTGTACGCGGTCCGTGAAAACCGTGCGCCACGGCACGGAAAGCACGGAAAGTACGGAATTCAGGGCGCCGCCCACGTGTGCCTTCGCGCTGATGCGCACGGCCGTGCTGGGCCTGGCGGGCAAACATGCGCGCGTGCGTTCGCTGATCAACCCGCGCCAAGCCAGCGCCAGACCAGCGCCATCGCGTCTGCGCAGTCGCCCTTGAACGCGCCTGACGTGGACGTGTTCACGGCTGTCCCCGCGCCAGGCACGGTCTCGCCCGAATGCCCGCTGGCGCGGCGGCAAGACGGCGCGCAGCAAGCGGGGTATATTACCGATCTGGTGCAGCGTGCCGTCGGCGCGTTCATGGACCTGTATTTCAGCGACGATGGCTGCGTGCCTGCGCAATTGCTGGTGCTGGCGACATCTTGCCGTTGACGACCGTGGCGATCACCCGCAGCGCAGCGCAAGGGAGCGCCTGGGACCACACGGCGCAGGTATGCTTGTTGCTTGTTGCTTGTTGCTTGTTGCTTGCCGCTTGCTGCCCGGCCCGGCCCGTCTTATCGCGTGCGCCCGGGCGGCCACGTGCTGGGCCGCTGGCGGCAGGATCAGGCAGCATCAGGCAGCATCAGGCAAGTTCAGGCGGGGCAGGTGGCGGCAGCGCTGGCGGCGGCAGGTATCACCCAATCAAAGTAACAAGGAGACAACATGACCGACATTGAACTGGACAATCTATACATTGAGCTGTGTCACACCATGGGCGGCCGGGGCGAACAGCGCTTGCCGCTATTCCTGGCCCGCTTCGCCTTGCTGGCCATGGGCGCCATCGGCCAGGCCGACGTGGTGCAGAGCTTGCTGCGCGACGCTGCCGACGGCCTGACGGTGCACGCATGATAGGCGCCGGCTACCAAAGCGGCTTCGGCAACGAATTTGCCACGGAAGCGGTGCCCGGCGCCTTGCCGCAAGGGCAGAATTCGCCGCAGCAGGCGCCGCTGGGCCTGTATGCGGAACAATTGTCGGGCACGGCCTTCACGGCGCCGCGCGCGCAGAACCGGCGTTCCTGGCTGTACCGCATTCGCCCCGCCAGCCAGCATCCGCCGTTTACCTCGGTGGCGAATAGCCGCATCGTCAGCGATTTCCACGCCATGCCTCCCACGCCGCCAAACCAGCTGCGCTGGGACCCGCTGCCGCTGCCCGACAGCAGCACGGCGGTGGACTTCATCGACGGCTGGCAGACGATGGCCGGCAACGGCAGTGCCGAAGCGATGAGCGGCTGCGCCATTCACGTGTATGTCGCCAACCGTTCCATGCAGCGCTTCTTTTATTCGGCCGATGGCGAATTGCTGGTCGTGCCGCAACAGGGCAGGCTGGCGATTGCCACGGAACTGGGCTTGCTCGAGCTGGAACCGCAGGAAATCGCCGTCATCCCCCGCGGCGTGCGCTTCCGCGTGACTCTGCCGGACGGCCAGGCGCGCGGCTATGTGTGCGAAAACTTCGGCATGGCGTTTCGTTTGCCCGACATGGGACCCATCGGCTCGAACGGCCTGGCCAACAGCCGCGATTTTTTGACGCCGCACGCTGCTTATGAAGATATCGATGGCGAGTGCGAACTGGTGGCCAAGTTTGGCGGCCACCTGTGGCGCACGACGCTCGACCATTCGTCGCTGGACGTGGTGGCCTGGCACGGCAATTACGCGCCGTACAAATATGATTTGCGCCGTTTTAATACCATCGGCTCGATCAGCTACGATCATCCCGACCCGTCGATCTTTCTCGTGCTGCAAGCACCGAGCGAAAACCCGCTGTTTGGCGCCATCGACTTTGCCATCTTCCCGCCGCGCTGGCTGGCCGCCGAGCACACCTTCCGGCCGCCGTGGTTCCACCGCAACGTGGCCAGCGAATTCATGGGCCTGATCCATGGCGTGTACGATGCCAAGGCGGCCGGTTTCGTGCCGGGCGGTGCCAGCCTGCACAACTGCATGTCCGGCCACGGCCCCGATACGCAAACGTTCGAACGCGCCTCGCACAGTGACACGTCCGCGCCCGCGAAGGTGGGCGACACCATGGCTTTCATGTTCGAGACGCGCACCATCCTCAAGCCCACGCCCTTCGCCCTGAACAGCGAACTGCTGCAAAAGGACTATTTCGCGTGCTGGCAAGGCTTGCGCAAACATTTCGATCCCGATCAAGCGTAGTCTGGCCTTGCTCAGGCGGCCCGCACCCATGCGCGGGGCGCCGTGATCTGTTACTTCACATGCTCAATGTGGCAGACACACGCGCCCAGCGACACTGGCCACGTCATCGCCCGCATGCGCGCGCAGTTGCAGCAGCATCAGTGCCATGCCCAGCATCAGCGCAGCCGCGCAGAGTTTCTTGTGCATCGTCTTTCCCGTTTTTATGATCGATGGAGCTTAGTTGCCCTACTTGTTGCCCTACTAGTTGCCGTACTTGTTGCCATATTTGCGGCAATTTTATTGCCGATATTCGGCGTGCGGATGATCAAGTTAGCAAGCGTGCTCTACAATTATGCATCTTGCGCATCCGCGCCATCTGAATTCTATGCATAGTATGTGAAGGGAATGACAAGCCTGTGACTTCCAAACCGATCAAGATCGCCGCCACCGTCGTCGTGGCACTCGCCGCTGGTGCCGGCATTTACGCCTATACCCGTCCCGCCGCCACCGCCACGCCGGGTGCCCCCGCCTCGGGCAGTCCGGCCGCCGCGCCCCAATCCACCGTTGACACGGCCGCCGTGGCCGCCCAGTTCCGCGACTTGCTGGGCAATTTCCGCAAGATCATCGTGCTGCTGGCCGACGAGCAAAGCTTGCCGGAAGGCGCGCGCGACGAAGCGCGCAAGGTGGGGCAGGCGCTGTTCCATGAAAACCAGGAACGCATCGCCAAACTGGACGCGGCGCTGGACCAGCTGACGGCGCCCACGAATCCGGGCCGCTTCGAGGCACTCGACAGCCTGTTGACGTATATAGAATCCGATCCCGGCCTGTATGACGCGGACCGCCTGGCCTTCCGCGAGCTGCTGCAAAGCATGCTGGCCGATGTGGCCAAGGATACCTCCTTGCCTGCCATCAAACTGCACAAGCGCATTTCCGAAGACCTCGATGCGCTAGGCGAGATCGAGCGCAATTACGAGAAGGAAATCCGGCAAATCTTCGGCAACCTGGGCCAGCGCGCCATCGAACTCAAGCGCGAACGCTGGGACGATTACGTGGCGCAGCTGAAAAAGCTCTACAGCCGCGAACAGATTTTGAAGGACAACGGCATTGTTGTGCCTTACACGGTACCGCCGGCCGCGCCGTCAGCTGGCACGGTGCCCGAAGCCAAGCCGGTGCCAAAAAAAGATGAGGTGGAAATCTTCGGCCTGGGCTTGCCGAAGAAAACCATCGTGCTGACCTTCGACGACGGCCCGCACCGCCGCTACACGGAAGAAATCAGCGCTATTTTGAAACAATATGGCGTGCCAGCCGTATTCTTCAACGTGGGCCGCAACCTGGGCAGCCTGGACGCAAAAGGCCACGCCAAGCTGAACGCGGGTGCGGAAGTGAGCCGCAAGCTGATGAAAGACGGCTATGCCGTGGGCAACCACAGTTTCAGCCACGCACAATTATCGAAACAGACGGGCGACAAGCTGAAAGGCGAAATTCTCGGCACCGACACCTTGTTGAAGGCCATCAGCCCCGAGCGGGCCGCGCTGTTCCGCTTTCCGTATGGCGCGCGCAACAGCGAAGGCATGGCCGCGCTGGCCGATGCGCATTTGAAATCCGTGATGTGGAATATCGATTCGCTGGACTGGGCCGACCCCGTGCCCAGCTCCATCACGAATCGCGTGCTGGCGTCCGTCGACAAGGCGGGACGCGGCATCATTTTGTTCCACGACATCCATGAACGCACGGTGAAAGCCTTGCCGGCCGTGCTCGACAAGCTGATCGCCGAAGGCTATCAATTTGCCGGCTGGGATGGCACGAGCTTCCAAGTGGCAAAAAGCACGGCGCCTGTGCCCGAGAAAGTGCCCGTGACGACCGGCTATGCCAATTCCTGGGCGGTGGTGATCGGCATCGACGATTATGCGAAATGGCCGAAATTGCAATATGCGGTGCGCGATGCGCAGGGCATCCGCGAAACCCTGATCGAGAAATTCGCGTTTGCGCCCGAGCGTGTCGTGACCCTGAAAAATGGCGAAGCGACGCGCAACAATATCCTGGCCGCTTTCCACGATAAGCTGGCCCACGGCGGCGTGCAAAAGAATGACCGCATCTTCGTCTTTTTTGCCGGCCACGGTGCCACGCGCAAGCTCAGCTCGGGGCGCGACCTCGGCTACATCGTGCCCGTCGATTCCGACCCGGCGCAGTTCGCCACGGATGCGATCCCGATGACGGAAATCCAGAATATCGCCGAAAGCCTCACGGCCAAGCACGCGTTCTTTGTCATGGATGCCTGTTACAGCGGCCTGGGCCTGACCCGTGGCGCCGGTTCCAGCTCCTTCTTGCGCGACAACGCCAAGCGCATCGGCCGGCAAATGCTGACGGCCGGCGGCGGCGACCAGCTGGTCGCCGATGGCGGGCCGAACGGCCACTCCGTGTTTACCTGGACCCTGCTGCAAGGCTTGGCGGGCAAGGGCGACCTGAACGGCGATGGCCTGATCACGGCGACAGAATTGGCTGCCTACGTGGCGCCGGCCGTCTCCAGCGTATCGAACCAGACGCCCGCGTTTGGCAGCCTGCCCGGCTCTGAAGGGGGCGATTTCGTCTTTGAATTGCCGGGCGAAACGGAATTCCTCAGCCCGAACACGACGCAGCTGTCGACGGAGGCCATTGCCCTGAACAGCAAGCTGGACGCCAAGCCGCAAGCGGCCAGCGTGACGGTCAAGGATTTGCAGGGCGGTGAACAGAAGATCGTCACGCCGGGCGCCGTGCCTACCTCCACGCGCCAGCTTGCGCAGCGGGCCAACGACCGCGGCTTGCAGCTATACAAGGAGAAACAATATGCGGCGGCGGAAGTGCAATTTACGGAAGCGCTGAAATTGCGTTCCGACTTCGCGCTGGCCGCCAACAACCTGGGCTTTGTCTTCTACAAGCAGGAAAAATACCGCGAAGCGGCCCGCTGGTTTGAAAACACGGTCAGGATGGACCCGTCGCGCGCCATCGCCTATTTGAACCTGGGCGATGCGTATGCCAAGGCCGGCGATGCCGCCAAGGCCAAGGCGGCATACAAAACCTATCTGGAACTGGCGCCAACGGCCTCGACGGCGCCGGCCGTGCGGCAAAAGATGGAGAAGCTGTAAGCGTGTCCGACAGCATGCTCACCGTCCATGTGTTTGCCTGCAGCGGGCGCTTCGTCAGCCGGGAAGCGCTGCAGGCTTACCTGTCGCCCAGGTACACGCAAGATGGCGCTGAACTGCCGCCGCCCTTCTTCCTGGAAACGGGCCTCACGCACTACGAGCCTGCGGGTGTGGAAAGCACGCTGCTGGCCTCGCCCGCGCCGCTGGTGCAGTTGCTCGATGGCATCTCGTATGGCGACAGCTGGCTGGCGCAGGCCTGCGCGGACGCAGACGCGCAGGGCTTGCTGGCTGACACGAGCGTGTGCGTGTTTGCGCCGAATCAGCTGGCGCACCCAGAACGCAGTTCGCTGCACCATGTGGGCAGCTATGCTTATGCTTATGGCGATGGCTGAGCGTCATCTTTGCGCTCTTCGTGTAATAGCTTGTTGACGCTGGCCAGCAGGCTGGTGCCCGACGTGGTGATGAAACGGGCGCCTGCCGCCTCCGCTTCCGTGCCGTAACTGGCGAGCGTATCCTTGCTGCAATACACGATGATGGGCAACGCGGGCTGGGCCAGCCGCACTTCGCGCACCGTGTGCACGCCCGCATCCTTGATGCGGTGGCGGTTTTCCACCCGTGCCATGTCCGTGATCAGCAGCGCATAGTGCTTCTGTTGCAGCATGGCCAGCGCCTGGCGCATCGATACGGCCTGGTCGACCTTGATGTTTTCCCGTTCCAGCTGTTCCAGCAGCAAGGTATTGTTGCGCGGATGGTCGTCCAGCCAGAGCACCAGGCTGGACGGCTTTTGCGCCGTCGGCGCGCCGGCCAGGGCCGTGACTGCCGCTTCGCCATCGGGCGGGTGGGCCAGCAGCAGCTGCGTAACGGCTTCTTGCATGTCGTCGAGCGACTTTTGCTGCAAACGGCTGAGTTCCGTCACTTCGATTTCCTTGCCGCTTTCCAGGCGCACGGATTCATTTTTGACAAGGCTGTCGGCGCGCTTGATCATGATGGACAGGTAAATGCGCGTGAGCAGGTAGCCGATCAGGAAACCATGCACGGAAAAGAACAGCATGATGCCGCCCACCACCGCCATGGCCGTGGGCGTGTTCGTGGCCAGGCTGGGCGCGATGAAGGCGGTCATGCTGCGCGCGCTGCCGGGCAGGCTTTTGAGCTCGATCAAACCCACGCCGACGATGATTTTCGTCAGCCAGTCCGACACTTCCACCAGATTCGAATTGATTTCCATGGGCGTGGGCGTGCCCAAAAACAGGGTATTGCTGGGGGGGCCGGCCGCCGTCTCGGCGTTTGCTGCGGGCGGTTCGTCCGGGGGCTGGCCCTTGCCATTGGCCCGCTCGTCGGGCGGTGCCACGTTGACGGTGCCAGAAGGCAGGCTGCGCGGTATGCCGAACAAAAAGCCCAGCAGCATGCCGCTGACGCAAAAGCCCAGGCTCCACAGCAGTGCCGGCACGGCGTGGTAGTACGGCGGCAGCACCGCGCCCGCCAGCACGGCTAGCAGCCCCGCCAGCAGGATGAACAGCAGGATATACGGCAGCACGTCGCGCTTGCGCGCGGCCGCCGTGGAGGTTTTGCTCGCCTTGCCGGCGCTGTCGCTCAGGTCCACGCTCGCTCCTTGAAGAATGCTGAATCCAGGTACCTGGCCTGCCGCGTATATATCTCGTAGGAGCCCATACTCACATCATAAAAAGAGGAGACGCGATGCGATTGAGAAAACGCAAACAGGTGGCAGCTTGTGCACTGGTATTGTTAAGCATGGGGCGCCAGGTGGCGGCGCAAGCGCCAACCGAGGCCGCCACCGTCGCCGACGCAGCGCGTACCGTGCGTGTGGCGGGCCACTACGATAACGCCGTCGGCACCTCGGACGCGGCCAGCCAGGGCGTCATCACGACGGACTTGATCATCAACCGGCCCGCCTTGCGCACGGGCGAATTGCTGGAATTCGTGCCGGGGCTGATCGTCACCCAGCACAGCGGCGACGGCAAGGCCAACCAGTATTTTTTACGCGGCTTTAACCTTGACCATGGCACGGATTTCGCCACCCATGTCGATGGCATGCCCGTCAACATGCGTACGCACGCGCATGGACAGGGTTATTCCGACCTCAATTTCCTCATTCCCGAGCTGGTGCAGCGCATCGACTACAAGAAGGGCCCGTATTTCGCCGGCGAAGGCGATTTTTCCTCGGCCGGCGCGGCGCGCATCCGCCTTGCCGACAAATTGCCGCAAGGTCAGGCTAGCGTGTCCGTGGGCCAGCACGGCTATGTACGCGGCGTCGTTGCCGATTCATTTAATGCAGGACAAGGCACCTTGCTGTACGGTCTGGAAGTAAACCGCAACAATGGCCCCTGGGACGTGCCGGAGCGCGTGCGCAAAGTCAGCGGCGTGCTGCGCTACAGCGAGGGCACGCCGGACCATGGTTTCAGCGTGACGGCCATGGCCTACAAAAACAGCTGGAACGCCACGGACCAGGTGCCGCTGCGCACCGTAGCGTCCGGCCAGATCGGCCGTTTTGGCTCGCTGGCGCCCAGTGATGGCGGCGATACCTCGCGCTACAGCTTGTCGTACGCCTTGCGCCAGCGCACGGAAAACCGACTGTTCGAACTGGACGCGTATGTGATCCGCTCGCAGTTGGAACTCAACAGCGATTTCACCTACTTCCTGGCTAACCCGGCCACCGGCGACCAGTTCCAGCAAAGCGAGCGGCGCACGGTGGCGGGCGTGAACGCCAGCGAAAGCTGGACCACGGAGCTGGCGGGGCTATCCATGCGCAACAAGCTCGGTGTGCAGGCGCGTGTCGACCATTTGTCGCCCATCGGCCTGTACAGTACGGTGGAGCGGGTGCGGCAGGGCACGGTGCGCGAAGACCGCGTGCGTGAGGCCAGCCTTGGCCTGTACGGCGAAAACACCGTGCAATGGCTGCCCTGGCTGCGCTCCGTGGCGGGCTTGCGCTACGACGCCTACCGTTTCAAGGTCGACAGCAGCGTCGACGGCAACAGCGGCACGGCAAATGACCATGTGGTGTCGCCCAAGCTGTCATTGATCCTTGGGCCGTGGAGCAAGACGGAGTTTTTTGTCAATTATGGCAAGGGATTCCACAGCAACGATGCGCGGGGCACGACGCAGGCGCGCCTGCTAGACGGCACGCCGTCCACGCCCGTCACGCCCCTGGTGCCGACGAAAGGCATGGAACTGGGGGCGCGCACGGAGTGGCTGCCGGGCCTGCAAAGCTCGCTGGCCCTGTGGCGCCTCGATCTGGCGTCCGAATTGCTGTTCGTGGGTGACGCGGGCGAAACGCAAGCGAGCCGCGCCAGCCACCGCCACGGCATCGAGTGGAACAACCACTATATAGCCGCGCCGTGGCTGCTGTTCGACCTGGACCTGGCCGCCTCGCGCTCGCGTTACACGGAACATGATCCGGCCGGCAACTTCATTCCTGGATCAATTGACAAAGTGGCATCGTTTGGCGTAACGGTGACGGACCAGGGCCCGTGGTCGGGCGCTTTCCAGCTGCGCTATTTCGGCCCCCGTTCCTTGATCGAGGACAATAGCGTGCGTTCAGCTTCCACCACCCTCTCCTATGCGCGCCTGGCGTATCAGCTCAACCGTAAGACGCGCATCGCGCTGGACGTGTTCAACCTGTTCGATAAACGCGCCAGTGATATCGACTATTATTATGCCTCGCGCCTGCCCGGCGAGGCGGTGGAGGGGGTGGATGACCGGCATTTCCATCCGGTGGAACCCCGTTCCGCGCGCCTGACCTTGTCATATGCGTTCTGACAGCGGTATGCTGCGGCATGACAGATCATGTAGTAAGTACCAGTAAATTTCTTTCCCTCATACTGCACCACGCGCCAGAAAAAATCGGTCTCGCGCTCGATGCCCAGGGCTGGGCCGATATCGGCCAGCTGCTGGCGCAGGCGGGCAGCCATGGCCGCGCCATTTCGCGTGAGCAATGGCAGGATGTGGTGGCTTGCTGCCGGGATCGCGCAAGCACGTGCACCTGTCTGCCAACGGCGAAACGGCCGTGGCCGTGGGCGCGCGCCATGGCAAGCCCGTCGTGCTGACGGTGGATGCGGCCGCCATGCAGGCGCAGGGCCAGGTGTTTTACGTGTCAGACAACGGTGTGTGGCTGACGCAGGCCGTGCCGGCGCGATTTATCGGCTTTCCCTGATTAATGAATGAGGCCTTTCGCCCTGGCTTGCCCCTGGCGCTTGCGGAGCCAGATCAGCACGCCTGTCACGCTCAAGCCCGCCACCAGCAGGCCCATGGCGCAAATGAACAGCTTGAAGGGCCAGCCCCACATCGAGGCCATGTGCAGGGCGCTGATCCAGCTGCGGATGGTGTCGCCGCTGGCCGCGCCCGTGGGCAACCAGGTGGCCAGCTGCCGGCCACTGGCCGCGTCAAAGAAGACGGTGGTGAGGCCCTTGTGGGCGCGCACGTCGCGGCTGCTGCGCACCATGTAGCTGTACACGCCCAGTTCGCGTTCATATGCCAGCGCGTTTTCCTCGATGATGGCAAAGGCGTGCTGGCGCGCCAGCTGCGCCATCAACAGGCGGCCCTGTGCGCGCGCCGCTGGCCAAGCCAGCTGCGGCGCGGAAGACGGCGTGTGGCGCGCGACGATTTCCTCGGCCCCCTGATGCGCAAACAGGGGCTGCATGACGGCCGCATACGCGCCATACAGGTTGAAGGCGACGCCGCTCCAGGCAAACACCAGCAGCATGGCCCACAGCCACAGGCCGCCCGCGCGGTGCAGGTCGAACACCAGTTTATAACTGCCACTGTAGCGGCGCAGCAGCCAGGACGGGCGCCAGCGCTGCAACCACGGCCTGCTGCCCGGCGCGCGTTTTTTCAGGCGCGCGGGGAAGGTCAGGGCGGCGCCGATGAAGCAGTCGACCGTCCACACGATGGCGATCAGGCCGAAAATCAGCAAGCCCGTGTCGCCCAGCGCCAAAGCGTAATGCAGGCGCTCGATGAAGGGCAGCAGGTTGATGGCGCCCTGGCCGATCTCGCCCCAGCGCCGCTGGCCCAGCACGGCGCCCGTGTACGGATCGACAAACACTTCGTTGCTGGCCAGCGGCGCGCCGCCAGACGGCTGCAGGTAAAACACCATGCTGTGGCCGGGTGGCGCCGACAGCGGCGCGTAGCTGACCTGCGCCTGGGGAAAGCGCGCGGCGACGGCCTCGCGCAATTGCAAGGCGTCGAGCGGCGCGGCGCCTGGCGCGGGCGGCGCCACGCGGAAAACGGCGGGCAGCAGGGCCGCCTCCAGTTCATCCTTCCACGCCAGCGCGCTACCGGTGACGCCCGCCACGATGAGGAAGCCAGCCATCAGCAGGCCGGCATAGCGGTGCAGGACCGCCAATGCAGGCCGCATTTGCAGCGATGGCATCAGAAACGATACATGGCGCTGACGTTGGCCGTGCGTGCGGCGTTGCGGTAGCACAGGCCAGGCAGGTAACCGCAGTCATACAGGGTCTGCTTGTTGAGCACATTGTTGACGTTGAGGGAAAACTGCCACGGCCCGCGCGACACGCCCAGCGCCGCATCCCACTGCGTCAGGCCGCCGTTGCGGATGTTCAGGTTGTTGCCGTCGGAGTTCGAGCGCATGGCGCCGAGGAAACGCATGCCCAGCGCCGCATACGCGGGCAGGGCCGTGCCCACGTTGAACGACTGGCGCGTCCAGGCCGAGGCGCTGTGGCGCGGCGCGCCCGATTGCTGCAAGCCCAGGTCGCCGTTATTGCTCTTCCTGACCTGCGTATCCAGGTAGGTATACTGCGCGATCAGGCTCAAACGGCTGGCGAACTCCGTGCGCGCTTCCAGTTCCAGGCCACGCGAGCCCACTTGGCCCGTTTGCTGCAAGCGGCCAGGATTGGCGATGTCGGAGGTGGTGACATTGTCGCGCACCAGGTCGAACACCGCCGCCGTGTAACTGGCGCGCTGGCCCACGGGTTCGTAGCGCACGCCCGCTTCGAACTGCTTGCCGCGCGACGGCTTCAAGGCGTCGCCGTTTGCCGTGATGCCCAGTTCGGGTGAGAAAGAGGTGGCGTAGCTGACATACGGCGCCCAGCCGCCATCGAACAGGTAGACGGCGCCCAGGCGGCCCGTGGTGGCTGATGGCGACTGGTGGTAATCGGGTTTGACGCTGCCGCTATCGAGGTCGGTGACGTCGCGCGACTGCGTGGCCTTGTCGCGGCGCAGGCCCGCCGTCACCACCCAGCGGTTCCATTTCATTTGATCTTGCGCATACAGGCCCAGCTCGCGTGACGGTGCGTCCGCGCGCGTGGGCGCCTTGGCCGCCACCAGCGGCTGCTTGCCATACACGGGCTGGTACAGGTCGAGCGGCTCGATAAAGCCCTTCTGGTGGCGGTAGTCGTCCGTGTTGCGGATATTCGCGTAATCGACGCCCAGCAGCACCTGGTGCGTCAAGCCGCCGGTGGCAAACTGCGCCTGCAGCTGCGTATCGGCGAACAGGCTTTTCGACGCCGTATCGACGGGCATGAAATAGCGCTCCACCGTGCCATCGTCATTCAGGCCCAGCGGGAACATGTCCGTGCGGTCGTTCTTCAGGCGCGTGTAGCGCAGGTTCTGGCGCAGCGACCAGGTGTCGTTGAATTTGTGCTCGAATTCGTAGCCCAGCATGGTGTTGCGGCGCTTGAAGCGGTTATCGTCGCCCATCAGGTTGACACCCGGATCGACCTGGCCGCGCGAGCCAGGCCGCAGCAGCTGGTTGGGAAACGCGTACTGCTGGTTGTCTTGCTCGTAGCGTGCCAGCATCGTCAAACGCGTGGCGGGGCCCGCCTGCCAGGTCAGCGAGGGCGCAAAATACAGGCGGTTGTCGCGGTCGTGGGCCAGGCGCGTATGGGCTTCGCGGCCCAGCATGACGACCCGGTAGCTCCAGGCGCCTTGCGCGTCCAGCGTGCCGCCCACATCGGCTTTCAGCTGGCGGCGCTGGTAGCTGCCGTACTCGACGCCCACTTCGCGCACGGCGTCCGCGCTGGGGCGCTTGCTGACGGCGTTGACCATGCCGCCCGGCGGAATCTGCCCGTACAGTACGGACGCGGGGCCGCGCAGCACTTCCAGGCGTTCTAGTCCATATGGCTCGATGGAGGCGCCAAAGGTGCGGCCCGAATTGCGCAAGCCATCCTGCAGGATGCCGTTCGTCTCGATGGTGAAGCCGCGCAGCAGCGAGGAATCGTCGCTGCCCAGCGGGCGCTGGTTCGGCGTCACGCCGGCCGTGTAGCGCAGGGTTTCATCGAGCGACTCGGCATTGCGGTCGCTGATTTCATCGGCCGTGACCACCGACACGGATTGCGGATTTTCATTCAGGGCCGTGTCGGTCTTGGTGGCGGAGGCCGCGCGCCGCGCCACATAGCCGCGCACGGGGCCCGTGGCCGTTTCGCGTTCGCTGCTGGCATTGATGGTGATGGCGGGCAGGGTGGCGCTGGCCTGCGCCTGTGCCGCCTGTGCGCCTGCTGGTGCTGGTGCGGTCTCCGCCCGCAGCGCATATGCGCCGTTGGCACCCTCCACCACGCGCACGCCCTGGCCGCGCAGCAGTTCCTCGAAACCCTGGCGCACCGTGTAACTGCCTGCCAGGCCGCCGCTGCGCTTGCCCTGCAACAGGGCCGCATCGGCCGACAGTTCCACCCCGGCCGCGCTGGCGAACGTGGTCAAGGCCCGCTCCAGCGAGCCGGCGGGAATCGCGTAGGGGCGCTTGGCTTGCGCATTGTCCGCCGTCTGGGCGCGGGCTGTCGGCGCCGTGATGGCCACGGCACTCACTGCGGCGCCGGCCAGGAACAGGGCCTGGATGGCGGCGGCGAGGGGACGCGGACCCAGCTTGTGCGCGGGTGTGGTCAGGCGAGGGGGCATGCTGCAAATCCTTGGAAAGTGGCAGGAAAAAATTGCTTCTTCCCGTATTCCGAACGAAAAGCCAAAACCCTCAACGTTTTTTCATTTATTTTGCATGTATTTTTCAGGAGGCCTGGCGCGGCCCCACACTGACCCAGTAGCGCGTGCGATAGCTGAGCCGCACAGGCAGGCTCAGGGCCAGGTTGGCCAGCGAGCGGTCCGTGTCGCGCAGCGAATACACGCCCGTCACGCGCAGGCCGGCGATGGACTCGTCGCAGCGCAGCACGCCGTGGCGGTAGCGTCCCAGCTCCGCCAGCAGCTCGCCCAGGGGCATGCGCTCGGCCACCAGGCTGCCATTCTCCCAGGCGGCGGCGCTGTCTTCTACCTTGCCGATGTCCTGCACCGCATGGCGCGTGTAGCCGGCGCGCCGGCCCGCCTGCAGGTGCACTGGCGCTGCGCTGTCTTGCGACGGCTGCAGTGCCACGGCGCCCTGGAACACGGCCACCTTGCTGGCGTCATCATCGAGGCGCACGGAAAAGCGCGTGCCCAGGGCCGTGGCCGTGCCATGCGGCGTTGCCACCAGCAGCGGACGGTAGGTGGACGTCGCTTCGTGCGCGCTGGTGACAAGGATGGCACCCGCGCGCAGCACGATGCGCCGTTCGCCGGGGCTGTAACGCACGTCGATGGCGCTGGCCGTGTCGAGCACCAGTTGCGTGCCGTCGGCCAGCACGACGGTGCGCGTCTCGCCCACGGCCGTGCGATAGTCGCTGGCGGCGCGCTGCCATGTCGCTGTTTCCTGTCCCAGCAGGGCCGTGCCGCCGCCCGCCGCGATCAGGCCCAGCAACTGCAAGGCGCGTCGACGGCCGGCGGCATGCCCTGCAAGGGCGGGCGCTGGCGCCAGTGCGCCACGCGCCACCTCGCGTGGCAAAGCCTCGAATTGCCGGGCGAAGCGCTGCAGCCGGGCCCAGGCCCGCTCGTGCTCGGGGTGGGCGGCGCGCCAGGCGGCGCAGGCGTCGGCATCGGCCGCGCTGGCGTCTTCCGCCCACAGCCGCGCCATCCACTCGGCGGCGCGCTGCAGCACGGCGGGGGCGATGGGCGGGGTGTCTGACTGGAGATTCATGCGCATTGCGCCATGCAGCAGGCCAGCAGCGCGCGGGCGATGTATTTTTCCACCGACGAGATGGACACGCCCAGCCGCGCGGCGATGTCGGCGTAGCCCATGCCTTCGAGCTTGCACAGCAAAAAGGCAGCGCGCACTTTAGCGGGCAGGCTGGCCAGGATGGCGTCGATTTCCAGCAGCGCCTCGACGATCAGCGCGCGCGTTTCCGGCGTCGGCACGGCCGCTTCCGGCTGCGCCGCGATGGCGTCCGCGTAGGCCGCCTCGATATGCCGGCGTCGGAACAGGTCCACTACCAGCCCATTGGCGATCTGTGCCAGGTGCTGGCGCGATTCCGCCGGTCCGGGCGCGCGGCCCCGCGAGATGATGCGCAGATACGTGTCGTGCGCCAGGTCGGCCGCGTCGCAGGCGTTGCCCAGCTTGCGGCGCAGCCAGCCCTGCAGCCAGCCATGGTGGTCGTTGTAGAGCACTTCGATTTGCCGATGCAGTTCCAGTTCGGGGCCTAGCATGTAACCTTTCCATGCCATGGTCCGCGGGACGGTGTGGCCTTGATGCGATTGAGAATTGTTCGTATTGTAGCCCGATTGCCTGGACTTGTGGCCCGGCAGTGGCGGGCCAGCAACGCTACACGGCAGCCATCAAGCTGAAATCAGCTTGATATCGGCAACTCTTTCCACCAGCCACACGCACGCCACCAGCGCGATGGCCAGCGAGCCGACCGTCAGCACCTGTCGGTACAGCCAGGTCTTGCGCAGCAACCAGGCGACGGGCAAGAAGGCGGCGACGATGGCCAGCTGTCCCAGCTCCACACCCACGTTGAAGCCCAACAGGCTGGCCAGCAAGGAGCCCTGGGGCAAGCCCAGGTCGCGCAGCACGCTGGCAAAGCCGAAGCCATGGATCAGGCCGAAGGCAAAGGCGGCCAGGGGCCGCTTGCCGCGGAACAGCGGCAGCAGGTTGTTCAGCGCGGCCAGGATCACGGAAGCGGCGATGGCCGACTCCACCCAGCGCGATGGCAGCGATATGAGCGACAGGCTGGCCAGGCTCAAGGTGATGGAATGGGCCAGGGTGAACGCCGTGACGACTTTCAGCACGTCGACAAACGCCGCCTTCAAGCCGTGCTGCTGCTCGCGCAAGCCGGGCAGCAGCACGGCCGGCAGCAGCAAGGACAGCAAAAACAAAATATGGTCGTAACCGATCCAGATATGCCAGATGCCGTGTTTGACGTAGGCGCCGAACTGCGCCAGGCGCTCCGGCGCGGCCAGGGACAGCGTCTGGCGCGGGTTGTCCGGGTCGAAGATGGCCGTTTGCGTGGCGCCGTCGCTGTTGATCTTGAGCAAACCCTTGTGCTGCGGGTCGAGGTCGGCGAACAGGCTGTAGCCGACGTGTACATTCGCCAGTGCGCCACCCGGGCAAGCGGCCTGGAAGCGCAGCACGTTGTAGGCGCCGTCCGTGTGGTGGTCGATCAATTGCTCGACAGCTATCAACGGGCAGGCGCCCTGGTCGCTGGCCACCTGCAGGCGCTGTAGCGCGTAGGCGGCAATCGCCTCGTGGCGCGCGCGGATTTCATCCCAGGTCAGGGCGCCGTCGCCATTGCCATCGAGGCCGATGGCGAAATCGAGGTCGCGCAGGGCGATATCCCATTGGCCCTCGATCTGCTGGCCGTGCACGCTCAGGCTCACATAGCTGTCGCTGGGCTTGTGCGCCTGCGCGGGATGCATCCAGGCGCAGAACAGGAACAGGCACAGGACGAAGCGGGCGTTCACAGCGCCCCCGCTTTCTTCGCTGCGCTGATTTTCGCGCCATTCCGCGGCGCCAGCTGCCTGACGAGGCGCTGCAGTGCCGCGTCTTCCACGCCATGCGCCGCGATCCAGGCCAGCACCGGCTGGGCCGCGCCTTGATTGCGTGCCGCCAGGGCCGCTTCCAGCAAGATGCGCATGTCGGGCACTTCCTTCTGGATGGCCCAGTTTTGCTGCGCCAGCTGCAGGGCAGCGGGAATATCTTGCTGCAGGAACAGGGTGTAACGGGCTTGCTCGCGCTGGTGTACGGTGTCGCCACGCTGCATGGCGGCATAGAAGCGGGCCGCCAGTTCTGCTTTTGCCGCCAGAAAGGCCGCCTGCCGGCCGGGCAGAGATTGCAGAGCCAGCGCGTAACGCAGCAGCAGGGCGTCGATGCGCTGCTGGTCTTTCAATAAGGTAACGACTTCCTGCGGGCGCCGCTGGTCGAGCAGGAAATCGGCGTAGGCGCCCAGCAGATAGCTGTCGCGCGGCTGCTGCGCCAGCGCCTGCTTATAGCGCGCTTCAGCCAGCGCCAACTCGGCGCGCCGCGTGGCCATTTCCGCCAGCAGGGTCAGGGCCCAGCTTTCCAGCTCGGGCGCCGCGCCGGCGCTTCTCTGCAAGGTCAGGTCCAGCAAGCGCTCGCTGCTGGCGGCGCGGCCCGTGACGCTGGCGACGTTCGCAAGGCAGGTGACGGTGACCAGCTGTGTTGTCAAGGCTGACAGGCGGGCGCAAGCCGCCGTGGCCTGCGCGTAATCGCCCTGCACGGTGAGCACGGTGGCGCGCGTCAGCCAGGCCTGGCCGTTTTGCGGCTGTTGCGCGAGGACGGCATCGAGGTCTTGCAGGGCGGCGGCGAAATGGTGGGTGCTTTGCAAAATGGTGGCACGCAGCAGGCGCACGGGGACGGGTGGCGCTGCCTGCCGCCACCAGGGCGCCAGCGCCGCTTGCGCATAGCCCAGGTAGCGCGGGTCCGTTTCGCTGCGCGCCAGGGCAATATAGCGCTGCGCCAGGCCGGTGGCCAGGGCCAGGTCGCCTGGCGTGGCATTGAGCTGCTGGCGCAGGCCGCGCAGGGCGACCTGCGTGGCATCGGCGCGGCGCGCCAACTGTTCGATGACAACGCTGCCATCTTTCGGCGTGTAGGGCGCGGCCAGTGCCAGCGCGGGCAGACAGGCGCATAGCAGGGAAATCGGTGTTTTCATCGTGGACGCCGTCGACGGTAGAGTGGGGCAGCAAGGGCGCCGGAGAACGCTGTCTCCGGCGCCCGCACTTAGTTACTGCGCGTTACAGCGGGACCGGCTCCGTGTTTTCCGGAGACGTCGCCATGATGGCGTCGATGCCCACGCCGTCCTTGTCATCGCTGGTGGTCAGAATGACGTTGCTGACGGCCACATAAAACGCATCGAGCAACACCACGGGGGGCGGCGTGGTGCCACCATTGTCGCCGCCGTGGCTGCTGCTACCGCCGCCGCAGCCAGCCAGCAGGGCCGTGAGCGCCAGGGCGCCGATTACATAGAACTTTTTCATCGCATTCTCCTGGTTGACTTACAGCTGTGGCGAACCGGCCACGGGTGTTTTCAGATAAGGGAAACCTGCCGTGAACGCCGTTTCGTCGAGGAAAGCGCCGTCCGTGAAATGCAGGGCGCCGGCGGGCGCATCGGCCGGGGCGCAGCCGATGTTCAGCGTGCACAGCTTGCCCATGGCTACGCGCAGCACCACGTCGACCACGTCGTCGCCGGGGCGGCGACCGTTCGGAAAGCCCGCGTTATCGCCGCCGATGACGCCGAGGCGGTTTTGCGCACCGACGTTGGTAGCGGCGATCGACGTGTTCAGGCGCAGCATTTCCGATGCCGTCACGGTGACGGGCTGGTTCACGCCCTTGATGCCCGTGAGGAAAGTGGCCACCAGGTCGTTGCGGGGGAAATTGGTCGGCGCCTTGGCGCCTGCCGAGCCGAACAGCACCTCCACCAGGGCTGGCGCCGTCGGGTTGGTGACGTAGTCGGCAAATTGCGCATCGCCCGACGGCTTGCTGGCGTTGAAGCGGTCCTTGTCCTTCAGGCCGATGACCAGTTCATTCACCAGCGGCATGCCCAGGCGCGACACTTGCACCCACGCGCCGCCTTCCTTCGACGCTGCGGTGGTGCCCGGTGCCGGGTTCAGCAAACGTCCCTGGCGCAGGCTGGCCGTGGTCCAGCCGCCGATGACGGGGTCGCTGCCGGCCGTCAGGCAGGCGGTCGACACTTCCATCTCGATAGCCGTGACGTTTTTCCGCGCCAGGTCATCCTTGGCTGCCGATTCCGCGTTGGCCGCAAACTCCGTGGCGGGCGCCTTGATGTTAATCAAGTCAAACGTTTCGCCCAGGTTCACCACGAAAGGGTCCTTGCGCTGGCCGACGAACAGGCGCGCCGGCGTGGCGCAGCCGGGGATGTTGACGGCGTACACATGCTGCGCGGCATACCCGGCATAGTTGGGAATGGCCTTGTTGCCGATGTTGTCGACGGGCTTGTCAAAGGTCGTGCCGCCGCCCGTGGCGTTGGTGACGCTGCTGCGCGTGCCCGTGCGGCGGTCGCCCCGCACCACTGTCACGCTGTAGGTTTCGCGCACGTTCAGACCGGCCGGGTTGACGCTGTCGATGGCGCCGCCGTTGATGACCAGCGGAATCGAGACTTTCTTGCCGCCTACGGTGAACTGGCCATCCTTGATGGTGTTGGTAAAGCGAAACTGGAAAGTGAGGTCTTCCTTGCCGTCGCCATTGTTGTCGATATGGATTTCATACAGGGCGTTGGGATCCATGGCGAAATAATTCGGCCCGCCGTAGGCGTCTTGCAGGGGAATATAGTCGGCCACGAGGGTGGTGTAGGCGCCACGGCCCGCTTCATAGCTGCGGAACATATAGAAGTCGGTGGCGTCGACTTTTGGGGTTTGCGTGATGAATGGCGCTTCGCGGTGGCTGGAAGCGTAGGCCGCTGGCGCAATGGCCAAGGTTATGGATAAGGTGAGCAGGTTGCCCAGGAGGGCGGTGCCCAGTGCGGTTTTCGAGTGTGACAATGACATTTCGATTCTCCCAATATTTTTTCGCGTTGACAGACAAGTCCAAAAAACTGCAGGCTGCCTGACTTATACGAACGGGGGGAGAAAACGGATTCACTCTTTGGCCAGCAGGTGCTGGCTGCCTGTCACCATGCTGCGGGATTGATCACGCCTATGGCCATCAGCGCCGGTTTGCAAAATAAATATCCCTGCATCAAGTCGATGCCCATCTTCTTCAAGCAATCGCGTTCGCCGGCCGTTTCGATGCCCTCCGCCAGGATTGTAATGTTGAGTTCCTTGCAAATGGCGATGATGCCCCTGACGATTGCCTGCTTGGGTGCGCTTGCCTCGATGCCGCGCACCAATTCCATGTCGATCTTGATGATGTGCGGCTGATATTCCGCCAGCAGGCTCAGCCCCGCGTAGCCGGCGCCGAAATCGTCGATGGCCGTCTGAAAGCCGAAGCGGCGATACTCATGAAAGATGTTGACGAGGTGGGGCCGGTCGCGCACTTCTTCGCCCTCGGTCACCTCGAAGATGATGCGGCGGATGGGGAAATTGTATTCGCGCGCCGCGGCTAAAGTGGCCTGGATGCACGCCTCTGGGCGGTACACGGCATTCGGCAGAAAATTGATGGACAGATATTCCTGGATCCCGAGCCGGGCTGCACCCTGGATGGCGCGCACGCGGCAGGCCTGGTCGAAGACATAGCGGTTTTCATCATTGACCTGGGACAAAATCGAGTATGCCGATTCGCCGTTGAGGCCACGTACCAGTGCTTCATGGCCAAAGATCGAGCGCGTGGACAGTTCGACGATCGGTTGATAGGCAAAGGTGAAGTCGAAGCCCAGTGGCTCGGTGTCCCGGCACTGGCTGCAGCCTGCCTTTTTCCCGGCTTGGCCTGATGTGTTGCTAGATGAGGTCATGGTAGCGCTAGCCTCTGATGATAAATGTACGAGTTGTATGCAGCAGTTATACCACGGCCTGCCGCCGGTGGAACGCTTTTCTGGTGCACAGAGAGTGACGCGAGACTATGTCCGGGTGAGAAAGGAACAAGCGAGGCGCCCGAGATGCCAATGCAATGTGTAGTAAGCTGGTGCCTCCTGATTTCCCGCATGCATAGCCATGACCGAACCGTCCGCCGCCGCGCTGTCCCCCGAAGCAAATCCCTGCGACAAATCGCTCCGCCGCCGCTCGCTGTTCGCCGCCTGCAGCGCGCATGCCGTGCATGACGGCTTGACGGACGTTATCTACGTGCTGCTGCCCATCTGGCAGGCGCAGTTTGCCATCAGCTACGCCATGGTGGGCCTGTTGCGGGGATCGTACTCGGGCATGATGGCCGGTTTCCAGTTGCTGGCCAGTCGCCTGGCCAGGCGCTGGGGACGCGAACGCATGCTGGTGGGCGGCACGGCGCTGGCCGGGGTCGCTTACCTGATCGCGGGGCAGGCGGGCGGCCTGGCCGTGCTGCTGTTTGCCTTGCTCCTGGGCGGCCTGGGCGCCAGCACGCAGCATCCACTGGCCTCGTCGATCGTCACCGATACGCACGAGGCGGGCGGCGGCGTGAAGGAGGCGTTGTCGCACTACAACTTTGCCGGCGATATCGGCAAGACCCTGATTCCCGCACTGGTGGGCTTGCTGTTGCTGGTGTGCAGCTGGCAAGCCAGCGTCTCGCTGCTGGGACTGCTTGGCCTGACGGCGGCCGGCTTGCTGTGGTGGCTATTGCCGAAACCAGGCGAGTTGCAGGCCGGCACCAAGAAGGCGGGCAAGGGCATCGCGGGCAGCGGCTCGAAGGCGAGCTTTCGTGCGCTGCTGGCCACGGGTACCCTGGACAGCGCCGTGCGCATGGGCTTTCTGACTTTCTTGCCATTCTTGCTGAAAAGCAAGGGCGCAGGCACGGCCGGCATCGGCGTGGCGCTATCGCTGCTGTTCGTGGGTGGCGCCTTCGGCAAGCTGCTGTGCGGCTATCTGGGCGCGCGCATCGGCATGATGAAAACCGTGTGGCTGACGGAATCGATGACTTCCGTGCTCATCGTCGTGGCCCTGTGGCTGCCCCTGGCTGGCATCATGGCCACGCTGCCCTTGCTGGGGCTGGCGCTGAACGGCACCTCGTCCGTGCTGTATGGCGCGGTGCCGGAACTGGCCGCCCCTGGCAAGCGCGAACACGCGTTCGCCCTGTTCTACACGGGCAGCATCGGCGGCGGGGCGCTGTCGCCCGTGCTGTTCGGCGCGCTGGGTGACCATACCAGCGTGAACGCAGCCTTGCTGGCGCTGGCGGTAGTCTTGCTGCTGACTTTGCCGCTGGCGTGGAAGGTGCAGCGCGGCTTGGCGCACGGTGGCGCCCCATCGTCTACACTCGCCGCATGAAAAATTTTGAAAAGCGGCGCGACCGCTACGACTTGTTCCGGGCGTTTGACAATCCCCTCGTCAACATCAACTTTCAGCTCGACGTGCCGGATTTCCGGCCCTGGTGCAAGGAACGGAAAATCCCCGTATTCCACTTCTTCCTGTTTTGCCTGCTCAATACTGTCAGGGAGATCGACAACTTCATGTACCGCATCTACCAGGACGAAATAATCAAGATCGACGATTTTCCCGCCTCGTACACCGTCATCAACGGCGACGATAACCTCAACTACACGCGCTTCACGATGACGGACCAGCTCGATATATTCATCGCGCGCAGCCTGGAAGCGAAACGCCTCGCCGAAGCCAGCTCCGCGCTGATCAATACGGGCGAGGGCGAAAGCGAGCGCGAGCAGCGCAACAATATTTTTATCACCTGCCTGCCGTGGCTGGATATGGCGGCCATCGAGCACCCGATCCACCGCCACCGCGACGCCGATATCCCGACTTTTACGTGGGGCAAGTTCGGCCCCGCGCAGGCAGATGGCCGCATGCGGGTACCGTTTTCCGCGCAGGCCCACCATGGTTTTGTCGACGGCTACCATGTGCAGAAACTGGCGCAGGCGCTGGACAAGCGCATCGCCGCCATCATTGCCTAGTTCGACAGATAGTCGCTGGGCGCCTGCCCCAGCACGCGGCGGAAGGCGACCGTGAAGGCGCTGGGGCTGGCATAACCGAGATCGAGCGCGATGCGGGTGACGGCTTGTCCTTCGGCCAGACGCGTGATGGCCGCCAGCAGGCACGCTTGCTGGCGCCATTGGGCAAAGGCCAGCCCCGTCTGGGCGCGGAACTGGCGCGTAAAAGTGCGCCGGCTCATGCCGGCCTGGGCCGCCATCGCGTCCAGGTTGCTGTCCAGGCTCGGTTGCTGCAGCATGTCCATGCACAGCCGCGCCAGCCGGGGTTCCTGCGGCAGGGGCGCGCTCAGGGGCAAGGGCCTGGCAGCGGCAATCTCATCGAGTAGCAAGGCCATCAATCGTCCGGCGCGCGACGCTTCCGCATACAAGGCTTCCACATTCACGGCCTCGGCCAGTAGCGCGCGCAGTAACGGCGTCGCTTCCAGCACCTGGCAATCGGGCGGCAAGCCTATCC
Organism: Janthinobacterium sp. DSP2-3-3; assembly: GCF_049897325.1. Classification (NCBI taxonomy): domain Bacteria; kingdom Pseudomonadati; phylum Pseudomonadota; class Betaproteobacteria; order Burkholderiales; family Oxalobacteraceae; genus Janthinobacterium; species Janthinobacterium sp. DSP2-3-3. Next base: position 526,120 of record NZ_JAFCWA010000002.1, on the reverse strand, counting down.
TGGCGATGGCGGCTTCTTCAATGAAGACATTGTGCATGGTCACGGCGCCATGCATGCGCATGCCGTGGGATAGCCGGGCCGGTACCCAGCAGGCCCGTTGCGGCGGCACCAGCCAGTTGCCGTGTGACGTGTGCACGCTGATGACGCCCCGCGCCGCATAGGCGAATTGCCCGCGCGCGTGGTTGTGGCTGGGGAAAATGGCGCCGGGGGCATAGTCGCGTGCGGTGGCGATCACTGCGCGCGGCACTTCCGTATAAAAATCATCCATGGCCTGTACTCTACAGTATTTGACCTGCTATCGCAGGCGGGCCGCTCGATCTCCCCTTACCATCCACTCTTTTTCAGGAGAGTGTATGCACAATACCTATCATCGCGTGGGCCATGGTCCCCACGCCGTCATCGTCCTGCACGGCTGGTTTGGCGACGCGCACGCGTTTGCGCCGATGGAAGCGGCCCTCGATGGTAGCGCTTTCAGCTATGTCTTCATGGACAATCGCGGCTATGGCGGCATGCGCGGCGCGGCGGGTGAATATTCGATGGAAGAGGTCGCCTGCGACGCGCTGGCGCTTGCCGATGCGCTGGGCTTTGCCACTTTCAGCGTGGTGGGCCATTCCATGGGCGGCATGGCGCTGGAACGGCTGGCCTTGCTGGCGCCCTTGCGCTTGCGCAAACTGGTGGCAGTGGCACCCGTGCCCAGCTGCGGTGTGGCGTTCGACGGGGTGGCGCGGCAACTGTTTCTCGACGCCAGCGCGAACGTGGATGCGCGGCGCGCCATCATAGACCGCAGCACGGGCGGGCGCTTGCCCTCCACCTGGCTGGACTGGAAGGCGCAATACTCGTGGGAAAGTTCGGATCCAGCGGCGTTTGCCGCCTATTTTCTGGCGTGGAGCGGGACGGATTTCAGTGAAGAAGTCAAGGCGGCGCGCGTGGCACTGCCTTTGCTGGCGCTGGTGGGGGAGCACGATCCGCGCTTCGATGCGTGCCTGATGCACCGCACGTATCTGGCATGGTACCCGCAAGCCAGGCTGGAAGTGCTGGCCAATGCGGGACACTATCCGATGAATGAAACGCCGCTGGCCCTGGCGGCCAGCATCGAGGCGTTTTTATCAGTGGAGTGACGTTACGCCGCCTTGGCGCGCAGGCGCAGCAGGCTCAGGCCCAACAGCACGAAGGCACCGCCCGAAATGCGGTTGAACAGCTTGGCGCGGCCCGGCGTGGCCAGTTGGGTTTTCAGCAGGCGCGCCAGGTTGGCATAGAACAAATGGGCCAGCATGGCGCAGGCGACAAACGAGGTCGTCAGCACGGTGAACTGGATGGCCACGGGTTCACCCGGCGTGATGAATTGCGGAAACAGGGCCGAAAAGAACAGGATGGCCTTGGGATTGGTCAGCGCCACCGTCAAGCCTTGGCGGAAGAGTTTCCAGAATGAATTAGGATTCGCCGCGCCAGGCGCCATGGGCGCATCGGCCACGATGCTGGTCTTGCTGCGCCATTGCTTGATGCCCAGGTACACCAGATACAGGGCGCCAGCCAGTTTCAGCAGCATGAAGGCCGTGGCCGAGGTGGCCAGCACGACGCCCATGCCGGCCATGGCCACGCCGGAAATGATGAACAAACCAAAGCCATTGCCCATGCTGCTGATCATCGCGCGGCGCGGGCCGACGGCGATGGCATTCGAGATGGCCAGCAAGACGGCCGGGCCGGGAGAAAACGTGACGAGCAGGGCGACGCTGCAGAAAAGCAGCCAGTTCGAGAGATGCATGGGTGTTCCTGGGTGGGGCCGGGGCCGGATTGAGAGTCAAAACACCTATATTGTACGAAGTTTTCGGCGCCCGCGTCAGCGGCCCCGGCTTAAGTCAGGCTCAGCTTCAGGCAAACAGGCTGGCGACTACATGGTTAATGACTGCGCCACCGGCGATCAGCCAGCAGAACAGCAGGCCGGCCAGCAGCAGCGGCTTGATGCCGGCGCGGCGGATGGCCGACATGTGCGTCGTCAAGCCCAGGGCCGCCATGGCCATGGCCAGCAAGGCCGTGTCGAGCTCAGTGATGGTGGCCACGGTGCTAGCGGGCAGCAGGCCCAGCGAATTGAAGGCCACCACGCCGATAAAGATGAAGGCGAACCAGGGAATGGCCAGCTTGGCCGCCTTGTCGTGGCTGCCTCCTATGGCCTTGCCGCGCGCCAGCACCGCCGACAGGATCACAAGAAACGGAGCCAGCATCATCACGCGCACCATCTTGGCGATCACGGCCGCATTCGCCGCCTCTTGCCCGATCGACTTGCCGGCCGCCACCACTTGCGCCACTTCATGCACGGTCGAGCCGATATACACGCCGAAGGCGGCAGGCGTGGCGCCCAGCACCTGCCAACCCAGATTCAACTGGTACAGCAAGGGATACAGAAAGATGGCGATGGTGCCGAACACCACGACGGTGGAGACGGCCACGGTGACATCCTCGCTGCGCCCTTTCACGACGGGTTCCGTCGCCATCACGGCCGCCGCGCCACAGATGGCGCTGCCCGCGCCGATCAGAATGGCGCTGTTGCGTTCCAGCTTGAACACCTTGGTGCCGAGGAACATGGCCAGCCCAAACGTGGACGCCAGCACCAGGGCGTCGATGGCGATGCCGGCCAGGCCCACTTGGCCGATATCCTGGAACGTCAGGCGGACGCCATACAGGATGATGCCCAAGCGCAATAACGTCTGCTTGGAAAAGGCCACGCCTGCACCGCAGGTGGGGGCCAGGCGGCCATACACGCTGTTGCCCAGCACAATGCCCAGCATGATGGCCAGGGTCAGCGCGCTCATGCCGTGGCTTTGCATCCATTCCAGCTGGCCCAGTGCGATGGCGCCCCAGGCGATGACACCGCTCAGCAGCAGGCCCGGCAGAAGGCGGCCATAGCGGTCGCTGAAACTTGTTGTGTTGTTTGTTGAGAGGGATGACATGCCGTACTCCATGGTTCTTGGTTCGTATGGCATGACTGTACAGCTCGCCGATTAAATGGTAAAACAGATTGTTTTTGTATGTTTAACTAATTAAATAGGTAGATTTGATGGCCTTAACTTTGCGGCAACTGCAGATTTTTCTGGCCGTGGCGGACACGGGCAGCACCAGCGCTGCCGGCGAGTTAATTGCGCTGTCGCAATCGGCCACCAGCGCGGCCCTGAATGAACTGGAAACCTTGCTGGGCGCGCAACTGTTCGACCGGGTGGGCAAGCGATTGCTGCTCAACGACAATGGCCGCCTGCTGTTGCCGCAGGCGCGGCAGATGCGCGACGGCGCCGCCAGCATCGAGCGCCAGTTCGCGAGTGCCGACCCGTCCGTGCCCGTCAGCCTGCAAATCGGCGCTAGCACGACGATAGGCATCTATCTGTTGCCGCAGATCCTGGCGAAGGCGGCGCAGCAATACGGGCGCAGCATTCCCCAGGTGACGATTGCCAACACGGCCGACATCGCCGCCGCCGTGGCGGAGTTCCGTGTCGATATCGGCCTGATCGAAGGGCCGTGCCACGAAGCGGGCTTGCTGGTGGAGCCGTGGCTGACGGACCAGATGCTGATCGTGGCCGCGCCCACGCATCCGCTGGCGCAGCTGCGCCATCTGCTCAGTTTTTCGGAGCTGAACCAGGCGGGCTGGCTGCTGCGCGAAGCGGGCTCGGGTACGCGCGAAGCGGTAGAGCAGGCGCTGGTGCCGTATCTGCACTATCTGCGCCCGGCAGGCGAATTTAGCAACTCGGAAGCGATCAAATATGGCGCCGCGGCGGGGCTCGGTATCGCTTGCCTGTCGCGGGTCGTGGTGGCCGATTTGCTGGCCAGCGGGCAACTGGTGGAACTGGAGACCATGCTGCCGCCATTGGCGCGCAACTTTTACCTGATTCGCCAGTCCAAGAAGATACTCTCGCCCCGTTTGACGGGTTTTCTGGAATTGTGCCGCCACGCTACACGCATGGCGGGGTAGGTCTGCACGGTTTCATTTTGGCCGTGGAGCTGGTAATGCCGCATCGGGCGGCGCCAGCGTGCCTGCGCGCAGCCGCTTGACGGCTTCGGCCACGGCGCGCGCCACGTTGCGCACTTCTTCTTGCATATTGGTATCGCGGTCCAAGGTCTCATGGCTTTGCGCATAGCTGTCGTAATAGCCGATGTAACGGTCCAGTCGTGATTTCGCGCCCGCATCGACCAGGCCCATCCAGTCCAGCCAGTCCGACAGGCCCCGCCGCACGCCTTCGATGCCGGCCACGTCGCCATGCACGACGAGGCCATATGCGCGCCCGGTCAAGTGTTTCGGGTAATTCCAGCCTTGCAATTCCAGGGCCTTCGCTTCCAGAGCTTTCTTGCCGTGCGTGGACGTGGGGTCCGGGTTGCCGCCGTCGGCGCAGACGAGCCGGTCTATCATCAGTTTCAGCACGCCGGGCGTCTGGTACCAGTACACGGGCGTGAGGATGATGACGGCATGCGCAGCCGTCCAGCGCTCGTAAATATCCGCCATCCAGTCATTCGTCTGGCGTTCGCCATGGTTCGGGTAGCAGCTGCACGGCCAGTGGCACAGCGGCATGGCCGTCGAGACGCAACCCTTGCATGGATGAATGTGCAAGTCATACGCGGAGGTCAGCAAGCTCAGATCCAGCACGTCCGCCTCGATGGCGTCGGCCTGCAGCTCTTCTTTCGCCCATTGCGTCATGCGCCAGGTCTTTGATATTTCGCCCGGGCAAGAACCATCGTTGCGTGCCGCGCCGCAGATCAGCAGCACGCGCGACGGCGTGGCGGGATCTTTCTGGCGCGCCTCGGCAGCCAGCAAGCGGTCGCGCGTGGCGATCCACTCCACGGATAGCTCGTAGTCGGGATCGATAAAACCCGGTCCGGCCTTTTGCGTGACGGGTGCCTTGCGGCCATCCTGGTAATTCTTCCACGCCACTTCTTCCACCTGCACCAGGGCGCCGCGCACGGCGTCGAACGTGGGGTCGGCAAACGAGCGGATGAATTGCAGATGGAATTCGACCCTGCCCAGCGGCGCGGGCGCCTGGCCCTGGCGCGGCTGGGGAGTGGCGGAAGGGGTGGAATGGGTGGAAGGGGCGGCCATGGCTTCTCCTTGTGGTGACAACGCCATCTTGCTGGAAGACCGGCCACTGGTCTGTGCGCTGAACAACTGTGCAGCGGCGGCTTGCTAAATTCCCTTTTATGGGATAAATTTCCATATATGGAAAATTTGATGCTGAGTGATCACGATACGGAGCAGCGGCTGGCGGCGCGTTTAAAGCAGTTGCGCGTGGAGCGGGGCTGGTCGCTGGACCAGCTGGCCAGTGCCAGCCAGGTTAGCCGCGCCACCTTGTCGCGCCTGGAAAATGGCGACGTCAGCCCGACCACGGTCGTGCTGGGCAAGCTGTGCGCCGCGTATGGCCTTGCCATGTCGCGCCTGCTGCGCATGGTGGAAGACGACTTCGCGCCCCTGCTGCGGCGGGCCCAGCAAAGCGTGTGGACGGACCCGGAGACTGGATTCCGACGCCGCTGCGTTTCGCCGCCGTCGCGCGCGCTGGCCGGCGAAGCGCTCGAATGCGAACTCGGCGCTGGTGTGACCATCACCTACGCCGCCTCGCCGCGGCCCGGCATGGAACACCATCTGTTGCTGCAGGACGGCAAGCTGAATGTGACCGTCGATGGCCGCTCACACGCCTTGCAGGCAGGCGATTGCCTGCGCTACCAGCTGCACGGCGCCAGTGCGTTTACGACGCCGCCGGACAGCGGCGCCCACTATTTTTTGTTCATTGTTTGAGGTTGATATGTCCCCATCGCTGCGCAGTTTTACCTCCGCCGATATGCGTGCACGCTTGCCGGAACTGGGCGCCTTGCTGCAAGACTGCGTGCACGACGGCGCCAGCATCGGCTTTATCTTGCCCTTCGATGCTGCGGCCAGCCAGGCGTTCTGGACGGACAATGTGCTGCCCGCCGTGACGCGCGGCGTGCGCCTGCTGCTGATGGCCGAGGTGGACGGGACGGTGGCCGGCGCCGTGCAGCTGGACTGGGATACCAATCCCAACCAGGCGCACCGGGCCGAAGTGCGCAAACTGCTGGTCGCGCCCGCTTTCCGCCGGCGCGGCATCGCCCGCCAGCTGATGCTGGCGCTGGAAGAACAGGCGCGCCTCTTGCCGCGCAGCCTGCTGACCTTGGATACGCGCAGCAGCGACCATGCGCAAGCGCTGTATTTGTCGCTCGGTTATGTGGTGGCGGGCAGCATCCCCGCCTATGCATTGGCGCCGGCCGGCGACCGGCTGGACGCCACCACCATCATGTACAAGCAGCTATAGCAACCCCTTATCAATCAGCTATACGCGATGAGCTATCAGCGGGAACTCAGGCTTTCAGGCGCGCTCTAACGACAAGGGTGCGCGAGGGTGCCAAGGCGGGTGCGGCCGTGTTTTGCGTCGTGTCTTGCGTCGCCACAAGGCTGGTGGGCGGTGCCACGTGCAGGGGCGCCACCTCATTGCCCAAGGTGAAGATGCCCACCGTGCCCGATAGCTGCTGGGCGCGTTGCTGCATGCTCGCTGCCGCCGTCGACGCCTGTTCCACCAGCGCGGCGTTTTGTTGCGTCACATGTTCCATCTGCACGATGGCGGCATTGACCTGCTCGATGCCGGACAATTGCTCGCCGCTGGCCATGCTGATCTCGCCCATGATGTCCGTCACGCGGTGAACGCTGGCAACGATTTCGCGCATGGTGGCGCCCGCCGTATCGACCAGGCGCGCGCCCGCGTCGACCCGTTCGACGGAGTCGCCGATCAATTGCTTGATTTCCCGCGCCGCGCCGGCAGAACGCTGGGCCAGGGTGCGCACTTCGGCGGCCACGACGGCAAAGCCGCGGCCCTGTTCGCCCGCGCGCGCCGCCTCCACGGCCGCATTCAGGGCCAGGATATTCGTCTGGAAGGCGATGGCGTCGATCACGCCGATGATGTCAACGATCTTTTTCGACGACGCATTGATCGCGCTCATGGTATCGACTACTTGCGCCACCACCTTGCCTCCTTTGCCGGCCACATCGGCGGCCGATAGCGCCAACTGGTTGGCTTGCCGCGCATTGTCCGCATTTTGCTTGACGGTGCCGGTCAGCTCTTCCATTGAGGCGGCCGTCTGCTCCAGCGAACTGGCTTGCGCCTGCGTGCGCTGCGACAAGTCCAGGTTGCCGGCGGCGATTTCGCCCGAGGCGTCGGCGATGTCTTGCGTGCCGCCGCGCACCTCGCCCACGATATGGATCAAGCTGGCATTCATGTCTTTCAGTGCCTGCAGCAACTGGCCTACCTCATCGCCGGATTCGACGCGGATATTACCGCTCAGGTCGCCGGCGGCCACCTTGCGCGCCACCTTGACGGCGTGTCGCAGGGGCCGCACGATGCCGCTGCTGATGAACCAAGCCGTGGCCAGGCTCAGCACGCCGCCGATCAGGCCCAGCGCGATGATCAGTACGCTGGTATTGCGCGCGCGGGTAATGGCCGCTTCGGCCGCCGCGCGCATCTGCGTTGATTGCGTGGCGATCTGCTGGTCGATGTCGCGCAAGGCGGACTGCTCTTGCGTGCTGTTGCGTGTGGCGTGCAATTGCTCGATGCGCGCATAGCGCTGGTTCACGCTGCTATCGATTTCCCCGCTCACAGTAGCAAGCTGCCATGTGCTGATGCTGACGACCACCGCCAGCAACAGCGATGCCAGCAAAAAACCCGTGGTCAGGCGTGCACCGATGCGTATGTTTGAAATAGTCATGTCCCCTCAGCTGTTGTCCCATGGTGGCCGCTACCCATGCGGGCGGCACGGCGTGGCGCTGTTGCCCCTGACGTTGCCGGGGTGAAATGAGTGTAGCAGTGCAATACTAAGTAATCTATAAATATTTCCATATTGGAATTGGTCACTGCTTGTTTAGCAACAGCCGGCAGCCAGGGCCGAAACGCATAGTCGCCTTGCCTGTCGCCGGCGGCTGGCTTGTTGCCAGATAAAATCACCCGCCGTATTACAGACTCGTCCTACCTCAAACCCCGGCATCGTCCGACTGGCGTGTACCGGTGCGGCGCCTACACTGTTCCTTGCACGGACCCGGCGGCGGGTCCTTTCTTCTTACAGGAGGCTGATATGGCGAATATCCAGGCAGGATCGGACGGTGCTGCAAACGAGGAAATGACGGCAAAGCGCCTGAACGTGGTCGACTGGATCTCCATGATCCTGCTGATCGTGGGCGGATTGAACTGGGCGCTGGTGGGCTTGTTCGACATTGACATAGTGGCCCGCATTCTAGGTGCCATGACGACGGCTTCGCGCGGCGTGTACGTGCTGGTGGGGCTGGCGGCGCTGTATTCCATTTACCTGTGCGTGCACAAGCTGCCGGCCAAACCCTAGGGGAAGTTATGTCCATCGATGCCTATCTCCGGCGCGAACGCAAATTCAAGCAGCTGGAACGGGATTTCAAGCGGGAAGGGCGTACCCGGGCGGTGCTGCAAGCGCAGGAGGCTTGAGTTGCTGTCATGGCTTGATGGGCCGTGCCTGCCTGTCTGCCTGTCCGCGTGTGTGCGGGCAGGCCAGTGCGTGCCCTGCTTACTGACTGCTTACTGACTGCTTACTTACTGCGTGCGCAGGTAGGCCAGCAAATCGGCCACTTGCTGCGCATTGCCGATGCCCCAGAATCGCATGTTGTTTCCAGGAATGAAATCGCTCGGTGCTTTGAGGAAGCCGGCCAGGTTTTGCTCGGTCCAGACTATATTCGCGTTTTTCATGGCCGCCGAATACTTATAGTCGGTGGTGGCACCGGCCTTGCGGCCAATCACGCCCGTCAGCTTGGGGCCGAAGCCGCCGCGCGCCGATGGCCCTACCTGGTGGCAGGAGGCGCACTTGCGAAACGCGGCCTTGCCCGCTTCGGCGTTGCCCTTGAGGGTGGCGGTAGCGGCGACGGCCTGCGCGACAGCGTCTGGCGCCAGCAGCAAGGCTGCAGCGGCAAGAGGGGAGAACAAGCGGAAAAGAAGTGTGGATATCATCGGTAAGGCAGGAATGGGCTGAATGTACGATATGTACGATAAGGCAAGCGATAAGGCAAGCGATAAAGTATTTTACAGGCGGGCATCAACACCTGCACGCCAGCCGCGCGGTAATGCCAGGATGCGGCGCAGGCAGCGGTACAGAATGGACTGACTACCGCTAGCGCTTGCCGCCCTGAGCGCCGAGTGCCGCCATGGCCGAGGCGATCACGATGCAGCCGATGGCCAGCCACTGGGTTAGGCTCAGCAGTTCTCCCAGCACGGCCATGGCGGCCAGCGCGCTGACGGCGGGCGCCGCGCTGCTGAACATGCCAAACACGCCTTGCGGCAAACGGCGCAGGGCAAAGATTTCCAGCGAATACGGCAGGGCGCTGGACAGCATGGCGATGGCCAGGCCCATCAGCGCAAGCGATGGCGCCAGCAGGGCCGTGCCCGAGTAAGTGATGCCGATGGGCACCGTCAGCATCGCTGCCACCGTCATGCCCCAGGCCACGGCTTGCCCGCCTTGCAAGGTCGAGGCGCGCTTGCCAAAGATGATGTATAGCGCCCAGCACAGCGCCGCCCCAAGCGCATACGCCACGCCGACCGGGTCCAGGCTGCCCGGGCTGCCTTGTAGCGGCAGCAATAAATATAGACCAAACACGGCGCACGCAACGGCGAGCAAATCACGCGGCCGCCGCGACGACAGCATGGCCACTGCCAGCGGCCCCGTCACCTCGATGGCCACGGCAATGCCGATCGGTATCAGCGCAAACGCCCGGTAAATCAGCAAGTTCATCAGCCCCAGCACGGAACCGTAGACCAGCAAATTCAGCACATCCTTGCGCGTCAGCCGGAAACGCCAGGGCCGGAAGATGGCCAGCAGGATCAGCGCCGAAAACCCCACCCGGTATGCCGTAATCCCCTCGACCCCGATGACAGGAAACAGATTTTTCGCAATCGCCGCCCCCAGATTGACGGAAATCTGCCCTCCCAGAACGGCCAGGGAAGGGAACAGGATACTGTCGGGGAGAGGGGAGGTCGAGGCGGGGGAGGTCATGGGACGGTATTTTAATACGGCAGGGGCTGTGTGGTCGCTGCCAGATCGGTAAGTGACGTTGATTGAATTAAGTAGTTTCTTCCATGGTTGGCGTATCCCGGCCAGTTGCATGTCATTTTCTTGATGTTATGTTGTAAAATACGCTACAGTTACAGAATTGTTTGCTAACGGCAAAGAGCAGTCTTTCGAAGCGCATTAAGATGACTTTCTGCCAACCAAGAGCCTAAGAACCGATGATAAAAAAATCAATGATTGCCGCGTCAATCGCAATTCTCGTGAGCGCCATCGCTCTTTCACTCTGGATACACAAAAGCTTCTTCGGTGTTTCGCTGATGAGCCTTTTTGGGGTGACGTAACGAGCGGTAATCTTCTTTCCCATTCAGGCGTCTACTTTGATTCGATTTCCTCCGCTCGTGGACGACTCTCCATTTTCGTGTTGATAAGATGCTATCCCTCTTCTAACGGCTGGGTTCGGCCAGAAGCCGACGTTGAGGTGCCCTAATATCCTGGCAAGAAAACGAGGAAAGAATGACACGCGAACGGGTAGCAATATTTCTGTTAAGTGCTGCGCTGCTGCTGTGCGCGCGGGCTTTGATAGTGACAGAAAATCAGCGATATGCGATGTTAGTGGGGTTGTGCTCGGACCCCGCTGTGCCCAAAGCACCTTGTCTGGCAAGGACCGAAACCAGAACAGGTTGGTGGTAGCGTCTCTACTATGGGCTAAGTAATTAATGCTCGTTATAGTCGGCTAGCGGCCAACAGCAGACATTGAAAACGTTAACGCCTTGTGCGGTACAAGGCACCTAGAGGAGAGTCATGGCAGGAAAATTTTTGAGTCGAGGCGCGCTAGTCCACCTTATCAAGAGTCAGGAACGAACTAATGCTATTCAGAAGCGCGATGGATTAACCCAGCACCCGGTGCGCACAACTGTGTGCGGTTGCTCGGATCCTGACTGCGGTGGCTGGCATACCATACTGACTGAGAAAAACGTGCCAACCGAAGACGAGTGCAGGTCGATTTTGCAACACGAAAAGGCCAAAAGAAAGGCATAGTTGCGTATGGTCGATTCCGGCCAGGAGCGGACAGTCGGCAATTGACCAATCAAGCTTTACTCAGAAAGTCAGCATGCCTCACCGTGATCCTTTTGATGTTATTTCATTCACCGTTGATCTGGATGATCCGGTAGAGCACGGTGATGCTCAACGCTTTATGGTTAACGCCCTGGCTCGGGTGATCGAATGTCTACCCGTTACCGCGCAATCTTCTGTTTTGGCTGCTAAACGATATCTTGAGGGCGCGGCAACTGATAGCGAGGCCTTAGCTGTCCGGGTGAGGCTTTGGGAGACCATCCGAGGACGCGATATGTCGGATGACCCTGAGGTGTTGCGTATCAGAACCACGATTTGTGCGCTGCACGACATGGACGCTGAAGCACCTTACGACAAGTTGGAATACTTTCTGACGTTTTGGGAGCGCAGCGGCTTAAGCATGGTCGAGCTAGCTGGAGCGATGTTCGACACATACGGCGTTGTTTATCACGACGTTTAATCGGCTCCGGTGGCATATGTCGAATGCGTCAGATCTATGTCTGCTTCGGGGCGGAAGCGGACGTTACAGGTTTTGCCTGTTTTGCGCAGTAAGCGGCCTTTTCTTGCATTCACCAGCATTATTAAAAGTGGTGAAGTTCGACGCCATTGCTGCGGGCGTTTACGATGGTGGCACGAACATGGTGAAAATAGAGCATCAGCGCGGTAGTCGTAATTGCCGACTCGATCCTTCAGGTATATTGATCGACGTGGCTGCCCTGTATTCCTTGCTGCCTGTCGCACCACATATTTACCAGTAACTCGGGAGTATTATTGAATGACTGTTTTTAGTATCGGCGACACCAATTTTGAAGTGGATGTAGCGAAATCAAGCATTAGTCTGGAGGCTCATGGCAGCGGCATGCTGGAGCTCAATATCGATATCCATGGCGACGATGATGTGTTTATGCGCTTGACCGAGCCGGAGGATGCGGAATGGTCGTGGGCGCTGTATCCGCCGGCGTTTTTCCTGCACGGCTTGCGCATACCGGAAGGGCAGGGAGGAGCGTTTGCGATCGGGATGCTGGATATGCATCCCGAGGCGGAGGAATCGGGTATCTATATGATGGAATATGGCGACGTGTCTGCCGTCAATATTATCGAATTGTCCGCACGGCGCCTGCTCGTGTCTGGCGTAGTGGACTTGTGCGGCAAGCGCCTGCCATTTCATATTGATATGCCGCGCAGCTAGTGCCGGGGCAGGCCTCCTCGTGATTGGAATGCACCCAGTTGACGCGCATTCCCCCACGGAGCCGGCTCCGCTCCTGCCTGATTACTCCAGCCCTAACACCTTCGCCACATCCCCCCACGCCACATACTTGAAGTTCTGTGGCCCATCGGGCAGGCGTTTGTAGCCGTCCTGGATCACCAGCATGCCTTGCGCATACGCGCCGCCCAGGTTGGCGGAGGTGACGTCGAGGCCATCCGTTTCCGAGCTGCCGTCTATGCCGGCGGGTAAGTTGAAGCCCACCTTGAAGCGGCCGCGCACCTTGTACGGCGCTTGCGCGTCGAGCACCACGTAGCTGCTGTCACCCTGGCTGGAAACGATCAGGTAGCCGGTGTCGGGTACGCCGCCCGGCTTGCGGTAGATGGCCATGCCTTCCACGTCGGCCGTCAGGTTCGCTCCCACGGGCAAGACCACGGCGAGGGCATCCGGTTTGGAGGCGTCGGCCGAGGTGGTCCAGATGCCGCGCGTTTCCTCGCCAAGGAACAAGCGGGCGTTGGCGTCGTCGGTCACGCAGCCTTCCGGTTGTGTGGCGACCTTGAAGCTGCGCAAGAGGGTGGCGCTGAACATGTTTGCGCTCAAACCGATGCTGTACTGCTGGAAGGTGCCGTCCTTGTCGTTGATGAACGCTTCCACGCCGCCGCTGGCTGGCTGGTACAAGCACATGCCGTAGATGCTTTTCAGCCCGGTCGGAAAATGGCCCGCTTCCGCCACTTCGCCGCTGGCATTGATGGTGAACAACATCATGCTGTTGTCGTCGCGCCGGGTGGCCACGGCCAGGTCGACCTTGCTGCCGCCCAACTGGATGTTCTGCCGCACGTCGACATTGTTCAGGCGGCCCACTTCCAGCAGCTGCGTCTGCTTGCCTTGCAGATCGTAGACGAGCAGTCCTTGCTTCTTGTTGGTGCCGAGGATGCGCGCCTCGGCAGGGTTGCTGGACAGCCAGATGGCCGGATCATCTGCCGCGTCACCCTGGCGCGCCATCGGCGCCGTCTGTGCCTGCGGGGCGATGATGGCTACCGCAGGCGATGTTTCCGCCTTGCCACTCAATTTCAAGGGCCGCGCTTGCCAACCGTTCTTGCCGCGCAACATCAACGAATTTCCGTCGAGCGCCAGCTGGCTATCGCCCTTGCGCACGTTCAAGGCCACGGCTTGCGGCGGCAGGGCCGCCCACTGTCCGCCCTGATGGGCGAACAGATGCAGCTTGTCCGCTTTGCCGTCGAGCACGGCCACGCCGCCCGGCAGCACCGCCAGCGCGCTGGCGCCGCCGTCCAGTTGCCCGTACGGCTTGCGCAGGGCGACCACTTCGCGCTTGCCCATGCCTTCGGAGTCGGCGTCATAGGCCCACACACCCATGTTCGACTCGCTCACCAGCAGGCGCTGGGCACCATCATCGACGCGGCAATGTTTCGCGTGCGGCGGCAAAGCCAGTTTACGTACCAGCTGGCGCTGTTCGCCCTGCATCACCCATTGTTCCGCTTGCCCATCTTTGCCGATCAAGAACAAATGATCGAGCTGCTGGGCGTCGCGGTACAGGCAGGACGCTTCCACGGAGAAAGTGGGGACAGGGAAGGGCGCCAGTGTGCGTAGTTTCCCCGCCTGCACATCGACCGTCACGGGCAGCGGACGCTGCGTATCCGCTTCCAGGAACACGGCCAGCACGCGAGTACCATCGATGCGCGTGTCGAGCTGCTTGGCGCGCACGGCGATGCGGTCCTGTTCCTGGCCGCTTGCATTGAACAGGCGCAAGCCGTGCTTGTCCAGGGTCAGCCAACCGCCGCCGGGCAGGCGCGTCAGTTCTTCGGCCTCTTGCGTGAAGGATGGTAAAGCGTTGGCGGGGACCGCCAGCGCCGGGCTGCTGAAAGCAAAGGCGGCCAGCAAAGCGTTGCAAAGGACGGTTTTTTTCATGTTAGTTGACATCATCATCAGAAGGCGCTGGCTTTCAGGCTCACTTTAAAAGTGCGGCCATATTGTTCGTTTTGCACGTTGAACTGCTTCGTGCCTTGATACACATAGTATTTTTCGTTGTTCAGGTTGGCCGCCTCGAACATCAGCTGGAAGTGCTTGCTGATCTGGTACGACAGCGAGAAATCGAGCTGCTTCTGGCTGGCGACGATATGGTCCTGGCTTTGGTCGAGGATGTCGCCGCCCATTTCCAGCAGGTAGGGCGACTTGTAGTTGAGGGCCAGGCGGGCGCTCACAGGCCCTGTTTCATAGCCCAGCATCAAGTTCATCACCTGGTTTGACTGGCCCGGCAGGCGGATGTCGCGCTTGAGCTGCTTGTTCGTCGCCTTGTCGAAGCGGCCGATGTGCGCGCTCGAGGTGCTCAGGGTGCCATTCACGCCGACGAGGAACTTGTTGAACGGCGCCGGCAGCATGCGCAGCGGCTGCATGTAAGCCAGTTCGATGCCTTTTACTTTGGCCGCGTCGCCGTTCGCATACGAGGTGGCCGTCGTGTAGCCAGTCCATTGACCCGTGCCAGCCAGGTTGGTCGTGTACGTAAAATTCTTGATGTCCTTGTAGAATCCATACGCGGACATCACGCCGTCATTGCCCAGCACGCGCTCGATGCCCAGGTCGAGGTTGTTCGCCTTCAGCGGTTTCAAGTCCGGGTTGCCGATCACGGCTTCCGTATTGCTGGCCAGGCTGATGCCTGGTGCCAGCTGGCTGAAGTTGGCGCGCACCACGGCTTGCGTCCAGGCGGCCCGCACGCTGGTTTTTTGATCCAGGTCATAACGGGTTTGCAAGTTCGGCAGCCAGTTGGTGTACGAGCGTTCGCGCGTCAAGGGCGTGGCCAACCCTGCGCTGTCCACCTGCGAGCCGGCCGCTTCAAAGCTCGTGCGTTCGGCGCGCACACCGCCGAGGATGTGCCAGGCGCCGAAGTCATAGCTGTTCTGCACATACATGGCGTTGATGTCTTCATGCATGCGGTAGTCGTTGATGATGGACTCGGTGGCCAGGCGCGCCTTGGCGCGGTCCAGGCCCGCCACGCGGGCGCGGACCAGGGCCGGGTCCAGCGCCACGCCGATGTTGCCCAGGTCGTAGTCGAGGGTGTGACCTTGCACGAAGTTGCTCATCGACGTGGAACCGGCGCCCCAGTAATTGCCGCTCGACGCCTTGCTGCTGTTGTACGCCCATTGATCCGTGTCATTGGTTTTTTCGCGGCGGCTGACTTTTGCGCCGAATTTCAGGGTGGCGATGTCGAACTTGCGCGCCAGGTCGATGCGCGCGTGGTGTTCATTATCCTTCGAGTAACGCTTTTGCAGGGTGATGGCGTTGAGCGCGTAATTGGCCGGGTCGTACAGTGAGGCGGGGCCGCTCAATTTCGGCTCCTGCGTGTCCGTGAAACTGATGCCGGCGAAATTGCTGGTGCCACGGAAACGGCCATCGTTCAGCGATTCCGGCGTGTCCTCCGTGGCGCGGCTCATGCCGCCTTTCACGTCCAGGGTCCAGTCACCCGATTTCTGCTGCGTGCCCAGCACGAGCGAGCGTATTTGCTGCGTGTACTTGCGCTGGCGTATGCGGCGCTCGGCACGCGCGCTGGCCGTTGCTCCTTCGGCCAGGCTGCCGCCCGCGATATTGCTGATGGTCAGGCGGTCGCGTACTTCATTGTCGGAAAATTCGCTGACGAACGAACGCAAAAACCAGCTGTTGCCAGCTTCCGGGCGGTAATCGAGGTTGACGGCCAGGGCGCCGCGCTTGCGCACGGGCAGGTAGTCGCGCAATTCCAGGCCCGATAATTTGCCTTTGCTCCAGGCGCCGCCCGTTTCCACGTCATCGGAGCCGAACGAGCGCTTTTCCGCGCTCAGGCCGGCAGCCACGCCCAGCTTGCCGTCGAGGAAGCGCTGGGCCCACAGGGCGCCGCCGCTGGGGCTGGTCTTGCCCGTCTTTTCATCATGGCTGGCGCCCACGTTAGCCGACAGCAGCTTGCCCGGCAAGTCGAAGGCGGACAGCGATTTGACTTCGATGGTGGCGCCCAGCGAGTTGGCGTCCATTTCCGGAAGTAA
Source organism: Janthinobacterium sp. DSP2-3-3 (assembly GCF_049897325.1). Lineage (NCBI taxonomy): Bacteria > Pseudomonadati > Pseudomonadota > Betaproteobacteria > Burkholderiales > Oxalobacteraceae > Janthinobacterium > Janthinobacterium sp. DSP2-3-3. The sequence continues at coordinate 509,764 of NZ_JAFCWA010000002.1, read as the reverse complement.
AGTCTTCGACACTTCCAGCGTGCGGATCAGGCCCGCAGGCAGGATGTCCAGCGCTACAGCGCGGCGGCCCGCTTCCGGTGACGGCACCAGCGCGCCGTTGATGGTGACGGCGTTCAGGTCCGGGCCCAGGCCGCGCACCGTGATGTAGCGGCCTTCGCCCTGGTCGCGCTGCACGGACACGCCCGGCAAGCGGGCCAGCGCCTCGGCCGCGTTCTTGTCCGGCAAGCCGCCGATATCGTCGCTGCTGATGACGCTGATGATGTTGTCGGCTTTCTCTTGCGCGGCGATGGCGTTGCGCAGGCTGGCGCGCTGGCCGCTGACGATGACGGTGGCGGCCGGCTGGCCGTCCGCATCTTGCGCTTGCGCATGGCTTTGACCGCTGAAGACGGCCATGATGGCCAGGGCCAGCGCTGTCGGGCGCAGCGGGGAGGGGAAGGAAGTGTGCATGGTTTTCATGAAGAGCTCGGTTAGGGAGGAGGGAACCGGGCGGATTCTAGGCAGCAAATATGACGGTTGCGTGACAGGCAAGGGCTTGCCACCTTGAAAACAACGGCATGCGAACGCTTTCCGGCCAGAAATGAAGCGTGGTGAGCTGAAATGACCTGTCATCGCAGGGCGCATCGGGCACGGCATGCCGTATTTGCAGGATGGTCATTAGTAATGCTGAGCCGTTTGCACCTGCCGCAAGGGCGTGGGGCATGTCATCGTGGCGTCATGGGCGGGCGCTATCGTGGCGACAGCACCACTTTTAAAGGTTTCCCACATGCTGCCGTTGCACCGTAACAGCCTGATTGCCGCCGCGCTGGCTTTGCCCCTGTTCTTTTTCCTGTACGCCACACTGGGGCACGTTAAACCGTTCGCCATCTGGAAGTGGATGGATATCGTCTGCGAAGGCGGCACGGCCGTCATGGCGGGCATCTGGTTCTTGTTTACCCTTAGCAGCCGTCCGCGCGGACGGGTGACGAGTCTGATCGCCGGCGGTCTGTGCGCCATCATGCTGGGTTCCTGGGCAGATTGCCTCGATGAATTCTTTGCCATCGATAAAAGTGCTGTGTGGGATAACTGGCTGGAAGCCTTGATTCCATTTGGCATGCTGGTATTGACGATCGGCATGTATTACTGGCGCCAGGAACAGTTTCGGCTGAACGAGCACCTGCAAAAGCGCGAACGCCTGTTCCGCGACCACCGCGCCTTCGACCGCATCACGCAGCTGGCCGACGCCAGCTATCTGCGCACGCAGATGCGTCTGGAACAGGAACGCCGGCCCGGCCTCGACTGTGCGCTGGTCTTGCTCGACATCGACAGCTTTCACCTGATTAACCGCGAATACGGCCACCGCGAAGGCGACCGCGTGCTGCAAGCCGTGGGCCACATGCTGCTGTTGAACTTGCGCAATGACGATTTGCTGTGCCGCTATGCGGGCGACCGCTTCGCCGTGCTGATGCCGGGCGTGTCGCGCGAGAATGCGGCCGTGAAGGCGCGCCATCTGTGCACCATGGTGGGGCAGATGCGCCACCACGCCAACGACAACCGCGAAATCCGCCTGAGCCTGCGGCATGCCTGCTCGCTCACCGATGGCGTGCCGGAAGTGGTGCTGGCCGAGCTGAGCCGGGCCGTGGAGACACCGGGCCGGAGTGCCGGTCCCAGGGCCGGCACCGCCGCGCCTGCCTGATGCCATTGAACCAGCAAGGCGACCCCAGCATCGCGGCCCATCACCAGCCGGCGCTGGTGCTCGACTACGCGCGCAGCCGCGAGCTGGCTGTGGCGCCGCTGCTTAAGGGCACGGGCCTCGATGGCGGCGCGCTGCCATCCGCGGAAAGCCAGGTCAGCGCCGCGCAATACCTGCAATTGCTGGCCAATGTGGCGCGCGGCCTGGACAGCGCCGACACCAGCTTCATGCTGGGCCAGCAAATGTTGCCCGGCCATTACGGCGCCGCCAGCCATGCCTTGCTGCAGGCGCAGAATTTGCGCCAGGCCTTGACCATCCTGTGCGATTTTCATACCTTGCTGTGTCCGCTGTTGCAACCGCGTTTGCGCGAGGCGGGCGACATGTACGTGCTGTACTGGACGGACGCGTTCGGCGCGCCGAGCCAGCTGCCTTTTCTGGTGGAAATGCACATGACGGCGCTGGCCGCCATGTGTCGCTGGCTGGCCGGCGAAGCGCTGCCGTGGCGCTTCTGCTTCAACCGCGCGCGGCCCCGTCATGTCGAGCAGCATGAAGTGCACCTGGGCCAGGCGCTGCGTTTCGATTGCCAGGTCGACGCCATGCTCATCGATTCCAGCTGGCTCGACAAGCCCTGGCCGCGCGGCAATGCCACGGCGGCCGCGCTGGCCTTGCGGGCGGCGGCCCTGGCGCCCGTGCCCGCCGCCAGCCTGCTCGGTGCGCTGTACGACTATTTGCTGGCGAATATCCGCTGCGCCCCGACCCTGGAACGCACGGCGCAGGAGTTTGGCGTCAGTCCCGCCACGTTCAAGCGCCACCTGGCGCGCCATGGCACGCATTTCCAGGCCGAGCTGGACCAGGTGCGCGCGCACAAGGCCATCTACCTGTTCCAGGCGCATGGCTACGACAACGATGCCGTGGCCGCCTACCTCGGCTTTCATGATGCCACCAACTTTCGCCGCTCGTTCAAGCGCTGGACGGGGCAAACGCCGCAGCTGTTGCGTCACGCGTTGGCCCTGTTCGTGGCTGGATGAACGGCGGCGTTGCGCGCCAGCGCCACAGACAGTCGTTCCAGAGGGAACAATTGCCCGTTCTGCTACATCCATAGTACACTCGTCCAGAGAGCGAACAGATGCGCTTTGAGGCGCTCCGGCACGGCGTCGCGCGACGCCGCAATACCGCCATATCGATGGCGGGCCGGCGGCAGATGACTGGTATGCCGTGCCTTAACCCAGCCTGGAAACTGGCGTGCCCAGTGTGGTGCGCCGGAAACCGGGCAACTTGATAATGCTCAATCGTGTATTCACAATCGCAGATCGATCCAGTCGTCAGTTTCCGTAACACCCAAGGTGAGGCGGTGCGCGGCACGATTTTCAACTTGCAGCGCAATTCGCTGGTCATGGAAATCTACAATCCCTACTCGATTGTGCAGGTCAGCGAGGTGCTCAATGACTTGACGGTGCGCATGGGAACGAAGAACGCCTATGTGGGCAAGGCCGTCGTCATCAGCAGCGTCAACACGGGCCTGACCGCCATCGTTTCCGTGACCCTGATCGACGAGTGGCGCGAGCTGAGCGACGTGGTAGTGGTCAAGGGCGCCGTGGCGAAAGAGTCCAGCGCCTTTGTGGCCGGCTGGGGCGAGCGCTTCCGCATCCGCCGCGACTATCAGATTGTCGTCAACGAAATGCGCGCTTTTTTGTCGGAAGTGGCGCGCTGGGTCGAGCAGGTCGACTTGTCCGATTCGCTGCCCAAGGAAAACGGCCGCCTGCGCGCCGATATTTTCGACGAGCTGGCCTTGCCGCTGATGGAGCAAACCCAGCTGTACTTGCGCCAGCTCGAGGTGGAAGCGTCTCTTGTCGAGGAAGAGCGGGCGCCGGCCCACCGCGCATTTGCCCAGGCGGCGCTGCACCCGCTGATCCTGCGCGCGCCGTTCGTCTTCCGCACGTTTACCAAGCCGCTCGGCTATGCGGGCGATTACCAGATGGTCAACCAGTTGCTGGACGATCCGCGCCAGGGGCCGAGCACCTACTTTCAAATCGTCAATGCGGCTTTTTTGCAGGCGGCCGTGGCCACGGCGCACCGCAACCGTATCGATATCCTGACGGAATTCCTGGCGCAAAAGGCGGCCGCGGCGCGGGTTGCCGGGCGCGTCTTCAAGGTGCTCAATGTGGGCTGCGGCCCGGCCATCGAGGTGCAGCGTTTTCTCGAGACCTGCCTTGACGCGCAATGGCTGGCCTTCGAGCTGGTCGACTTCAGCGCCGAGACGCTGGACTGGACGCGCGCACGCCTGACCACCATCATGCAGCGCACGGGACGCGTGGTGGAAATCGATTATGTGCACGACTCCGTGCACAACCTGCTCAAGCGCCGCCACGGCTCTGGCACCGCGGGCTTGCCCGGCAGTTTTGACGCCGTGTATTGCGCCGGCCTGTTCGATTACCTGTCCGACAAGGTCTGCGCGCGCCTGTTGATGCACTTTGCCTCGCGCGTGGGGCCGGGCGGACGTTTGCTCGTCACCAATGTGCACGCCAACAATCCGGGCAAGTTCGGCATGGAGCATTTGCTGGAGTGGCATTTGATCTATCGCAATGAAGAGGGCTTGTCGGCCTTGCTGCCCGAGCACGCAATGGATCCCTTGATCTATGTCGACGCCACGGGCGTGAATGTGTTTGCGGAAGTGAGCATTCCTTGATGGATACTCCAGGCTTGCACGCCGGCTACTCGGCCGTTTTGCGCGACTTCCGCCTGGAATTCAGCCGCGGCGGTGCCTACACGGGCATCGTGCTGATCCTGCTGGGCATGGGTCTCGATTCGGCCCTGTATCCGGACAAGCAGTCGGCGTTTACCAGTGTGCGTATCCTTGTGTCGGCGCTGATCTTTTGCGTCGTGCTGGCCATGCGCACGCGCTGGGCGCAAGATCGCATCCAGGGCCTGACCTTTGTGTGGCTGATCCTGCCGCAAATCATGATCGCCTGGATGATCGCCGTCACGGAAGGCGCCACCTCGATCTATTATGTGGGCATGACCCTGGCCATCTACTCGTCGGGCATCGTGCTGGCCTTCGGCTTGTGGCAAAACATGGTCTTCGGCGCCATCTCCTGCCTGCTGTACGTGGCTGCCTGCGCCTGGCATGCGGGCGGCTTCGACTTGTCGGGCACGTTCGTCGTCAACTGCCTGTTCCTCATCATGTCGGCCAGCATCAGCGCCGTATTTACCTATTTCAACGAGCGCGCCCGCTTCATGCTGTTCCAGCTGAAGGCGGAAGTGGCGCAAAAGAACACGCAGCTGGAAGAAACCAACAAGAGCCTGGCCGATATCAAGGGGCAGATGCTGCAGCAAGAGAAAATGGCCGCCATCGGCACCCTGGCCGCCGGCATGCTGCATGAAGTGAACAATCCCGTGAATTTTTGCATGATGGCCATCGAGGTGGCCATCGAAGACCCGGCCGCCCAGCAAAGTGCGCTGGTGAGTGAATGCCTGGCCGACGCCAAGCAGGGCATGCTGCGGGTACAGCACATCGTGTCCGACTTGAAGACCTTTGCCTACCGCAAGAGCGGCAACCAGCTGGAAACGGGGCATTTCCAGTTCCGCAGCGCGCTCGATGCGGCCATCCGCCTGGTGGGGCATGAAACGAAGAATGTCAGCATCAGCCACGACTTGCCGGTCGACACCCTGGTGCGCGGCGACGAGGCGGCCATCGTGGGCGTGCTGATCAACTTGCTGGGCAATGCCGTGCTGTCCATGCGCAAGGCTAATGCGCCGCCGTTCGAGATCCGCATCACGGCCCGCTGGGATGAAAACCGCCTGCGCATCAGTGTGCGCGACAATGGCCCCGGCATCGCCCCGGAAAACCTGGCGCGCGTGTTCGAGCCGTTCTTCACCACGCGTGAAGTGGGGCAGGGGCTGGGCTTGGGCCTGAGTATCAGCTATGGCGTGATCGAGCGCCACGGCGGCACCCTGAGCGCGGAAAGCGAGCTGGGCGTGTGGGCCAGCATGAATTTCGACTTGCAGCGCTCCGACTGGGAGGGCCGTTAACATGGATAACGATAGCCGCGCCAGCGTGCTGTACGTGGATGACGAAGCGCTGGCCTGCAAGTATTTCGAGCGCGCCCTCGGCCAGCGCTACCGGGTGCTGACGGCGCAGAGCGTCGATGCGGCGCTCGCTGTGCTGGCAGACAATGGCGCCCAGGTCGACGTGCTCGTTACCGATTACCGCATGCCGGACCGCCTGGGCAGCGAGCTGCTGCAGGAAGTGGCGCAGCGCTATCCGCACATCGTCTGCATGCTGGTCACCGCGTATGCGGACAAGGACGTGCTGCTGGAACTGATCAACGGCGGTTCGCTGTTCCGTCTGCTGGAAAAGCCGCTCGACTTGCCCGCCATGCAAACGGCGCTGCAGCTGGCCGTGCAAACGGGACGCGAGCGCGCCGCGCGCCGCCAGGGCCTGGTGGCGATGGAAGAATCGCTGGCCTTCCTCGCGCATGAATTGAACACGCCGCTGGCGGCCATCGCCAATTTTGCGCGCGGCATCGCGCGGCGCGCGCAGGCGGACGCCGCAGCACAGGCCGAGATCGGCGAAGCGGCCACCTTGATGCACGACAATGCGCGTTATTGTTTGTCCGTGCTGGCCAGCTTTGTCGACACGGTGCGTCTGGCCAGTGCCGGGCCGGGCATGCAGCGCGGACGCAGCGCCGGCAGCGCGCGCCAATTGCTGGCCGCCTTGCTCGACAGCTACCCCTTGAGCACGGCACAGCGCGCCGCCATCACGCTCGAACAGGGCGAAGATTTCGCCATTGCCGAGTCGCCCAACTGTGTCGCGCTGATTTTGTCGTCCGTGCTGGCGAATGCCTTGCGCTCGGCCGGCGAGCAAGCCCATCCGGCGATCGGCATCCGCATCGATGCCGGCCGCATCACGGTGCGCGACAACGGCGCCGGCATCGCCCCCGAGATAGTCGAACAGTTGTTGATCGACCCCGTCAGTGCCAGCGGCAACGAAGGCAATGGCTGGGGCATGGTGTTTTGCCACCGCATGATGCAATCGTTTGGCGGCAACCTCGATATCGCCACCGAGTTTGGCAGTTCCACCACGGTAACCCTGAATTTTCCAGTACATATAAGGAACGAGCATGATTGACGCCAATCTGCGTTTGCCGGCTCAGCGTGAGCCGGCCCAAGGCTTGCCGACGATACTCTATGTCGATGACGAGGCCAACGCCCTCAAATATTTCCAGCGCGCCATCGCGCCGCTGGCCGACGTACTGACGGCTACCTCGGTCGAGGAGGGCAAGCGCATCCTCGACGAGCAGTCCGACCGCATCGCCGTGCTGGTGTCGGACCAGCGCATGCCCGGCGCCTACGGCAATGAGTTGCTGTCTTACGCCTGGGACCGCTATCCACACATCGTGCGCATCCTGACCACGGCGTATTCCGAACTGGAGCACACGGTGGAAGCCGTCAACCAGGGGCAGATTCATCGCTACATCCAGAAGCCGTGGGATATCGCGGCGCTGCGCATGGAATTGAAACAGGCACTGGAACTGGCGCGGCTGCGCAATGAACACGCCCAGTTGCTGCGCGAAAAGCTGATGGTGCGCCAGCGGCAAGCCGTCGCCAACCGCATCGGCACCCTGTACGCCTTGTGCGCCAGCCTGGCCGGTCCGGAACAGCAGTTGCCCGTGGAAGCGTATTTGTCGGCGGCCTTGACGGCCGGCGTCACGCCGCCCGAGCCGGACTGGCTGTTGATGGATTATGCCGACCTGGTCAGTTCGGAAGCCTTCCGCGGCACGGCCTTTGCGGCCGCCGTGCGCCAGCAACTCGACACGCTCGAGCGCGAACATCCGGGGCGTGGCGTGGAGCAAGCCATCGACATGCTGTTGCCCGTGTTTGGCGCGGCACTGCAAAACCAGGGCGGCACGGCGCTGTTCCTCGATGGCCGCCTGCTGACGGAATTCCTGGAAACGCCGACCACCACGCCTGTTTCCGCCATCCATTCGTTCTGGCTGGCCAGCCTGCTGTGGCTGGCGCGGCGCGGCTGGTCCTTGCAGCTGAGTAAGACAGAAATGGGCTTGCAGGGCAAGGTGGTGCAGGCTGAACCGGCGCTCACGCCGGACCACTTGGCCGCCTGGATCGAGCAGTTTTGACGGGGCACTCACTGAAACAGGGCCGCGCTGACCCTGTATGTGGTGGCGGTGAGCGGGCTTAGCGCTCCGCCGCCGCCTTCAGGTTGTTCAAGCCTTTTTCAAAATCCTTGCCGATCATCCTGTCCATGCTGACGAAGACCGTCATGACCTTGCTGACGTAAGGGCTGGGACCGGTCATGGTCCAGTTCACCTTGGTGCTGTCGCCTTCGGGAGTCATGCTGAAGGTGGTGGTGTTATGGCTTTCGAACGGTTTGAGGAAGTCCAGCTTGATGACGGTGCGCTCGGGCTGAGCCGCTTCCGTGATTTCCATGCGGCCGGCGCCCACCTTGTCATTGCCTTGCCACGCATACTGCGCGCCCAGGCCATGGTCCGGGCCCGCAAAGGTGCGGCGCATGGCCGGATCGAGCTTTTCCCACGGCGACCAGGCGGCCCAGTAATGGAAGTCGGTGATCAGGGCGGCGATTTTTTCGGGCGGCGCCTTGATGGTGATTTCGCGCTGGACACTGAAGGTGTCGGGCTTGGTGGTGGCATAGCCGAGGATGGCGGCGACGACGACAACGATCAGCAGCAGGGTTTTTTTGATCATATGCTCTCCAAATCTTGAATGGTCGATGCGAACAAATCAAGGCAATCTTAGCAGATATGAATGGCTGTGCGCAGCCTGTTGGCCTTTATTTGCGCCAGCTCTGCGCAGGGCCGCCTGCACGCCCGCCTGCACGCCAGTTCGCCATCGCGCACTGGCGCGCACGCCAGGTTTGTGCAGGTTTGTGGTGAGGGCCGGCGTCCGCTAGAATGCTGGCCTGCAAAGATTTCAGAGGGAAATATGATTCAACGATCGATCGCCAGGCTGACCCTGGCGTGCGGCCTGCTGGCTTCCGTCTTGGCCGCCAACCTGGCGCATGCCGATGCCTGTCCTGCCCATTACGTCGATGGCCGCAAGCCAGAAATCACCAACCCCAAGCTGGACGTGGCGACCAAAGAGCTGTGCTACAACGTTTTTGGCGTGATGCATTCGGGTATTACGCGTACGCCACTGTGGTCGGCGGAACATTTGACGGCGAACAACCTGGAAGCGGCGCAGGACTTGTCGCGCGAAAACTCCTTCCATGCCGAACGCAAGCTGCCCACCGCCCAGCGCGCCGAGCTGGCCGATTATGCGCGCAGCGGCTTCGACCGTGGCCATATGGCGCCCAACGGCGACATGCCGGACCGCCAGAGCCAGCGCGACAGCTTTACCCTGGCCAACATGGTGCCGCAGGATGCGCGCAACAACCGCTATGTGTGGGCCGGTATCGAAGGCGCCGTGCGCAAGATGGCCAAGAAAGAGGGCGACCTGTACGTGATCACGGGGCCGGCTTTCATAGGCGGCAACTTGCGCAAAGTGGGTCGGGTGATCGTGCCCAGCCACCTGTACAAGGCCGTGTACAGCCCGCGCCAGCGCGCCGGCGCCGCCTACTTCATTGAAAACGTCGATACCAAGACGTATGAAGTGCTGAGCATTGCGCAACTGGAAGACAGGATCGGCATCGATCTGTTACCGTCGCTGACGCGCCAGCAAAAACTGCGCATGCTGAGTTTGCCCAAGGTGAAGAGCAAGTCCAAGAAATAAGACCGTCAAAAAGGAAATCCCATGTGCGCAAAGAAATTCGTCCCGTATGCCAATGAAAGCGATGTGCTGGACATTGGCAATCTGAGCATCGAAAACAGGATCGACCGCATCAGCATCAGCGGCGACATCGACCTGACCCTGGACAAGCCGGGCCTGGCTCTGGCGAAACAGCTGCAAAAACTGCTGGGCGACGTGGTGGCGCAGTTGGAAAAGCAGGAACTGCCCGATCAGTTGCCGCCGCCCGAGGTGACGTCGGTGGCCAATCCCTTCGAGTGACGTTGGCCATGGCCTGGCCGCTTCAATATCGTCAGGCCAGGCCGGGGAGCCGCTTGAGTTCGGCCAGCAGCAAATCCCAATGCCAGATCTGCTCGGCAATGTACGATGCGCCGCCCGGCCCCGGGCGCAGCATGACTTCGGTTGCCACGCCTTTTGCCATGAGCTCGCGTTGCGCCCACTGCATTACGCGGCGCTGTCCCGTCAGCCGGCTGCGACGTTCAGGCGACAGCAGTGCCAGGGCGTGGGGCAAGCGACAAGCCAGAATTTGCCACAGCCGGATGACCGCTGCTTTGTCTGTCCGCTCAAAGGCGGGTTCAAGCACGTAGGCCTGGCCGGCCGCGTCGCGGATGTCATATTTATCCTGCAGATAGTTACTGACACGGTTTCCGCTCACAACGGTCTCGATCTTGCCCGACAGGACGTCAAGCAAGCATGCATTGACGCCGACGTAGCAATACTCGCTGCGGCCAGAACCGTCATATCATTGCTTGTGCAGTGTCAGCGCTGATCATCATTTTCGCTGGCCCCGTGACCATTGCAGATAATGTAGCGCAATCGCGATGCCGCTCATGCCGATGGCCCAGTTCCGCAGTTGCCGCAGCGACGGCCCCATTTGAACGGCGTACGGTGACATGTATTTATAGAAAAACATCTGCACCAGGTACAGGGCGAATGCGGTGGCCAGGATGCTGGCCCTGGCCAGGCGTCCCGGCGTCTTGCCCAGCCACTCCGCCATAAAAATGATCGGCAAGGCAATAGAGATCAGCTTGTTGCCGGATAGATCTCGGTAATGCCCAATACAATCGCATTCAGGCACCAGTAGGCATAGATGGCAGCGATGATGTACAGGTACGCGCCGATGCGCCGCCGGCCGCCAGGGCTGGGGCGGGGCAGTTTCGCTGATGCAAAGTAAAGCCGGGCATCCTCGCGGTACAGCAGGTAGACGATGGCTGCGAATGCCAGTACGGCAAACAGCAGTTGCTGGGCGTGGCTTCCCTGTGTCTGTGATTCGACGGCGATCATGTAGCCCATGCTTAGCGTGCCGACAATGACGTAGGCCAGGCGCGCCCAGCGCTGCGCGCAGAGCAGGCCTGCGGCAATGAAAAAGTCGGCATATCCGCCAGCTTCAAGCAGTTGCCATTGCACGCTTCCTGACAGGAAGGTGCCGGACAACGGGGCCTCGGCATGCGGCCAGACAGCAGGAGGTAAGTGATCGTGTTGCCCATGTTCATGAGCAGCATATAGGCGATCACGGTCACGCTTGCGGGACGCCGGCGCCGCATATTATTGTCCGCGGGCAAGATTGGCGGGAGTGTCTGCGGTCGTGGGGAGTTGAGTACTTCGGATGTCATGCGGATGGACTCGTTAAGAATCTGCTGCGGCAGGGCGCGCGCGTGGCGCGGAATCCCATCCGACCACCGGCATCGGATGGGGCTGATACAGCGCCGGCTTACTTGGCGAACGCCTGCGTCGCTGGCGTCACGGTGACGGCTTCCGGCTTGATGTGCAACTTCATCGCGCCGATGACCTTGTCTTCATCGAGCAGCGCCTGTGGCTTGTTGCCGTCGTACTTGATGGGCGAAAAGGCATCGCTGACGAGCTTATCCTTCAAGCCGGTCGCATCCTTGGCAACGATCACCACGGACAGATTCTTCGCCGACAAATGCTGTTTGATGGCACGGTTGACGTCGGCTACCGTCAGCTTGGCCAAGCCGTCGCGCATCAGCTTGGTGAACTCGGGTGTGCCATACCATTGCGAATCGAGCGCATAGCCCAGTTGCTGGTCTTGCGTCGAGGTCATGACGAAGACGTTTTTCATCAGATAGTCGCGCGTGGTGGCGAAATCGTCTTGCGTCAAGCCGTTGTCGATGAGCTTGCCCAATTCCGTCAGGGCCACGCGCAGGGCGAAGTGGGCGTTGTCCGGCGCCACGGGGCGTATCCAGATTTCGAACAGCTGCGCCTTGCGGCCCAGGTTCGGGTTCGGGAAGAACTGAACCATGCCGCGCGGGAAGGCTTCGATGTACGCGTAATCGCCATAGTTCATGCCGCGGATTTCACGGATGCGCTGGTACAGATAGGAATTCGAGGCGCGGTGCTCGCCCAGCCAGGTTTTCGCCAGCCACAGGGCGGGGAAGTCCGGATGCGTGCGCGTCACGTCGAGCGGCAGGCCGAAGGAAATCGCCGTGGCGCGCGTGTTTTTCTCAAGGATTTCCACTTCCAGTCCCTGCGCCTTGCGGCCCAAGGGTTTCACGGTGGCCGGCAAGCCGGGGCCGGCCGGCAAGCTTGCCAGCGCTTGCGTCAGCGAGACCGTCATGGCGTCGGACACATCGCCGGAAATGCCCACCTTGACGGCGCCTTGCGCATACGCGTTCTGCCAGAACTGTTTCACGTCATCCAGGGTGATGGCGTCGATGCCGGCCACCGTGCCCAGCACCGGGTGGCCGTACGACGTGCCCGCGTAGACATTGGTTTGCAGGCGTTCCTTGGCGAACTCTTCTTCGTTATTTCAGGTCCAGCAGCAGCGCGTTCTTTTGCGCATCCTTCAAGCGGCGGAAGTCGTCCTCGCGGAAGCCGGGCGAGAGCAGCAGGGGCAGGGCGATGGCGTTGAACTGGGTCCAGTTATCCCTGTGGATGGAAGCCGTAAACGTCGTCATTTCCTTGTCCGTCTGCTGGGAAAAGCTGCCGGCCAGCGGGAACAGTGCCTGGTTGACCTCGTCGATCTTGCGCTCGGACGAACCGCCCGAGGCCACCATGGCCGCCGTCAGTGCGGCCAGGCCTTCCTTGCCTTTGGGGTCGTGCGCGGAACCGGCCGTCAACAGCAGCTTGTAGCGGATTTGCGGCAGCGCGGATTTTTGCACCAGCACGTCGAACTTGGCGTTCGAAGCGGCCGGCAGCAGGCTGGCCAGCTTCGGCGTGGTGGCGATGGCGGCTGCCATCGGCTGGTGTGACAGGGTGGTCACCACCAGGCCGTCGTCCGTCAGATATTTGCGCGCGGCCGCCTGCAGGTCGGCCGGCGTGAGCGTATCGATCAGGCGGTAGTACTGGTTGATGGTGGCATACGAGCGGTCGAAATGCACGAAGGACGCCAGGGTGCCGGCGATCTGCTCTGTGTTATCCAGCGAGCGGATCAGGCCGTATTTTTCGGCCGATTTGGCGTCCGCCAAGTCTTTTTCGCTAACTAGCCTGTCGCGCAGCTGCGCCACGGTGGCCAGGATGGCGTCGCGCACGTAGACGGCATCATCGATGTTTTTCACGCGCGCGCCGAGCACGGCCAGGGTCGGGTCGACGCGGTCCGGCGTCATCTCGAACAATTGATCGACCTTTTGCTCGCTCTGCACCAAACGCTTGTACAGCGCCGAAGTGCGGCCGAACGACAGCGACAGCAAGGTCGCCAGCGCGGCTTGGTCTTTGTCTTTCACGGAAAACGCGGGCGCGTGGAAGCCCACGGCCACCCACGGCAGGGTCGGCGTAGGCCAGGCCACATGCTTGTAGACGGGGCCGCGCGGCGCGGGTTCCATGGGCACGGCCGCCTGCTGCTTGCCGCGCTGCCATTGACTCCAGTATTTTTCCACCAGCGCGATGGCTTGCTGCGGCTCCACGTCGCCGGCGATGATGATGGTGGTGCGCTCGGGACGGTACCAGCGGTCGAAGAAGATCTTCGAGTATGCGTACTGGTTCGGCATGTCTTCGATGTCCTGGATGAAACCCATCGTCGTGTGCTTGTAGGTATGCGTGGTGTAGGCGCTGTCGCGCATCACTTCGAACAGTTTCGAGACGGGATTGGCGCTGTTCTTGTTGTATTCACCCAGCACGGCCCGCGATTCCGTCTTGAACGCATCTTCCGCGTAATCGAGGTGCTGGAAGCGGTCCGCCTCCACTTTCAGCACGGTTTCCAGGTCTTGTTTGGCAAACGTGGTGTGGTAATTGGTCAAATCGTCGCTGGTATAGGCATTCTGGCGCGCGCCGGCCCGGGTGATGACTTCCTGGTATTTCTCGGGCGGATAGGTCTTGGTGCCACGAAACATCATGTGCTCGAAAAAGTGCGCGAAACCGGATTTGCCCGGCTCGACTTCATTGCGCGAGCCTGTCTGCACGGGAATTTGCAGCGAGACCAGGTTGGGGAAGCCGGTCGGCACGATGATGATTTTCAGACCGTTGGCCAGGGTCTTTTCCGTGGCCTTGAACGGCAGCAAATCGGCCTCGTTAGCGACGGCGCTGTGGGCGGCTAGCGGTTTGACGGGCGCGGCGGCCAGGTTCGACGACGCCATGGCCGACAGGGCGAGGGCGAGAGCGGGGATGAATGTGGGTAGTAATGCGGGCATGACTCTTGACACGAAGGCTCCTTCTTTTTTGGATGTTATGAAAGTGCAACGCCGCAGCATAGAATATTCGTGCCGCCCTGCATAGGGGCAGGAGGCTTTCGGGCAGGTGCTGCGGGGTGGATCAAAAGTCGGGCCGCAGGATGCGTGCCGTCAGGTGGGTCAGGAAGTCGCGCCGGGTGGGCAGGAACATGCGGATATACACGATGTCGTGCGCCCGCTCATGGTGGTAGACGATGCGGATCTCTTCACACAGGCGTTGCCGCACATCCATGCCGACTTCGCGGGCGGCCTCGACGGGCGTACCGCTGTCGGGGAAAGCTTTGAGAGCCGTCAATAGCTGCCGGAAAGCCGAGAGGAACTGCGCATGGGCGGCGGCCGTATGGTGCGCCTTGAAGTTGCTGCGTAATTCCTCGAAATCGGCTTGCGCGCTTTTCAGTACGATGATGCGCGCCATCTCAATCCTGGTCGAGGCTGGCCAGGAAATCTTCTTCGGACACCACGTCGCCGCGCGCGATTTCCTGGTTGCCCATGGCGATCAGCTTCATGAACGCATGCTGTTCCTGCATCTGCCGCGCTTGCTGCTTGCCTTCCTGATACGCGTGCATGGACAGCACCACCATCTTCGCTTCGCCATTTTGCGTGATGATGATGGGCTCGTCCTGGCCCGCGTCAAAGCTGTTGACGATCTCCGTCGTATTGGCCTTGAGATAGGAAATCGGCTTGATGCGTTCCTTGAGGTTCATGGCGGCTCCGAATGCGAAAAAACTGTGATAGGACTAAATATACACCAAATTTGGTCGTGTCGCGTGTAGCTGGCACTTGTTCATTACGTGAGCGTGGTTTCCGGCAGGCTGATGCGGTTGCGGCCCAGGTGCTTGGCGCGGTACAGGGCGCAGTCGGCCGTGTGGATCAGCTGCCCCGGTTCCGTGCCGGGGCCGGGCAGGGCCGTGGCGGCGCCGATGCTGACGGTGACGCAGGCACCGTCCGGGCGCTTGCGCGGCAATTGCAGCCGCTCTACGCGCTGGCGGATGCGTTCGGCCACGATGGCCGCGCCCTTGAGCGACTGGTTCGGCAAGATGACGGCAAACTCTTCGCCGCCATAGCGGGCCACCATGTCGTTCGCGCGCATTTCGCTGGCCACGGCGCCGGCCACCTTGCGCAGGCACAGGTCGCCGCCCTGGTGGCCGTGGCTGTCGTTGTATTCCTTGAAATTGTCGACATCGACCATCAGCAGCGACAGGGGCTGGCCCTGCCGCTGGGCGCGCTGCCACTCGGCCAGGAGGGTGTCGTCGAAGCAGCGCCGGTTCGCCAGGCCCGTCAGGCCATCGCGCGTGGCCAGGCGTTGCAGTTCCACTTGCGCACGCTTTTCATCGGTCATGTCGCGCAGGGTTTCGACCACGGCGATCAGTTCTTCGCCATTGCCGTAGATGGGACTGGCATCGACGGCCAGGTAGCGCCGCCGCCCAGTGCGCGGCATGTCGCACCAGTTTTCCGCGCACAGATTGCTGCCCGTGCTGCTACGGTATTGCTGCTGTGCATGCAAGGCGCGCATATCGCCGTCGCGTCCGGCCAGCAGCAGGTCGGCCAGGGTGGGGCGCTCGTCGTTGTAAAAGCAGCGGCCCGGCACCTGCGTGCCCAGTACTTCGGCCGCCGGCACGCCCGTCAGTTGCTCACAGGCGCGGTTCCAGATCATGACCCGGCCATGCACATCGAGGACAAAGGTGGGCACCACCAGCAACTCCATCATCTTGACGGCGAAGCCCTGGGCTGCATCGCAGGGCGATACGCTGGCATGTGCATGGCTATCCGGCATGTATGCATCCTTCTTGGGCGTGAATGGGGGCTGGCTCGTTGGTCATGATGCAGCGTGGAGTAGCGATGGTGTTGATATTGGGCAATATTTCAGCGATGGACCATCGCCTCCTCGCGGCAGCCTGGCAGGGGCAGCGACAGGTGCAAGGTGGTGCCGGCGCCGCTGTGGCTGTCGACGTGCAGGCTGCCGCCGGCGCCAGCCACGCGCTCGTGCATGCCGGACAGGCCGCAACCGAGACGTGGTGGCGAACCCGACAGCCCGACGCCGTCGTCGCTGATACGGCAAGTCAGGGTGGCGCCCACTTGCTGCAGGCACAGCTGGACATGCGTGGCGCGCGCATGGCGGGCGATATTGGCCAGCGCTTCCTGCAGCGCGTGGTACAGCAGAGAGCCGTGCGCTTGGCCGGCGGCGGCGTCGAGCCGGTAATCGCAGCGGCAGTCGATGCCCGTGCTGCGCTGGAAGTCCGCCAGCAAGCCGTCGCACGCCGCTTGCAGGCCGGCATCGAGGGCGGGTGGGCGCAGGTCGTGGATGACGCGGCGCAGCGCCGCGATGCTGAGGTCGACATTGCGCGTCATCACGGCCAGTTGCCGCGCCAGTTGGGGTGTCGCTCCAGGCGTGCTGGCCTGCAGCATGGACAGGTCGATTTTCAGGGTCAGCAAATGCTGGCCCAGGTCGTCGTGGATGTCGCGCCCGATGCGCAAGCGTTCCTGCTCGCGCGCCTTGCGCTGGCCGCTGGCCAGGCGCGTCTGCTCGGCGTCCACGCGCAGTTGATCCAGCGCCTGCAGGCGCGGCGCCAGCCGGTGCCGACGCCACATCAGCAGCAGCGCCAGCGCGCCCGGCAGGAGGGCGCAGGCCGTCATCAGGGACCAGGGCAGGCTGGCTTGCGCCAGTGGTCCGGCGGCATGAGCTGCATATAGGGTGGCGAGTGCGCCGGCTGCCAGGCAGGCCGGAATGCTCAGGCGGTACGGCAGGCGTATCCAGCGTTGCAGCATATCCTTGCTCCCTAAATGTTTTCCAACGGGCAATGTTCTTACAGAAAATATATTAACTTTGGCTTATTTATATTGTCTCAACGCAAAAGCTACGCAGTTATGTCTGCCGCTGTGGCTTTCTTGCCTGTTGACGCTGCGGCGCCAGGTGGCGGCCACGGCATTTGCACGGAAAGTGTCGCGGCGGCATATAATAGAGGGTTGTCAATCGGCTTTTGCGGTGCCGGCGCTGTGCGCCGGCACCGCTGCGTACGCCCTGCGCGAGGACGCCAGCCAGCTCTTAGGAAACACAGTGACTTATAGCATCAAAGAGATTTTTTACACCCTGCAGGGCGAAGGTGCGCACGCGGGCCGTCCGGCCGTGTTTTGCCGCTTTTCAGGCTGCAACCTGTGGACGGGCCGTGAAAGCGACCGCGCCACGGCCGTGTGCCAGTTCTGCGACACGGACTTCGTCGGCACGGACGGCGAACTGGGCGGCAAGTTCAAGACGCCCCAGGAACTGGCCGCGCTGATCGACAGCCTGTGGCCAGCCAGTTACGCACCCAGCAAATACGTGGTATTTACGGGTGGCGAGCCCTTGCTGCAACTGGACACGGCCTTGATAGCCGCCATGCATGCGGTGGGCTTTACCATCGCCATTGAAACCAACGGCACCTTGCCCGTGCCAGCCGGCGTGGACTGGATCTGCGTCAGCCCGAAGATGGGTTCCACGTTGGTCGTGCACAAAGGCAATGAAATCAAGGTCGTCATCCCCCAGTTCCAGCAAGACCTGGCCGCCTACGAAGGGCTCGATTTCGAGAACTTTTTCGTGCAGGCGATGGATGGCCCCCTGGCCGCACACAACATGCAGCTGGCTATCGAAACGTGCAAAAGCAACCCGAAGTGGAAGCTGAGCCTGCAAACCCATAAACTCTTGCAAATACCTTAATAAAATAATATGCTGACTATCACACGCAAGCTCGAATTCGACGCGGGCCACCGCATTCCCGACCATAAAAGCCAGTGCCGCAACTTGCACGGCCACCGCTACACGGTGGAAATTACCTTGGTCGGCAAGGTCATCGAAGCCGAAGGCAATTCCGACAATGGCATGATCATGGACTTTTCCGACGTGAAAACCCTGGCCAAGCAGCATCTGGTCGATGTGTGGGACCACGCCTTCCTCGTGTATGAAAAGGATACGGCCGTGCGCGACTTCCTGGCCAGTCTGCCCGACCATAAAACCGTGGTAATCGACCGCATCCCGACCGTGGAAAACCTGGCGCGCATCGCCTTCGAGATCTTGAAAGCGGCGTTTACCGACCATTTCGGCACCGGCTTGCACCTGCATAAGCTGGTGTTACATGAAACGCCGAATTGCTGGGCAGAAGTGACCGATGACTGAAGTGCACGATAGCGCGCGCGACGCGCGCTACATGCAACTGGCCCTGGAGCAGGCCCAGCACGCCTGGGACCTGGGCGAAGTGCCCGTCGGCGCCGTCGTCGTCAAGGATGGCGAAGTCATCGCCGTGGGCTACAACCAGCCCATCGGCCGCCGCGACCCCACGGCGCACGCGGAAGTGATGGCCTTGCGCGCGGCCGCCGAAAAGCTGGGCAACTACCGCTTGCCCGGCTGTGAGCTGTACGTGACGCTGGAACCGTGCGTGATGTGCTCGGGCGCCATGCTGCATGCGCGCCTGGCGCGCGTGGTGTACGGCGCGGGCGACCCGAAGACGGGCGCCTGCGGTTCCGTGCTGAATCTGTTCGAACAGCCGGCGCTGAACCACCAGACGGCGATCGCAGGGGGGGTGCTGGCCGACGAATGCGGCGCTTTCCTCAAGCGTTTCTTTGCCGAGCGACGCCGCGCGCAGGCGGAAACGCGCAAGCTGGCCAATCCGCAAGGTTGACACCAGTCCTGACACCAGTCCTGACAGAGAAGGGCCGCCATGGCCTTGCCCTGCATGCCAGCCATGCCATCCCTGCCAGCCATTCCGGCTGGCATTTTTGCAACTGTTGCGAAATAACATCTGTCTAGACTACTTTACATTCTCAAATGAGAATGATTCGTGTTACAGTATTGTTTTTCGCCAGCAATCTTCCCTGACGCATCGTCGTTGATCCGGGTTCAAGAGCCAGCCTTCACTCTTCCACCGGATCATCATGACTACAGTGCCTACGCAGCGCCTCGCTGCACCCGTCGTATCCCCGCGCCGTCATAACCTGGTGCTGCGCGCCGCTTTGCTGGGCCTGTTTGCCGCGCCGCTGTTGCCGCTGCATGCGCAAACCACCGCCATCAACGCGGGCATGGCCGCTCAGGAACCTGCCAAGCTGCCCGTCTTCCCTGAAATCGTCGTCAATGCCAAGCAGGATTACGAGCGCCGCGCCGGCACCAAGACCGTCATCGGCAGCGACGACCTGGAGCGCCGCAACGTGACGGACATGGGCGGCATCGTGCGCTACCAGAGCCTGATCAGCGCGCCGATGGCGGCCTCGGGCAGCGGCGGCGTGTGGGACGGCGCAGGCAATACGGGTTACAACATCCGTGGCCTGGAAGGCAACAGGGTCAGCCTGGAACTCGACGGCATTTCCCTGCCGGATGCGGCGCCGAAGCCGGATGGCACGACCCTCAATGCCTTCGGCACGGGCCGCGATTATTTCGATCCTGAAACTTTCCGCGAAGTGCGCATCGATTCGGGCACGACCTCCGTCAGCGGCGCCAATCCCGGCCTGGGCGGCGGCGTGGCCTTCATCACCAAGTCGCCCGAGGATTACCTGGGTGAAGGGCAGGACCATTACGTGGCCTATAAATACGGCCGCGCCACGGCCGACCGCAGCAATGCGCACACCCTGACAGGGGCCGCCAAGATCGGCGCCAGTCTGCAAGGGCTGGCCGTGTACGTGCACCGCGACGGCGAACAGACGGATACGCGCGGCAGCACCGCCGCCAATCCCGACGACTGGCATTCGAACGCCTTGCTGTCGAAGCTGGTATGGGCCTTGCCGGGCGAACAAAAGCTGGACTTGACGGTCGACATGTTCGAGCGCAAGAACAAGCGCGACCTCAACAATAAAGTCAACGCCATGTACCCGGACGGCGTGCAGCAGGATTCCACCACCAAGCGCACGCGCGTCAGCCTGGGCCATGATGTGGTGCTGAAGGATTTCGCCCTGTTCGACCGCCTGACCTCGAAAGTTTATCTGCAGAATGCAAAGACCGGGGACAAGACGAATGGCCGCTATGTGTATCGCGGCACTTTCTTGCGCGCCATCGATACCAGCTTTCAGAACGATAGCATCGGCCTGACGTCGGAAGCCTCCAAGCAGTTCAACGCGGATAACGCGCTGCTGTATGGCGTGCAGCTGGAACAGGGGAAATCGCGCCGTCCTTGGGTGGAGGACCGCATGGCGGTCGCCACGGGCGCGCACCAGATCACGCGCAAGAACCGCATGGCCGACATGGACAGCACCAAACTGGCGCTGTATGTGCGCGACGACTACAGTTTCAATATGGCCGGCAAGAAGGCGGTCCTGACGCCTGGCTTGCGCGCCGATTACCGCAAGAATGCGCCGAAAAACCTGCAAAACTATGTGATCGCCGTGCCGAATGCGGCCAAGGAAGTGCGCAAGGAAAGCGATAGCTATTTCACGCCTAGCCTGAGCCTGTCCGTGGAAGTACTGCCGCAAATCAATGCCTATGCCACTTTTACCCGCGGCACGCGCCTGCCGACGCCCGCCGAACGCACGGGCACCTACGATTCCTTCAGCTACACGAGCTCGAATGGCTATGCCATCCTGGGTAATGCCAATTTACGCAAGGAAACCAGCAAGGCCTACGAGCTGGGCTTGAGGGGCGATGTCGTCAAGGGCTTGAGCATGCATGCGTCCGTCTACCAGACGGAATACAGGGACATGATCGAGTATGTGATGCAGGAAGATGACCCGGTGAACTACCCCACCATCACCCAGGGCTTGTACCGTCCGGAAAATATCGGCAATGCGCGCACCTGGGGCGCCGAGCTGAGCCTGCACGCGGAACTGGGCACCTGGTTGCCCGCCATGCAGGGCTACCGCATCGACCTGGCCACCGGCGTGGCCAAAGGGCGTTCTTTCAATACCCTGACGGGCGAGAGCGGCGGACTGGCCTCGGTGGCGCCGGCCAAGACGGCGCTGACCTTCGGCTATGACCACAGCAACAAATTGTTCGGCCTGGAACTGACGGCCGTGCATGCCGGTGAAAAACAGGCGCCGAACGACTTGCTCATGGGCACGACCGCGCCGCGCTTCAAGGTGCCGTCCTACACCATCTTTGACTTGTCGACTTACTGGAACGTGCACAAGCACGCCAAGATCATCGTTGGCGTGTACAACTTGACGGATCGCAAGTACTGGGATTACGCCGCTGCGCGCAGCCTGGCCGCCGGCACCACGGTGGCCAGCCGCGCGGAGATCGAGCGCTACGCCAAGCCGGGCCGCAACGTCGCCGCCAGCCTCAGCGTCAACTATTGATTTTTACCGGGGAGGGGTGCTTGCCCCTCTTTTTTTCCATGTTTGATTGAATGGTCTTTCTATGAAGTTATCCAAACTCGTTCTATCCCTGCTAGGCAGCCTGCTGATTGCAAACGCAAGCGCGGCCCCAGCCACTTTGGCGGAACGCTGGTCCACCTTGCGCACGGAACAGCCGAAACTGCAGATCCGCGACGCGGCGCGCGCGCTGGGTGTGTCTGAAGCGCAATTGCTGGCAACCAATATCGGCAAGGGCGTGACGCGCCTGCAGGCGGACGGCAACCAGCCGCGCGAAATCATGCGCGCTGCGCTCGACCTGGGCCTGGTGCAAGCGATCACGCGCAATGAAAACGGCGTCATCGAGACGACGGGCACGGCCAGCAAATTCAAGCAGGCGGGCGACAAGTCGGAACAGGCCGACGCCAAACAGGATCCGGAAACGCAAGCGCGCCAGCGCAATATCGCGGGCGGCTACCTGGGCGGCCAGATCGACCTGCGTTTCCACTTTGAAAACTGGAAATACGCATTTGCCGTGGAACAGCCAGGCCGCGATGGCAAGCCGACGCGCAGCCTGCAATTTTTTGACGCCAACGGCACGGCCGTGCATAAGATCTACCTGCGCAACGAGCCGGGCGTGGCCGTCTACGACAAGCTGGTGGCGACCTTCCGCATGCCGCAGCAAAGCGCGGAATTGAACGTGCTGGCTGTGGCGCCGAAAGCGGCGGAAAAGCCGGATGCCGAGATCGACGTCAAGGAATTCCAGCTGGCCTGGAAAGACATGACGGACGTGCACCAGTTTGCGCAAATCATGCGTGAATTCCATTTGTCGCGCGAACAGGCGCTGCGCCTGGCGCCGGCCGGCGTGGTCGAGCGCGTGACGCCCGCAGCGCTGCGCACCTTGCTGGAAAACGCTGCAAAGGACAAGGTCGCCATCATGGTGTTCCTGGGCAATGACGGCTTGACGCAGATCTACAGCGGCAAGATCGAGAAAACCATGGCCGCTGGCGGCTTCTTCAATGTGCTTGATCCGGACTTCAACCTGCACATCCGCGACACGGCCCTGCGCAGCGGCTGGGTCGTCAAGCGCGGCGGCGTCACTTCGGTCGAATTCTTCGATAACGACGGCACGCAAGTGGTCTCCTTCTTCGGCGTGCGCGAGCGGGGCAAACCGCAACCGCAAGCGTGGGTCGATCTGGCTGATTCCTTGCCTAAGGCCAAGTAAGGTGCATCACCGTTGCCGCGCGCCGTACCGGCGCGGCAACACTTCAGGATGAGTGCCGCGTGCCGGCCTCATGTCTGAAGCACAATAGTGGTATGCTGATTCCAAGGCCGCAGCGATCATGCCTGCGTGCTGGTTCCTGGAAAAGAGGCAATCATGGCAACCATCATGGCGAACGGCCTCAACATAGCTTATGAAAGCCACGGCAACCCGGACGATCCGTGTGTGCTGCTGGTCATGGGCCTGGGCATGCAACTGATCGCCTGGCCGGCTGACTTCGTCGAAGGCATCGTCGAGCAAGGTTTTCGGGTGGTGCGTTTCGATAACCGCGACAGCGGCTTGTCGAGCAAGATGGCGTTGGCGGGTAAGCCGTATTTGCCGCTGGCCTACGTGAAAAACCTCGTCGGCTGGCCCTTGAAAACTTCCTATACCTTGAATGACATGGCGGACGATGCGCTGGGCTTGCTGGCGGCCCTGCGCATTGCCCAGGCGCACGTGATCGGCGTGTCGATGGGCGGCATGATCGCCCAAGTGATGGCGGCGCGCGCGCAGCAGCAGGTGCTGAGTCTGACCTCCATCATGTCGAGCAGCGGCCGGCGCGGTTTGCCCGGCCCCACGCGGGCGGCGCGCAATGCGTTATTGCAACGTCCGAAACGCAATGCCAGCCGCGCCGAACTGATGGCGCACATGGCCGCCACCGTGCGCGTCATCGGCAGCCCCGCCTATCCCGTCTCGGAAAAACTGCTGTACCAACGCATCGAGGCAGCGTTGCAGCGGGGCAGTTGCCCTGAAGGGGTGGCGCGGCAAATGGTGGCGATTGCCGCCTCGGGCGAGCGCACGACGTTGCTGCCGAGCATCAGCTGCCCTGCATTGGTGATCCATGGCGCAGCCGACCCCCTGATTCCCGTCGCCTGCGGCATCGATACGGCGGCGCTGATCCCGGGCGCCCGGCTGGAGGTGATCGAGGGCATGGGGCACGATATGCCGCCCCAGCTGATCGAGCGCCTGCTCGCCTTGATCGATGTGCATCTGCAAGGTAAGATGGCGCCCCAGATGCGCTCCCAGCCAGCCTAGGCGCGCCCACCATTTGACTAGCCGGGCATATTTTGAAGACACCTGAGATTGGCATCGCCATTGTGGCGCCGGGCGGTTGCGCGCCCGATGAAGCGGCCGTGGCGCGCGGCATCGCCCGCTTGCAGGCGCAAGGCGCCACCATCCACAATTACTACGACCCCGAGCACACATTCCAGCGCTTCGGCGGCACGGATGCGGGCCGCCTGGCGCAGCTTGATGCCGCAGCTGCCGACCCGGCCGTGCAGGTGGTGATCGCCTTGCGCGGCAGCTACGGCATCAGCCGCATCCTGCCCGAGATCGATTTCCAGGCCATGGCTGACAGCGGCAAGCTGTTTGTCGGCTACAGCGACTTCACGGCTTTCCACATGGGATTGATGGCGAAAACTGGCCGTGCCAGCTTTGCCGGCCCCATGATCTGCGACGATTTCACCCGCGACGAACCTGAGCAATTTACGCTCGATCAGCTGTGGTCGTGCCTGGCCGGCCCCACGCACACGGTGACGGGCACGGCAGAGGGCAATCCGCAGGTCGAGGTCACCGGTAAATTATGGGGCGGCAACCTGGCCATGCTGGTGCACTTGCTGGGTACGCCATATTTCCCGCAGATTGACGGCGGTATTTTGTTCCTGGAAGATGTCAACGAACATCCGTACCGGGTCGAGCGCATGTTGCTGCAATTGCTGCACGCGGGCGTCATTGGCAGCCAGCAAGCGGTGGTGCTCGGTGACTTTTCCGGCTACAAACTGAGTCCCATGGACAAGGGCTACGATGTCGACGCCATGCTGGCGTATGTGCGCCAGCGCTTGCCCGTGCCCGTGCTGACGGGGCTGGAGTTCGGCCATATCCGCCGCCGGGTTACCTTGCCGTTCGGCGGCCAGGCGCGGCTGCAATCGGATGCATCCGGCTTCACCCTGCAGGTGAGCGACTACCCCACCTTGTCGCACCCCTGAACGCCCGCCCTGAACTCCATGTCCGCCAAACCCCGCCGTTTGCTGCAGCTCGATGTGCTGCGCGGCATCGCTGTGTTTGGCATCTTGCTGGTGAATATCTGGTCGTTCGCCTGGGGCAGCCTGTCCTTGCGCTATGGCACCTTGCCCGCGCAACCGCCCGTACTGGATCAGCTCGTCATATTCGGCGTGGCCGCGCTGGCGCAATTCAAGTTTTACCCCATCTTCGCTTTTTTGTTCGGCGCCGGCTTTGCCCTGCAGACACGTTCCCTGAAACGCCAGCTGGGCAGCTGGGAGGCCGCGCAAGCCGCCTACCGGCGCCGTTTGCGCTGGCTGCTGGTGTTCGGCCTGCTGCACGGTTTCCTCATCTGGAGCGGCGACGTGCTGACCTCGTATGCCGTCGCCGGCATGCTGATCCTGCCGCTGGCAGCCGCCAGGCTGAGCCGCGTGCGCAACCGCACCTGGTTGGTGGCGGGCGGCTTTTTACTGTTCATGTGTTTGCTCATTCCAGTGGGCCAGCAGGGCGGCGCAGCGGACATCGCGCGCGACCTGCACAGTTTTGCGGAGCGCTATGCCATCTACACGCAAGGTAGCGCGTGGGCCGTGGCCCAGCTGCGCGCCAACGATTTCCTCGCGTCCTTGCTGTACGCCACCGTCATGCTGCCGCATATCATCGTGCTGTTCCTGCTCGGTATCTTGTCCGTGCGTTGTGGCTGGCTGACACAGCCGCAGCGCCACCAGCGCCTGTGGCGCCGCGTGCGTGCCGTGGGATTCGGCGTGGGCTTGCCGTTCAACCTGCTGGCGGCGGGCGCCGTCGCGTGGCAGGTGGCTGATCCCTATCAAACCGTGTTCGATACGGCCTTGTTCGAAGTGGGCCTGTTCGCCGGCGGCCCTGTGCTGGCGGCCGGCTACGTGGCGGCGCTGATGCTGGCCGGTCCCTTCATGTTGCGCTGGCTGGGCGCATGGCTGGCACCCGTGGGACGCATGGCGCTGAGCAATTATCTGCTGCAATCGTTGATCGGCACCTGGCTGCTGCAGGGGCCGGGCCTGGGCTGGGGCGCCAGGCTGCGTCCCGCCGAGATGCTGGGGCTGGCCGTAGCGATCATGGCGGGGCAGGTGATGCTCAGCCGCTACTGGCTGCGCTGCTTCCGCCAGGGACCGATGGAAGCGCTGTGGCGCCGCCTGGCGCGCTTGCCTTAATCGGTTCCCCAGTCAAACGCGCCTTGCGGCGATGCCGGCAGCGGCGCCTTGGCCTTGGCCGTGGGCACGAGGGGATTATCCACGGCATGCCATTCAAACAGTTCCACGTCGAGCATGCAGGTGCGCGCCAGGTGCAGCGCTTGCTCGGGCGACAAGGCGGGATCCAGCCAGCGGTGTGCGTCTTCCAGGCTGACGGCCACGGGGCGGCGGTCGTGGATGTCGACCATGCCGCCCAGGCTGTCGGCCGTCACCAGCACGAAGCCCGCTTCCTCGCGGTTGTGCTTGTAGGGACCAAACTGGGCCAGCACCAGCAGGAACAGGCGCGCACGGTCGCGGCGGTGGATGTGCCACGGCTGCTTGCTGCCTTTTTCACCCGTCCATTCATACCAGCCATTGGCGCAGACGATGCCGCGCGCCCCGCGCAGTAGCGGCTTCCAATACGCGCCGGCGAGTTTTTCCAGCCGTGCATTGATGGCGATGGGGATTTTTTTCTTGCCGGGCGCGGGCACGGCCTGCGCGGCCCAGGCGGGACGGTAGCCCCAGAAGACGTCGTCGACCCGGTGCACGCCGTCCTCGATATGCAGCACGGGCCGGTACGTGCCGGGCGAGACGTTCAGGTGTGGCTCGGCCTCGCTGTCGAACACCGCGTCGGTCCAGCCGAAGGATGACGCCAGCATGCGCGCCGTGTCATTTTGATCGAATCGTCCACACATGCTGAAATCATACCCGATCGCCACGGCGCACGCGGGCTGGCACGCGCTGGGCGCGGATGTGGGCCAACGTACAGACTGCGGCCCGCGTGTGGCGCAGAGTGGAGGCCTGTCAGATTCTTGGCGCTATTCTTGCACCGGAGGAAATATGTCTTTTGAAAATCCTACCATCCACAAAGGTTTTACCATCAGTGCCACGGCCAGCCAGCGCCGCGATGGCCGCTGGGTTGGTTCGTATGTCAGCCAGAACCAGGCGTGCGGCGCGTATGCCGATACCTGCGATTACGATGATTGCAGCAATGAAAAAGAGGCGCAGCAACTGGCGCTGTCCGTCGGCTGGCGCCTTGCCGATGGGGTGCCGGCACGTTAGCTGCGCGGCTGCGCGCTGCGTCAGCTTTTGCGCCGCAAGGCCAGCAGCAAGCCTGCCGCAGGGAAGAGCAGGCTGGCGGCCAAGCGTACGCCGGTCAAGGAAGCCGTCTCCACACCCAGCACGTGCGGCAGGGCCAGCAGTAACAGTGGCGCGGGCACGGCGATGGCAAAGAAAAACAGGTACCACGAGTAACCCTTCTTTTTGGCCAGCAAGGCAATCAGGGCGCAGCCGATCAGGAAGACCAGCGGTAAATTCACATATTCCATGGTGACGCACTCTAGGCAAGGGGAACGCGATTATACGCGCCATCCGCCTGGGCTGGGCCGCTCATGGCCTTGCGTAGTCTTAATTGCCAAGCAGGTCAGGCGGCTGTGGCGCCTGCTTGCAGCCAGCCGGCGCCTCGGCCGGCAGCAGCGCCTTGATGGCGCCGTTATAGATGAGTTCGTGGGCCTACGCCGATGCCTCGATCAATCCCGCATGCACGGACTTGAAGCTGCTGAGCGTTTCAATCAGTACGGGCTTGGCATACACCTGTTGCGTATCACCGCGCTTGCTGATTAAAATCTTCCCCCTGTAGCGCCCATCCTTCTCCAGCGTCCCCGCCACATGAAATTCATAGCCCCCGATCTGGTGTTTTTGTTGCTGATCCATGTCTCCCGCCTCCAGACCTGATTGTCGTGGCCCAGACCTGTCTCGATGTTTGCTGCAAGCGTAGCGAGCGGAGGGGATGTGTGGCTGAGAAGCACAACCGCACTGAAGTGCGGTGAGCATCGCCAGCCGCAAAGCCCCCCGCGCAGTTGCTTGCAACAAGCGTCCTCACCCCGCGCGAATGGCGCGGATTTGCTGGGCCGTTTCCTCGATCTCCCGATATGCTTCCTGGATATAGCCATTGATCGGGTGCTCGTCCATCCACTCGAAATAGGCGCGCTCGTCGTGTTTGATGGCAAAAGGGACGTGGTGGTCGCGTATCGACTCTGCCGTCTCACGCACCAGCGAGGCAAAAAGCAACTCCAGAGTTTCCATGATGGTCACCTTGCGAGGCAGGAATGCAGAGTTATGAATGTAGCACAAAGTGCGCGTTTGTCCACGCCGGTCGCCGTGGCGTGCGCGCCTGCCAGGTCTGCGTTGCGGCGATCATGACGCCAGGCGGAACGCTGTGTGTCCTCACGTCAACCTGGATTGTAAAGTTATCTTCATTTCGCGCCGGCCCAGGCCTCAGGCCGGATGGCCGAGATGCTCGTATAAAATCACGCAGCCGATGATGATCAGCACCAGACCGCCCACCAGTTCGGCGCGCCGACCCGCCACCGTGCCCAGCACGCGGCCCAGCATCACGCCCAGGGTGACCATGACGAAGGTGGAAAAGCCGATGGCGGCGGCCGTCACGACGATGTTGGCGCCCAGCAAAGCCAGGCCCGCACCCACCACCATGGCATCGATGCTGGTGGCCAGGCCGGTGACAGCCAGCACCCAGAACGAGTGCGACTGGGCCGGCGCTTCTTCCTCGTCGGCGTCGGAAAGGGCATTGCGTATCATCAACAGGCCGATGATGCCCAACAGGCTGAAGGCAATCCAGTGGTCCCATGCTTCCACGTAGGGCGCTGCCACGCTGCCCAGGGCCCAGCCGATGATGGGCGTGATGGCTTCGATGACGCCAAAAATCAGGCCCGTGCGCAGCGCCTCGCGCCATTGCGGCTTGTGCAGGGCGGCGCCCTTGCCCACGGCGGCCGCAAAGGCATCGGTGGACATGGCAAGGGAGAGGGCGGCGGTGGCGGCGAAA
This sequence comes from Janthinobacterium sp. DSP2-3-3, assembly GCF_049897325.1. Taxonomy (NCBI): domain Bacteria; kingdom Pseudomonadati; phylum Pseudomonadota; class Betaproteobacteria; order Burkholderiales; family Oxalobacteraceae; genus Janthinobacterium; species Janthinobacterium sp. DSP2-3-3. Next base: position 481,170 of record NZ_JAFCWA010000002.1, on the reverse strand, counting down.
TTCATCGTTGGCTTTCTGTAAAACCTGGCTGGGATGTGTATAAACTAAGAAACCCGGCGATTTTACCCTACGTACAACACGACCATGGAAGCGGCCAGGCAATACGCGCCAAAGAAATGCCAGCGCCCCTGTTCCAGCCAACGCGACAGCCAGCGCAGGGCCAGCAAGCCGGCCAGGAAGGATAGCAGCATACCCAGCAGGCTGGGGCCGAGCAGGTGCAGCAGGCTGTTGCCGTGCTCCAGATGGTCCAGGCTGCCATTTGCCACGGCCTGGTAAAAGCGCCAGCCTTCCTTGAGCAGCACGGCGGGCGTCAGCACCACGGCCAGGGCAAAGCTGAATTCCTCGGCGCGGCGCTGCGGCACGCCCATGGCGATGCCGGCCGAAATGGTGGCGCCCGAGCGGGAAAAGCCCCGGAAGGGCAGGCACAGGCCTTGCACGGCGCCGATCACCATCGCCTTGCCGATGGACAAGGTGCCGTGCTGGCGCGCTTGCAGGCGCGAGGAAACGATGATCAGCACGCCGGCGGCGGCCAGTGCGGCGGCCATCAGTTTGGCGTTGCCGAACAGGTGCTCGATTTCAAAGCCGGGCGCATCCTTGCTCATGATGTGCGTAATGCCCTTCAGCAAGCCAAAGCCGACGAGGCCTGTCAGGGCCGTGGCGGCCACGAGCAGCAGGACATTGCTGCGGAAGGCGGTGGCCGAACGGAAGTACGTGGCGCGCCAGGATGTCCAGAAATACACGATGACGGCAAACATGGTGCCCGTGTGCAGCATCACCAGCAGCATGGTCAGCTCCGGCGATGTGGGGTCCAGGCCCATCCATTTTTCCGCCATGATGACGTGGGCGGAGCTGGAAACGGGCAGCAGCTCGGCGAAGCCCTGGACGATGGAAAGAATAAATAGTTGCAAAAAGCTCATGGGACTCTGGACTCAGACGGGGCAAGATGGGCCGCCGATTTTACCCGCCCGCTACGGCGGGCGCGTCCTGCAGCAGATTACAGTTTGTCCATGTTTTATTGGCTGACCGGCAACGGCGGTTTGAATACGGCGCGGAACGCCTTCAAGGCAGCCGCGTGATAGATCGTGCCATGGCTTTCTTCCGGCATCTTTTTCTGATGCCACTGCAAGCCGGGCGGCGCCTGTTTTTCCAGCACTTCGGACAGGCGTTGCACTTCGACTGCGATGCCCGCCTCGCTGCTGGACGCCAGGTACAGGCTGTGCCTGCCTGGCTTACCCTTGGCCAGCAGGGTTGCCGCCTGGCGCGGCAGGGCGCCATGGTTCCACCACAGGCTGGGGTCGAACGCCAGGTAATGGTCGAACAGTTGCGGCTCCAGCAGGTACGTTTCCACCACGAACAGGCCCGCCAGCGATTCGCCGACGATGGCCGTTTCACCCGTCGTGCGGTAGCGCCGTTTGACTTCCGGCATCAGTTCATCGCGGATGAAAGCCCGGTAAGCGGACGCGCCGCCCACCAAGGGGGCGATCTTGCGGTCTTCGGCACTGTCCGTCGGCCCCGTCAAATCGCGCCGGCGCTGCGTGTTTTGCATGCCGACCAGCATGAAAGGGCGCATCGTGCCATTCGCCACCGACACTTGCAGCAAGCCGGCCACATGCAGGAAATCTTCCTGCACGCCGCCGTCCGGCATGTACAGCACAGGCAATGGGGCATCGGGCGGTGTATCCCAGGCGCGCGCCATGTACACATTGATGTGGCGCTTTTCCCGCAGCGCCTGCGAATCGATGCTGAAACTTTCGCCGATGACGAGCGGCTTGGCCGCGCCGGCGGTAGCGGTCGGTACGGCTTGGGCAAGGTGGAAGGGGCTGGACAGCAGCAGGGCGGCGGTAAGTTGCAGTGCAAGGCAAGAGCGGCGCATGTTTTCCTGGGACAAGTAGTTGGATTGATGGCGTGTATTTGTATAGACATGCCATCAGGCAATTCTATCTTATCCATTTTATCGTCGACGCGGCCTTACTTGATTACTTGATCGTCAAGAGTTCCCGTTCGAGCACGACGCCCGCCTTGTCCACCGTATAGGCGACCAGCAGCGCGCCATCGTCGGCGCAGGCATGGCAGCTCTTCAGGGGCGTGGAAAACAGCAGGCGCTGGCCGCCATCGCCAGTGGCCGTGCTACCGACGAAATCGGCGGGGGCAAAAGCCACGGCGTCCGGGTGGGCGGCGGCAAACGCACGCCAGGCGGGCGTGGCGCGGTCTTCCTCGCGCACGGAATCCTCGTCAACGTCGATGGCCGCGCCATCACTGCCGATCAGCAGGCTGCCTTCATTCGTGTTGGCGCGGAAAGGATAGGTGACGGTAGCCAAGGCCACTTTGCCCAGCGGGCGCCAGGCGGAGATGAAGCCCGCCTTGTTTGCCTTGACCAGCATCCTGGCGGCGGCGATGGCTTGTGGACGCGCGCCGGCGCGCTGCATGGTGCGCAGCAGGCAGACGTCGGGCGCGGTATGCGATTGCTCGCTGCGGCAGGCCGACAGCGAGCGTTCCGTCCACACGGCGCGCGCGTCGATGGGGCCCGTCTCCCGGGCATGGGCCGCCTGCATGGCGGTGAGGGCGGAGCAAGCAAGCATGGCGCAACCGAGTGCGTGGCGGGAAAAACGTGTGGACATGGAGTGGCCTTTCAATAGCGGAAACACGAGAGTCTCCGATTATAGGAGGGGGGCGGCGTGCTGGCGCGCACGGCTGGCTGGCCGCTTGCGCCTCGCTTAACGCTTCTTTGCCGCCGCCTGGCGCAGCGCCTTGGCTTCCTGCTTGTTGAGAATGTGCGGGCGTGTGGCCAGCTCAGCCTTGACGGCGGCGATGGCGGCGCCGAACTGCTGCTCGGCCTGCGCTGGGCTGGCGCCTGCATAATCGTGCTGGTTGGATTGGGCGGCGCGCAACCGGCGCAGCAGCGCCAGCAATTGCTTGCCGTGCAGGCTGGCGAGGTCCTGTGCCAGTACTTGCTTGACCAGCGCGCCTTCCACATGCTCGGGGTCAATCAGGCGCAGCAGGGCCAGGCCTGCGGGCTGTGGGGCCGGAGTAAATTTGTTCATCCGGCCATTCTAAACGACGCCAGGATTACAGGTAATCCCAGATTTCATCGAATGTTTCGCGCGCGAAATCGTTGCGCCAGGCTTCCGAGTTCTTTTCGCGGCTGACGGCAAACACGGCACGCCAGGTCTGCTTCAGCGCACTGGTGTAGGTTGCGGCGATTTTTTTCAGGCCGGCTGTACATTGCTCGACCTTGCAGCCGCTTTTGGCCAGTTGCTGGGCGGCAGCCGCCCATGCCACTGGCACTTTGACGACCTGGCATTCGAAGCTGACGGCGGCCGTCTGCATGCCGTTTTCCACCGTCACCGGGTCCGCCTTGGTGGCTTGGCACACGGCGCCATTCTTGGCGGCGATGACATTCGCGGCCAGAAGTTCGGCGGCCGGGGTCACGGCTGCTTGCATGGCGGCCGGGAACAGGTCGGCGATCAGCTTGCCGGTTTCCGTCGGGAACTTGGCGTCCGCTTCCTTCAAGCCGCTGTACGACGCATATTCGGCGCTCTGGTGGCCCGCCAGGCGGGTGGGGCGCAGGTAGGCGTTGAGCTTGGCGACGCTGGCTTCATCCTTGTTGATGATGGTTTTGATGTACAGATTGGCCACCTCGACCGGGGCCAGTGCGACGGCTGTTTCGGCGGCGATGGCGGGTTGGGCCAGCGCCACGGCAGCCGCAAAGCTTGCTGCCAGCAGGGCAGCGCGCGATGTTTCTTGTGTTTGATGCATGTATTTTCTCCACGATTCGATGTCAGGCGCCAAAAGATATCTTGCAGTAATTCTGGCGCGCGCATTGTATATGGTGAAAGTCATAACGTTGCGCACATAACGTAGTGACCTCAAGCGTCCGCCCTGCTCGCCGCTGCCAGCAAGGCCAGCAGCAGCTCCTTGCGCCGGCCATGCGCCTTGCGGGCCAGGGCCGCGAGTTTTTCCAGCTTGCCCCAGATCGGATACAGCATGTGCTCCACCAGATAACCTTCCAAGCCCTGCAGTTGCTGGCAGAACAGTTCCAGTTTCTCCACGTCTTCCAGTTCTGCCTGGATCTTGACTTTTGCGTTATCCGTGCATGCGCGCAGACACGCTGCCAGCACGGGAGCAGAGTCGTGCGTGACGCCATGTTGTTCGGCGAAGGCGGCCGTAAACTGATCCTGCACGGATTGATGCTCTTCGTCGACGTTGGCCATGTAGTGCTGCACCAGGGGGAAATAACGCGCGTCGAGCAAGCCCAGGCCAAACGTGGCATAGCTGCCGGGCATGCAATTTTTTTCACCTTCCGTGTCGGCATAGAATTCGAATTGCTCGATGGCCGCGCGCGCATATGCTTCCAGCTGCGGCTGCAGGGCAGGCCAGGCGAGGGCGTTGGCAAAGAAGCGGTGCGTATCGGATTTGGCCAGTCCTTTCAAGGGAAGATATTGCTTCACCTTCGATTTGAGCTTGATCTGGTAGCTTTTCGGGAAACCGTTGTTCAGCAGACGCGTGATGAACGCCAGCGCCTGCGCATACGCGTCTTCTTCTTCCCGGAAGATGCTGATGTTGATCGTGGCAAACACGTCGTTGGCGCGGCATTCCAGCAGTGCATTTTTTATATGGATGTCGGCATCGGGGAAGCTGCCGCTGCCTTCTGACAGCATGCGCACGGCCCGTTCGCTGCCCAGTTCGCGGGCAATTTCCAGGAACTTGAGGCCCTTTGATTTGGCGTAGCTCGGTTCGTGGCGCAATATCATCACGGCGCCATACAGCAGCAGATCGATCGGCTGCAGCGCTTGCGTATCGGGCGCCGCGCCCGTTTTCAAGGTGTATTTCGTGCTGCAATAGGCCGATTGCTGCACATCATAGAACTGCGGCAGAAATTGCTGCTCCGCCCAGGCCGACACGGCCTGGATGATATCGCTGCGATGTTCTGCCAGCGCCTGCGGCCGTGACTTGTTCAACTGCTCGATGCGTTCGAATTGCGCAATCGTCCAGGCGATATCGGGCTGCGGAAACAGGTAAGGATCGAGCAGGTGGCGCGTCAGGAAAAACGTTTCCAGCTTTTTTGTCGGCCTGCTGCCGCGCTCCAGTTTTTGCGTGATGTAAGTGTGTATGTGCTCGAGCAAGGTTTGGCGCTTGCCTTCGTTGACGTAGTCGATCAGCTTCAGGTGCAGCTTGCCCTGTGCCGTCTGGAATTTGCCGCGAAAGCTGAAGCGATAGTCGATCAGGGGCGTGTCGGCCAGTTTCTCCAGCTTCGCTAGTACCATGGCAGCCAGCTGGGGCGCGATGGTGTCGCGCACGACGGCTTCATCCAGGCGCGATGGCGTCCTTTGTGCGAACTCATCGGTATCAGTCAGCTGGAAATCGTCGGCCGTCGTGCGTCCGGGTTTGTAGTCGAGCAAAAAATCATTAAAGATACCCATCCGCAAGGTGGTCCGGTTCACGGCGGCTTCCAGGTCGGTACGCTTCAGGCGCTCGACAAACCACGCCTCCACGGCCGCCATCATTTCCGCCGTTGCCTGCGCTAAAAGTGTGTTCATTGACTTCCCTGCATCGTGCGTGACAGCGCCACCGGCTGCCGTCACGGTCATGTTTAATATAAAGCACTATTTTAGGTGCTCAAGCCTGGCCGCAACAAGGGCCGCACAGTTGTCAGGACGGGGCGGTGAGGAAGCGCGCGTCGATGTCGTCGGACTGCGGCCCCACGGTGATCGTGGTGTGCCAGCCGGAAGGCTTGTCTTTGCCATCAAACAAGGCGATGCGCGTGTGGACAAACAGGACCGAATACACGCCGGATTTCATGTCGCGGTTCAAGTCCCAATGCATCAGTTCGATGGCTTCGCCTATGCGCGGCAAATGGGCGCCCGGCGGTAGCAGAATGTTCTGGTTGATGAATTCCCTACTCGGCCCCGGTTCCTTCTGGCGCGGATCGATGTAGCGGAACGAAACGCTGGTAACGATGTTTTGCATGCGTAGCACCTGCTTGGTTATGTATCTGATGACAATAGCACAGGGAGACGGTCGGCGCGTGCGCTGCACGGCGCCAGGCGGGCTTGCGCGCGACTATGTTCGGTAGCAGACGGTACTTGCCAGCTCACCACGCTAGGCTTGTTTATTCTTAATCATTGAGATTGCTGGAAACGCCATGATGCATATATTCCTAGCTGAAAATCGCGCCGAGCTGGAGCGCCGTTGCCGAGATAAAGTTGCCAAGAGGCCGTTGCGATTGCCGACCGATCAACAGTTGCAACATGGCATACCCATCTTCCTGGATCAGCTGATCCGCACTCTGAAGGCGGAGGAGGAGGGCCAGATGGCGAAGAGCCTGGCCATTTCCGGCCCCGCCGATGGCAATGCGCTGGCGACATCGGAACTGGCCGACAGCGCCACCACGCATGGCGGGCAGTTGCTGGCGCTGGGCTATTCCGTCAGCCAGGTGGTGCACGATTATGGCGACCTGTGCCAGGCCGTCAGCGATCTTGCCGTAGCGCTGGACGAGCAATTTGCTGTTGAGGAATTCAGGACGCTTAACCGTTGCCTCGACAACGGCATTGCCGAAGCCGTTTCCGAATTTACCCAGCGGCGTGACGTGCTCATTGCGAATGAGCAGGCACTGGCATTGAGCCAGCGCATCGGCTATTTTGCCCATGAATTGCGCAATCACCTGGGCACAGCCAGCCTGGCCGTCGCCGCGCTGAAACAGGGCAGCATGGGCGTGGCGGGTGCGACTGGGGCTGTGCTCGACCGCAGCCTCGTGGGTTTGCGGACGCTGATCGACCGCTCGCTGGCGGAAGTGCGGGTGGAGGCGGGCCTGACCTTGCAGCGCTCGGTTTTCTTCTTGAGCAACCTCATCAGTGAATTGAGCCATTCGGCCAACCTGGAAGCGGAATTGCTACGTTGCACCTTGATTGTGGAAGAGGTCGCTCCCTTGCTGCAGCTCGATGCGGACAAGGATTTGCTGCTCTGTGCCGTGGGGAACCTGCTGCAGAATGCGTTCAAGTTTGCCGCGCCGAGTGGCACGGTGGTGCTGCGCGCGTATGCGAACGGCGAGCGGATCAGGATCGAAGTGGAAGACAATGGCGTCGGCCTGTCGCCGCAGGCCGCAGATGACTTGTTTTTGCCCTTTACGCAAGGCGGCGCCAACAAGACGGGCCTGGGCTTGGGGCTGTCGATTGCCCGGCGCAGTGTGGAAGCAAATGGCGGCAGCTTGAGCGTGGAAAGCGTGCCTGGTCATGGCTGTGTCTTCATCATCGACCTGCCCCTGCATGTCGGGGCTGTCGCCACGTTGGCCATATGAACGGGCGCGGCGGCCATGCCTTATGACATCCTGCGCGACAGCATCGCACTCGAGCCAGCGGGCGACGCTATCCGCTTCCATCTGGCTGTTTTTGGGGTTGAAAAGTCTTGCCGCATTACCGTGACCGCATTGCGCAGCCTGGACCAGAGTCAGGGCGGCGACTTGCTGGCCATCTTCGACCTCCACCGGCTGCGCATCGGCCAGCGCGCCTTCGCATATCTGAGCCGCGATCTGCTGGTCAGTAGCGTGGTCTTGCGGGCACTTGATTTTTAGTTACTATTTCCTGTGCCGATGCCCATGCTCAGCCCAGATATGGTATTTCCGCACAGATCGTCAAGTAAATGCAGGTATGGCTGGACGGAAATGTTACATCTGGGTATTCTGCGCATCTGATACTTATTTCTATACAGAAAAAGTAAGAGGGCGGTTCGTGTCAGCGGCAACGCGGCTCGCACGGCTAGGCAAGGTCAGGCATGCAAAGGTGACGTCGTCCGCTTGCTGAGCGAAACTATCGTGTTTCGGCTCGCGACGGGCGGGGAAACAGTGCTGTCATCTTAAAATAGTAGGAGAGGTTGCTCATGGATGCAGAAAAGGATGTTGTGTACGGTACAGAAGATTTGTTGATGAGTTTGTGCAACTCGGTGGTTCGGGTGCTCAACGTTGCAACGCAAAGCAGAGTCAATTATTCAGGCATGGTGCAGCGCATCACGAAGACCGGCCTGAAGCCGGACATCGGTTGCTTCGTGATGTTCGATGGCGGTTTCACGGGCCTGGTGGTGCTCAATTTTGCCGCCGATACGGCGATGGAAATCTACGAGCGCTACATGTTGCACATGGGCATGCCGAAGTCGGAACTGGCCAATTTCTACACGTCGGACGAAGTGTCGAACATCATGGGCGAGCTGATGAACCAGATCGTGGGCGACTTCACGGGCAAGGTGCGACGCGAACTGCAAACGAACATCACCCAGAGCCAGCCGAAGATGCTGGTGCTGAACAAGCAGGTGATGCTCAGCGTCGACACGCCGCTGGACCGCCCGGAAATGCGCCGCGTCACCTTCTACACGGAAAAGAACAATATTTTCTATCTGGAACTGGCGATCGACCGTACCGAGTTCATCAAGCTGCACGATTTCGATTCGCGCGAAGTCGATGCCGACTCGCTGATGGATACGGAATACGCGAACCGCGAACGCGACGCTGCGCCGGCAGTGGAACCGGAAGACGACGACAACGCCGACCTGCTCAAGTCCCTGGGCATGTAAACGGGCTTCGCCACTAGCGGCGGCATGCTTGCCGCCGCTAGCCGAGGATGTTTGCCTTGCGCAAGCTGTCCGGCAAAAATATACCCCCCCCCAGAATATCAAACACAACTAACAGCGGGCCACCGATCCACGCAAGGGCCGTGCCTGACGCCATGTCCAAAGAACATGTGGCACAGGGAGGCGATCATTGCTTATTTCATTTCCGGCCATGCCAACACCTCGTGCGCGCCGCCGCGAGGCTGGGCGCGGGGCAACGAAGATACTTTTTCCAGCCGCCGTTCTCCCGCGATGCCGGCCTGCTTGCCAGCATCGAGCGACCAGTACTCGAGCGCATACACATAGCTGCCATCGACGATGGTCAGCGATTCCTTCTGGCGTCCGTTGGGCGCCTTGTAATACAGACGCCGCGCGGGCCTGCCATCCACCGTCTGTTTGAACGCTTGCGGCGAAATCGTGACGCGCTTGCCCGTCTTGCCTGCCATCGACATCGCCGTGATCGTTACGTAGGCCCTGTCCGGGCAACGCGCCAACAGGTGCGCGCCGCTCAGCACAGTGGGGTGCGCTTGATCCTGCGGGAAGCCATACGGCTGCGTGCCGACGATATCGTGGCACTCCATCTGCTGTGCCAGGGCCGTCAGCGCTGCCGGGTCGAGCGCGCTGCTAAAGTGTTTTTCTTCGGCCTGCGCCTGTCCCAACGCCCAGCGGCGCTCCAGCTCGGCCAGCGAAATGTCGCTGGGCACGGGCAGCAGCGCGGGGGCATCCGGATCGGCGGCGCTGGACGTTTCCGCCTGCATGCGCGAGGCGACAGAATGGCTGCGCTCGGCGGTGGCTGCCCCATCGAAGGCATGGGTGCATGGTGTGACACAGGCAAGGCCAAGTGTAATAGTTGCTATAAAAGCATGTTTTGTGGGCATACAGCCTTATGGAGTTGAACTGGCGCGTCAATTAGTTCTGCACCGGAGTAGGGATTGAGATTTTATGCATTCTGGCATTGAGTGAAGTAAGTGGCGCGTACGATATGAATATATTGCCAGTATGTATTTTCATATTTTCAACAAAAGGTCAGTGCCGTTTTTGCTTATTCTCCGAATAAGCGCTTTCGGCGACAAGAAATTCATTGCCACTTATCACAGCTCATACCATGTGTCGACTAATCTGAGTCTGGCCGCACGTGGTGATCGGCAGATGAGTGGCATATTATTTTCCCATCTCCGTGCCAATCCACATCGGTGCTAATATCAAGGTTACCTACCTCCCGGCCATCGCCGACGCAATTTCAATCGAACTCAGTTTCCAGTCCCACACGCCATGGCGCAGCAGGACCAGTGCGCCTTCCTGTGCCTTGCCATCCTTCGCGCGCACGACGAAGGTGTTCACGCCGGCATAGCTCGCCGAATAGTCGGCCTTTTGCTGCGCGCCATCGGCCGGGGCATCCGCACTTGCATCCGCTCCCGCTTGCGGGCCGACGGCGCTTTTGTTGACCAGCGCAACGACGCCAGCGGGTGAGACCATGGTGTCGACCATCTTGCCCAGCATGGCGTTGGCGATCGACTGGCCCAGGGCGGCCAAGGGATTGTCGCTGCCGGCTGTTGCCTCGATGCTGCGGGCCATATTGCTTTCCAGCTGAGCCTTGACGCTGGCGCGCAAGGCGGGGAAGTCCACGTGTGTGGCCAGAGCCTCGGCGTTGCGTTCGGCCAGGGCGGTCTTGATCTGGTGCAAGGCGTAGTACGGCGAAGCGTAGGTGATGGCGGCGACGGCAATGACGGCCACGGCCGCGGCGATAGTGATTTTTTTCAAGTGAAGCCTGTGAGGTGGAGGGTAGAAAACGGATGTCACGCAGCGTATCCGCTAAATTAAAATACGGCAATCATATTTTCTTGCCATTATTTCTCCGCATACATTCCGGTCGCCCATGGCGGACCACTATAGAGTGATGAGGGTGGGTGCTGTATAATGGAAGGAAAGTACTTAACTAGCTGTTTTAACTGAATAAAGACCCAATATCACATGCTATCTACAGCAAATATTACGATGCAGTTTGGCGCCAAGCCATTGTTTGAGAATATCTCCGTCAAGTTCGGCGACGGCAACCGCTATGGCTTGATCGGCGCCAACGGCTGCGGCAAGTCGACGTTCATGAAGATCCTGGGCGGCGACCTGGACCCGTCGGGCGGCAACGTCATGCTCGACACCAACGAACGCCTGGGCAAGCTGCGCCAGGACCAATTCGCCTTTGAAGACATGCGCGTCCTCGACGTGGTCATGATGGGCCACACGGAAATGTGGGCCGCCATCCAGCAACGCGACGCGATCTACGCGAACCCGGAAGCGACGGATGACGATTACATGCAGGCGGCCGATCTGGAAGGCAAAGTCTCCGAATACGACGGCTACACGGCCGAATCGCGCGCCGGCGAACTGCTGCTGGGCGCCGGCGTCGCCATTGAGCTGCATCAAGGCCCGATGAGCAATGTCTCGCCAGGCTGGAAGCTGCGCGTGCTGCTGGCCCAGGCGCTGTTCTCGAACCCGGACATCCTGCTGCTCGACGAGCCGACGAATAACCTGGATATCAACACGATTCGCTGGCTGGAAGACGTGCTCAACGAGCGCAATTCCACCATGATCATCATTTCCCATGATCGCCACTTCCTGAACCAGGTTTGCACCCACGTAGCCGACATGGACTACGGCACCCTGAAGATTTATCCAGGCAACTACGACGAATACATGTTCGCTTCGACCCAGGCGCGCAACCAGCAACTGGCCAACAACGCGAAAGCGAAAGACAAGGTTGCCGAGCTGCAGGAATTCGTGCGCCGCTTCGCCGCCAACAAATCCAAGGCCCGCCAGGCAACGTCGCGCGCCAAGCAGATCGAAAAGATCAAGGTCGACGACATCAAGCCATCGTCGCGCGCCTATCCGTTCGTGCGTTTCGACGGCGAAAAGAAATTGCACCGCCTGGCTGTGGAAGTCGAGAACATCTCGAAAGGCTTCGACCGCCAGCTGTTCAAGAATTTCAGCATCATGGTCGAAGCGGGCGAGCGCATCGCCATCATCGGTGCCAACGGCGCCGGCAAGACCACCATGCTGCGTTGCATCGCAGGCGAGATCGCCGGCCTGCAGCCAGACCAGGGCCGCGTGAAGTGGGCGGAAAACGCCAACGTCGGCTACATGCCGCAAGACCCGACGGAAGATTTCGCCAAGGACACGAACCTGACCGACTGGATCGGCCAGTGGACGAAAGAGGGCGACGATGATCAGGCCGTGCGTTCCATCCTGGGCCGTTTGCTGTTCGGCGGCGACGATGTGAAAAAGGCTGTCAAGGTGTTGTCCGGTGGTGAAAAAGGCCGCATGATGTACGGCAAGCTGATGCTGGGCCGCCACAACGTGCTGATGCTCGATGAACCGACCAACCACATGGACATGGAATCGATCGAATCCTTGAACATTGCGCTGGAAAAATACGCGGGCACCCTGATCTTCGTCTCGCATGACCGCGAATTCGTGTCGTCGCTGGCCAACCGCATCATCGAGATCAAGGAAGATGAAGTGGTCGATTACCGTGGCAACTACGAGGATTACCTCAGAAGCCAAGGTATTGATTAAACACCTGATCAAACCTACTGCGCGTCGCGCTTTGCGGCCTGTGATGCTCACCGTACTTGTGTACGGTTGCGCTTCTCGGCCACAAATCGCTGCCGCTCGCTACGGTTTTATCAGGCGTTTGGAGAGCTGGTGGTGTACTCTGATATCACCCACACCGACGCGCCGCGGTCTATTCGTTCCGGCGCAGCAGCTTCATTGCGTTCGTGCCGGTCTATCCCGTTTTTGTTTGACACAGCCATGCAAACTTTAGCCATTAAATCCGTCGAATATGAACATCCACAAGACGGAACCAGCTGCACTGCCCACGCCTGGGCACGCACGCCAGCGACGCCGTCCCCGGCTGAAAAAGCCGAACTGATCACGCGCATCAAGCGCCTGCTGATCGAGCGCGAAGCCGTGCTCGTTGCCCACTACTACGTTGATGCTGACCTGCAAGACTTGGCCGAAGCCACGGGCGGCTGCGTCTCCGATTCCCTGGAAATGGCCCGCTTCGGGCGAGACCATCCGGCCAAAACCCTGCTCGTGGCCGGCGTGCGTTTCATGGGCGAAACGGCGAAGATCCTCAGTCCCGAGAAAACCGTGCTGATGCCCGACCTCGACGCGACCTGTTCGCTCGACCTCGGCTGCCCGGTGGACGAATTCACGGCTTTCTGCGATGCCCATCCGGACCGTACGGTCGTTGTCTATGCGAACACCAGCGCGGCTGTAAAAGCGCGCGCCGACTGGATGGTGACGTCGTCCATCGGTCTCGACATCGTCGCCCACCTGCATGCGCAGGGCAAGAAAATCCTCTGGGCGCCCGATAAACACCTGGGCTCGTATATCCAGAAGCAAACGGGCGCCGACATGCTGCTGTGGCAGGGTAGCTGCCTGGTGCACGACGAATTCAAGGGCATCGAACTCGATTTGCTCAAGGAAGAGTATCCGCAAGCGAAGGTGCTGGTACATCCGGAATCGCCCGCCAACGTGGTGGCGCTGGCCGACATGGTGGGCTCGACGTCGCAAATGATTGCGGCAGCGCAAACCATGGACACGGATACCTTCATCGTCGCCACCGACAACGGCATCCTGCACAAGATGCGCGCGGCCGCGCCGGGCAAACGCTTCATCGAAGCGCCCACGGCCGGCAACAGCGCCACGTGCAAGAGTTGCGCACATTGCCCGTGGATGGCCATGAATGGCTTGTTGAACCTGGCGCAAACACTGGAAAACATGCACAACGAAATCCACGTCGATCCCGCAGTCGGCCAGCTGGCCGTGCGCTCGATCAATCGCATGCTTGACTTCGCCGCCGCCAAGAAGGCGGGCCTCAAGCCGGGCGCGGACCTGGCAAAAGAAACCACATTGTTCCAAGGAATCGGTCCAGCATGAGTACCCTCGTTAATTCTTTCACCCCTTTCGATGCCGCCCTTGCGCGCGCATTCGAAGGCAATCTGCTGGCCGCCTTGCTGGAAGACGTGGGCCAGTGCGACCTGACGGGCGAGCTGGTGCCGCCCGACCACATCGTCACGGCCCGCGTCATCGTGCGCGAAGCAGCCGTGCTGTGCGGCGCACCGTGGTTCGAAGGCATCATGAAAAGCCTGGATCGCAGCATCGATATCGCTTGGCATTACGCCGAAGGCGACAGGATGACGGCCGACAGCGTCGTCTGCACGATTCAGGCGCCGGCGCGCGCCTTGCTCACGGCCGAGCGCAGCGCCCTCAATTTCCTGCAACTGCTGTCGGCGGTCGCCACGGCCACGCGCCAGTATGTCGATGTGATTGCCGGCACCAAGGCATCCATCCTGGACACGCGCAAAACCTTACCTGGCCTGCGCCTGGCGCAAAAGTATGCGGTGCGCGTCGGCGGCGGCAAGAACCAGCGCCTGGCGCTGTACGACGGCATCCTGATCAAGGAAAACCATATCGCGGCCGCTGGCGGCGTCAGCCAGGCCCTGGAAAACGCGCGCAACCTCGACGCGGGCGTGCCCGTGCAAATCGAGGTGGAAACCCTGGCGCAATTGCAGGAAGCGCTGGACGCGGGCGCCGTGTCTGTGCTGCTGGATAACTTCAGCAACGAGATGATGCGCGCCGCCGTGGCCCTGACGAAGGGCCGTGCCTTGCTGGAAGCGTCGGGCGGCATCAATGTCGATACCGTGCGCGCCATTGCCGAAACAGGTGTGGACCGCATCTCGATCGGCAGCCTGACCAAGGATGTGCGGGCCACCGATTACTCCTTGCGCATCGTCGGCTGATGGGTAGAGCGGGGCGGCGCCTGCTGGCCTTGGCGCTGCTGTGGCCGGCATTCGCCATGCCTTTGCCGGTGCAGGCGCGCGAGCTGCTGGCCGTGGGTGCGCAGTTCGAGCGCGTGTTCGAGTATCAGGAGAGCGGCGAATATGGCGGACTGGGCGCGGAATTGCTGCGCCTGATGGCGGCGCGCACGGGTCATACCGTGCGTTTTCGCATGGTGCCGTGGGCGCGCGCGCAAGCCATGCTGGTGCAGGGCCAGGCCGATATCTTGATCGGCCCCTACAAGACGCCCGAGCGCATTGCCAGCATGGGGTTTTCCGACAAGCCGTTTTACCAGGACCAGATGGTCTTTTATACGCGCCAGGACGCCAGTTTTGGCTGGGATGGCGATTACAGCGTGCTGAAGCAGCGCAGGGTGGTGCTGCTCAACGGCTGGGCCTACGGCGCGGACTGGGAGCGTGTGCGGCCCAGCTTGCAGGTCAGCGTGGCCAACAATGTGGAAAATGGCTTGAAGATGCTGGTGCACAATCACGTCGACGTGTTCGTCAGCAACCGCCGCAACACCGACCCCGTGATTGCCCGCCTCGGCTATGGGCGCCAGGTGAAACCCCTGCCCAAAGTCATCGAAATACAGAACGGCTATTTTGCGTTTCCCCGCTCGCCCGCCTTTGACAAGTTGCGCCTGCAGTTTGACCAGGAACTGAATAGCCTGATCGAGACAGGCGAACTAAAAAGACTGGGCAAGCGCTACGACGTCGGCATGCCCTGAGCGCATGCCGCCAGACCAGGCGGCATGCTTGCTTTGCCTGCATTACAGCTGGCGCGCCTCAAACGTATTGCACTGTGCAATCTGGCCGCTCTCGATGCCCTTGCTGAACCAGCGCACGCGCTGTTCCGAGGTGCCGTGCGTAAACGAGTCCGGCACGACATGGCCTTGCGACTGCCGCTGCAGCGCATCGTCGCCGATGGCCGTGGCCGCTTTCAGGGCCGCTTCCACGTCGCCCTGTTCCAGGATCTTGCGGTCCTGGTTCGCGTGATACGCCCACACGCCGGCAAAGCAGTCGGCCTGCAATTCCAGGCGCACGGACATGGCGTTGGCCTGGCGCTCCGATTGCGTGCGGCGCGCCTTGTCGACCTTCTCGGATAAGCCCAGCAGGTTCTGTACGTGGTGGCCCACTTCATGGGCGATCACATAGGCTTCGGCAAATTCGCCCGAGACCTTGAAGCGCTGCTGCATCAGCTTGAAGAATTCGAGGTCCAGGTAGACTTTCTGGTCGCCGGGGCAATAGAAAGGCCCGCTGGCGCTCTGGCCCGTGCCGCAGGCCGTCGGCGTGCTGCCGGAGAACAGCACCAGCTTCGGTTTCACATAGCTGCCGCCTTCGGCCTTGAACAGCGCGCCCCAGGTGTCTTCCGTATCGGCCAGCACGGTTTTCACGAAGCGGGCCATCTCGTCCGATTCGGGCGGCTGGCGCGCCGGCGCCTGGCTTTGCTGGGTGCTGACCTGGCCGCCACCGCCGCTGAGCAGGTTCAGCAAGGTCAGGGGATTGACGCCCAGCACATACGAGCCGACGAGGGCGATGACGATGGTGCCGATGCCGATCGAGCGGCCGCCAAAACCAAAGCCGCCACCGCCGCCGCCCCCACCACCGTCTTCGCCACGGCGGTCTTCCACATTGTCGCTTTCGCGATTGCCATCCCATTTCATAATATCTACTCCTGCTGCGATTTGCGATTGATTGGTGACGTTTGAAAATGCCTCTTGCGACGAATCTTATAACGAGTCTTATAACGACTCTTATAATTATCGCAGCAAACTGCGCCGCGACAGGGGCGACAGTGTTACGCTTTGCAACTTTCCAACCACACCACAACAGGTGCACGCATGGCGCTTGCCAACGATACACGCATTTCGCCCACGGCGGTGGTCCAGGCACAACTGGACGCGTATAACGCACACGACGTGCCGGCCCTGCTGGCCATCTACGCCGATGATGCGCAGCAATTCCAGCATCCCGCTACCTTGCTGGCCGCAGGCAGTGCGCAAATCGGTCCCCGTTTCACGGCCCGTTTCGCCGCCAGCAAGCCGCAAGCGCAGTTGCTCAACCGCATCGCCTGCGGCAAGCTGGTGATCGACCATGAAATCGTGCATGGCGACACGCCGGACGGTGTTTCCGCGCAGGAACTGGTGGCGAGCTATGAGGTGGAGCAGGGACGTATCGCGCGTGCCTGGTTCAGCTTTGGCGCCTTGACCAGCCTGCGCGTGGCGCTGCCGGCCGACGTGCCGCAAATGAACGCACTGATCGCCCGCTCCGGCGTGGCACTGAGCGCCGGGTTTTATAGTGAAGAGCAGGCCGAGGCCGTGACGCGCCATGTATTCGGCGTCGATACGCAACTGCTTGCCGACCGGACGTACTTCGTCATCGAACGCGATGGCGTCATGCTGGCCTGTGGTGGCTGGAGCCAGCGCGCCACCCTGTATGGCGCCGACCGCGCCAAGTGCTGGCCGGACCTGCTGCTCGATCCGGCCAGCCAGCCGGGCCGCATCCGCGCCTTCTTTGTGGAGCCCGCAGCCGCCCGCCAGGGCCTGGGCAGCATGCTGATGCGCCATTGCGAACGGCAGGCGCTGGGCGCCGGTTTCAGTGCGCTGGAACTGGCCGCCACCTTGCCCGGCGTGCCGCTATACCTGGCCAGCGGCTTCGCCGTTACTGAAGAGTTTCATCTGGACTTGCCCGATGACATCAAACTGCCGCTGGCGCGCATGCACAAGCGGCTGTGAGCCGCCGGCTTACCAGGGCAGCGGGGCCTTTTCCCCGTTGGCATGCTCGCCGTAATACAGCGAGGGCAGGAAGCGTGACAGATAGGTAAATTCGCTGTAGCAATGGCGCAGCAAATTCAGACCCAGCACGTCAGGCACATCGCGCACGGGATCGAGGCTGTTACGACCCAGCAGGAAGCGGCTGCGCAGCACGCAGCCCGTGGGCGTGTCGCGCGTCAGGTGCAGCATTTCGCCATCGAGCGGGTCGCCCTGCGGGTCCAGCTGCACATGCTCGCCAAAGCCGATGCGCGCGCAGATGGCGGCCGACAGGGCGCCGCTGTCCTTTGCCTGTTGCAGTTGCGCCGGATCAAACACGTCTTCCGGATCGTGGAACTTCAGCTTGGCTTTCACGGGCGGAATGTCGCCCAGGGATTCCACCGCTTCGATCGAGGCGCCGTAGTAACTCTCTCCCTTTTTCCACGCGCTGTTCCAGCCATGGTGCGCCACGTGGTCGTGCGGATGCCACCACTTGATGTGCTGCGTCGTCTCGAAAAACGTAAACCACCAGTCCAGCATGCGCCCGCTGCAGCCGTGCAGCTCCGTGCGCGCCGCCACCAGCAGGCAGCCATTATCCAGGCGAGTGATGCCCGTTTCCAGGTGCAGGGGAAACGGGTCGAGCAAGTCGCCCGTGCTGGTGATGCTCCATGGGAATTCAATATGCTTCGTCATGTCGTTCTCCTTTGTTAGGGTGCGACAATTATATATTAAAGAAACGATAAACGTTTCTTTAATATGTTTTAGTGTAGAATTGTTCAACGATCAAGACTGGAGCTGGCATGCAGCAAGAAGAAAGCAAGGCCTTGCGTGGACGGGGCCGTCCGGCGCGGCCGCCCGAGGAGGCACGCGTAGCGGCCGTGCAGGCGGCCACCTGGCTGCTGCTGCACGAGGGCTATGCGGCCACGACCATGGAAGCGGTGGCGCGCCATGCGGGCATGGCAAAGAAGTCGCTGTATCAGTACGCAGCCAACCGCGAGGACCTCGTCGCCCTGGTGGTGCGCGGCTGGACGGATGCTTTCCTGCCGGCCATGTCGCACGATGCGGCCGCGCCTGGCGAGGTCTTGCCGCTTTTGAAAGAGGTATTGCAGGCGATGGCGGCGCGCGTGCTGACGGCCGATGCTGTCGGCCTGTTCCGCCTGCTGTGCACGCAATTTCCCGCGCGCGCGGACTTGCTGGCCGTGTATCAACGCAACGGCATCGAGCGGGGCACGGCCTTGCTGGCCGAGTGGTTGCAGCGTCAGGCGGCGCGCGGCCATCTGCTGCTGCGGGATGGGCGGGATGGGTACGAACTGGCCGGCTTGCTGCTGGCCATGGTGATCGCCGAGCCTCTGCGGCAAATGGCGCTGGGCTTGCTGGCACCGGTGCCAGCCTGGGATGCCGCGCCGCGCATCGACGCCGCGCTGCGCCTGCTGGGCGGGTCGGGGTTCAGCGTAGCTGGTGCTTCAACGCTTCGCGGTAGCTGAGCGGCGATAACTGCTGGCGGTGCGCGTTGGCAAACGCCGTCACCGCTTCGGGGGCGTGGCGCGCGTAATCGCGCAAGGCCCAGCCGATGGCCTTGCGGATGAAAAACGCGTCTTCATGCGCTAGCGCCAGGGCCGCGTCAAATAGCCAAGCGGCATCCGTGTCAGCGCGCCAGCCCAGCTGGTGCAGCATGGCGATGCGGCGCAGCCAGAAGTCGTCGTGGCGCAAGGCCGCGTCCATGTGCGCATGGCCATCGCCGCCGCGCCGCAGTTCCGCCTGCAGCACGTCGCCGACGACGCCCGCCATGCCGTCGACGCTATCCCACCAGGCGCGCTGGCGCGCCAGTGCCAGCAGGGCGGGGAGATGATCGACGCTCAGCTGGCGCACGTGCACGGCCAGCATGTCGAGCGCCACGTGCTGGTACTCGCGCTGCGGCTGCTGCCACAGCAGTTGCGCGTGTTCCAGCAGCGTCCCCGGATCGATGCCCTTCAGGCTCGCCAGCAAGGCCTTGGCCGCCAGCCGGCGCTGTGGCGCATCCACGCCCAGGAACACGAACTGGTCGCGCATATACGCCTGCATGGGCGCGGCACGGGTGGGGTCGGCGGCCGTTTCGAGTGCGATTTTTAATTCCGCGTGCAAGTTCATGCTGTTTTCCCATGTCCAGGCGTAAAAAAGGCGCTCCGTGGAGCGCCTTTTCATCTTTATCCACTATTACTGGATTTTTGCCTTCTTCATCAGCTCGTCGCGGTAGGCGGCGAGTTTCTTTTGTTGCAGCGACTCGGCCACTTGACCCTTGACTTCTTCCAGTGACGGCAGCTTCGTCGGACGGGTTTCTTCCAGCTTGATCACGTGGAAGCCGAATTGCGATTGCACGGGCGTTTGCGTGACCTGGCCTGGTTTCAAGGCAACCATGGCGTCGGAGAATGGTTTGACGTACGAAGCAGGGCTAGCCCAGTCCAGGTCGCCGCCATTGGCTGCGGAACCGTCTTTCGATACTTTCGCCAGTTCTTCGAACTTGGCGCCGCCTTTCAGCTTGGCGATGATGTCTTTCGCTTCGGCTTCGGTAGCCACCAGGATGTGGCGTGCATGGTATTCCTTGTCGCCCGCCTGTGCCTTGAACTTGTCGTACTCGGCCTTGATTTCAGCGTCCTTGACAGGGCTTTTCTTGACGTAGTCGGCCAGCAGGGCGTTGATGATGATGCTTTGACGGGCATTGTCGATTTGCGACTTGATTTCCGGACGCGTGCCGTAACCTTGCTTGTCGGCTTCCTGGATCAGCACTTCACGGCCGATCAGGTCTTTTTTGATGGCTTCGCGCAATTGTGGCGAATCGGCTTGCTTGCCTTGGGCGACGACTTGCTTGACGACCTGGTCAACGCGCGACGATGGGATGGCCTTGCCATTCACGGTGGCTACGTTTTGCGCGAACGCAGGGATCGCCACAACGGCGACCAGGGCTAAGATCAGGCGGGCTGGCTTCAAAATCATGTTCATTCCTAATAAGTATACAAAAAACCGGTACAAAAGATCGCGACTGCCGTGCAGTGCGCATTCAGGCGCAGAATACACGACCGGCGCCGAAAAGGGCGCCGGGGAGGTCAGTTCTTACTGAACTTTTGCTTTTTTGATCATTTCTTCCTGATACGCTTGCAGTTTCTTTTGCTGCAGCGCTTCGGCGATCTGTGGCTTGACTTCTTCCAGGGTCGGCAGCTTGGCCGCGCGGGTGTCGTCCAGCTTGATCACGTGGAAACCGTTAGGCGTTTGCACCGGGGTATCGGTGACTTGGCCTTTTTGCAGTTTCACGAAGGCGTCGGAAAACACTTTCGGGAAGGACGATGGGGCTGCCCAGTCCAGGTCGCCGCCGTTGTCGGCCGAGCCGGCATCTTTCGATTGCTTGGCCAGCTCTTCGAACTTGGCGCCGCCTTTCAGCTTGGCGATGATGTCTTTCGCTTCGGCTTCGGTGGCCACCAGGATGTGGCGCACGTGGTATTCCTTGTCGCCGGTCTGCGCCACGAAGCGGTCGTATTCAGCCTTGATTTCAGCGTCGTTGACAGGGTTCTTTTTCAGGTAGTCGCCGACCAGGGCGTTGATGACGATGGCCTGGCGCGCGTTCTCGATTTGCTGCTTGACGGCTGCATCTTTACCGAAACCTTTGTTTTCCGCTTCTTGCATCAGCACTTCACGGCCGATCAAGTCTTTCTTGATCATTTCGCGCAATTGCGGCGAATCCGGTTGCTGGCCTTGGGCGACGACTTGCTTGACGACTGCATCAACGCGCGACGATGGGATAGGCTTGCCATTAACAACGGCAACATTTTGCGCAAAAACAGGTACCGCGACAACGGCGAGTAGTGCGATCAGCAAGCGGGCTGGCTTAAAAGTCATTATTAAATCCTGTTAGGGAAAGTTTCGTAAAAAACGCATGGAAAGAAAACGCGTGCATGACACTTGCGGCAAGCGGCGTACCAAGTTGCCCCGATACGCCAAAACGCCATCCTTACACTACTTCGGACGGCGCCAAGGCCACAATCGCCAATGCATGTATCTCATTATGCATCATATCGTGCACGGAATCATACACCAGTCGATGGCGCATGACGAGCCTGAGCCCCTCAAATTGACTAGAAATAATGCGTAGATTGTAATGACCTCCGCCCGAGGCGGCGCCCGCGTGGCCCCGGTGGCGCGCCGAGTCGTCTTCCAGTACGCATTCCAGAGGAGAAAGTGCCGTTTCCAGGCGGGTACGAATGCGCTGCATGCGCGTTTCCGGCGAAGTATTCTCTGTGGTGGTGTTCATCATGCGTCTTCCTTGATATGTTTGGCCAGGAACAGCGTTTGCGCCACGATGAAAGCAAAGAAAATGCCCGTCGCGCCAAACGCCTTGAAGCTGACCCAGGCAGCCATATCGCCCTTATACAGCACGAAGGCGACGAACAGATTCAGTGCGCCGATGGCGCCGAAGAAGATGATCCACGCGGCCAGCAATTGGTTCCAGACGGCATCCGGCAATTGCACTTGCGCTTCCATGGTCTTGCGGATCAGGTTTTTCTTGAAGCCAACATGGGCGATCAAGAGGGCCAGGCCGGATAGCCAGTAGATCAGGGTCGGCTTCCATTTCAGGAAGAAATCGTCATGCAGGTAAATGCTGGCGCCGCCGAACACGACAAAGATGAACAGCGACAGCCACAGCATGCCGTCGACCTTGCGGCCGCGCAGCAGCAGATAGCTGACTTGGCAGGCGGTGGCGACGATGCCGACCAGGGTGGCGAGTATCCACGGCGCCTGGTCAGCCTTGATCAGGCCGCCTGACACGAAGCCGGACAAATATTGCTGCACGAAATCGTGCGTGGCCGCTTCATACATGCCGCCCAGCTTGAAGGCGGCGAAGAAGGCGATCAGGGGGAATAGGTCGAATAGAAATTTCATGGCGAGACTTTACACTGGTCTTATTAAATTCATCTTAGGAATGGCTTAGGAGCAACTGAGGTGCTCCCAGGCGTTCCGGTGTCTCAAGGCTGCGGATCGAAGCGCAACGATGCCGAATTGATGCAATAGCGCAAGCCGGTTGGCGGCGGGCCGTCCGGGAAGACGTGCCCGAGGTGTGCGTCGCAGACGGCACAGACGATTTCCGTGCGCACCATGCCGTGGGTACGGTCGACGATTTCTGTCACGTTGGCCGGGTCGAGGGCCTGGAAATAGCTGGGCCAGCCGCAGCCCGAGTCGAACTTGGTATCGGAGGCGAACAGGGGCGTATTGCAGCAGACGCAGGTGTAGATGCCGTGTGCATGGTGGTCCCAGAACTTGCCCGTGAAGGCCCGTTCCGTGGCCGCGTGGCGGGTGACTTCGTATTGCATCGAATCGAGCATGGCGCGCCATTCGGCGTCGGTTTTTTTGACTTTATTCGTGGTCATAATGACTCCTCAGGATGAGCAACTGACTTCAAGGTGACTGGCCCAGTCGGGCGGCAGGGCCGCATAGTGCTGGTGTTCGGGCTGTTCGTCAAATGGCTTTTGCAAAACTTCCAGCAATGTCGCCACTTCCGTGTAGTCCTGCTGCCGGGATTTTTCGATAGCCACTTGTGCCAGGTAGTTGCGCAGCACGTATTTCGGGTTGACGCTGTTCATCGCCGCTTGGCGCTCGGCATCGACGCTGTGTTCCTGCCGCAGACGCGCGCGGTAAGTGGCTGCCCACGTATCGAAGGCGGGGCGGTCGATGAACATGTTGCGCAGCGCCGTGTCGTGCTCGGGGGCGGCCAACTGCAGAGTCGCCAGGGCACGGAAAAAGTTCGTGAAATCCACGTGATTGGCTTGCATCAGAGCAAACATGCTGTCGAACAGCGCCGTATCGTCGTCCCCGAGGGTTTGCAAGCCCAGCTTGGCGCGCAGCAAGGCATTCATCTTGTCTGCAAAGGCGGGCTGGTAAGTGTCCAGCGCTGCCTGCGCCTCGCTGACCTCGCCAATCAAGGGTAGCAGCGCCTGGCCCAGCGCGTAGCAATTCCAGTGGCCCACCTGCGGCTGGTTGGCGTAGGAATAGCGACCCTGCTGGTCCGTATGGTTGCAGATGTGGTCGGCGTCAAACGCTTCCATGAAGCCGAAGGGGCCGTAATCGAGCGTCAAACCCAAAATCGACATATTGTCCGTGTTCATCACGCCATGCATGAAGCCCACGGCTTGCCATTGCGCAATCATGTGCGCCGTGCGCACGCACACTTCGGCCAGCAAGGCTTGATAGGGATTTGATGCGGCGCGCAAATGGGGGTAAAAACCGTCGATGACGTAATCGGCCAGGATTTTCAGCTCGTCCGGCTGCTTGCGGTAAAACCAGTGTTCGAACGAGCCAAAGCGAACAAAACTAGGCGCCATGCGCGTGACGACGGCCGCCGTTTCCACCGTTTCGCGCAGGATGCCTTGCTGCGAACCCATGATGGACAGCGCGCGCGAGGTGGGAATGCCCAGCGCCGCCATGGCTTCGGAACAGAGGAATTCACGGATGGATGAGCGCAGCACGGCGCGGCCGTCGCCCATGCGTGAATACGGCGTGGCGCCGGCGCCTTTCAGCTGCAGCTCCATTGGACCGTCTGCGGTGGCGATATCGCCCAGCAAGATGGCGCGGCCATCGCCCAGCTGACCGGCCCAGACGCCGAACTGGTGGCCCGAGTACACGGCCGACAGAGGCAGCGAGCGCTCGGCCACCGCATTGCCGCTCAGCAATTCCACGTAATCAGGTTGCGCCAGGCGCGCCGCATCGAGGCCGATGAGGGCTGCGGCTGGCGCGCTGGCGGCCACGAAATACGGGGCGGGCAGGGGCGTGGGCATCAAGCGTGTATAGAACGCAGGCGGCAAGGCCGCAAAGGCGTTATCCAGTGGTAAGGTGGGAGCGGTGATGGCAATTCCATTCAAGTAGATACGCCGGCAAGTAGCGCCAGCCTGGAACCCGATTTTACCGCACGGCGCGAAGGTCCGTACCGGACGCCAGCACTGCAAAAAACGGAATCAAAAATTCCATGCTGCAATGCAATATCGAAATGCGTTGACGATTTCCGCACGACCGTACGAGACTAGGGAAAGTCTTTAATTTCCAACAATAACCGGGTATCCACCCCAGGAGACACGATGTCGGCATTCCCCTTGAGCCCAGTGATGGGCCAGATGATGAATCAGCCCCTGCTGATTTCCAGCATTATCGCGTTTGCAGCGCGTCATTATGGGGGCAGCGAAATCATTTCGCGGCGGGTGGAAGGCGATATGCACCGCTACACCTACCGCGATTGCCACCAGCGCGCGCGCCGACTGGCCAATGCCCTGCATGGCCTCGGTGTCGGCATGGGCGACCGGGTCGCCGCCCTGGCCTGGAATGGCTATCGCCACCTGGAAGCTTACTATGCCGTGTCCGGCTCGGGTGCCGTGCTGCATACCATCAATCCGCGCCTGTTTCCCGACCAGATCGCCTATATCTCGAACCATGCGCAAGACCAGGTGCTGCTGTTCGACCTGACGTTCTTGCCCGTAGTGGAAAAGATCGCCGCCGACTGCACCTTTGTGCGCCACTTCGTGCTGATGTGCGACCGCGAGCGCATGCCCGCCAGCAGCACCATCCCCGACCTGCTGTGCTATGAAGACTTGATCGCCACGCATTCCGACGAGTACACGTGGCCCTTGTTCGACGAGAACGCGGCCGCGACCCTGTGCTACACGTCCGGCACGACGGGCAATCCCAAGGGCGCCCTGTATTCGCACCGCTCGACCGTGCTGCACGCGTACGCCTCGGCCATGCCCAGCGCCCTGAACGTGCGCGCCTCCGACACGGTGCTGCCCGTTGTGCCCATGTTCCACGTGAATGCCTGGGGCTTGCCGTATTCCGTGCCCCTGTCGGGTGCGCGCATGGTGTTTCCCGGTGCGGCGCTGGACGGCAAGTCGCTGTACGAGCTGTTCGAGGCGGAAAAAGTGACGTTTTCGGCCGGCGTTCCCACCGTCTGGCTGGGGCTGTTGAACCATGCCTTGCAGAATGACTTGACATTTTCCACCTTCCGCCGCACGGTGATCGGCGGCGCGGCCTGCCCTCCGGCCATGATGGATACCCTGATCGACAAGTTCGACGTGGAAGTCATCCATGCCTGGGGCATGACGGAAATGTCGCCGCTGGGCACGGCGGGCGGCTTGCAGACCAAGCACCTGGACTTGCCGAAGGACGAGCAGCGCAAGATCCTGCAAAAACAGGGCCATGCCATCTACGGCGTGGACATGAAGATCGTCGACGACGATGGCAAGGAATTGCCGTGGGATGGCGTTGCCTACGGCCATTTGCTGGTGAAAGGGCCGTGGATCATTTCCGCGTATTACAAGAACGAGGGCGGTGATGTGCTGCAAGATGGCTGGTTCCCCACGGGCGACGTGGCCACCATCGATGCGGATGGCTATATGCAGATCACGGACCGCAGCAAGGATGTGATCAAGTCGGGTGGCGAGTGGATCGGCACCATCGACCTGGAAAACCTGGCCATGGCGCATCCGGCCGTGCTGCAGGCGGCCTGCATCGGCGTGTTCCACCCGAAATGGGATGAGCGGCCCGTGCTGGTGGTGGTGCTGCGCCCGGGCATGGCGGTCACGCGCGAGGTTTTGTTGCAGTTCTTCGAGGGCAAGATCGCCAAGTGGTGGACGCCCGACGACGTGCTGTTCATCGACGCCTTGCCCATGGGCGCGACGGGCAAGATCCAGAAGAACAAGCTGCGCGAGCAGTTCAAGGGGCACCAGTTGCCCGGCATGTAGCGCGACGCCGCGCTTATGCCGCTTGCGGCAGCGCCGAGCCCAGCTTTTCCAGCAAGTGATCGCACTGGAAGACGGACAGGGTCAGGCGCTGCGCCTCTGTGCCGATATCGATCATTTCATCCATTTCGCTGCGCAAGTCGTCGTGCGTGCCCGTGCGGATGATTTGCGGCGCCGCAAAGCGCTGGCTGTCGGAAATGGTCATGATATTGTCGACGTGGTCGACGAGGAAGCCGTAGCGCTCGCTACCACGTTCCACGATGAGGATCTTGCCGGCGCTCGCGTCCGGCAGGGCCGGCATGGCGTACAGCTGGCGCAGGTCGATGATACTGATCATTTGCTGGCGCAAGTTCAGCATCCCGCGCATGCAGGCCGGCATGCCCGGTGGCGTGGTGATGGCGCCGCTGAAATCGATGATTTCGCGCACCTGCCCGATTTCCACGGCGAAGCGGGTTTCCACGGTAAACGTGATGTAGACGCGGCGCTGCGCCTTGCGCGTGACGGTGGTGGCCGTTTCTGCGTCGGCCGGGTACAGGCGCGCGTGGCCGTCGCGCATTTCGACGATCTCCGCCTGCGACAGGATGCCCTTGTGGTCGAGGAAAATGATGTCGCCCAGGCCCTCTTTCGTGATGCAGCCGGAGAACATGGCCGCGCGCGCCTTGCTCAGCAAGGGAATCGGCAGCACTTCGTCGCCAAAGAAATGCACGATGCTGTCGACGGAATCGACGAGAAAGCCCACGGTCGTGTCATCGAGGCGCACGACGATGATGCGCTGGTCACTGGTCGCCGCCTTGGCCGCCTTGCCGGACCCAGCCGCTTGCAGCAGGGTGGCGAAATCGACGACGGCCACCTGGCTGCCGCGAAAATGCATGCGGCCCAGGCACAGCTCGTTATTCAGCAGGGAGCTGTGCAGTTCCGGCACCCGGATGATTTCCTGGATGGCCAGCATTTCAAAGCCAAACGTGGCGCCGGCCGCATGGAAACTGACGCACTGCCGGCGTTCGCTTTGCGCATGGTAGCGGGCCGTGCTGAGTTTGGCGCCCGTCGCCTGCAGGGCCAGCACATGGGGCACGTTTTCGATGCGTAGCAGGGCGTGCGGGTCGAGGATTTGCAGCAGGCGGGCGCCGCCGTCGAGCAATATTGTGCCGGCGATGACGTGGTGCGCGTCGTCGGCCGCGTACTGCAGGGCGCTGCGGGCGCTGGCCGGCACGCGCAGGATCTCGCCCGTATCCTGGAAGACGATGCCGATCAGCACTTGCTGAAAGTCGAGGATGGCGATCTTGTCGGTGGCCACGGCGCGCGGCGCATCGGCGCGGAACAAGCGGCCCAGGTTGACCACCGGAATGACACTGCCGCGCAAGGTGAACATGCCTTCCAGATACGCGGGCGACAGGGGCAGGGCGGTGACTTTCGCGGGGTAGTTGACCACTTCGCGGATGCAACTGGCGGGCAGGGCGAATTCATCCTCGCCCAGATGGAAGGAACCGAACAGTTCGGTGGCGCCGTTGCGCTCACCCGTGTGCCCTTCATGCATATCCATATGCGCCTTCCTTGCGTGGAATCAATTCGGGTTGCGCCACCACATCGGTGACGGCGTAGCTGTGGCGGGCACAATCGATCAGCAACTGGCGCCCGTGGCGTCCGCCCAGCGCGCAAAAACTGACGTGCAAGCCGCACTGGTCCAGGTATTTTTGCGCCGCTGCCGCGTTTTGCCGTCCCACCTGCAGGCGGCCATGACCATTATCGGGGCCGAACATGCTGGCGCCGCCCGCCAGCACCACGTCGATGTCGGCGTAATCGGCCTCGCGCACGCCCATCAGGCGCAGCAGCGAGGGCACGGCCTGGCTCACATAGCGTGCATTTAGGGCGCGTGCATTCGGTGCCCCCAGGTCTTGCTCGGCAGCGGGCGCTTCCGGCAGCAAACAGTGGGCCAGGCCGCAGCAAGGGCCGTTCTTCCAGATGAAACCGATGCCGATGCAGGAACCCAGCAGCGCCTGCAGCTGTTCGCCCTGCGTGCCCACGCTAAGTTGCCCCATGCCAACCAGGTGCAGCGGCGGCGCGTTCGCCGCAATGTGCGTGTGCATCATGCCAGCCCCGCCCTATAAATCATGGGAAACTCGAATTGATAGCCGGTACCCAGGCGGGCGATGGTTTCCGACTCGCCCAGGATCAGCCGTCCCTCGTCCTTCAGGCTCAGGCGCGCCTGGCGCAGCACGGTTTCCTGGTGCCCGGCATCGAAATAAATCAGCACATTGCGCAGGAACAGCAGGTCGAACTGCCGGGCCGGGCGCAACGCTTCCAGCAGATTGTGCTGCGCAAAACTGACGTGTTGCCGCAGCTCTTCGTTGACCTTGACGCCATACGGCGAAGGGGTGAAATATTTGCGCAGCAAATCCGGGTGCGACAGGCGGATGCGCTCGACGGAGCGCCCGCTGTATTGGCCGGCCCTGGCTGCGCCCAGGATTTGTTGCGAAATGTCGCTGGCCAGGATGTGGTAGCGGAAAGCGGGCGTTTGCAGCTTGAATTGCTCGCATAGCATGGCGATCGAATACAGCTCTTCGCCGCTGGCCGCCGCCGCCGACCAGATTTCCAGGCAGCCGCCCGGATGGACGCCGGCCCAGGCGGGCAGGTAGTGGTCGCGGAAGTAATCCCAGATTGATGGCGTGCGGAAAAACAGGGTGTCGTTGGTGGTCACCAGGTCGATGAAATGGGCCACCTCGTCGCGGTCGCTGCTGACGCGCTCCAGGTAAGCCTGGTAGCTGAGCAGGGACAGCGCCTGCAGCCGTGGCTGCAAGCGCCGCTCCAGCAAGGCGCTCTTGCGCGCGGTCATGGCGATGCCCGTATGCTGGCGCACCAGCGCGATCAGGTTCGTCAGCACCTCGGGCGTCAAGGTGGCCGCGTGGCTCATGGCTTACACCACGAAGCCGGAAACAGTCTGGTTCAGGCTGCCCGCGCGCTCGTTCAGCCCATCCGTGGAGCGGGCGATGCTGTCGCAGTTGGCGGCCGACTTTTCCGTTTCCTCGGCGATGTACTGGATCGCCGTCGATACTTCGCGCGCCGTCAGCAGTTGTTCGTTGGCCGCCTTCGAGATGTCCGAGATGGCCAGCGTGGTCTTCGCCACGCCCGAGACGATCTTGTCGAAGGCATCGCTGGCCTGGCGCGAAATCTCGCTGCCGGTCGAGACGCGCTTGACGGATTCGTTGATCAGCTTGGAAATCTCTTTGGTTGCCTGCGAGGAGCGCTCGGCCAGCTTGCGCACTTCGTCGGCGACGACGGAAAAGCCCAGGCCGTGCTCGCCCGCGCGCGCCGCCTCGATGGCCGCATTAAACGCCAGCATATTCGTCTGGTTGGCGATCTCGCTGATGACCTTGACGATTTCGCCGATGTCTTCCGACGAGCGGTTGATGAGGTCCATCGCCTCGATCGACTTGGCGACGGCGCGTGCGCCCGCTTCCGCTTCCTGCTGCGTGGCTTTGGCCAGGTAATCGGCGTTCGAGGTGTTTTCCGCGATGGAATTGATGGAAAACGTCAGGCCGTCGATGGAGGCGTTCATTTCTTCCACCGTGGCGCCCAGCGCCTGCGTGCCCACGGCCACGCCCGTGGCCCGCTCGGCGATGGTGTGCGAGGCGTCGGCAAAGCCGTTGGCCGCCGACACCACGTTGCCGATCACGCCGCGCAAATCGACGATCATCTTGCTGATGCCGCCGGCCAGCAAGTCGATCGGCTCTTCGCCTTCGGGCACGATATTGCAGGTCAAGTCGCCTTGCGCCGCGCGCGCCACCGATTCAAGCAGGGCATTGACCTTGCGGCTGTCGTTGGCGGCCTTGGCCTGGATGCTGTTTTCCAGATTGACCTGTTCGCTGATGTCGATGGCGAACTTGACCACTTTATACGGCTTGCCGTTCAAGTCCAGGATGGGGTTGTAGGTGGCCTGTATCCACACCACCTTGCCATGATTGCCCAGGCGCTTGTAGCGGCCCGCGTCGAATTCGCCGCGGTTGAGCTTTTGCCAGAATTTCTTGTACTCGGCGCTGCTGGCATACTCGGGCTCGCAGAACATGCGGTGGTGCTCGCCCTGGATATCGCTCAAGTCATAGTCCATGACGGCGAGGAAATTGTCGTTCGCGTCCAGCACATTGCCCTGCATGTCGAATTCGATGACCGCTTGCGCCTTGCCGATGGCGCTGACCTTGCCTTCGTATTCGGCGTTGCGCTTCTTCAGGGCCGTGATGTCGTTGGCGAACTTGACCACCTTGAAAGGCCGGCCTTCAGTATCGAAAATGGGATTGTAGGTAGCGTTAAGCCAGATTTCGCGGCCGTCCTTGGTAACGCGCTTGTATTCGCCCGCGTCGAACGCACCCTTGCCCAGCTTTTGCCAGAACTGCGCGTATTCCTCGCTGCTGGCGTATTCCGCTTCGCAAAACAGGCGATGGTGCTTACCTTCGATTTCTGCCAGCGTGTAGCCGACGGAGGTGAGGAAATTGTCGTTGGCGCGGATGATGGTGCCGTCGAGCCGGAACTCGATCACGGCCTGGGCCTTGCTGATGGCGTCGATCTTGCCTTCGTAATCAGCATTGCGGCGCTTGCTGGCCGTGATGTCGGTGGCAAACTTGATGACTTTATATGGCTTGCCATCGGCGTCGAGGATGGGGTTGTAGGAAGCGTTGATCCACACTTCGCGGCCATCTCTGGCGCGGCGCTTGTATTCGCCCTGGTCGAACTCGCCGCGACCCAGCTTTGCCCAGAAGTCGCCATATTCGGCCGTTTTCACATACTCGGGGTCGCAAAAGATGGCATGGTGCTTGCCTTGCACTTCCGCCAAGGTATACCCGATGACGCGCAGGAAATTGTCATTCGCATGCAGGATGGTGCCGTCGAGTTCGAATTCGATCACGGCCTGGACACGGTTTAATGCAGTATTTATCGCTTGTAAGTCCAGATCCTGCGAGTGGCTGACATGGCTGGCTGCGTCCATAATATTTCCTTCAGTGTGGGAAGAGGAATGGGTGGCGCTAATACTGACAGGTAATGACGATATAAAATGATTCCATACTGCGCCGTACATGAGTTGGCGAATGCAGGCGATAATCGGCGCTATTGGCACATAATATTAAATGAGTTTCAGGGTATTGATTTGAATCAACAATTTTATTATTCCTCAGCGCCTGGCGAAAAACAAGGGGCATGCATAAATAATGTCCAAAGTGTCGTTGTTGGCCCGCGCCAGCATATGGCAGAGCATTTACCACATAATAAAACGGCGTTTTTCTCGTTATGTTTTAGTTATTAAAATGAATATGTTATTGATAGTTGCTGGCGCCTGCCGAAGGCGGCGATGTTGTACCATGATGGCCAGCACCGGAGCCCCGCGCGCCGCGACAAAAATAATACGAGCGTTCTTTTATGCGGTATAGTGAAGCTTCATCCCTTGCAACGACCTCATCGCTAAGCAAAAACCAATAAACCCACAAGGAAGAGACATGAGTGCTGAATATCAAGTGAACGGCACCGTCGCCGTGATTACCCTGGCCAATCCACCTGTCAACGGCCTGGGCTTGGCCACGCGCACGGCCGCCGTGGCGGGCATCCGCCAGGCGCTGGCGGATGAGGCCGTGAAAGCCATCGTCATCACGGGTGCCGGCAAGGCATTTTCCGGCGGCGCCGATATCAAGGAATTCAATTCGCCCAAGGCGCTCACGGAACCGACCCTGCATACCCTGATCAACGTCGTCGAGCAATCCACCAAGCCGGTGGTGGCGGCCATCCACAGCGTCTGCATGGGCGGCGGCCTGGAGCTGGCGCTGGGCTGCAACTACCGCGTGGCCGCACCGGGAGCGCAGATGGCCTTGCCTGAAGTCAAACTCGGCATCTTGCCGGGCGCGGGCGGCACGCAGCGCCTGCCGCGCGTGCTGGGCCTGGAAATGGCCCTCAACATGATCGTCTCGGGCACGCCCGTGGCGTCCGAAAAACTGGCTGGCACGGCCCTGTTCGACGAAGTCATCGCGCCCGGCGCCGACTTGCTGAAAGCCGCCGTAGCCTTTGCCACCAAGGTGGCCGATGTGCGTCCGCAGCCGAAAGTGCGCGAGCGTAAGGTGGACTATCCGAACCACGAAGCCTTTTTGCAATTTTCGCGCAATACCGTCAAGGCCATGTCCGGCCCGTTCCCCGCACCGCTGAAATGCGTGGATGCCGTGGCCGCTGCCGTGACGATGAAGTTCGACGAGGGCTTGACGTACGAGCGCGAACTGTTCATGCAACTGGTGCAGTCGCCTGTATCGAAAGCCTTGCGCCACGCCTTCTTTGCCGAGCGCATCGCCAGCAAGGTGCCTGACGTGCCGGCCGATACGCCCGTGCGCAGCATTGCCAGCGCGGCGATCGTGGGCGCCGGCACCATGGGCGGCGGCATCGCCATGAACTTCGCCAACGCGGGCATTCCCGTGATGCTGCTGGAAACAAAACAGGAAGCGCTGGACAAGGGCCTGGCCACCATCCGCAAGAATTATGAAAACACGGTCAAAAAGGGCAAGCTGACGCAGGACAAGGCCGAGCAGCGCATCGCGCTCGTTTCCGGCACGCTGGAATATGCCGATATCGCCCAGGCCGACATCGTCATCGAAGCCGTCTTCGAAGAGCTGGGCGTCAAGGAAAACGTCTTCAAGCAACTCGATGCCGTCATGAAGCCGGGCGCCATCCTCGCCTCGAACACGTCCACCCTGGACCTGGACAAGATCGCCGCGTTCACCAAACGCCCGCAAGACGTGGTCGGCACGCATTTCTTCAGCCCGGCAAACGTCATGAAGCTGCTGGAAATCGTCCGTGGCAAGGAAACGGGCAAGGACGTGCTGGCCACGGCGCTGGCGCTGTCGAAAAAACTGAAAAAGACGGGCGTGGTCTCGGGCGTGTGCGACGGTTTTATCGGTAACCGCATGATCGAACAGTACAGCCGGCAAGCCGGTTTCCTGCTGGAAGAGGGCTGCTTGCCGGAACAGGTGGACAAGGCGGTGGAGAAATTCGGCTTCGCCATGGGCCCTTTTCGCATGGGCGACCTGGCCGGCAACGACATCGGCTGGGCCATCCGCAAGCGCCGCTATGTAGAAAAGCCGGACGTCACGTATTCGAAGACGGCCGACCTGTTGTGCGAATTGAAACGCTACGGCCAGAAGACGGGCGCCGGCTGGTATGACTACAAGGCGGGCGACCGCAAGGCGTATCCGTCGGAGCAAGTCAATGCCATGATAGCTCAGCATTCCACCGACATCGGTGTGGCGCGGCGCAAGATCAGCGACCAGGAAATCGTCGAACGGCTCGTGTACGCGCTGGTCAATGAAGGCGCGCGCATCCTGGAAGAGGGCATCGCCCTGCGCGCCTCGGACATCGATATGGTGTATCTGACGGGCTACGGCTTCCCCTTGTTCCGCGGCGGCCCGATGTTCTACGCGGACACGGTCGGCTTGCCGAACGTGCAGGACACGATTGCCAGCTATGCCAAAGGCCGCCACGGCGAAGCGTGGACGCCGGCGCCGCTGCTGGTGAAACTGGCAGGCGAAGGCAAGGGTTTCAATAGCTGATGCTGTGCTGTCGAATGGCGAAGGGCAGATTTCTCTGCCCTTTTTTTATTTCTTCTTCGCCAGCATCTTGATCGCCTCGTTGACGATGACGGGGTTGTCTTTCTGGATGTAATAGCCGGCGCCCGTGATGCGCTCGATGGCCGGCGCGCCGGACAGGCGCTGCCAATCCTTTTCCTGGGCCCGCACCACGTTTTCAAACGAGCCCATTTCCTCAATGCCGAACTTGTCACGCACCAGCAGCATGGCGGGCACGCGCAGCGGGCTGCTCATGTCGACATGCTGCAGGCACTGCGCCTGGGCATCGAACTCGGCCGATTCCGTACTGTTGAACATCAGCTTGCGCCGCGTCTTCACGAGCATGGCGTAGGTGGACGCGTCCGTTTGCATCCGGCTCCACTGCTGCGGGTGCGTGGGATCGAGCAAGACTAGGCCGGCCACATCCTGCGGGTACAGCCTGGCATACACATACTGGTACAGCCCGCCCAAGCCTTGGCCGACCAGCACATACGGCGGCTTCAAGCCCGCTTGCGCCAGCAGGGCGCGCTGCTGGGCGGCGATGGTGCAAGGATCGCGCGGCGTGGTGGTTTTTTTGCTGTCGCCGTAGCCGGGGCGGTCGTACACGAGCACGCGGTGCTGCCTGGCCACTTCGGGCACGACCTTGGCCCACACATCCTTGCCGTCGCCCATGGCCGACTGGAAGATGACGGGCAAGCCGCTCTGGCCACTCAGGGCGTAGGCGATGCTGGCGTCGGGCAGGGCCGCGGTGGCCGGCACGCCCGGCGTGGTTGGCGAGGACGGCAGCAGGGAGCAGCCGGAAAAACAGGCTGCCAGCAGCAAGCCGGCGCTGGAGAGGAGCATGGTGCGCGCGGGGCGGTCGACGAATAGATGATGCATGAATCTCCTTCTTGGTTCACGGACCGGGGACCGGTATGGCGTCGCAGCCATTATAGGCAAAACATATAGAAGTGGAAATGCCGAACAGAGGCGGATTTACCGTCTTGTCAGCCGGCGTCGGCGCGATGGCAGACGGCTTCGATGCGGTTGCCGTCCGGATCGAACAAAAAGGCCGCGTAATAACTGGCGTGATAGTGGCGCAGGCCGGGCGCGCCCAGGTCGATGCCGCCCTGCGCCAGCCCCGCGTGCCAAAACGCTTCCACGGCCGCGCGCGAGGCGGCCTTGAAGCAGCAATGGCGGCGTGGCGCGTCGTCGGGTTTCGGACCCAGGCGCACGGAAAAATAGCTGCGTTCCGGATGTTCCGCATCGCTGCGCTCACCATAGCCTACCCACGCGTTGGCATGGTCGCTACCCACCTTGGGCACGTCCAGCGCGGCAAAGATGGCGTCGTAGAAGCGCTCGGCGCGTTCCAGGTCGCTAACGGTGAGGGAAACGTGATCGAGCATGGGCATTCCACTGTAAAAACAAGGACGACCATAGCATAGCCCGGATCAGGACGGTCGTGGGCCGAAGTGACCGAGTGACACTGCCGGCGGCCAACTGGCGGTTAAGGGCGCCTGGCGAGCCGGGCCACGATACTGCGGCTCATCAGTTGCACGCGGGGTGCGAACAGCATCACGGCGCAGAAGGCCACAGGCCAGGCGGCAAAAAACGCATGGCGCCAGCGGGGCAAAAAGTCCGCTTGCAGGCCGATATTGAGCCAGGTGACCCAGGCGCTCATCAGCAGGGTCATTAGCAGCGACATCAGGAAGGCAAACATACAGCGCAGGCGCAGGGCTTCGGACATGGGGCACTTTCAACATGATGAGGACAGGGTAGCCTAACAACTTGCGACAATCTATACTAGAGTCATATTTTTAATTTCAAATTCCATAAATGCAATCATGTTTGACGAATTATGCTTGATAAGTCATGCTTGATACATAATGCTTGATACATCATGCTCGATGACCTAGCCCTGTTTGTCGCCATCGTGGAGGCGGGCAGCCTGCATGCGGCGGCTGTCAAAGAAGACTTGCCCGCCGCCACGGTCACGCGCCGGCTGCAAAAGCTGGAAAGCCAGCTCGGCTACCGCTTGCTCAACCGCAGCGCGCGCCGCTTGCAGCCGACGGCGGAAGGCTGGCAATACTACGAGCAGTGCCGCCCCCTCGTGCATGCGCTGCGGCAAGCGACGCAGCAGCTCGACGCCAGCCTGTCGGCCGTCTCGGGCAGCATCCGCGTGCTGGCGCCCGTCAACTTCGCCAGCGGCTTGCTGACGCCGGCCTGGGTCAGCTTCATGCAGCAGTATCCGGACATCCGCCTGGAGCTGGAACTGTCGAACCTGCTGCAAGACTTGGTGGGCAGCGGCGCCGACCTGGCCATCCGCGTGGGCGCGCTCGACGATTCCTCGCTGATGCAGCGGCGCCTGGGCAGCGCCGCGCTGGTGATGGTGGCCGCGCCCGCCTACCTGGCGCGCGCCGGCGTGCCGCGCGACCTGCAGGAACTGGCACGGCATGAATTGATCGTGGCCGAGCCGCTGCGCAGCTGGCGCTTGCGGCGGCCCGGCGACGGCGCCGAAATGCTGATCGAACCGCAGGCGCGTCTGCGCGTCAATGAAATGCGCCTGGCCGTGGAGATGGCCGACGCGGGCATCGGCATCCTGTTGTGTCCGCTTTTACAGTGCCGCGATGAAGTGGCCCGGGGCAGCCTCGTGCGCGTCTTGCCGGACT
Source organism: Janthinobacterium sp. DSP2-3-3 (assembly GCF_049897325.1). Lineage (NCBI taxonomy): Bacteria > Pseudomonadati > Pseudomonadota > Betaproteobacteria > Burkholderiales > Oxalobacteraceae > Janthinobacterium > Janthinobacterium sp. DSP2-3-3. The sequence continues at coordinate 445,010 of NZ_JAFCWA010000002.1, read as the reverse complement.
GGATGCCGCAGCCGCGCCACGTGTATGCCGTGTGGACGCAGCGGCGCTACCTGCCGGCCCGCGTGCGCGTATTGCTCGAGCACCTGGCGGCGTTTGCGGCCGGCAATCCGCTGCTGAACGAGGAGTTGGAGGTGTAAAGCGCCTGTTGCCGCGCCAGCCACTGCGTGAACCGGCGCAGCGCTGGCGTAAAACCGCTGGCTGGCGCGGCGCCGGGCTTGGTTTGGGCAAGAAAATACGCCATGTGCGCCTGCATGGCCGGGTAGTGCCGCAGCAATAGCGCCGCGTGCTCGTCCAGGCTGGTAGGCCAGCAGGGATCGCCATCCTGGCGCAGGATGTTGCAGGAGCGGATCAACTTGCGCGACGCTTCGCGCTGCAGGCGGACGACGGTGGCGGGCTCGCGCGCCTCGTCGAGGCGCCGCGCATACGCGTCCAGCACGTGGGCATAGTCGCCATTCACGGCCAGGGCGATGGCGCGCGAGGGGGCGAACGGCGCAAAGTGCAAGGCCAGGTCCTCGCCCCACAGGCAGCGGCATTGGTGCTTGAGCCAGTAGCCCCAGCTGTACAGGTGCTCGGGCGCCAACACCTGTGCCCGGTAACCGATATCGAAATCGATCTTGATCACCTCCGGGTGGCGCGCCTGCAAGGCATGGCGCAGCGTTTCCAGCGCGTCGCCCTGCGGCGGCGTGGGCGGCTGGCGCAGTATCAGGGTCAGGTCGAGGTCGGATACGCCGGGCGTGGCGTCGCCACGGGCAATGCTGCCGTACAAGTAAATGCCGTCCAGCAAGTGACCGGCGTGTGTGGTCAGGCTGGCACAGACGTCTTCCAGCAAGGCGTCGAAATGGTGCTGCAGAGGGCCGCAGGGGGCGGGCAGAATGGTCGGCATGCCTGGCACGAGTCCGGTCATAGAAACTAGCACCATAGCATGTGGCGGGTGGGGCATGCTGGGGAATCCCTTCCACTCAGTAATACCGAGCGCTTGTACTTTCCGTCAAGATCGCGTTAATATAAAGCTGCCCGCTTATCCAGTGGGCAATCTGGTGTTTTTTTCGCGCAATCCGTCCCTATCCATGAGAGTAGCAATGAAATATCTGATCGTTCCGTTCTTGCTGGCCATGACTGGCTGTGAAGTTTTGTATGATGCGAACCGGGACAAGATCGGCGAGTATTGCAACAGCCTCAATAATTTTGACGACCGCAATGCCTGCCGCAAGCGCAACCAGACCAGCTACCAGGAATACGTGCAGCAGCGCGACCAGCAGAAAAAGAGGCAGAGCGACAAGTAAGCTTGCCACCGCATACCTCGCATAAAAAAACAAACGCCGCTGACAAGTCAGCGGCGTTTTGCTTTGCGGACCCCGGCATTGCGGCCGGGGCTTGCATCGGATATCAGATCAATCGTCGGCGTAGATATTGTTATCCTTGGTTTCCTTGACGAACAGGGTGCCGATCACGACAGTCGCCAGGGCAACGACGATCGGATACCACAGGCCATAATAGATATCGCCCTTGAAGGCCACCAGCGCGAAGGCCGTGGTCGGCAGCAGGCCGCCGAACCAGCCGTTACCGATATGGTAGGGCAGGGACATCGACGTGTAGCGTATGCGCGTCGGGAACATTTCCACCAGCATGGCGGCGATCGGGCCATACACCATGGTCACGTACAGCACTAGGATGAACAGCAGCAAGACGACCATCGGCTTGTTGATCTGGTCCGGATTGGCTTTCGCAGGGTAGCCCGCTTCCTTGATGCCGGCGCCCAGTTCCTTCTTGAGTGCCGCTTCGTGGGCCTTGCTTTCCGCATCGAAGTTCAGGCCATCGGCCGTCATGACGGCGTTAAACGAGGAAAATTCCTTCGTACCGATGCGCACCTTGGCGATGCTGCCGGCCGGCGCGTCTTCCTTCGTGTAGTTCACCGAGCTGTTCGACAGGAAGCCTGTAGCGATGTCGCACGACGATGGGAACTTTTTGGTGCCAGTCATGTTGAACTGGAAGTGGCAGGACGCAGGATCGGCCACTACCACCACTGGCGAGTTCTTCAGTGCCGCTTCCAGCTGCGGATTGGCGAAGTGGGTCAGGCCGTTGAAGATCGGGAAGTAGGTCAGGGCGGCGATCAGGCAGCCGCCGAGGATGATGTACTTGCGGCCGATGCGGTCGGACAGGCTGCCGAAGAACAGGAAGAATGGCGTGGCCAGCAGCAGGGCGATCGCAATGAGCACGTTGGCCGTTGCCAGATCCACTTTCAGGGTCTGGATCATGAAGAACAGGGCATAGAACTGGCCCGTGTACCACACGACGGCCTGGCCGGCGGTCAGGCCGATCAGGGCCAGAATAACGATCTTCAGGTTTTTCCACTGGCCGAACGCTTCCGTCAGCGGGGCTTTCGAGGTTTTGCCCTCGGCCTTCATCTTGGCAAACGCAGGCGATTCATTCATGGCCAGGCGGATCCACACGGAAATGCCCAGCAGGATGACGGAGACCAGGAAGGGAATGCGCCAGCCCCACGCCTCGAAATCCTTCTCGCCGGTCGCCAGGCGGGTGCCCAGGATGACCATCAGCGACAGGAAAAAGCCCAGGGTTGCCGTGGTTTGTATCCACGCCGTGAACGCGCCGCGCTTGCCTTCAGGCGCGTGTTCGGCCACATAGGTGGCTGCGCCACCGTACTCGCCGCCCAGCGCCAAGCCTTGCAGGATGCGCAGGAAGACGAGGATGATCGGTGCGGCGATGCCGATGGAGGCATAGCCGGGCAGGAGGCCGACGATGAAGGTGGAGCCGCCCATGATCAGGATGGTGATCAGGAAGGTGTACTTGCGGCCGATCATGTCGCCCAGGCGGCCGAAGACCAGCGCGCCGAACGGACGCACGATGAAGCCGGCGGCAAAGGCCAGCAGCGCAAAGATGAAGGTGGTGGTGGGGTCGCCGATGAAAAATTGCTTGGCGATGATGGATGCCAGCGAACCGTACAGGTAAAAATCGTACCATTCAAAGACGGTGCCGAGTGAGGACGCAAAAATGACCTTGCGTTCTTCGGGCGTAATCGGCGTTCCCTTGGTGGAAAATTTCCGTACGTCGGCCGAGCCGGATGGTGTTGCCATGGTTTGTCTCCCTATGTTTTATAGTGAACCATTGCCGCGGTCTTTTTGACCATTCTTGCAACAGCTGGAGGCGAGTGTGTTCTCCGAACCTTACGTCATGCTTGCTTGAAACTTACACGAAGCTTACAAATGAAGTCAGCCAGAACTTTGCGAACGACCGTACTTAAATGTGCTATTCTGCTTACGAGGCACCATCATTGACCACATGACCACCATATACTATTCCCACAAGGAGACACAGCATGAATGAAGCCGTCATCGTATCGACCGCCCGCACGGGTTTGGCCAAGTCTTGGAAGGGCGCGTTCAACATGACGCACGGCGCCACCTTGGGCGGCCATGTGCTGGCGGCCGCCGTCGAGCGCGCGCGCATCGAGGCGGAAGAAGTGGAAGACGTGCTGGTCGGCTGTGCCTTTCCCGAAGGCGCCACGGGCGGCAATATCGCGCGCCAGGTCGCCTTGCGCGGCGGCTGTCCCGTCACGACCGCCGGCATGACCGTCAACCGTTTCTGTTCTTCTGGTCTGCAAGCCATCGCCCTGGCCGCGCAGCGCATCATCGCCGGCGAAGGCGATATCTATGCGGCGGGCGGCGTGGAATCGATTTCCTGCGTGCAAAATGAAATGAATACGCATATGCTCCGTGACGTCTGGCTGCAGCAGCACAAGCCGGAAGTGTACTGGCCCATGTTGCAGACGGCCGAAACCGTGGCCAAGCGCTATCAGATTTCGCGCGAGCGCCAGGATGTGTATGGCGCGCAAAGCCAGCAGCGCGCCGCTGCCGCCCTGGCTGCCGGCCTGTTCGACGCGGAAATTGTGCCGATGACCACCATCATGGGCGTGGCAGACAAGGCCAGCGGTATGCTGGTGTCGCGTGAAGTGACGATCTCTGCCGATGAAGGCATCCGTGCCGATACGACTTACGATGGCGTGGCGAAGATTCGTTCCGCCATGCCGGGCGGCGTCATCAGCGCCGGCAATGCCAGCCAGTTTTCCGATGGCGCGGCGATGGCCATCGTGATGAATGCGAAAGTGGCAGAAGCGAAAGGCTTGCAGCCGCTGGGCATCTTCCGCGGCTTTGCCGTGGCCGGCTGCGAACCTGATGAAATGGGCATCGGCCCCGTCTACGCGATTCCGAAACTGCTGAAAAAGGCGGGCTTGACGGTGGCCGACATCGGCTTATGGGAACTCAATGAAGCGTTCGCCGTGCAAGTGCTGTATTGCGCCGACACCCTGGGCATCCCCATGGACCGCCTGAACGTGAATGGCGGGGCGATTGCCGTCGGCCATCCGTACGGCGTGTCGGGCGCGCGCCTGACGGGCCACGCCTTGATCGAAGGCAAGCGCCGTGGCGTCAAATACGTGGTGGTGACCATGTGCATCGGCGGCGGGCAGGGCGCGGCAGGCCTGTTCGAAGTGTTGTGATGTAGATTCAACCCAGTCTGTGGGCGGCTTCCAGGGCCGCCCGTTTGCATTCCGTGCTCTGTTCCTGCAAGGCGCGCCGATAGCGGTTACAGTAATGCTTCATTTATAAACAACTAGCCTGCCACCATGATCAAGCACATCGTTTTCTGGAAACTGTTAGACCACGCGGAAGGCGCCGACCGCGCCACGAATGCCTTGAAACTGAAAGCCTTGCTCGATTCCTGTGCCGACCTGGTGCCCGGTATCTTGACATTCGAGGCGGCCGTGGCCCAGCCGGGCCTGGAAGCCACCTACGACATCGTCTTGTACAGCGAGTTCGCCAGCCGCGAGGCGCTCGATGCCTACCAGAACCATCCCGAGCACGTGAAAATCAAGCCATTCTTTGGCGCAGTACGGGAAGCCAGGCAATGCATGGACTATGAGATTTAATGATTGAGTTACCCCAACCCTTCGCTTTAGGGTTCAGCTTGTTTGTCCAATAAGGAGCATTCATGACCACCTACCAACGCATCGTTCTCGCCTCGCGCCCCACGGCCGAGGTGCAGCCAGATAACTTCCGCCTGGAAACGGCTGAAATCCCCGCCATCACCGAGGGCCAGTTGCTGGTGCGTAACCAATACCTGTCGCTCGACCCTTACATGCGCGGGCGCATGAGCGCCAATAAAAGCTATGCGGCGCCGCAGGCGCTCGATGAAACCATGATAGGCGGCACGGTGGGCGTGGTGCTCGAATCGAAGCATCCGAAGTTTGCCGTGGGCGACACCGTCGTGGGCACTTTGGGCTGGACGGAAGTGGCCGTGTCGGACGGCACGATGCTGCGCAAGGTCGACACGACGCACATCCCTGCCTCGGCCTTTCTGGGCGCCGTCGGCATGCCGGGCATGACGGCGTGGTATGGCTTGAACCAGATCATGGCGCCGAAAGCGGGCGAAACGGTGGTCGTGTCGGCCGCCAGCGGCGCCGTGGGCAGCGTCGTGGGGCAACTGGCGAAATTGAAAGGCTGCACGGTGGTGGGCATTGCCGGCGGTGCCGACAAGTGCGCGTATGTCGTCAAGGAACTGGGTTTCGATGCCTGCGTCGACTACAAGGCGGGCAATCTGGCGGCCGACCTGGCAGCGGCCACGCCGGACGGTATCGACGCCATCTATGAAAACGTGGGCGGCGCCATCTTTGATGCGGCCTTGGCGCGCACCAATGCCTTTGGCCGCGTGGCCGTGTGCGGCTGGATTGCCGGCTACAACGGCGAACCGACGCCGCTCGACAATGCGCGCCTGATCCTCATCAACCGGCTGACCATGCGCGGCTTCATCGTCTCGGAGCAGCCGGAATTCTGGCCGCAAGGACTGGCGGAACTGGGTACCTTGGTGGCGACGGGCAAGCTGAAATTCCGCGAATCCGTGGCCGACGGCCTGGCCAGCGCGCCCGAGGCCTTCATCGGTCTGTTGAAAGGGCGTAACTTCGGCAAGCAATTGGTGAAGCTGGGTTAGCCCCCTATGAAAGGTGGGCCGTGCGACAATTGTGGCCCGTCTCTCCGTCTCTTATGACCACTTATCACTTACCATGACCAAGCACACCATCCGCCTCGGCGACTGGGCCACACTGGGCCTTGACGCCACCGCCATCCGTTTTGAAGTTTTTGTCGATGAACAGAAAGTGCCGGCCGAGATTGAACTCGACGACATGGACGCTGTCTGCCTGCACGCCGTTGCCTATGACGATGCCGGCAACGCCATCGGCACGGGCCGTTTATTGCCAGATGGTCATATCGGCCGCATGGCCGTGCGCCAGCCGGGCCGCGGCACGGGCATGGGCGGCGCCATCCTGCAATTGCTGATGGAGAAGGCACGCGAACGGGGCGATGCCGCAGTGGTGCTGAACGCGCAAACCGTGGCTGCGCCATTCTATGCGCGTCACGGTTTCGTGCAGCAGGGGCAGGTATTTGAAGAGGCGGGGATTGCGCATGTGGAAATGCGCCTGGAGTTTTAAACGTTGTTTTGGATCTTGTCGGGTTAGCGCACAGCGCATCACCCGACACGTCAGTACTATCAATTCTGCGCGTGCGACTGGCGCCATTTATCCAGAATCACCGCCAGCACGATCACGACACCTTTCGCCACATACTGCCAGAACGACGACAGTCCCAAGATCGTCAAGCCATTGTTCATCACGCCGATGATCAGGGCGCCGATGACGGTGCCCCAGACAGAGCCCACGCCGCCCATCAGACTGGTGCCGCCCAGCACGACGGCCGCGATGGCGTCCAGTTCATAGCCCGTGCCCCAGTTGCCGTTGGCCGCATACAAACGGCTGGCCGACATGGCGCCGCCCAGACCAGCGAACAGACCGCTGATCGTATAGACAAACATCAACACGAGGCCGACCTTGATGCCCGTCAAACGTGCCGCCTGGATATTGCCGCCGACAGCGTAGATATGCAGACCCAGGGTCGTCTTGCGCAAAATAAACCAGGTCAGCACGACGACGGCCGCAGCCAGCCAGATCAGCCAGGGAATGGCCAGGAAGCTGCCGTTGCCCATCCATTCGAAGCTGGGGATTTCCGTGTTCAGCACGCTGGTGCCATCGGCCAGCAAATAAGCGGCGCCGCGCAGGGCCGTCATGGTGCCAAGCGTCACGACGAAGGGATTGAGCCCGACGAGGGCTACCAGCACGCCGTTCAGCGCGCCCAGCAGCAGGCCGACGATGAGGAAGGTGGGAATCGAAAAGCCGGCGAACTGGGCCGACAGCGACATCAGCATGCCTGCCACGGCCGAGACGGCCAGCACGGAGCCGACGGACAAATCGATGCCGCTGGTGAGAATGACGAAGGTCATGCCGGAGGCCAGCACGATGTTGATCGACACCTGGCGGAAGATATTCATGGTGTTATTGCTGGTCATGAAGGTCGACGTGCCGTCGGCCGAGAAATACACGGTCAAGCCGTACATGGCCAGGTAGAGCACCACCAGCACGGGCAGCATGCCCAGGCGGCGCATCAGGTTCGAGGCATTGAAGGGTTCGCCGGCGCGCGCGGCGCCGCTGGGGGTACTCGTTGTCATGGTCAATCTCCTGAATGATTATGCTAATGCGTATTCTTATGCTGCTTCCAGCTGGGTGGCATAGGCGAGGATGTTTTCCTGCGTGATATCGTCGCCTGTCACTTCGCCCGTCAGCCGTCCCTCACACATCACCATCACGCGGTCGCAAATGCCGACCAGCTCGGCCAGTTCGCTGGAAATGCACAGCACAGCCGTGCCCGCGTCCGCCAACTGATGGATGATCTTGTAAATTTCGCTCTTTGCGCCCACGTCCACGCCCCGTGTCGGTTCGTCGAGTATCAGCACTTTCGGCGCGATGGCCAGCCAGCGCGCCAGCAAGACTTTCTGCTGGTTGCCGCCAGACAATCCCCCCACGATGCCTTCCGGGCCAGATACCTTGACGTTGAGGTTGGCAATCGCTTCGCGCGTCAGCTGCGTCAGGGCGCCACGGTTGACCACGCCCGCCGTCGAATGCTTAGCAAGAATGTTCATCGACATGTTTTCCATGGCCGACAATTGCATGAACAAGCCCAGGCTCTTGCGGTCTTCCGGCAGGTAGCCGATGCCGTGGCGGATCGCCGTCAGCGGCCGGTGAATGTGCACTTCCTGGCCGTCGAGCCAGACTTGCCCCGATTGCTTCTTGTCGGCGCCAAAGATCAGCCGCGCCAGTTCCGTGCGGCCCGCGCCGACCAGGCCGGCCAGGCCCGTCACTTCGCCCGCATGCAGGGCAAACGAGGCGGGCTTGACCTTGCCGCCGCCCACGTTTTCCACGCGCAGTCGCTCGGCACCCCGCGTGGTGCGGCGCTGGTGCGCATAAAAGTCGTCGGCGGGGCGGCCCACCATCATTTGCACGACTTTCTTTTGATCCAGCTCATCCTTGCCCAGTTCGCCCACATAGGCGCCGTCGCGCAGCACCGTGATGCGGCGCGCCAGGCGTTCCACTTCGGCCATGCGGTGGCTGATGTAGAGCACGGCCAGGCCCTTGTCGCGCTGCTCTTCGATGATGCGGAACAATTGTTCGGTTTCCCGGTCGGACAGGGCGGCAGTGGGCTCGTCCATGATGAGGATGCGGCTTTCGTGCACGAGGGCGCGGGCGATTTCCACCTGCTGCTGCTCGGCAATCGACAGGCTGGCTACCATGGTATCGGCATCGAAACGGGAGCCGAGATCGGCCAGGATGGCATTCGTGCGTGCGCGCATTTCGCCGCCCTTGACGGTCCAGAACGGTCCTTGCGGCTCGCTACCCATGAAGACGTTCTGCGCCACCGTCATGTTCTTGGCCACGCTGAGTTCCTGGTAAATCAGGTTGATGCCCAGGGCGCGGGCTTCGCCCGGGTTGCGGATCTTGATCGTCTTGCCGTCGAGAATGATTTCACCCGCGTCCGGCGTGTACACGCCCGAGAGGATTTTCATCAGGGTGCTCTTGCCGGCGCCGTTTTCGCCCATCACGGCATGGATTTCGCCGCTGCGCACCGTCAGGTGCACGCCGCGCAGCGCGCGCGTGGCACCGAAGCGCTTCTCGATGCCGCGCATTTCAAAAATAATATCGTCGCTCATGACTGTCCTTCCTTGCTGGTGAAACTGGCGCCGCCGGCCTGTGGGCAGGCGACGCCACGTGGTTCAGGTCAGGCAGATCAGTTCTTTACCCAGCCCGTGTAGGTGGCGACGTTTTCCTTGGTGATGGCCGGGGTCGGCAACAGCACCATGGTCTGTTTCGGCGTACGGCCGTTCATGATGTCGTAGCCCATCTGCACGGCGTCGGTGGCCATGCGGTAGGGGTTTTGCGCCGAGGTGGCGGCAAACAGGCCGGCCTTGTTTTTCAGGGCATTCTGGCCATCCGGCGCGCCATCGACGGCCGTGATCAGTTTCACGTCCGTGCGTTTCGACTGCTTGATCGCCAGTTCGGCGCCGATGCCCGTCGGATCATTGATGGCAAACACGGCGTCGATCTTCGGATGGGCCGTCAGCAAATTCGACATCACGGTCATGCCGCCATCGCGGCTGCCGCCCGCGTTCTGGTTGTCGGACAGAATCTTGATATCCTTGAACGCGGCCAGGGTTTTCTTGCAGCCGTTGACGCGGTCGATGACGGACGTGACCGGCGGGCCGTTGAGGATCACCACATTGCCCTTGCCGCCGATCTGCTTGGCCAGGTAGGCGCACGACACGTCGCCCGCCATGGTGTTGTCGGACATCACGGTGGCCGAGGCGCCCACGGCGCCCACGTCGACAGCGATCACGACCACGCCCGCATTGCGCGCTTTCTTGATGGCCGGTGCGATACCCTTGGAATCGACGGCGTTCAGGATGATGATGTCGGTTTTATTGGCGATGAAGTTTTCGATCTGGTCCACCTGGGTGTTCAGGTCATACTTGCTGGACACCGTGGTGACTTTCACGCCAGGGCCGCCCAGCTTTTTCGCGCTTTCTTCCGCGCCGCGACCAATCGCCACGAAGAAGGGGTTGGCCAGGTCGCCCACGCTCACGCCGATCGATTTCAATGGCTTGTCGGCAGCAAAGGCGCCGCAGGCGGCGGACAGCAGCAGGGTGGCGGTAATGACTTTTTTCATGAGGATCTCCAAGGGTTTTTATTGTAAAAACAAACGGTGCTACGGGTGAAAAACTATTAAGTTCTTAACTTTTCAATCATGGCGTCCAGCTTGCCCGCATCGACGGCAAAGCCGCGGATGCCTTCGGCCAGCTTTTCGGTTGCCATCGCATCGTCGTTCAAGGCGTAGCGGAAAGCCGCTTCGTCATACGTGATGGCAGCCTGTGGCGCACCCAAGTCGCCGCCCAGGGCGCGCTCGAACGGTACGCTTGACGCTTCCAGCTTGGCCAGCAAGTCCGGGCTGATGGTCAGCAAGTCGCAGCCGGACAGGGCCGTGATCTGCCCCACGTTGCGGAAGCTGGCGCCCATCACTTGCGTGGCGATGCCATGTTGTTTGTAGTAATTGAAGATGCGCGTGACTGACTGTACACCTGGATCGTTGGACAAGCTGCGTGCCGCTTCGTCCCATGCCGTGCCCTGCGACTTCTTGTGCCAGTCGTAGATGCGGCCCACGAACGGTGAAATCAGGCGCACTTTCGCGTCGGCGCAGGCGACGGCCTGGCAAAACGCAAACAGCAGGGTCAGGTTGCAAAAGATGCCATCTTTTTCAAGTTCACGCGCTGCCTGGATGCCTTCCCAGGTGGCGGCGACCTTGATCAGCACGCGCTCGCGTTTGACGCCTGCTTGCTCGTACAGGGCGATCAGGCGGCGTCCACGGGCGACGGTGGCGGCGCGGTCAAAGCTCAAACGGGCATCGACTTCCGTCGACACGCGGCCCGGCACGACCTTTAAAATTTCCAGGCCGAAGCGCACCAGCACCTGGTCGACGATATCGTCGAGTGTAGCGGATTGATGCTCCGCAACCGTGCTTTCCAGCAAGGGCGCGTAGTCTGGCTGCAGCACGGCCTTTAAGATTAGCGACGGGTTGGTGGTGGCGTCTTGCGGGGCGAAACGCGCCAGTTGCAAGAAGTCGCCCGTGTCGGCGACGACGGTGCTGTATTGCTTCAGTTGTTGCAATTGATGTTGTAACTGAGTCATTGCTGCTTATCCTTTGCTGAGTTGGTGCAAAGCTTGCACGGCGGGAAACAGGCTACGGTAGCGACCGTAACGGATGCTCAAGGCTGCGCTATGCGCGGCATTGGGCAGGAAAGTGTTTTTGATGGGCAAGCCCTGCGTCAGCAGGCTGGTGTCGCCGATGGCGGCAAAGCCCAGCTTGGCCGCGCCCAGGCTGGCCGACAGCTCGCTGTTGTGCAGGGTGCGCATTTCGCGTCCCAGCACATTGGCCAGCAGCTGCGCCCAGTACTGGCTGCGCGCGCCGCCGCCTACCAGCATGCAGTGGGGAACGACGGCTCCGGTCGAGGTGACGGCCGCCATGGCGTCGCGCAAGGCAAAGGCCACGCCTTCGAGCACGGCATAGCCGAGCTGCGCCGGCGTGCTGTCGTGGCCCAGTTGCAAGAAGGCGCCGCGCACTTGCGGATCGTTATGCGGCGTGCGCTCGCCCGACAGGTAGGGCAGGAAGAGGGGCGCGGAGGGGGCAATTGGCGCTTCGAGCGGCAAGCCCGCTTCCACCAATGCCAGCAGGGCGGCTTCGTCGGGCTGGCCCAGCACGCTCGTCGCCCAGCGCAAACAGCTGGCGCCCGACAAAATCGCGCCCATCGCATACCAGCGCCCGGGCAGGGCGTGGCAAAAGCTGTGCACGCCACCGGCCGGGTTGCCCAGCGGCGCTTCGGTGACGGAAACGATGGCGGCGCTGGTGCCCAGTGAAATAAAACTGTCGCCGCCGTTGACGGCGCCGATGCCCACGGCCGAGACGGGATTGTCGCCGCCGCCGCCGGCCACCACCACGTCCATGGGCAAACCCAGCTGGTCGGCGATGGCGGCCTGCACGGTGCCCGTGGCCGCATCGCCTTCGGCAAGTGCCGGCATTTGTTCCCACGTCAAGCCGCAGGCGGCCAGCATGGGGGCGAACCAGGCGCGCTTGGCCTCGTCCAGCCACAGGGTGCCGGCCGCGTCGGACATGTCCGTCAGTTTGATCCCCGTCAAGCGCAGGCGCAGATAGTCTTTCGGCGACAGCAGGCAGGCGATGGCCGCAAACGCCTCGGGCTCGTGGGCTTGCAGCCACAGCAATTTCGGCGCCGTCAATCCCGCCATGGGCAGGCTGCCCGTCACGTCCGCATACGCGGGATAATCGCGCGCCAGGGCGGCCGCTTCGGCTTCGGCGCGTGCATCGTTCCACAGGATGGCGGGCCGGATCACAGTATCGTTGGCGTCGAGGAGCACGGCGCCATGCATCTGGCCCGACAGGCCGATGCAGGCGATCCGCGCGTAGTCCTGCGGCCAGCCGGCGCGCAGCTGGCCCAGCGCGTTGACGCAGGCGGCCCACCAGTCTTGCGGCGCTTGTTCGGACCAGCCCGGCTGCGGGCGGCTGACGTCCAGGCGCACGGAAGCCTGGCCGCGCACCTTGCCCGCGCTGTCCATCAGCACGGTTTTCAGTTCGGAGGTACCGAGATCGATACCGAGGGAAATCGCTGGATGCATATTGTTTACAGTAAAAGGTCAGGGGCAGCCGCAGGAATTGCGTACGCGCAGGGTCGGCGACAAGCGCTGCACATGCTGGGCGCGGCCCGGATTGGCGATGCGGTCGATCAGCAGGTCGACAGCCATGGCACCCAGCTCTTCGAGCGGCTGCGCCATCACGGTCAGGCGCGGGCTGAAATAGTCGGCCCAGTCGAAATCATCGAAGCCGGCCAGCGCCACGTCTTGCGGTACCGCAATGTGGGCATCGCGCAAGGCGTGCATGGTGCCGATGGTCATCAGGTTATTGCCGGCCACGATGGCCGTCGGACGTTGCCCGGGCGCCAGCGCCAGCAGTTCGCGCGTGGCCGCGCCGCTGCGTTCCAGCTGGGAGTCACCCGAGCGCAGCAGTGCGGGGTCAAAAACGATATTGGCGCGCTGCAAGGCCAGGCGGTAGCCTGCGATGCGCTCGTCCGTCGTGGACAGGCCGGGCGCGCCGGCGATGAAACCGATGCGGCGGTGGCCGTGGGCGGTGATCAAATGGTTGACCAGCTGCGCCGTCGCCTCGATGTTTTCCACGCCCACCTGGTCGAACGGTTGCCGCGACATGCGGTCGACCAACACGGAAGCGATCTTGTTACTGGTCAAATAGTCGAGGGCACGGTTGTGCGGATCGCCCGAGGGCGCCAGCACGATGCCGTCGACCCGGCGCTGGTGCAAGTTCTGCACCACTTTGAGTTCTTGCGCGGGATCGTCATGTGTATCGGAAAACAGCATCATCAAGCCGTGGCGCGTGCAGGCCGCCTCGATGGCGCGCACGGTTTCGCTGAAGTAATGATTGGTGAAGGCTGAAATGGCCACGCCGATGGTGCCCGACGACGAGCCGGCCAGCGCGCGCGCCAGCATGTTCGGCACATAGCCGATCTGCTGCATGGCCGCGTTGACGGCGGCGACGGTTTTCGGGCTGACCTTGCGGGTGCCGTTGAGTACGTGCGAAACGGTCGACAGCGATACATCGGCCGCGCGCGCTACATCTTCCATGGTGGCCATGGTGTCTCCTGATGATTTTTTATTATTATGTGCTGCGATTGGTTGCGGCTGTGTCGCCGCGTTTGAATCTATCGTAAACAAAAGAAAGCGCTTGCGCAAGCGCTTTCTTTTTTCGCGCGAACGATATCGGGGCAGGGCATGGAAGTAAAACTGGAGGGAAAGGCGAGAGAAAAACAGGACGGAGCCGGGCGTTGCCGGCTCCGTTAGCAATTACTGAATCACCAGCTCATGCAGTTCGCCGGGCGAGTCCGGGAACAGTTTCACGACGGTGGAAGTGCGCGTGCCGTAGCCCGGCGTTTCGATGCAGACGGCGGACAGCACGCGCTCAAGGTCGAGCGGCACGCCCGTGTCGGGCAAGCGGAAGTCGGGTGCGCGCGTGGTGTCGGCCAGCATGTCGAAGTACGCGTCGTCCGGTGCGCCCTGGCACAGCAGGCTGGCGAACTGGGCCTTGGTCTTCAAGACTTTCGGCCACGGCGCGTCCAGCAGGGCGTTCGACAAGCCGTAGATGCCCGGTTCCAGAGGCTGGCCATTGCGCGCATCGCCATCGCCCCGGTTGGAAAACCAGATCAGCGTATGCGCGTCGCCCAGCACCAGATTAAAACCGTTGTAGGCTTTGCATCCGGGGCGGATTTGCGCGATGTAGTCTTGCGGCGACATATTGCCGGCCAGGTAGTCGGCCGCCAGGGCGCCGCGCGAAGGGGCGTCCGGGTTGCGGTCTTGCGGGCTGCGGAAGTTGGTGATGGCGGCGAAGCGCGAGCTGCCGCTGCCGGCCTGGGTGATGCCCATCCAGCTGCCGCCCGCCTGCAAGTCGCGGCCCGCATATACTTGCGGGTGCTCTGGCCAGGCGCCGGCGGGGGCGCTGGCGCGTTCATAGAATTCGTCGCGGTTGGCGGCGGCAATCAGCGGGATGTGCGGATTGACTTTCCAGGCAAAAACGATCAGGCACATGGAGGCAAATCCATGAACACTTCCGTATGGCGCGCGTCGGCCGTCAGGGCCAGCAAGCCCGCCTCGTCGGCGGCAGCGTCCAGCAGTTCGGCAAAGCCTTCACCGACGACGGGATAGATTTCCATCCACGTCTGCAAGCCATCCTTCACTTCCGGGCGGCGCTTCAGTTGCGGCGCCACGCCAGAGGCCGCCGCCAGTTTCGCTTGCATGGCGCGCACGCGCGCTTCCAGCGCCTGGGCGTGCTCTTCCTTCACCTGATAGTAAATGTATACATCTTTCATGGCATTCTCACAAATCGAGTGCGTCGAGCACGTAAGGCATGGGCAGGAAATGCACGTGGGCACCCTGGGCCGAGCCGTAGCGCACGGCGCCGGCGGCGCTTGAACCTTCTGCTATCGCCCCCAACTTCATTTCAACGAGGGCGTCGATGCCACCGCTGCCGTTCGGCGCGGCGTTGACGACCATGCCGCAAGGCTGGTCCGGGTCGCTGACGGCAAACAGTTCGCCGCCGCCCACGACGGAGGCGTCAGCGATGCTGACGAGGGTGGTACGGCGCTTGAGCTTGCCAAGGTACTGGCTGCGCGCGACGATTTCCTGGCCCGGGTAGCAGCCTTTCTTGAAATTGACGCCGCCCAGCAGCTCAAAGTTGACCATTTGCGGCACGAATTGCTCTTGCGTGGCGGCCGTGATCTGCGGGATGCCCGCATGGATTTCCGACAGGCGCCAGCAATCATTGCCGCCTTTCGTCAGCTGTTGCGCCAGTTGCGGCCACACGTCGCGCGCCGTGGCGGCGGAGGTCAGCCATTCATAGCGGGCGCTGCCGAAGGCATCGGCCACGCGCAACAGGGTGCCCAGCGCATGCTCGACTTTGCTGAACGGCACGGCGGGCAGCACAGGGAACAAGGCGGAAAGTGCCACGCTGGCCCTTAGTCCCCCGAGGCCCAGGATGACCTGATTCGCTGCATCAAAGGACGCATCGTGCAGCTTGGCCTTGGCCCGCAGCACGAACATCTGCAGGCGCTTCTGGATGCCAGGCTGCAGGGTACGCGGCAATTGCAGATAAATGGTGGTGGCATTGCGCCACATCAGGAAACTGGCCAGCAGCCGGCCTTTCGGCGTGCAGTAGCCGGCCAGGCGCACTTGCTCCTGGCTCAGGTGTTCCACATCGTTGGTCAGCTGGCCATGCAGGAAACTGGCAGCCTCGTCGCCGTTCAAGCCGATCAAGCCCTGGTCCGTGATGGCGGCGACAAAACCTTCTTGCAGCTGGGACACTGTCAGGGCTTGGCCGAAATCGTGGATAGTGGCGGCGGCGATGGGGGCTGTGCTGTCAGGCGCGCCATCGGAGACAACGGGGCGAGCGCCTTGTGCGGTTAAAAATTGATTCCAGTTATTCATAATTTCCATTAGATCAGCAATTAAGCATTATCATTACGGGTTCATTATAGTGATGTCGCGCCGATTGCGTCGGCAGCGGCAAGATTGTCAGTGCTGGCGCCGCTTTGCGCGCACTTTCTTCACAAATGAACGATCATAACAAGCGGACGTTGGCCATCAGCGCCCGCATCACAAGAATCGGAACAATGGCTTTCTTTAAAAAACTTGTAGTCAGCTCAGTCATCGCCGCCATCGGCGTCGGTGGCACTTTTGTGTACTGGGCGCAGCAGCCCGTCACCACGGAAGGCGAAGCGATTCCGTTTACGATCGCGCCCGGTAGTGGCGCGCATGCGGCCGGCCAGCAGATCGCGGATGCGGGCGTGCCCATCGTGCCCATCCTGTTCAACATGCTGGCGCGCATCGAAGGCAAGACCTCGAAGATCAAGGCCGGTTCTTACGAGTTGAAGCCGGGCACCACGCCACAGCGTTTGATCACGCAACTGACACGCGGTGAATTCGCGCAAGAGTCCTTGACCATCATCGAAGGCTGGACTTTCAAACAGATGCGCCTGGCGATGGCCAACCATGCTGGTCTCAAGCACGATACGGCAGGTTTCTCCGACAAGGAACTGATGGCGAAAATCAGCCCTGAGTATGGGCATCCGGAAGGCCTGTTCTTCCCGGATACCTATCTGTTCGCCAAGGGCGCCAGCGAAATGCAGATTTTCAAGCAGGCGCACACGGCCATGATAGGCCGCCTGTCGGAAGCGTGGGACAAGCGCGATCCGGCCCTGCCATATAAAAACCCGTACGAGGCGTTGATCATGGCTTCCATCGTGGAAAAGGAAACGGGACAAAAGTCCGAGCGTGCCATGATCGCCGGCGTCTTCGTCAACCGCCTGAAAACAGGCATGCTGCTGCAGACGGACCCGACCGTGATCTATGGCATGGGCGACAACTACCAGGGCAAGATCCGCAAACGCGACCTGGAAGCGGACACCCCGTACAATACCTACACGCGCGGCGGCTTGCCGCCCACGCCGATCGCACTGGCTGGCGCACAATCGCTGACGGCGGCGCTGGCGCCGGCCCGCACGCAAGCGCTGTATTTCGTGGCGCGCGGCGACGGCACCAGCCAGTTCTCGGCCAACTTGCCCGACCATAACCGCGCCGTGAACCAGTATCAGCGGTAATTGCCAGCATTTTTGCCAGCAATTTTGCCAACATTCTTGCCAGCATTCATCATCACCAGATTAAGAGTTTCATGACACAACACTATCAACCCCGCTTCATCACCTTCGAAGGCATCGATGGCGCGGGCAAGTCGACGCATATCGGCTTTGTCACCGACTACCTGCAGCAGCGGGGCGTGACCCTCGTGTCGTCGCGCGAACCGGGCGGCACCAGCCTGGGCGAAAAGCTGCGCGAACTACTGCTGCATGAAAAAATGCACCTGGAAACGGAAGCCTTGCTGATGTTCGCCAGCCGCCGCGAGCACATCGCGCAAGTCATCGCGCCCGCCCTGGAGCGGGAAGAGTGGGTCATTTCCGACCGTTTTACCGATGCCAGCTTCGCCTACCAGGGCGGCGGACGGGGCATGGATTTGCGCAAGATGGAAGCGCTGGAAGCGTGGGTGCACCCGCATCTGCAGCCGGACCTGACGTTGCTGTTCGACGTGCCGCTGGCCGTGGCCCGCGCCCGCCTGGACGCCACGCGCGCGCTCGACAAGTTCGAGCAGGAGCAAGCGGACTTCTTTGCCGCCACGCGCAACGAGTATCTGCGCCGCGCGGCGCAGTTCCCTGAACGCTTCCGCATCATCGATTCCACGCAAAGCATTGCCGATATTCAGGTACAGCTGGCGCAAATACTTGATGTATTGCTTGAGAAAAGCGCCGCAAGCCACTGATTTACAAGGAATAAAATGAACAGTCCTCTCTATCCTTGGCAACAGGACGCCTGGCAGCAATTGCAAGCCTTGCGTCCGCGCATGCCGCACGCCATCCTGTTCCATGGCGCGCAGGGCATCGGCAAGGCCGACTTCATCGAGCATTTCGCGCAGGCCTTGCTGTGCGAAGACGTGCGCGCCGACGGCCATGCCTGCGGCACGTGCGCCTCGTGCGGCTGGTTTAGCCAGGGCAACCATCCCGATTACCGCAGGGTCCGTCCGGAAGCGCTGGAAGACGAGGTGGTCGACGATGGCGAAGAGGGTGACGGCACGAAGAAAAGCGCCAAGACCAAGACGCCGTCGAAAGACATCAAGATCGAACAAATCCGCAACCTGGCCGACTTCATGAACATTTCCACGCACCGGCAAGGCTTGCGCGTGGTGGTGCTGTACCCGGCCGAAGCACTCAACACGCCCGCCTCGAACGCTCTGCTGAAAACCCTGGAAGAGCCGCCGCCGGGCACGGTGTTCCTGCTGGCATCGAACAGCCTGGACCGATTGCTGCCGACGATATTGTCCCGTTGCCGCAAGTTCGCCTTGCCCATGCCCAGCCACGAGCAGGCGTTGACCTGGCTCAAGGCGCAAGGCTTGAACGATGCGGACAGCTGGCTGCGCGAGCAGGGCGGCGCACCGCTGGCTGCGCTGGCCCAGTCCGAGTCGGGCGGCCGCGAAGAAACGGAACAATTGCTGCAGGTGCTGGCCAACCCTGGCGTGGAAGCGGCCCTGAAGGCGGCGGATAAATTGCAGAAGGCGCCGCTGGCGCCGCTGGTGGCATCACTGCAGCGCTGGCTGTACGACGTGTTTTCCGTTAAATTGTCGGGCACCATCCGCTACTACCCGCGCCATCGGCGCGAGCTGGAAGCACTGGCCGGACGCATCAACATCAGCCGCCTGATGGCCGCCATCAGGGCCGCCAACGAGCGCCGGGCAATTGCCGAGCACCCCTTGTCGCCCAAGCTGTTCCTGGAAGACATGCTGCTCGATTACTCTTCTAGTTGCCAATAAAATCAATCACTTGCCTTGCAAAGTTAATCCAGATAATTTCTTGCGCAGCCAGTGTTGACAGGCCTTCTTAGCCGCAGGCGCGCGTGCAACTGCGGTAGTGCACCTCGCAAGCTTGCTGGCGTTCGGCGCGCCGGGCGCGGAAGGCCTGGGCTTGCGTCGGTTGCAGCTGCTGCGACTGGGCCCCCGTTTCCCGGCTTGCGGCAACGTAGGGATTGCTGCTGGGCTTCATCGACAAGATGGGGCTGGTGTCGTCTTCCGTGGCGCTTTGCACTTGCGCACGGCAATCCTGGCGTGCCGATGCGCACACGGGCGCGCACAGGCCCGCCTCGGGGATGGCCTTGGGCGCGTCGCGCTTGTTCTGCACCTGTACTTGCGCCTGCGCAGGCGCTGCCAGGGCCAGGCAGGCCAGCAGTATCAAAGGGCCGGCAATTTTCAGCATGAACACTCTCCACGTTTCCGTGCGCAACCCCATGGCTGCACACCGGCGCTCCACTATACATCTTGATAATATTTATGCCTAGCGCGCCATGGCCGTTTGCCACGCTTGGCCCCCGGTGTTACAGTCAAGGCACGGGACAGCGAGCAATTCGCGCCCGGCAAGGCTGCCTTCATGATCAATTACCGGGTCGATGACCTCGATGCGCTGCTGCAAACCCTGCGCGACGAAGGCTGCACGGTGCTGGACAAGGAGGGCAATAGGCACGACAGGCGCCAGATCAGCGATAATATCGGCTCAGCTAACCATTCTATTTATTTATGCGCGATATTATTGCTGGATTTCTACGCTTCCAAAAAGAGGTTTTTCCCGCCCGCCGCGAGTTGTTCAAGACCTTGGCCACGGGACAAACCCCCAAGGCCCTGTTCATTTCCTGTTCGGACAGCCGCATGGTGCCGGAACTGGTGACGCAGCGCGAACCAGGCGAGCTCTTCGTGATTCGCAACGCGGGCAATATCGTGCCTTCGTATGGTCCCGAACCGGGCGGCGTGAGTGCCACGGTCGAATTTGCCGTGTCCGCCTTGAACGTGAGCGACATCGTCATTTGCGGCCATTCCGATTGCGGTGCGATGAAGGCGATTGCCACCTGCGCCTGCCTGGATCACATGCCGGCCGTGCGCAGTTGGCTGCACCATGCCGATGCGGCGCGCATGATCAACGAGTCGGTCGAGCATCCGACGGAACAGTCGCGCATCGACGGCATGGTGCGCGCCAACGTGGTGGCGCAACTCAATAACTTGCGCACCCATCCGTCGGTGGCGCTGGCCATGGCGCAAAACCGGCTGACCCTGCATGGCTGGGTGTATGACATCGAGAACGGCTCCCTCGACGCGCTCGACGAGTCGACCGGCCACTTCGTTCCGCTCGCCGACCACCCGGCCTCGCAGCTGTAATCGGCTGCAAGCATCCGTACCGAGGCAGCAGGGGGGCGCCCGGCGCTTCCCCTGCCAGTTTTTGCTCCCTCCGGTACAATCTCGCCTTATGTATATCGATTCCCATTGCCATATCAATTTCCCCGAGCTGGCTGCTCGCATGCCCGAGATCCTCGCCAAGATGGCCGAGAACAAGGTGACGCACGCCCTGTGCGTGTCCGTCGACTTGCCGGACTTCCCCCAGGTGCTGGCCCTGGCCGAGCAGTATCCGCATATTTTTGCTTCCGTCGGCGTGCATCCCGATTACGAGGACACGCCTGAACCGTCCGTGGAAGACCTGGTGCGCTTGGCCGACCACCCGAAGATCATCGCCATCGGCGAGACGGGCCTCGACTATTTCCGCCTGACGGGCGACCTGGAGTGGCAGCGCGAGCGTTTCAGGACCCACATCAAAGCATCAAGAATCACCCGTAAGCCTTTGATTATTCACACACGGGCAGCCAGTGTAGACACCATCCGCATCATGCGCGAAGAGGGCGCCGGCGTGGCGGACGGCGGCGTGGCCGGCGTCATGCATTGCTTTACGGAATCGCTCGAAGTGGCGCGCGCCGCCATAGCCATGGGTTTCTATATTTCGTTTTCCGGCATCGTCACGTTCAAGAGCGCGAAAGACTTGCAAGCCGTGGCGCTGGAAGTGCCGCTCGAGCGCATCCTGATCGAGACGGATTCGCCCTACCTGGCGCCCGTACCCTTCCGCGGCCGCATGAACGAGCCCGGCTACGTGGCCCACGTGGCGGAATACCTGTCGGCCCTGAAAGGCATTCCTTTAGCCCAGGTGGCGCGTCAGACGACGGACAATTTCTTCAAATTATTCAATCAGTTGCCATAACTTCTTAAGGTCAGACATGATGAAAAAACTCGCCCTGGTGATGCTGCTGTGCTGTGCCGCCGCCAGCCACGCGGCGCCGGAACCGGATGCCTTCTTCCGCGCCGTGTCCGTCAACAACGCCAGCGGCGTGCGCAGCATGCTGGCTGACGGCATGAATCCGAACCAGGCTGACGCGCAGCGGGGCGATATTCCCCTCGTGCTGGCCCTGCGCGACGATGCGGACAAAGTGTTCAAGCTGCTGCTCGACGCGCCCGGCATCGATATCGAAGCGCGCTCTGCCAATGGCAACACGGCATTGATGATGGCGGCCTACAAGCACAAGCAGGATGCCGTGGAAGCCTTGCTGGCCAAGGGCGCCAAGGTCAACCAGAGCGGCTGGACGGCGCTGCACTATGCGGCCTCGGCGGGCGACTTGCCTATCATGAAGATTTTTCTCGACCGCGATGCCGTGGTCGATGCGCGCGCGCCCGCCAACGTCACGCCGCTGATGTTTGCCGCCCGCGAAGGGCAGGAAGGCGCCGTCAAGCTGCTGCTGTCCTGGGGGGCAGACGCCAGCCTGAAAAGCGACCATGGCTGGACGGCCGTGCAGTTCGCGCAAGCCGGCGACAAGCCGGGCGTGGCGGCCATCATCGACACTGCCCAGAAGGCGCGTGCCGCCCGCAAGTAATGTTTTCAAGTAATGTTTTAATTTCAATACTTTCCATGCCAGCGCTGAAACTGGCATGGAATTGCCTCTCACCTCAGCCCTTTGTTCTCCCTCGTGATTAACGATAATGATCGTGTCGCATTAATCAGGAGATCTTTCGCATGGGCAATCAAACCACCGTCAAGCGCCGGCTGTACTGTCGCCGCCCCGCGCGCAGCCCGTGCGACATCACTGCTTTCTGGAATGACAAAACCGATCGGCCATCGGAGCCAGACTCCAAGAGGACAGACATGCTGAATGAACGAGAAATCGAGAGTTGTTACCTGGGGCAATTTATCCCCGTCCATTACCACCACAATATGTTGATGGACCAGAACCGCATGCACGGGTTCAAGTCGGCGATCGATTACGCGGTGAAACCCGGCATGAAGGTGCTGGAACTGGGTGGCGGCACGGGCGTGCTGTCGTGGTTTGCGGCCGCGCGCGCCGACAAGGTGTGGTGCGTGGAGTTCAACCCGGACATGGTCAAGGAAGCGCGCAAGATGCTGGCGCTTAATCCCAACGGTGAAAAAGTCGAAGTCGTTCACGCGGACGCCTTCGAATACCTGCCGCCGGAGCCCGTCGATGTGGTCATTTGCGAAATGATCCATGTCGGCATGTTGCGCGAAAAGCAGGTGGAAGTGATCGAATCGTTCAAGCGTCGCTACCTGGCCCGTTTTGGCGGCGCGCTGCCCATTTTCCTGCCCGAAGCCGTCATCATGGCCGTGCAGCCGATGCAGCAGGAATACGATTTCGAGGGTTTTTATGCGCCCATCGTGCAATTCCAGGAAACCACGGCCATCCACCCGGGCGTGCAGGAGCTGGCGCCGCCGTCCGTCTACAGCATCATCGACTTCAGCCAGCCGACGGACAGCGTGTTCGGCTTTGACGGCAAGTTTGTCGTCGAGCGCAGCGGCACCCTGAACGCCTTGCGTTTCGTCACCAAGAACATCCTGGCCGTGGTGCCCGAGCGCTCGAGCACCATCGACTGGTTGAATCACTACATGTGTTTGCCGTTGGCAACACCGGTGGCCGTGAAGGCGGGCGACGTGCTGCAAGTGAGCTTCCAGTACCGCGCTGGCGGCTCGATTCCCTCGCTGGAAGCGTCGATCCGCGCGCAAGTGATTTATGACGTGAGTCTTCAGCCCGTCGTGCAGAACGCCGTGTACGCCTGAACCTCAGCCTGATTATCATTAATTGAAAGGCAACGCCGCAGCGATTTCGTCCTGCGGCGTTTGTCCATTCAGGGTATATTTCGTCCTTTACCACTGAACAGCTTTATTATCATGGAACAGATCAATCAGCGTTACCTCGTGCAACAGAACAAAATCAGCGATGGCGAGACCAGGCCGCCCGTGTTTGCCAAGGTAATGCGCAGCAAGGAAGGCGCGTTTGAAGGCGTGTCCTTCATCAAGTCGAAGGAAAAGGCCAGCATCCTGACCATCGAAGATGCCAACCAGGCCATCAAATGGGCCACCAACAAGAAGCCGAACGCGCATGAGTACATCACGAAAGTGATTTGCGTCGGCCAGTAAGCCTAGTAAGCCTAGTAAGCCGCTCGCCAGCGACCGTTCATCCCCGTTTTTACTCCGTTTATCCCTGTATTGTGCAGTTCATCGCATGGCCGTTGCCGCCCCGGTAGCGCTTTTATATAGTGCTGTCACGGTAGCGGGGCAAGCACGGCTTGCTCCGCACATTTCATTCGAGGGGAACGTGATGCTGGGATTTGTGCTGTGGCTGCTGCTCTTGCTGGTGTGCTGGCCGCTGGCCTTGCTGGCACTCGTGCTATATCCGCTGGCCTGGCTGCTGTTGCTGCCATTGCGCTTGATCGGCATTGGCGTGGAAGGCGTGTTCGAATTGCTGCGCGCCATCGTCATGCTGCCGGCGCGCGTGCTGGGCGGTGGCCGGCGTTGAGATTTTCTTTTCTGCAATAAAAAATGGCGCTCTTGGCGCCATTTTCATTTCTGTCACTGTGTTGCTTACAGGTCGACCATGAAACCGGCGCCGATCGATTTCTGCGAATAGTTGTAGTCGATCAAGCTCTGGCCATAGCCGGAGAACAGTTGCAGATAGCCTTTCAAGTTGGCCTTCAATGGGAAAGCCCAGCTTGCCTGCATGGAGCCATGCTTCTTGCTGAAATTGCGGCGCGCCGTCACGGCGTATTCATGGCCCTTGTTGCGGTAGCTGACGCGCAAGTCGCCATGCCCCATGTAATCGGTGATGTCGATATTGTCATTGTCGGTCTTGCCATTGTCGAGGCGGTGCCAGACGCGCGTCGTCACGGCCAAGTTGTCTTTTTCCACGCCCAGTTCGGCATACACGCGGTTCCAGCTGCGCGACAGGGTCGACGTCTGGCCGTTCGACTGGTGTACCAGGCCGAAGTTCAGGTAATTGAATTCGACGCCCGCGAAATTCTTGTTGATCGGTAAGACCAGCATCAGTTCCGGCTGATAGTTGGTCTCGCGGAACGGGCTCGATGCCTTGCGGTTATATGCTTGCCAGAAACTTTGCTGCGTGTAGCCGAACCACATGTCGATGGGTGTGCCGGCTATGTCTTCCAGCAACTTCATTTTGAAGCTCAGCTGGAAGGTCAATTCCACATGCTGGCTCTTGATGCCGCCTGGCGTGAAATCCTGGAATGGTTCGTCGTTGGACGCGTCGCTGTAATTGGCCAGCAGCAGATAGGTATCGCGGTGCGGGCGGAAGTTGAACAGGCCGCGCTTCGAGGCATCGTTGAGTTCCCAGGATTGCTGCGTGCGCGAAATCGGCGCTTCCGGTGGCGCCGCGCCAGCTTGCGCAATGGCGGGAATGGCGGCGTTGACGGCGTCGGGCGTGGCCACGCCAGGCGGACTGACGGGGGTGAGGGGAGCGCCCTCGGCGGCCGCTGCCAGGGTGACGGCCGCGGTGGCGGGATCACCGCCGGCGGCGATGGTGGCCTTTTCCGCCGCTTTGGCCAGGGTATCGAAGCAGCCCAGGCGGGCGCTGGCATCGCCAAGCACGGCGCAACGCTGCATTTGTTGTTCCAGTTCGCCGGCCATGGCCAGCGCCGGGGACGCCAGCAGGGAGGAGAGGATTATTTTTCTTAGTTGGATAGTCATAGGCTGAGTGGGGCATGTCATTCGGTGCACACCTGGGCAGGCATGCCGGCGGCGTCGCCTTGCACGATACATTACCGTGCGTCTTGAGTCTGATTCATCTTTGTTGGATTAACAGAGTTGAAAGTATAGCCGAAACTCTTGTTTGTCCTGTGCTACGCGCGTGCGCGTTAATATTAGTGTTGCGCGCACGGTAAAAACTGCTCACTGGTCGCCCGTCAATTCGATGTCTGCTACACTGAAAAACCGGGTGCCGGGGCTAGCCGTGGAGATTGTGATGACCCGCAAAACACCTATCGAGCGCTACCGCAACATCGGCATCAGCGCCCATATCGACGCCGGCAAGACCACCACTACCGAGCGCATCCTGTTTTATACGGGGGTCAATCACAAGATCGGCGAGGTGCACAATGGCGCCGCCACCATGGACTGGATGGAGCAGGAGCAGGAACGGGGCATCACCATCACCTCGGCCGCCACCACGGCCTTCTGGAAAGGCATGGCCGGCAACTTTCCGGAACACCGCATCAACATCATCGACACGCCCGGGCACGTGGATTTCACGATTGAAGTGGAGCGCTCGATGCGCGTGCTCGACGGCGCCGTCATGGTCTACGATGCCGTCGGCGGCGTGCAGCCTCAGTCCGAGACCGTCTGGCGCCAGGCCAACAAATACCACGTGCCGCGCATCGCCTTCATCAACAAGATGGACCGGGTGGGTGCGGATTTCTTGCGCGTGCGCAAGCAGATCGCCGCCCGCCTGAAAGGCGTGGCCGTGCCCATCCAACTGCCCATCGGCGCCGAAGAGCATTTTACGGGCGTCATCGACTTGCTGAAAATGCGCGCCATCACCTGGGACGACGCCAGCCAGGGCGTGCAGTTCAGTTATGGCGAGATTCCCGCCGAACTGCTGGAACAGGCGCAGCAGTGGCATGAGCACATGGTCGAGCACGCTGCCGAAGCCAGCCTCGACATGACGGAACGCTACCTGAATGGCGACACGTTCACGGAAGCGGAACTCAAGCAGGCCTTGCGCGCGCGCACCATCCGCAATGAAATCGTGCCCATGCTGTGCGGCAGCGCCTTCAAGAACAAGGGCGTGCAGGCGATGCTGGACGCCGTCATCGAGTACTTGCCGTCGCCCATGGAAGTGCCGCCCATCATGGGCCACGACGAGCATGACAACGAGGTAGAGCGCCACCCCACGGACGAGGAGCACTTTGCCGCGCTGGCCTTCAAGATCATGACGGACCCGTTCGTGGGGCAGCTGACCTTCTTTCGCGTGTATTCGGGCGTGGTGAACTCGGGCGACATGGTCTACAACCCCACCAAGAGTGCGCGCGAACGGCTGGGGCGCATCCTGCAGATGCATGCCAACGAACGCAAGGAAATCAAGGAAGTGTATGCGGGCGACATCGCCGCCGCCGTGGGCCTGAAAGCCGTGACCACGGGCGACACCCTGTGCGCCATCGACCACATCATCGTGCTGGAAAAGATGATTTTCCCGGAACCCGTGATTTCCCAGGCGGTCGAACCGAAGACCAAGCCCGACCAGGAAAAGATGGGTATCGCCCTGAACCGCCTGGCGCAGGAAGACCCGTCGTTCAAGGTACACACGGACGAGGAATCTGGCCAGACCATCATGTCGGGCATGGGTGAATTGCACCTGGAAATCTTAGTCGACCGCATGCGACGTGAATTTGGCGTGGAAGCGAACGTGGGCAAGCCGCAAGTGGCGTACCGCGAAACCATCACGCGCACGGTGGAAGATATCGAGGGCAAGTTCGTTAAGCAGTCGGGCGGACGGGGCCAGTACGGCCACGTGGTGTTGAAACTGGAACCCTTGCCACCAGGCACGGGCTACCAGTTCGTCGACGCCGTCAAGGGCGGCGTGGTGCCGCGCGAATTCATCCCCGCCGTCGACAAGGGCATCGTCGAAACCTTGAAGGCTGGCGTGCTGGCCGGCTACCCGGTGGTGGACGTGAAGGCCACCCTGACGTTTGGTTCTTACCACGACGTCGATTCGAATGAAAACGCGTTTCGCATGGCCGGTTCCATCGCCTTCAAGGATGGCATGCGCAAGGCGCATCCGGTGCTGCTCGAACCGATGATGCAGGTGGAGGCGGAAACACCGGAAGAGTTCATGGGCAACGTCATGGGCGACCTGACGGCGCGGCGCGGCATGGTGCAGGGCATTGACGACATCCCCGGCGGCGCGGGGCGCATCGTCAAGGCCCTGGTGCCGCTGGCCGAAATGTTCGGCTATTCCACCACCCTGCGTTCGCTGACCCAGGGCAGGGCCACCTATACGATGGAATTCAAGCACTATGCGGCCGTGCCCAAGCATATTCTGGACCTGGTGGCGGCGGGGAAGGCGAAATAGGCTCAAAGGAGCAAATTGGGGCTGCCGCCAGTTGCCGCTGCAATTTGACCAGATATCGGCGCCGCTGTTACATTAACGACCAGTCCACCAACGCAGGAGAGAGCATGGCCACCGCAGAACAGAAGCAGGAAGGACAGCACCGCGACAGCAGCGACTTTGTCATCACGCAAACCTTCGACGCGCCGCGCGAACTGGTGTTCCAATCGTGGGTGGAGCCGGAGCGCCTGGCC
Source organism: Janthinobacterium sp. DSP2-3-3 (assembly GCF_049897325.1). NCBI lineage: Bacteria > Pseudomonadati > Pseudomonadota > Betaproteobacteria > Burkholderiales > Oxalobacteraceae > Janthinobacterium > Janthinobacterium sp. DSP2-3-3. The sequence goes on along the minus strand of NZ_JAFCWA010000002.1, from coordinate 417,428 downwards.
CAGTGGTGGGGGCCTGTCGGCTTTGAATTGAGCGTGTTGGCGCTGGACTTGCAACCGGACGGCATCTTCCACTACGGCATGCGCGCCGACAATGGCTACGAGATGTGGGGCAAGTTCACCTACCAGCAGATCGAAGCGCCGGAAAAGATCGTCTCCATCCTGTCATTCGCCGACAAACAGGGCAACCCCGTGCAGCACCCCGTCAGCGCCACCTGGCCGCTCGAATCGTTCAATACCATGACCCTCACCGAGGAAAACGGCAAGACGACGATGACCTTGCGCTCCACGCCGCACAAGGCGACGGATGCGCAGCATGAGACTTTCAAGCAGGGGTTTGAGTCGATGAAGCAGGGGTTCAAGGCGACGTTCGGCCAGCTGGCACAGTACCTGGCGCGTGTTCAATAAAGAACAGCGGGCCTGAGTCGCGGGCCTGAGAAAATGTCCATGGCCGCGTTGCTTGGGCTTGCCGTACATGCGTACTGTCTTCGCCCGCGCGCCTTGCCCTGGCCATTTTTCAGGCTCGCTTGGCCCGGGGAGCCTTAGTTTGAGGCGCGGGGGTGTTCTTGCTATCGTTGCCAGTTTGCGGTTGAGGAACGTCTGCTTGCGCCCGGAAGTAGGGTTTATCTCATGAGGAAGTAATGTAACCAATACGCCAACCCATACCGGATGAAGTCCGAGGCAGACGCTGCCTCTCTATTGCACCTTTTAGCTCTCCATCCCCAGCATCTTCCGAACCACCGGCAATATCATCCGCCAAGCATTCGACGTGGCCGCAATCTCGTCGTAGTGGCTGGCGCCGGGCAAAATCAGCACTTCCGCATGGTCGCCGGCTTTGAGCGCCCTGGCCGCATAGTCGTGCGCGACGCGGGGCGGGGAGATGGTGTCCAGTTCTCCCGTGGCCAGCACGCTGCGGCTGCCGTTGGGGAGCAGGTCGGCCGCGTTGGTATCGCTGTAGATGTCGGGGCGCTCGGTGCTGGCGCTGCCTGCCAGTTGCGCGATGTCGCGCTCGCAGCTGGTCTTGATCAACTCCTTTTCGTGGCGCAGATCGGCCAGGCCGCCCAGGCTGAGGATATTCTTGATCGGCAAATACTGCTCACGGTACAAGGGGCTGCTCTTCGGCAGTTTTTCTCGCCCGGCGATCCATTGCACCAGCTGGCCACCGGCGGAGTGGCCCATGGCGAGGATGCGGCTGGTGTCGAGCTGGTATTGGGGCGCGTGCTGCCGCAGGCTGTCGAGCGCCGCATGCATGTCTTCATACGTACCGGGATAGCCGCCGCCCGGCTCGTCGACCCGCCGGTACTCGACATTCCACACGGCAATGCCTTGTGCCACCAGGGCGCCAGCCACGTTGCGCATCTGCTTGATGCCGCCAAAGGCCACCGTCCAGCAGCCACCATGCACCAGCACGACTACCGGGAACGGTCCGCTGCCTTCGGGCCGGAACAGCTGCGCGTATTGCGACGGCGCGGTGCCGTACGCGATCTGTGCGGTGGGCGGAGGGCCGTTCAGGGCCAGGTAGTCGTCCAGGCTCATGGGGGCGGCAACGGCGCCGTTGACGAAGGCGAGCAGGGCGGTGGCGATCAGGGAGGACGGCAAGGAGGTAGGCATGCTGGGGTTCGCTTGAGAAGAGAGCAATACTTTAGCATAGCGCCGCGTTGCCGCTGAGATCAAGCGGTGCGCTGTTTTCCCCTAGAAGAGGGTTGCCCCATGGTATATTTCGGGCATCAGTTTTCCCCTTATCGACACGGTGCACGCAAACAACATTCTTTCATTGCTGGACGCCGAGCATAGTGCGCTGGGCAGCATCGCGGCAGGCGCCGACCTGGCCCATGCATTAGAGCATTTGTTGCTGGCGCTGCAAGACCTGGCCGAGGGCGGCGCGCATGCCTGCCTGGTGCTGATTGACGAGACCGACCGTTTTTGCGGCTTGTCCGCGCCCAGCCTGCCACAAGACCTGTGCCTGGCCTTGCGCCACGGCGGCGACCAGCCATCGCCGTTCGGCACGGCCGCCTTTTCCGGCGCGCCCGTGTATTGCGGCGACATCACGCGCGACATACACTGGAGCGCGGGACGCAAGGAAGCCCTGCTGCAAGGCTACCGCGCCTGCTGGGTGGCTCCCGTCTTTGGCGCCAAGGGGCATATCCTGGGCGTGCTGGGCCTGTTTTTCCAGGCGCCATGCCATCCTACGCAACCGGAGATCGAACTGCTGGCGCTGGCCGCGCGCGTGGCCGCGCATGTCATCGAGCGGGGCCTGCTGGAAAAAGCCCTGCACGACAGCCGCGAACACTTTCATTACGCCATCGAACTCAACACGCAAGTGCTGTGGACGGCCGACGTCGACGGCCAGCTCGATTACGTGGCGCAGCGCTGGCGCGAATGGACGGGAGGCAGCGGCCTGGGTACCAGTTGGCTGGAAGCCATCCACCCCGACGACGTGCCCCATTCCTTAGCGGCCTGGAGCGAATCCGTCGGTAGCGGTCAGCCTTTCGATGCGGAAATGCGCGTGCGCCGTCAGAACGGCCTGTACCGCTGGGTACATTCGCGCGCGTATTGCCGGCAAGACGAGCGCGGCCAGCCCGTAAAATGGTATGGCTCGTGCGAGGATATCGACGAGCACTGGCAGGCGCGCAATGCCTTGCTCGACAGCGAAGCGCAGTTCCGTTCGCTGGCCTCGACCATGCCCAACCAGGCCTGGCTGGCGCATGGCAGCGGCGCCACCTACTGGGTCAACGAACAGGTGTGCGAATACACGGGGCAATCGATGAAGTCCCTGGTGTCCAGCGGTTTTCGCCATTGCGTGCATCCGGACGACGTGCAAGCCACGCAGAAAAGCTGGGAACGGGCCGTCGCCACGGCCAGCGCCTACGAATACGAGTTCCGCATGCGCCGCGCCAGTGACGGCGCTTACCGCTGGTTCCTGGCGCGCGCCTTGCCCCTGTTCGACGAGGCAGGCAAGGTGCTGCGCTGGGTAGGCACGAATACGGACGTGCAGGAGCAGAAGAACGTGCTGGAAAAGATGGCCTACCTGAATTCCTCGCTGGAAGTGGAAATGGCCAACCGCACAGCTGACCGCGACCGCATGTGGCGGCTGTCGACCGACATCATGCTGGTGGCGGACCTGGCTGGCATGATCATCGCCGTCAATCCCGCCTGGAGCAAGATCCTGGGCCGGCCAGAAATCGAGTCGCTGGGTATGGATTTCATCAGCCTTGTGCATCCCGACGACCGCATGGCGGCCCTGAAGGACTTGTCGCGCCTGGCCCACGGCGCGCCTACCTTGCGCATGGAAAACCGCTACCGGCGCCGCGATGGCGGCTACCGCTGGATTTCCTGGACGGCCGTGCCGGCGCAAAAGCTGATCCACGCCATCGGCCGCGACGTCACGGATGAAAAAGAGGCGCGGCTGGCGCTGGTACGCAGCGAGCAAGCTTTATTGCAGGCGCAAAAGCTGGAATCGATCGGCAAGCTGACGGGCGGCGTGGCCCATGATTTCAATAACGTCCTGCAAATTATCTCGGGCAATTTGCAGTTGTTGAAGTTGACGGTGGCCGACAATCCACAGGCGGCCAGGCGTCTCGCTTCGGCAGCTTCGGCTGTCGAGCGGGGCGCCAAGCTGTCGTCGCAACTGCTGGCCTTTGCGCGGCGTCAACCTTTGAGGCCGCTGGTGACGGACCTGGGGCGTTTGCTACGCCGCATGCATGAGCTGATCCGCCGCGCCCTGGGCGAAGCTATTTCCGAGGAAACCTTCATCAGCGACGGCTTGTGGCATACCCTGGTCGACCCGAACCAGATGGAAAACGTGTTGCTGAACATGGCCATCAACGCGCGCGACGCAATGGACAAGGGCGGGCGCCTCACTTTTACCTTGAGCAACGTCACGCTCGATGCCGCCTACGCCAGTCTGCATGCCGATGTGCTGGAGGGGCAGTATGTGTTGCTGACCATCACCGACACGGGCCATGGCATGGAGCGCGACGTGATCGACCAGATATTCGAGCCGTTCTTCACCACCAAGCGCGAAGGCGAGGGAACTGGCCTGGGCCTGTCCATGGCCTACGGCTTCATCCGCCAGAGCGCGGGCCACATCAAGGTGCACAGTGCGCCGGGCGCCGGCACGACTTTCAAGATTTATTTGCCGCGCTCGCTGGAAAAGCTGGCCGAGCCACCGCCGGGCCTGACGGGCCCCGTGCTGGGCGGCGGCGAAACCATCCTCGTGGTGGAAGATGATGCTCCTGTTCAGCACACGGTGGTCGATATGTTGCGCGGCCTGGGCTACGACGTGCTGCATGCGGACGATGGTGCCTCGGCGCTGGCCCTGCTGGGCACGGGCGTGGCCATCGATCTGCTGTTTACGGACGTGGTCATGCCGGGTCCCGTCAGCAGCAAGGAGCTGGCGCAGCAGGCCCGGCTGCTGCTGCCGGAGCTGGCCGTGTTGTTTACCTCGGGCTATACGCACAATGCCATCATGCAGGGCGGGCGCCTGGACCCGGGCGTGGAGCTGTTGAGCAAGCCCTACCAGCGCGAAGACCTGGCGCGGCGCATTCGCCACCTGCTGGCCGACCGCCGCCTGGTGGGCGCGCCCGACCCGTCGGGGCGGCGCATCCTGCTGGTGGAAGACAATGACGATGCGCGGGAAATGACGACGGAAATGCTGAATATGCTGGGCCATACCGTGCATGGCGTGGCCAGCGCCGAGGCAGCCTTGCCCTTGCTGGCCATGCCGGGTCTGGACATACTGGTGACGGACATCAGCCTGCCCACCATGTCCGGCCTGGAACTGGCGCGCCATGCGCGCGCGCACTGGCCGCAGCTGGAGGTGGTGTTTGCTTCCGGGCACGACTGGGGCGCCAGTCTGATGCAGGACGCCAGCGCGCGCTTCCTGCGCAAACCGTTTGGCCTGGAAGAGCTGGCCAACGCACTGAAGGCGCGCCGGCTTGACGTTTACTAAGTTGGCGGCAACAAGGCTTGCTGCAATTGCTCGACGGTAAATGGCTTGACAAGGAAGCGCGCGGCCGGGTCCAGCACACCGGAATTGGCCGGTGCATGGCCGGTGGAAAATACCACTTCCAGCTGTGGCTGCTCGCGTGCCACCAGTTCGGCCAGCTCGACGCCTGACATGGACGGCAGGCTGATATCGGTCAGCAGCAGTTCCAGTCCCGGCGTGTCCAGCAGCGGCAAGGCTTCCTCGGCTGTGCCCACGGCCAGCACCGTGTGTCCCAGCATGGTCAGCAGTTCGCTCGTCATGGCGCGCGCGTCGGCATTGTCTTCCACCAACAAGATGTGACGCATCCCCGGACGCATCCCGGGCCGCGCCGGCGCGGGCGGCTGCGGCGCCAGCTGCGCGCGGTACTGGTGCAGCGCCGTCACGTGGCGCCCGTTGGCCAGCAAGTGGCGGATGCGCCGTGCCAGGTCTTCTCGCCGGTACGGCTTGCTCAACAACTCGACGCCCGGCTCCAATCGGCCGCCCTGCATGATGGCGTCTTGCGTGTAGCCCGAGGTAAACAACACGGCCAGCTGCGGCAGCAGCATGCGGGCCTGGCGCGCCAGTGCCGTGCTGGCGACCTTGCCTGGCATCACCACATCCGTAAACAGCAGGTCGATGGGGACGCCGCTGCCGATGATGGCCAGCGCGCTTTCGCCATCGCTGGCGCGCAGCACGTCATAGCCGAGGCCGCGCAGCATGTCCACCACCGTCGTTTGCACCTGCACGTCGTCTTCCACGACGAGGATGGTTTCCTTGCCGCCCAGCACGGGGCCGCTCAACTGCAGCGGCAGTTCCGTTTCCGCTTCGAGCGAGCGCGGCAGGTAGATGCGGAAAGTGCTGCCATGGCCGGGCAGGCTGTCCACCGTCAGGTGGCCGCCGCTCTGGCGCAGGAAGCCGTACGCCATGGACAGGCCCAGGCCCGTGCCTTCGCCTTCCTTCTTCGTCGTGAAGAACGGTTCGAAAATCTTGTCCAGCAGTTCCGCGGGAATGCCCGTGCCCGTGTCGGAGACGGCCAGTTGCACATAGTCGCCGGGCGTCACGTCCGCATGGTGCGCCGCATAGTCGCTGCCCAGCACGCTGTTGCTCAGTTCAATGGTCAGCTGGCCCTGGCCAGCCATGGCGTCGCGCGCGTTGATGGCCAGGTTGAGGATGACGTTTTCCAGCTGGTGCGGGTCGACCAGGGCGCGCCAGCAGTCGTCGGCCAGCAGCAAACGCGTCTCGATGCTTTCGCCCGTGGCGCGCCGCAGCAGCTCTTCCGTTGAGCGCAGCAGGTGCGCCAGGTCCGTCACCAGCGGTTTCAATGGTTGACGCCGCGCAAAGGCCAGCAGCTGGGCCGACAGCTTGGCGCCCCGTTCCACGGCGGCCGAGGCGCTGGCGATGCGCTTGGCGGCCAGCGGGTCGTCGTCCAGGGTCAGCTGCAGCAATTGCAGATTGCCGGAGATAATTTGCAGGACGTTATTGAAATCATGGGCCACGCCGCCCGTCAGCTTGCCCAGCGCTTCCAGCTTTTGCGATTGCAACAGGGCCATCTCGCTGTGGCGCAGCGATTCCTGCATGTTGCGCAAGGTGCTTTGCGCCTCTTTTTCCAGCGTGACATGGCGCCCGGTGGCAAAAATCAGGTCGCCTTCGGGCGCCGCCGACCAGGATAGCCAGCGGTGGCCACCCTCGCGGTGCCGGTAGCGGTTTTCAAAGCTGGGCATGGCCTCGTGCGTCACTTGTGCCAGCGCCTGGCGCGTGGCGACGGCATCCTCGGGCAGCACGAAGTCGAAGAGGCTGCGGCCCAGCATTTCCTCGGGCAGCCAGCCCAGGATGGCGCTGGCGGCCGGATTGACGGCGGCAAAGCAGCCCTCGGCATCGATGGCCACCATCAGGTCTTGCGCGCTGCGCCACAGGCGCTCGCGCTCGCTGTTGCGCGCGGCCAGGTCCGCTTCCAGCTTCTTTTCCACGGTGATGTCGCGTGCGCTGCAATACACCTTCTCGCCCTCGGGCACGGCGACCCAGGACAGCCAGTGCCAGCCGCCCAGCTTGTGGCGGTAGCGATTTTCGAAACGCAGCGCCGGCTGGCCTTGGTTGGCAGCCTCCCAAGCTGCATGGGTGCGTAGCAAGTCTTCCGGGTGGATCAGTTCCAGGAATTTTGTCGTGCGAATTTCCTCTGCCGACCAGCCCAGGGTGGCTTGCCAGGCGGGGTTCGAGTGCTCGAAATAGCCGTCGAGGTTGAGCACGCCCAGCAAATCGGGGCTGACGTTCCAGGTGCGGCCGAATTCGCGCGTGCGTTCGGCCACTTGCGTTTCCATGTTGGCACTGAGGGCGCGCAAGCGTGATTCCGCTTGGGCTCGCAGGATGGTCGACCAGACCCGTTCCGACACTTGCACAGCCAAGTCGATCTCGTCCGCGTGCCACAGGCGCGCCGCGCGGCTGTGCACGACGAACAGGGCGCCCAACCGGCCATCCTTGGCAATCGGAATGTTCAGGAAGGCACGGATGCCCAAACGCGCAAACGTGGCCAGCGCGTCCGGCGTGGCCGTGCGCGGGTCGCTCGCCACATCGCTGACGGCCAGCGTCTGGCCGGCGGCTAGCGCATCGGTCAAGCGGGCCGCATAATCGCCCAGGAAATATTCGCCGGCGGCGCCCGGTGCCAGGCCGTCGCTCCACGCATGCTGCAGGGTGGGGCACTGCAGGGTCTGGTCGATATCGAAACAGGCCACTTGCTGGGCGCCCAGGCGCTGTCCCAGCAGCTGCGCCGACACGCAGAGAATCTCGCCCGTGTCGTGCAGCAGGCGCAGACGGCGTTCCAGTTGCAGCAGAAAAGCCACGCCGCTGGTGCCGGCCTGGCTGCGGGGGGCAAGGGGGCTGCTCATGCCGGCCTTAGCTTCCGGCCAGCGGCAGGGTGACGCTGAACAGGGCTCCATTGCCGGGCTGGCTTTGCAGGGTGATGGCGCCGCGATGCGCATCGACCAGCTGCTTGGTGATGAACAGGCCCAGGCCCAGGCCGCCCGTGCGGTCCTGGTGCATGACGCGCTCGAAGGCGTCGAAGATGCGTTCCTGGTCGCGTGCATTAATGCCGATGCCATGGTCGCGCACTTCGATGACGGCGCTGTTCTGCGTGTGCGCCAGGCTGATTTCCACGGGCTGGCCCTGACCGTAGCGCACGGCATTGCTGATCAGGTTGACAACAATCTGCTCGATGCGGAAGGCATCCCAGAAACCCTGGATCGGTTCGAAGGCCAGCACTTCCAGCACGCTGCCCGTGGCGGCCGCATATGGGCCCAGGTCGTCGGCCACCCTGCGCACCAGGCTGGTCAGGTCGACGGCTTCGCGGCGGATCGACAGCTTGCCGCTAGTGATGCGCGAGACGTCGAGCATGTCGTCGATCAGGCGCACCATGCTGCGGATTTGCCGCCCGTCGCGCGCCACCATCTTGTTCAGCTTATCCGGCTCGAAGGCGGCCAGGTTGCCCCGTTCGAGGTTGACGGTGCGCATCTGCGTTTCCAGGAACAGCGTGTTCAGGGGGGTGCGCAGTTCGTGCGCCACCATGGACATGAATTCGTCGCGCAGGCGCAGCGAGCGCTGCAGCTCAGCCTGCGTGGCGCGCAGTTCTTTTAATAATGCGTCCTGCTGCTGGCGGCTGTGTTCCAGCGCCTGCACCTGGCGCCGCGTCTCGCTGCGCTGCTGGTGCAGGGCGACGAAGACGTTGACCTTGCTTTGCACGGCATTGATGTCGAGCGGCTTGTGCAGGAAATCGACGGCGCCGCTTTCATAGCCCTGGAAGGCGAAATTCATTTCCTTGCCGGCCGCTGTGACGAAGACGATGGGGATGTGGCGCGTCTTTTCCGTGCCGCGCATCAGTTGCGCCAGCTCAAAGCCATCCATTTCCGGCATTTGCACGTCGAGGATGGCCAGCGCAAAATCGTGTTCCAGCAGCAGTGCCAGCGCTTCTTCGCCCGACGACGCTTGATAGACGCTGCGGTCGCTCTCGCGGATCAGTGCATTGAGTGCGCGCAAGTTCTCCGGCAAGTCGTCGACGATCAGCAATTTGGTGCTTGTTTCATTCATCATGTTTCATTTCTGGCATCTGCCGTCCAGCGTAGTGGGAAGCGGCGTGCGAGGGTGCACGCTTGCGGTAGAGCTTTTCGGGTCCCGGCAATGGCTCGAAGTCGGCGGCAAAGCGCGTGAAATGCGTGCTTTCCTTGCTGCCTAGTCCCAGGAAACCCCGGTGGCACAGCGAGTCGTGGAACAGGCTCAGGGCCCGCTCCTGCAAGGTTTTATTGAAGTAAATCAACACGTTACGGCAGAAAATCAATTGCGTCTCAATGAAAACGCTGTCCGTGGACAGGCTGTGGTCGGCAAAGTTGATCCTGTCGCGCAAGCGCTGCTGGAAATGCACCGTGGCATGCTCGACCGTGTAGTAGTCGGCCAGCTGACCCAGGCCGCCCGCAGCCAGGTAGTTGTCGCCGTAGTCGGCCATGCGGTGCAGCGGATACACGCCGCGCGCGGCCGTGGCCAGCGCTTGCGGATTGATGTCGGTGGCGTAAATCGTGCTGCGCTCGAGCAAGCCTTCCTCGTGCAGCACGATGGCCAGCGACAGCGCTTCCTCGCCCGTGCAGCAGCCGGCGACCCAGATCGTTGGCGACGGGTAGGTTTTCAGCACGGGCACCACGTGTTCGCGCAAGGCGAGGAAAAAAGCCGGGTCGCGGAACATTTGCGTGACCGGCACGGTCAAAATCTGCAGCAGCTTGCCAAAGGCCCCAGCGTCGTCCAGTACCAGTTGCTGCAAGGCGGGCAAGTCGGCGCAGTGGAGGCGCTCGAGTGCCTGATTCAGGCGGCGCCGCTGCGAGGGCAGGGAATAGTCGCGAAAATCGTAGCTGTAGCGCTGACAGATCGCATCCATCAGCGCATGCAGTTGCGCGTCCGTGGTGCTCAGGGACATCACATGCGTTCCATCTTCGGCATCCACACGCGCAGCAGCGAATACAAACGGTCCAGGTCGATCGGCTTGGCCAGGTAGTCGGACGCGCCCGCCTGCAGGCATTCTTCCTGGTCATTCTTCATGGCCTTGGCGGTAATCGCAATGATGGGCAGCTTGTTGTAGCGGCCATCGGCGCGAATCAGACGCGTCGCTTCCAGGCCATCCATGCCAGGCATCATGACATCCATCAATACGAGGTCGATATCGTCCATGCTGTTGAGCTTGCTGATGGCTTCGAAGCCGTTGCGGCCGATTTCCACCACCACGCCTTTTTGTTCCAGCGCATTCGTCAGGGCAAAGATATTGCGCACGTCGTCATCCACCAGCAAAATCTTGCGGCCTTCGAAGACGCGTTCGCGGCTGCGCACCTGCTGCAGCATGCCCTGGCGCTCGCTCGACAGTTCCGATTCCACCTTGTGCAGGAACAAAGTCACTTCGTCGAGCAGGCGCTCGGGCGAGCGGGCGCCCTTGATGATGATGGAGCGCGAATACTTCATCAGATCCGCCTCTTCCTCGCGGCTCAGGTTGCGGCCCGTGTAGACGATGACGGGCGGGAACGAACATAGTTCTTCATGCTCCATGCGTTCGAGCAATTCGTTGCCCTGGATGTCGGGCAGCTTCAAGTCGATGATCATGCAGTCGAAAATCTGCGTCTTGAGCAATTCCAGCGCCTGCTCGCCCAGCGCCACGGCCGTGATTTCCACATCGTCGTCGCTGATCAGGTGGACCACGCTTTCTCGCTGGCGTGCGTCGTCCTCCACCAGCAGGATGCGCTTCATCTTTTGCGTGAATTTCGATTCGAGCTTGCGGAACACTTCCTTCAGCTGCTCGCGCGTGCGCGGCTTGGTGGCGTAGCCGATGGCGCCCAGCTGCATTGCTTCCTGCATCTGGTCATTGCCGGACACGATGTGCACGGGAATGTGGCGCGTCAGCGGGTTTTCCTTCAACTGCTGCAAGACCAGCAAGCCCGGGCGGTCCGGCAAGCCCATGTCAAGCAGGATGGCGTCGGGCAGGAATTCTTCCGCCAGGCGCAAGCCTTCATCGGCGCCGTGCGCCACCAGGCAGCGGTATTGCATTTCATGCGCGAGGTCGAACAGGATGCCGGCAAACGAGGGTTCATCCTCAATCACCAGCACGGAACGCTGGCCGGTCTTGCCTGCCGGCACGCTGTTTCTGTCATCCTGGAAGGTGGGCAGCGGCACGGGCTTGGCGGCGGGCGCCGACTTGGGCGCGGCGGCGGCGGGCGGCTGCGGCGCTGCAGCTAGCGTTGTCACCGCTTCCACCACGCGTGCGGGCATGACCGCCGGCAGCACCAGCGTAAAGGTGCTGCCCTGGCCTGGCGTGCTGGCCAGGTCGATGCTGCCGCCCAGCAAGGCTGCCAGGTCGCGCGAAATCGACAGGCCCAGGCCCGTGCCGCCATAGCGGCGGCTGGTGGTGCCGTCGGCCTGGTGGAAGGCATCGAACACCTTTTGCTGCTGGTCGTCAGCAATGCCGATGCCCGAATCTTGCACCTGGAAGCGTACCTGGCCGGCTGCATCGGTGCTCACGTGCAGGGACACCGTGCCCGTATCGGTAAACTTGAGGGCGTTCGACAGCAGGTTTTTCAGGATTTGCTCCAGGCGCTGGCGGTCGCTGACGAAGGACAGCGGGGCATCGGGCGCCAGCTTGACGTCAAAAATCAGTTTCTTTTGCTGCGCCTGGGCACCAAACAGCATCTTCATGCTGCTGAGCAGTTCGTCGAAGGGCACGGCGTCCGGCGTCAATTCCAGCTTGCCTGCCTCGACCTTGGAAATGTCGAGGATATCGTTGATGAGGGTCAATAAATCGTTGCCGGCCGAATAAATGGTTTGCGCAAACGTCACCTGTTCCGGCGTCAGGTTGCCACTGGTGTTGTCCGACAACAGCTTGGACAGAATCAGCGAGCTGTTTAGCGGCGTGCGCAGCTCGTGCGACATATTCGCCAGGAATTCGGACTTGTAGCGGCTGGCCCGCTGCAGCTCTTCCGCGCGGGCTTCCAGCTGCGCGTGCGCGTGGCCGATCGCCATGTTTTTCTGATCCAACGACAGGGCTTGCACGGCGAGCTGCTCGTTCGATTGCTCCAGCGCCGCCTTTTGCTCTTCCAGGTGGGCTTGCGACTGTTCCAGTACGCGCGATTGTTCGCCCAGCTCCTCATTGGCCGTGCGCAATTCTTCCTGCTGCACTTCCAGCTCTTCATTCAATTGCTGGGTTTCTTCCAGCACATTTTGCAGGCGCTGGCGGTACAGGGCCGCTTCCAGCGAGGTGCCGACATTCGCTGCAATCAAGTTCAGCCATTCCTTGGCGCGGGCGCTGACGGGATGCGTAAAGCCCAGTTCGATGACGCCGTTGACGACGCCTTCATTATTGACAGGCGTTAAGATCAGTTCCAGCGGCGCGCCGCGGCCCAGGCTCGACGTCACTGTCAGATAATTGTCGGGCACTTGGCGCACATGTTTAAGTTTTTTCTCGCGCGCCGTCTCGCCCACCAAGCCTTCGCCCAGCTTGAAAACTTGCTTATCCTTCACACCTTGTTCGTTGAAACCGTACACGGCCGTGCGGCGCAGGCTGCCATCCTCGTCGATGACGTACAGGGTGGCCACGGCCACTTCCAGCCGGTGGGCGAGGAAGTCCAGCACGTGCCGTCCCAGCTGCGGCAGGCCCAGCTGGCCGCTGGTGTGGGCCGCCAGCTCCGTCTGCCCCGTGCGCAACCAGGCTTGCTCCTGCAGCATATCGTTGTCCTTGCCGCGTTGCTCGAGCGCATCGTTGTAGATATCGGACAGGCGCAGCAGCTCACGCCGTCCCAAGTAGGCCAGCAGGCCCGATGAGCCCAGGCTGAGGATCAGGAACACCACCACGGCCAGGATGGTGCGGCTCTCGGCCGTATCGGCCCGTTCCTGGCGCAGCCGCTGTTCCATGGACAGGAAGGTGAGAAATTCGCGGCGGATTTCGTCAAATTCCAGCTTGCCTTCGCCCTGGCGCACGCGGGCGAGGAATTCCTGGTTGTTGCGGCGCTGGGCGATCACGCTTTCCGCATAGGCCATCCACTGGTTTTGCAGTGCGCGGATGCGGCGCAAACGGTCCGTCTGGATGGCGCTGGCGGACACCAGGTCTTGCAGGGTAGTCATTTCCACGGCGATTTTGGCCTTGCCCGATTTATACGGCGCCAAAAACGTCTCATCGCCCGTCAGCAAGTAGCCACGCATGCCTGTTTCCATGTCGACCGACAATTTCATGACCTCGTTCGCATTGCCGATCACCCGTTCGGAGTGTTCGACCGAGCGCAGGGCCGAGAGCAGGTAGGCGATCAGGCCGACGAATACGAGGGCTGTGGCGACCCCGATGACCAGCGGCAAGGTCACGTTGCGGGCGAGGATGCTGCGAAAGCTGAAAGAGTCGATCGGGGTCTTGGTATTCATCATGTCCGTGTAAGGCTGTCGCGAAAAAACAATTTTAATTGAAATGCAAGTTTCTGGTGCTCAAGCAAAGCGTGCGCTAGCATAACAGCCTTGCGGACAATTGCCGATCTGCAAGGTCATGCAATGCGCGGCAGCGCACAGATGAAAGCAAAGGGGAATCGAGCTGACGACGATGGCGGAAGAGCAAAGAGATTGGCCGTTCGCATCTTGAGAAGCAAGTGGTGGCGGCTTCCTTACGGGCGGCAGCTGGCGTGACAGTGAGCGTGGCGTCAGGCAGCAGCGGCGGTATAAAAAAACGCCGGACGGTGCCGGCGTTGTCGAGTGCGTTGCGCGCTACACTGCATATATATGTCAGTCGCGGATTTCCAGTGCCCGGTTCAGGCTCAGGGCGGCCAGCGAGGCGACGGCGCCTGACAGCAGGTAAAAGCTGACATAGGCGAGGCCGAAGTTGGCCGACAGGCCCAGCGCCACCAGCGGGGCGAAGCCGGCACCCACCAGCCAGGCCAAGTCGGATGTCAGGGCCGCACCCGTGTAGCGGAAGCGGGCAGGGAAGTTGGCCGTCACGGCGCCTGCTGCCTGGCCGTAGGACAGGCCCAGCAGGCTGAAGCCCACGAGGATGAACACGTCCTGGCCCGTATTGCCGCCACCCATCAGGGTCGGCACGAAGGCGCTGAAGATGGCGATCAGTACGGCCAACACGCCCAGGGTGGTGCGGCGGCCCACTTTGTCGGCCAGCAAGCCGGAAATCACCACGCCGATGGCGGCCAGCACGGCGCCCACCATCTGCACTTGCAGGAAGTCCGATGCCGAACGCGTCTGGTAGACGGAAATCCACGACAGCGGGAATACCGTGACCAGATGGAACAGGGCGTAGCTGGCCAGCGCGGCGAGGGCGCCGATCAGCACGTTGCGGCCCTGGCCACGGCTCATTTCAAATACGCTCACGGGCTGCAGTTCGCGTTCGTCCAGCAGACGCGCATATTCATTCGTCGACACCAGGCGCAGGCGGGCAAACAGGGCCACCACGTTGATGGCGAAAGCGACATAGAAAGGATAGCGCCAGCCCCAATCGAGGAAGTCTTCATCCGTCAGGTTGACCAGCATAAAGCAGAACAGGCCGGCGGCGATCAGGAAGCCGACGGGCGCGCCCAGCTGGCCCAGCATGGCGTACCAGCCGCGCTTGTTTTCCGGCGCGTTCAGAGCCAGCAACGATGGCAAGCCATCCCACGAACCGCCCAGCGCCACGCCCTGGCCGATGCGCAGCACGGACAGCCAGATGATGGCGGCAAAGCCCAGGTGCGAATAGGTCGGCAGGAAGGCGATGCCGGCCGTCGACACGCCCAGCAGGAAGAGGGCGATCGTCAGCTTGGCGCTGCGCCCCATGCGGCGCTGGATCTCCATGAAGAGCACGGTGCCGAACGGACGGGCGATGAAGGCAAACGAGAAAATCAGGAAGGCATATAATGTGCCTTCCAGGCGTTCTTCAAACGGAAAGAAGACGCGCGGAAACACCAACACCGAGGCGATGGCGTAGACAAAGAAGTCAAAATATTCGGAAGCGCGGCCGATGATCACGCCGACGGCGATCTCACCAGGGTCGATATGCGATTCAACCGTGCCGGCCCCGCTTGCGTCACGCAGGGAATGGGGGGAAAAGTCGGCGGGTACATCCCCGCTGTGTATGCGTGTGCTGGACATGATGATCGTCTCCAATATAGTTTCGAGTTCGGCCAACGCGTAACATACCCCGGGTGTCTCACGCCCGGAGTAGGACTATTCATCAGGTAGCCGTAGGAAAACTGCGCGCATACCTGTTGAAAATCCGAGCAAGGGGGTGGACAAAACGTCCAATTGCCAACGCGCTCCAGTGAGAATACAGTACCATATCTTCATCCCCTGTACTGGACTTTCCTGTATGTTTTCATTAAAAGTTCGTCGCGGACTGCTTCTTTTACCTCTCGCATTGTTGGCTGGTTGCAATACGGTGGTACTGAATGCGTCCGGTGACATCGCAGTTCAGCAAGGCAATCTGATTGTCATTTCCACATTGCTGATGCTGTTGATTATCGTTCCGGTAATCGCCCTGACCCTGCTTTTCGCATGGCGCTATAGAAAAAACAATACCGCGGCCAAATACGAGCCGGACTGGGACCACTCGACTCGCCTCGAGCTGATTATCTGGGGCGCGCCCCTGTTGATCATCATCGTGCTGGGCCTGCTGACCTGGATCAGCACCCACACCCTCGATCCTTATCGTCCGCTGAGCCGTATCGACGCCAACCGCCCGATTCCTGCCAGCCACAAGCCGATGATTGTCGAGGTCGTGGCGCTGGACTGGAAATGGCTGTTCATTTACCCCGAGCAAGGTATCGCTTCCGTGAATGAACTGTACGCGCCCGTCGATCGTCCGATCCGCTTCAAGATCACCGCCTCGTCCGTCATGAACTCGTTCTTCATCCCCGCACTGGCAGGTCAGATCTACGCCATGCCGGGCATGGAAACGCAGTTGAATGCCGTCATCAACAAGCCTGGCGTCTACAAGGGCTTCTCGGCGAACTACAGCGGTGCAGGTTTCTCGGGCATGCGCTTCAAGTTCCACGGTGTGAATGATGCGGACTTCGATCAGTGGGTGGCATCGGCACGTGCCGGTGGCGGCGCGTTGAACCGCGACGACTACCTGTCGCTGGCCGAGCCGAGCGAACGCGATCCGGTGCGCCGCTACAGCGCCGTACCTAACGATCTGTACAAGGCAATCCTGAACCGCACCATCGTTTCCGACGCCCTGTGCGTGACGCCGGTCGAGCCATACAAATTGTCGATGGCAAATAGCCCGGTAGCGTTTGTCACGCCAGTAGTCGCTAGCGATGCAGTGGTTGAAAAGGGTGTTCAAGCCAAGTAATGACTGCATGAATCCTGCAGCGCATTGCGCTGCAGATACTGGCGCCGCTTGCCTGGCGCCTCCCTTTTTTCTCTGAGAGTAACAATGCTAGACCATATTGATCTGACGAAGCTTATCTTCGGCCGTCTGAATTGGAGTGCAATTCCACTTCACGAGCCTATCCTGCTGGCGACCTTTGCCATGGTCGCCCTGGGCGGTATCGCACTCGTTGCGGCACTGACGTATTTCCGCGTCTGGGGTACCCTGTGGCGCGACTGGATCACCAGTATCGACCATAAAAAAATCGGTATCATGTACATGATTCTGGGTCTGGTCATGTTGCTGCGCGGCTTTGCCGATGCGCTCATGATGCGTACCCAGCAGGCGATCGCCTTTGGCGACAATGCCGGCTTCCTGCCACCGCATCACTACGACCAGATCTTCACCGCCCACGGCGTGATCATGATCTTCTTCGTCGCTATGCCTTTCGTGACGGGTCTGATGAACTACGTGGTGCCGCTGCAAATCGGCGCGCGCGACGTGGCTTTCCCTTTCCTCAACAACTTCAGCTTCTGGATGACCACCATGGGCGCCGTCCTGGTGATGGCGTCGCTGTTCGTCGGCGAATTTGCCCGCACGGGCTGGCTGGCGTATCCACCGCTGTCGGGCATCGTCGGCAGTCCGGACGTGGGGGTAGACTATTACATCTGGTCCTTGCAGATTGCCGGGGTCGGGACGCTACTGTCCGGTGTCAACCTGATTGCCACCATCGTCAAGATGCGCGCGCCAGGCATGACCTGGATGAAAATGCCCGTCTTCACCTGGACCGCGCTGTGCACCAACATCCTGATCGTCGCCGCTTTCCCGGTACTAACGGCTGTATTGGCCATGCTGTCGCTGGACCGCGTTGCCGGCTTTAACTTCTTCACGACGGAACTGGGCGGCAACGCCATGATGTACGTCAACCTGATCTGGATTTGGGGTCACCCAGAGGTCTACATCCTGATCTTGCCGCTGTTCGGCGTGTTCTCGGAAGTCGTCGCCACGTTCAGCAGCAAGCGTTTGTTCGGCTACGCCTCGATGGTGTACGCCACCTGCGTCATCATGATCCTGTCGTACCTGGTATGGCTGCATCACTTCTTCACCATGGGTTCGGGCGCCAGCGTCAACTCCTTCTTCGGCATCACGACGATGATCATCTCGATCCCGACGGGCGCGAAGATCTTCAACTGGCTGTTTACCATGTACCGCGGCCGTATCCGCTTTGAACTGCCTATGCTGTGGACGATTGGCTTCATGGTCACCTTTACCATCGGCGGCATGACCGGGGTGCTGCTGGCCGTACCGCCAGCTGACTTCGTGCTGCACAACAGCCTGTTCCTGATTGCCCACTTCCATAACGTGATTATCGGCGGCGTGGTCTTCGGTGTGTTTGCTGCGATCAACTACTGGTACCCGAAAGCTTTCGGTTACAAGCTCGACGCGTTCTGGGGCAAGTGCTCGTTCTGGTTCTGGTTCGTCGGCTTCTACCTGGCCTTCATGCCGCTGTACGTGCTTGGCCTGATGGGCGTGACCCGTCGTGTCAACCACTTTGAAGATCCATCGCTGCAAATCTGGACCATCATCGCCTGGTTTGGCGCCGTCTCGATCGCACTGGGCATCGCCTCCATGCTGATCCAGTTCGTCGTCAGCTACCGTAACCGTCACGCCCTGCGCGACGTGACCGGTGACCCATGGGGTGGCCGTACGCTGGAATGGTCGACGTCGTCGCCTCCGCCAGACTATAATTTCGCCTTCACGCCACAAGTGCACGAACTCGATGCATGGACTGACATGAAGAAACACGCTTACCAGCGTCCGACGTCCGGTTTCACGAAGATCCACATGCCGAAGAACACCTGGGCTGGTTTTGTGATTGCCGCACTCTCCGCACTGGTCGGTTTTTGCTTGATCTGGCAAATGTGGCTCGTCGCCAGTATTGGCTTCGTGATCATGATGGTCACCATCATCGTCCATACCTTTAACTACAAGCGCGATTACTACATTCCTGCGGAAGAAGTGGTCCGTACCGAAGACGCTTATACTAAATTGCTGAGCAGCCATGTCTGATACCATCGCCCATAATACCGGCGCCGCTGGCGCCGCACCAAGCACGCGCAGCTACTTTGTGCGCGAGCACCACCCGGAAAACGGCAGCTTGCTGGGTTTCTGGCTCTACCTGATGAGCGATTGCCTGATCTTCGCCTGTCTGTTCGCCACGTACGCCGTGGTGGGCCGCAACTACGCGGACGGCCCGACGGGCGCCGCGCTGTTCGACCTGCCGCTGGTGGCCGTCAACACGGCCATGCTGCTGCTGTCGTCGATCACCTACGGCTTCGCCATGCTGGCCATGCAGCGCAAGCAGTTGCGCAGCACTCTGGTCTGGCTGGGCATCACGGGCCTGTTCGGCCTGGCCTTCCTGTCGCTGGAAATGTATGAATTCATACATCTGATCCACGAAGGCGCCGGCCCGCAGCGCAGCGCGTTCCTGTCGTCGTTCTTCGCCCTGGTCGGTACCCACGGCTTGCACGTGACATTCGGCGTGATCTGGCTCGTGACCTTGATGTTCCAGTTGAACAAGCATGGCCTGACACCGGAGAACGGCCGTCGCATGATGTGTTTGTCGCTGTTCTGGCATTTCCTGGACGTCATCTGGATCGGCGTCTTCACCTTTGTCTACCTGATGGGAGTGCTGCCATGAGCGACCACCACACACACGGCGATAGCCACCACCATGACCAACACGATCATGGCAGCTTGAAAAGCTACACTATCGGCTTCATCCTGTCGGTGATCCTGACGGCCATTCCGTTCTGGTTGGTGATGACGAAAGTCATCACCAACTCGGGCACCATGGGCCTGGTCCTGCTGGCGTTCGCGGCTGTTCAAGTGGTGGTGCACATGGTGTACTTCCTGCACATGAACACCAAGTCTGAAGGCGGCTGGAACATGATGGCGCTGATCTTCACGATCATGATCGTGGGCATTGCCATGGCCGGTTCCCTGTGGGTCATGTACCACATGAACCACAACATGATGCCGGATCTGATGCCTGAGTACATGCATACGAAAACGGCTCCATGATGAGTCAACCGCGCCCAAGCAACACCGGGCGCGCCCCTGGCGCCGCATCGCAAGATGCCGCGCCAGGCCCACGCGGCATGGCTGTGCATTATTCAAAAATTGCATTAGCTTTGCTGGCGGGGATCTTGTTTGCCGGTTTCTGTGCCCTGGGCACCTGGCAAGTCAAGCGCCTGTTCTGGAAGCTTGACCTGATCGAGCGCGTCGAACAACGCGTACATGCGCCCGCAACGGACGCACCTGGGCCTGCAGCCTGGGCCAGCATTACGCCACAAACGGATGAATACCGCCATGTGCGACTCTCCGGTACGTATCTCCCCATTTTCAATACCCTGGTGCAGGCAACGACGGCACTGGGCAGCGGTT
Source organism: Janthinobacterium sp. DSP2-3-3 (assembly GCF_049897325.1). NCBI lineage: Bacteria > Pseudomonadati > Pseudomonadota > Betaproteobacteria > Burkholderiales > Oxalobacteraceae > Janthinobacterium > Janthinobacterium sp. DSP2-3-3. The sequence goes on along the minus strand of NZ_JAFCWA010000002.1, from coordinate 397,680 downwards.
ACTGGCTGTTGACGCCCTTGCGCCTGGCCGATGGCAGCACCGTGCTGGTCAACCGCGGCTTCGTGCCGAAACGCGAGGGCATCGCCGCCAGCACGCCGGCCGGCATCGTCCACGTCGACGGCTTGCTGCGCGTCAGCGAGACGGGCGGCGGTTTCTTGCGTGAAAACAGTCCTGCCACCCAGCATTGGTATTCGCGCGACGTGGCCGCCATCGGCGCTTCGCACATGCTGACCAAGGTGGCACCGTATTTTGTCGATGCGAAGGAAAAATCGGAAACGGCCAGCGATGCACCCGTCGGCGGCTTGACCGTGATTTCCTTCCACAACAACCACCTCGTGTACGCCTTGACGTGGTTTGCCCTGGCCTTGATGGTAGCCGGCATCAGCTGGTGGATCGTGCGCGAAAGCCGGCGGCGCCGCGCCCGTGGCGCCCAGCGCCAGGAAAGCGACCATGCCGGGCAGGATTGAAATCCTGCCCAACCGCGAGGTACTAGAACGCGGTGCGGTGGCGGCCGAGATGGAACATCCGGCCGGCCACCAGAACATGAAGCTGCTGATCCAGTTGCGCTGGCTGGCCGTGATCGGCCAGATCAGCACGATCTTCGGCGTGGGCGTGGGGCTGGGCATCGCCTTGCCCGTGCCTTACATGCTCGAAGTGCTGTCCTGCCTCATCGCCTTCAATCTGGCCAGTCTCTTGCGCTGGCACGAACGTCAGCCCGTCTCCAACACGGCCCTGTTCCTCGCTTTGCTGGTCGACGTCACCGTGCTGACGGCCCAGCTCTACTTGAGCGGCGGCATCAGCAATCCGTTTGCCTTCCTGTACTTATTGCAAGTCATCCTCAGTGCCGTGCTGCTGGAAGTGTGGTCGACCTGGATCATGGTGGCCATCACCAGCCTGTGCCTGGGCGGCCTGGCCTTGTTGCCCGGCCCCCTGATCTTGCCGATCGACCCCGAGCGGGGCTTTTCCAGCCTGTACGTGCAAGGTTTGCTGATCTGTTTCATCTTGAACGCCGCCTTGCTGGTGTTGTTCATCACGCGCATCAACCGCAACCAGCGCGCCGGCGACGCCAAGGTGGCCGACTTGCGCCAGCGCGCGGCGGAAGAAGAGCACATCATCCGCATGGGCTTGCTGGCCTCGGGCGCCGCGCACGAGTTGGGCACGCCGCTGGCGACCCTGTCCGTCATCCTCGGCGACTGGCGCCGCATGCCGGAATTGAGCAAGAACAGCGAATTGCTGGAAGAAATCACGGAAATGCAGGCGCAGTTGCGGCGCTGCAAGAGCATCGTCAGCGGCATCCTGCTGTCGGCGGGCGAGGCGCGCGGCGAATCGTCCGTCAAGACGACGATCAATACTTTCTTGAACGAATTGGTGGAAGAATGGCGCAGCAGCCGCCCGATCCAGGATTTCGAGTACGATAACCGCATCGAGCATGACGTCCCTGTCGTCTTCGATTCGACTCTGAAACAAACCATTTGCAATGTGCTCGACAATGCGCTGGAAGCGTCGCCAGACTGGCTGCGCTTCGAAGCCACGCGCGAAGCGGACGCCTTGCACCTGGTGATTACCGATGCGGGCCCCGGCTTCGAGCCGTCGATGCTGACGCACTTGGGCAAACCATATCAGAGCAGCAAGGGTAAACCCGGCGGTGGCCTCGGTCTGTTCCTAGTGGTGAATGTCGCGCGTACCCTGGGCGGCACGGTGACGGCGCGCAACAGGGTGCAGGGCGGGGCGGTGGTGCACCTGGCCTTGCCGCTGGCGGCCATCAAACTGGAAAGAGAAAGCGACAACCATGCAGGATGACCGTCTGTTACTGATCGTGGAAGACGACGCCGCGTTTGCCCGCACCCTGGGCCGCTCGTTCGAGCGGCGTGGCTACCAAGTCATCCTGGCCACCAATTTCGACGAAGCAAGCGCCTTGCTGGAACTGCATTGCCCCGACTACGCCGTGGTCGATCTGAAACTCAATGGCAACACTTCCGGCCTGGCTTGCGTGCAAATGCTGCACCAGCACGACCCGGACATGCTGATCGTCGTGCTGACCGGTTACGCCAGCATCGGCACGGCCGTCGAAGCGATCAAGCTGGGCGCCTGCCAGTACCTGGCAAAACCGTCGAACACCGACGACATCGAAGCGGCGTTCGGCCACGTGGCCGGCAACGCCGACATCGAACTGAGCAACCGCGCCACCAATATCAAGACCCTGGAATGGGAACGCATCCACGAAATGCTGGCCGAGACGGATTTCAATATCTCGGAAACGGCACGCCGGCTGGGCATGCACCGGCGCACCCTGGCGCGCAAGCTGGAAAAGCAGCGGGTGAGGTAGACACTGCGGTAGCCCCAGCGCGGTCTAATCGTTATCGAACGTCAGTTCGAGCACGCTGTCATCGCTCCAGTCCTGCTCCCGTAACGGTGGCGTGAACGACGAGCCGCTGAAGGGCACGGGCGCACTTTTGCCGTTGAAGCTGATCGTCGCAGTCGTGATGCGCCGCGCTTCGGAAAAGCTGTAGGTTCCCTTTTGCGACACGAAATTGCACGGCCCGCCCAGTGCGCTCATCGTGGTGCGCATGGCGAAAGGCAAGGTGTCCTTGTCGATGGCCCAATGGACTTCGCAGGCCAGCCGCAGGTCGCCCAGGCGGCGCGTCGTGTCGCTGGTCGCCGCACTGCGGATGTAGGGAATCCACCTGACCGACCCCGCCTTGCGATTCACGGTCAGCTCGGACTTTTCATACAGAGGACCCTGCTCGACGGGCAAGATGAAGATATTGCGCTCTCCCAGCGGTATTACCATGCCCGCCTCATCGCTTTCCAGCCGGAGCGCGATGGCGTGCATGTCGACATCGGGACGGCGCGGTTCCAGAATGAAGCGCAGCTGCGCGCCTGGCGCCAGCGCATGTTTTTCCTCAAACCGCTTGACGCCCTTGAGCATGGCACTGTAGGGCTTCCAGTCCGGATCCCGGATACCTTTCACATTGACTGACGCTGCCGCATCCTGCCCGGCTTGCACTACGGCTTGATCCGTATCAGCGCAAGCCTGCGCCGCAGCGCCGCAAAAAACCAGCAGAAGCCCCGCTTTTTTGCTTGCATGCATATTCATCATATTCATTTTGAAGTCATTGTTTATCATGTCAAAACCACTATCGCATCCGTTTGCCTGCTTCCGCAACAGTATTGCTGGCCCATAAAAAAATCACTCCATATTTCTATTCATTAATGGAAACGTGAATGTAGAAAAAACGGTGGTGACAGGCGGTTTTTAAGACAGAGTGTCAATTGGGATGAATGGAATGCTTGAAATCGCTGTTGTGCCGTATTATCCGCTTCAAAACGGAAAGCGCTCTTTTCGAAAGTTCTCGAGCGAATGCCTTTCCGCTTGCTGTCAGGGGCAGTTTACTGATTGCCCAGGAAAGTGCACATGTTAGTCACGGCGTGTTGCGTTGGATGAAATTGCAAGAGCCAGGCTGTCCTGAAAATATATGGGACATTCAATGTTTTTGGCCATTTATCAATAGTAACCGTATTTACGTCAATGCCATAAGCAAGCCGGAAGCAACGATTACCGCAGCAAATAGAGCTACAGCAAAGCGATTGTGAGGGAGCCCTCTCGCCGGCGGATAATGGCCCAGAGTGAGTAGTCGCAGCATTGCCCAGCCCGGCCAATAGAACAGCTTTTCAATGACTGTTCCTAACAGACCATAGAGCAATAGGCGAACCATCCAGACGATGGCGTCGAAAATCCAATCAAACACAGTTTATCCTCAGGGTGTGCAGGCAGCGGCACGGATGGCTGCAAAATGGTCGTCACGTGTACTGATTGAGTTCACGCCGCCGCCAGCCATTCCATCTTTTGCACCTGGATATGCGGATGGCTTTCCAGCGGCTCCCATTCCGGTAAAAAGACAAAGCCCTGTTTCTGGTAAAACGCGGCTGCGCGGGCATTCTCCGGCGCCACGTCCAGCACCAGCCGCGCGTGGCCGTTGCCGATGGCGCGCTGTTTGACGGCGTCGACCAGGCCTTGCGCCACGGCCATGCCCCGATATTCGGACTGTACCCACATGGCGATCAGGTGGCACTCGTTATTGGCGGCCACCACTTGCGCGGCAAGGCCGATGGGGTGTTCTCCGTCAAAGGCGAGGAAAAACGTGCGCTGCGGCGTGCTGACGGCGCGCTGCTGCCATTCGGCACCGGAAAACCGGGCTGCGCTGGCGTGGCTGGCGCCGAAGGCGGTGGGTGCATCGAGCAGGGCGGCCAGGCGCGTGGCTTTCAGCGCCTGCCAGTCGGCGGCGCTGGTGGGGCGGATAATAATGTTCTTCAAATCTGTGAGTTTCTTTAACTGGTCGGCGTGGCCGTGGAGGACGAAATCTTTTTGTACGCTTCCGCCAGCATCGTGAGGGTCGCCACGTCGTTGACGCTGCGCGCCTCGATGATCGTCTCGCCCGCGGCAATGGTGACATCGCCGTTCACATAGCTGGCGGGAAAGCGCCGCTCGGTGATCTTGTTGGTGAGCACATTGCGCGTATAGCGCAGCGCCACGAGCCGGTCGCCTTCCTGTTTGATGACGACATAATTCGGCACGCTGGTGCGTTCCAGTTTCCATGTGCCGATAAAATCTTCGACAGGGGCTGCGCTGGCGTGCAGGGCACAGCAAGCGGCGAGGGCGCCCAGGAACAATTTTTTCATGGTATTAACAGTCTATGCAAGAGTGGCCTGCGGTGCAGGAAAATACGTCCGTCATGCTTGAATGGCATGGCGCTTATCCATGGGATAGCGCCAGTAATTTAAGTATTTGGCAATATTAACAGGATCACTGGCTTATTTGTCACCGTTCCCACCATGTTGCTCACGCCTTGTTGGGGGAACGGGGTGAGAGAGGGGCCGAGAGGCGGGAGAATCGGAAATTGCAGTGGCTCGCGCCGCCAGCCAAGGTTTGAGTTCTTTCCAAGTGGATATCCCGCGCTGCATAGGCGACGAAATCAAGCCCGCAAATGTTCGGCAAGATTTCTTTGTCGTCATGGCGCTGTGCGAATTTGCAAAAACCGCATGCCCGGTAGTTGATGCCGAATTCAAAGTTGTCATCTGCCCCCGGCTCAACGAAATCGTAGATGAAATCTTCTGGAAACTCTATCTGATGGCTTTCTGTCGTGCTTTTTATCGCCTGCTCGCGCAGCAAAGCCTGATTCTCTGGCGACATGAACTGGCGTCCCGCCTCGTGCCGTTCCGCCTCGGGCATGGTGAGCAATTGCGCCTTGTAGGTTTCCCGCTCGATTTCGCCGATCACGGACACCTGCACGCCGTGCCGCCGCAGTACCCGGCTGATGGCCATAAAGCCCATGAGACGCATGAAAAAATCACTCATGCGACTTGCCGAGCCGCCGACATAGGGCATGTGGGCAAGAACGATGCCGAATTCAGCCATCACCTCCTGCCTGATTCCATCCATATTGAATAGATGCGCGCGCTCGCATAACATCGATTCAGCAAGGTCGAGGCGATGGCGCATGGCGGCCTCCATTGCAGCGCGATGCGACGCGTAAAAGGGATGGATGATATCAGCCATGCAACACCTCCTTGATATACAGTCTATTGACAATCCAGCGCACAGGTCCGCTTTTGGCCTCGGCTGTGTAAAAACGCGGGCCTATGTAAATGAAATTGATTCGGTAGACCTTGAGTCAGTATCTCATCAAGATGGCGAGGGTTTGCGGGTTTTTTTACAAGTTTTATTTTTTGGCATTAAAAACATCATACTGTGCCACATAGGCCTGCTTTTCAGCGGCAGTCCCACGGCGGCAATATATGACGCGTCAGGGGGAAAATGGGTATTGTAAATTGAACATGCTTAATTATTGCTTTGCATGTCCGGCCTTCCGAGACTACAGCAAAAGGGGCTTGCAATCTAATTTCCACATGGAAACAATATAAAAAAATTTAAAATGTGCACGGATACATCGAACTTTGAAAATACCATTAATTACGATAGCGCTTGCCAACGTTTCTCCGTATTCTTGCTTCAGCACTTACGACCATACCCCCGTCGTCCAGCACCAGATCCGCATTGCCGTTCACGAAATTGCAGGCTTTGCCATTTGGTTTTTCACTGAATGCTGATCGACGCGATTCTCGCCTCCCTCCTCGCACCGACTCCGTTTATATAATAGCTTAAATGGCTGGGTTATCTCATGGTTAAGGAAGTTGGTCGTATAGCGTAAAACTTTTTTTCTCGCGTGAAATTTATGAAAAAAACAATGTGCAAAAAAGCGACTAAGCCGCATTTTAATTTCAATATCTCTTGCGCATAAGATTTCCACGCGTATTCTCAATGAATGCACGAAAATTTTATAGTGGAAACCAAGCTCTACATTTAGCTGGAGGTCGAATGCGGAAATTCCTCTATTGAATGAAAACGCCCCTGTTTTCAAGTTTTCGAGAGAAAACTAAAGAGCTCGCCTAAATCCCGCATGCCGCAATGATCGGCTGCCGGCACCTCACCACCCCTGTTGATGATTTTCATCGTCAAGGAAGTCACTCGCACCAGAAGGGATTCAACTCATGCTGCCACATCGCTCGCCGCTGTACATCCTGACAGTTTTGTCGATCTCCGTTTCATCCGCTTTCGCGCAAACCGTTCCGGATGCGGGTTCGCTATTGCAGCAAATTGAAAAAGGGCGCTTGCCGCCGCCGTCAAGCAAGCAGGTGCCGCTTCTGGCGGCACCGCCGCAGCCCATGAAAGAATTGTCGGGAATGTCGGTCACGGTATCGCGGTTTCAATTCGCCGGCAATACCTTGCTTACGGAAGCGCAACTGGCGCCTGCCGTGGCGCGCTACCTGAACCGGCCACTCTCGTTCAATGACCTTCAAAACGCCGCCGCAGCAGTGGCCGAAACCTACCGCAAGGCCGGCTGGATCGTGCGCGTCTATCTGCCACTGCAGGAGATCAAGGACGGTGTCGTGACGCTGCAGGTCGTCGAAGCGGTGTTTGGACAAGTGCGCATGGAAGGCACGCCGCCGACCCGCTTGCCATTCGACAGGCTGGTGCCGATCGTGGGTGCCGCCCAGCCACATGGCGCCGCGCTGAAAGCGGAGGCGATGGACCGCGCCCTGCTGTTGCTGGACGACATGCCTGGCATCAGCACGGCCGGCAGCCTGGCACCCGGGGAGCAGGCCAATGAAGTCGACCTGGTCTTGAAGATAGAGGATGAAAAACGCATCAACGGGCAGGTCGGCGTCGACAATGCCAGCGCCCGTTCCACCGGCAGCGCGCGCCTGACAGCCGACCTGTACATCAATAGTCCCCTGCGCCTTGGCGACCAGGCGGTCGTCAATCTGATGCATACGGAAGGCAGCGATTATGCCCGCCTGGCCTACACTGTGCCGCTGGGGGCGGCCGGATGGCGGGTCGGCGCCAACGCGTCGCACCTGCGCTACCGCCTGGTGGACGATGCACTGGCCGCGCTTGACGCATCCGGGACGTCGACCACGAGCGGGCTCGAAGCGAGCTACCCGTTGATCCGCGCGCGCCTGAAAAATCTCTATCTGGCCCTCAATTACGACAACAAGCGCTTCGACAATCGTGCGGTGGCGAGCACGATCACCCATTACAAGATCGACACCTTGACTGTCGGCCTGAGCGGCAATGTGCTGGATCAATATGGTGGCGGCGGCAGCAACAGCGCCAGCCTCGCGCTGGTACACGGCAATGTCGACCTTGACGGCTCGCCCAACGCCAGGGCCGACGCCATGACCACGCGCACAGGCGGCAGTTTCACCAAACTGCGCTATGCCGTCAGCCGCCAGCAGGTACTCACCGAGACGCTGGCCGTGTACGCCGCGTTCTCGGGCCAGACTGCAGGAAAGAACCTCGATTCGGCCGAGAAATTCTATCTCGGCGGCGCGTATGGCGTGCGCGCCTATCCGTCCAACGAAGGCGGTGGCTCGGAAGGGCAGCTGTTCAATCTGGAGTTGCGCGCGCGCCTGCCCAACAACGTGAACGTCACCGGCTTCTACGACTGGGGCCACGTGAAGGTCAACCACGACAATGCTTTTCCCGGCGCGCCGGCGCTGGGCAGCTATAGCCTCAAGGGCGCGGGACTGTCCGTCGGCTGGCTGGCCAGCTTCGGCCTGAACCTCAAAGCGACCTGGGCCAGGCGCATTGGTGACAATCCGAACCCGACACTGGCGGGAACGGACCAGGATGGTTCATTCAGAAAGAATCGCTTTTGGCTCCAGGCCTCGATGCCGTTTTAGCTTTCGCCGCATGCCCCCCCATTTCGTTTTCCTCTGCTTTGAAGGAGTACCACCATGCACGCGTCCATGAACCGTATTTACCGATTGATCTGGAGCGAGATTCTTGGCGCCTGGGTCGCCGTGGCGGAAAACGCCAGAGGCAAAGGTAAGCGCAGCGGCCGCACCTTGCTCGCTCCGGCGTTCGCGGCGCTCGGTCTTGGCGCCAGCATGGGCGCCTTCGCGGCGCCGCCCGCGCCGACCGCGCTGCCTGCCGGCGCGACAGTCGTTGGCGGCCAGGTCGTGATCACCCGGAATGGCGCGGCGATGAACATCCAGCAGAGCACGGCGCGCGCGGCAATCGATTGGCAGACGTTCAATCTCGGCGCCAAGGCCAGCGTCAATTTCGCCCAGCCTTCGGCCAGCGCCGTCACCTTGAACCGGGTTCTCGATGCGCAACCGAGCCAGATTTTCGGTCGCATCACCTCGAACGGCCAGGTGTTCCTGAGCAACCCGAATGGCGTCTATTTCAGTCCCTCCGCGTCGGTCAATGTGGGCGGGCTGGTGGCCACCACCCACAATATGTCGAGCGCCGATTTCATGGCGGGCGTGAACACGTTTTCACGCGGGGGCGCGACGGGCAGCGTCATCAATGAGGGCAGCCTGCACGCGACGCTCGGCGGCTATATCGCCTTGCTGGCGCCGGAAGTGCGCAACAACGGCCTGATCATGGCCCACGCCGGTACCGTGGCGTTGGCATCGGGCGAACAGATCAAGCTGCAGTTCGGCGACAGCAATACCCTGGCCGGCGTGATCGTCACGCCATCCGCGATCGCCGCCCTGGTCGAGAACCGGCAAGCGGTGCTGGCTCCCGGCGGCACGATTATCATGTCGGCCCAGGCGGCCAATCGCCTGATGGGGGGCGTGATCAACAACAGCGGCGCGCTGGAGGCAAACGGCTTGACGAATGATGGCGGGCGCATCATGCTGGCCGCGTCTGACCAGATCAGTGCCGGCGGCACCATCAGCGCTAACGCGGCTGCCGGCAGCGCGGGGCGGGGTGGCACGGTGACCTTGATCGCGGACCTCGCCAATGCGGCCAGCCGGACCGATGTCAGCGGCAGCTTCAGTGCGCGCGGCGGCGACAGCGGCGGCGACGGCGGCTTCATCGAAACCTCCGCCAGCCACCTGACCATCCGCGACGCCACCCGCGTCGACGCGCGCGCCGCGCACGGCAAGTCGGGGCGGTGGCTGCTCGATCCGGACGGCTTTACGATTGCCGCCAGCGGCGGTGATATCAGCGGCGCGACCCTGAGCAGCAACCTGGCTACCGCCGATGTTGCCATTGCCAGCACCAACGGCGGCGGCAGCGACGGCAATGTCACCGTCAATGATGCCGTCACCTGGAGCGCCAACAAGCTGACCCTGACCGCCACCAATGACGTCAATATCAATGCGGTGATGACGGCGAGCGGCACGGCCAGCCTCGATCTCGAGCCGACGGCAGGCAAGGTCAACACGTCATTCGGCGCCGGCAACACCTTCAAAGGCAAAGTCAATTTCGCCGGCAGCGGTACGTTGACGATCAAGAATCAGGTCTATACAGTCATCAACAGCCTGGGCGCCGACCGCAACGATATGACGCCGGGCACCTTGCAGGGCGTGCAAGCAAGTCAGAACGCCTTCTACGCGCTGGGCAGCGACATCGACGCCACGTCGACTGCCTCCTGGAATGCCGGTGGCGCCATCGGCATGCAGCAGTTTTCAATCTCATGGGGCGCATTCGACGGTCTCGGTCACGTCATCGTCGCGCCAACCATCAACAACCAGTCATCCTTGTTCGCCAGCCTGTATGGCGACAATACGGTTCAGCTGCGCAATCTTGGCATCGTCGGCGGTACTGTCAACGGAGCCCAGTACGCGTCCGGCATGGTGGGCCGGAGCTGGGGCAGCATTAGCAATAGTTTCTCGACCATGAACGTGACCGGATTCAATAATACCGGTGGCCTGGTCGGCGAAAGCCAGGCCGGGATCATCACCAACAGCTATGCCGGCGGCAACATTTCCGGCACCACGAACGTGGGTGGATTGGTCGGGAGAATGTTCGGCGGACAAACGACAAACAGCTACGCCAGCGGGAATGTCACGGGCACCACGGCATTCATTGGCGGGCTGGCCGGCATCAACTATTTCGGCACCATCAGCAGCAGCTACGCCAGCGGCAACGTCACGGGCAACCAGACCGTCGGCGGCCTGGTTGGCCTGAACCAGGCGGCGGGCGGGACGGGCAGCAATATTATCAATACCTACGCCACGGGCGCGGTCAACGGCAACACCAATGTCGGCGGCCTGGTGGGAGAGAACGGGTCGAACATCAGCAACAGCTATGCCGTCGGCGCCGTGACTATCAATAATGGCAACACCAGTGTGGGCGGCCTGGTCGGCACGCTGTCGGTCGATGGCGGAAACTCGCCGTCCGTCATTAGCAATAGCTTCTGGGATACCCAGACCAGCGGCCAGGCGGCCAGCCCTGGCGGCACGGGCAAGACCAGCGCCGAAATGAAAAGCATGGGCACCTTCACCGGCGCCGGCTGGAATTTTTCTTCGGCGCCCGTGTGGCAAATCAAGGCCAGCGTCAACAACGGTTACCCTTGCCTGACCGCATTCGCCAACTGCCCGGTTTCCAAGCCGCTGAGCGTGCATGTCAACAGCAGCCAGAGCAGCAACATCTACGGCGACCTCGTCGGTACCTTTACTTATAGCCTGTTCAATGGCGCGACACTGCTGGATGCGAATGGCATGGCCGCCCTTGGATTGAACGTCAGCGGCAGCGCCTTGTTTGGCGGCGCGCCCAGCGTCGGATCGAATGCGGGGAATTATCAAATTATCTACAGCTCGGGCCTGGTGCTGGGCGGCGCCAACGCGGGCGACTACGCCTTCCTCCCCGACGCTGGCCTGAGCTATACGGTGCTGAAACGGCCGCTGGGCCTGGTCGCCACGCGTGCTTACAACGGCTGCACCGTGATGTCCAACAACGTGATGCAAGCCAGCAATCTGGTCGGTTCAGATTGCACTGCCGGCCTGAGCGCATGCGGCTTGACCGGCAGTGCCTCGGTCGCGAGCAAGAATGTCAGTGCGGGAGCCCAGGCGCTTGCGCTGGGGGGCCTGACCTTGAGCGGCAGCAGCGCGATCAATACCAATTACACGCTCACGGGTGCCAGCGGCACAGGCACCATCACGCCGCGCTCACTGGCCGTCTTTGCCAGCGGGACCAATCGCAGCTACAACGGCGGCACGAACGATATTGCCAACCTGATCCCGGACGACAGCGTCGTGTTCGGTGACGCGCTGACGTATTCTTATACGTCGGCCAACTTTCTCGACAAGAACGTCGGCAATGGCAAGACCGTCAACGTCACCGGCATCAGCATCGGCGGCCTCGATGCCGGCAACTATAGCGTGGCCAGTACGAGCGCCGTCACGACAGCCAACATCACCAGGCGCGCGCTCGACGTGTTCGCCAGCGGTACCAACCGCGTGTATAACGGCGGCACCGGCGATGCCGTGACTTTGATACCGGACGATAGCGTCGTGTCCGCAGATCAGCTGACCTATTCTTACGGCGCCGCCAACTTCCTGGATAAAAATGTCGGCACCGGCAAGACCGTCAACGTGACGGGAATCAGCCTGAGCGGCGCCGACGCCGACAACTACGCCATCGGCAGCACGAGCGCAACGACGCAGGCGAATATCACGGCGCGGCCGTTGTCCGTCTTTGCCAATGCCAACAACCGTGTTTACAATGGCGCCACCACCGCGGTAGCCACCCTGACTCCCGATGACAGCGTGGTCGGCGGCGATGTACTCAGCTATTCCTACGGCGCCGCCAATTTCCTGGACAAGAACGTGGGCAATGGCAAAACGGTCAATGTGAGCGGGATCAGCATTGGCGGTGGCGATGCGGGCAATTACATACTCACGAGTAGCCTGGCGACGGCGTATGCCAACATCACGCCGCGCTCCCTGGCGGTGTTCGCCAGCGGCAGCAATCGCGTGTATGACGGCAGCACTGTGGATGCGGCGGTGCTGACGCCGGACGACAGCGTCGTGTTGGGTGACGCGCTGACGTATTCGTATACGTCGGCCAACTTTCTCGACAAGAACGTCGGCAATGGCAAGACCGTCAACGTCACCGGCATCAGCATCGGCGGCCTGGATGCCGGCAACTATAGCGTGGCCAGTACGAGCGCCACCACGACAGCCAACATCACCAGGCGCGCGCTCGACGTGTTCGCCAGCGGTACCAACCGCGTGTATAACGGCGGCACCGGCGATGCCGTGACCTTGATGCCGGACGATAGCGTCGTGTCCGCAGATCAGCTGACCTATTCTTACGGCGCCGCCAACTTCCTGGATAAAAATGTCGGCACCGGCAAGACCGTCAACGTGACGGGAATCAGCCTGGGCGGCGCCGACGCCGGCAACTACGCCATCGGCAGCACGAGCGCAACGACGCAGGCGAATATCACGGCGCGGCCGCTGAGCGTGTTCGCCAATGCCAGCAACCGTGTGTACAACGGGGGCACCGCCGCGCTGGCGACCCTGATTCCCGATGACAGCGTAGTCGGCGGCGACATTCTCAGCTACGCTTACACCGCCGCCAATTTCCTCGACAAGAACGTGGGCGTTGGCAAAACGGTCAATGTTACCGGCATCAGTCTGGGCGGCGCGGACGCGGGCAATTACAGTCTCGACAGCTCCACGGCGACGGCGTATGCCAACATCACGCCGCGTTCCCTGGCGGTGTTCGCCAGCGGCAGCAATCGCGTGTATGACGGCAGCAGCGTGGATGTGGTGCTTGTGACGCCGGATGACAGAGTCGTCACGGGTGACGTGCTGAGCTTTAGCTATGCATCGGCCAATTTCCTGGACAAGAATGTCGGCATCGGCAAAACGGTCAATGTGAGCGGCATCAGCATCGGCGGTAGCGACGGCGGGAATTATGCTCTGGAAAATACCACGGCCCTTACCCATGCCGATATTACGCCGCGCATGCTCAACGTCAGTGCCAGCGGCGTCAATCGCGTGTATGACGGCAGCCGCAATGCGACGGTCGCCCTGGCCGATGACCGGGTTGCCGGCGACGCGCTGAGCGTCACTGACGAAGCGGCGACATTTTCCGACAAGAACGTCGGCACAGCAAAGGCTGTCGGCGTGACGGGCATCCAGGTCGCCGGTACCGATGCGGCCAACTATGAGTACAACACCTCGGCCGCGACCACGGCCGACATCACGGTGCGGACCTTGACGGTTAGCGCTAGCGGCGTAAACCGTATCTACGACGGCAGCACTGGCAGCAGCGCGATACTGGCGGACAACCGGGTGGAGGGGGATCTGCTGACGCTGACCGGCAATGCCAGTTTCGCGGACAAGAACGCCGGCGTGGGCAAGATGGTGAGCGTCAGCAATATCTCGGCCAGTGGCGCCGATGCCGCTAACTATGTCTTGGGCGCGGGGCTCACCACCACCACGGCCAATATCACACCGCGCGCGCTCACCGTGGGCGCCACGGGGATCGATCGGCAGTTCGATGGTACGACCGCCGCGCTGGTCGTGCTTGCGGACAACCGCATTGCCGGCGATGCGCTGACGCTCGCCGATGCCGGGGCAAGCTTCGCCAATGCCGATGTCGGGAGCGACAAACCGGTCACGGTAACGGGGATCAATATCGCGGGTAGCGATGCCGCCAACTACAGCTTGCAAAACAGCAGCGCCAGCACCAGCGCCAGCATCCTGGCCGCAGGCGTCGAGCCTACCCGGGTGCCGCAACTGCCGGTCACCGTGCCTGTCGTTCCGGCACCGACCACGGTGGCATCGCCTTTGGCGCTGACGCTGCAAGTACCCGTTGCGGGTGGCCGTATCGTCGACGGCCAGCGCAATAGCGCTATCACGGTGTCGCTGGTGCGACCGTCGTCGGATGGCCAGCCGGGCATGGTGAGCGTGTCGATTCCCAAAGATATGGTGAGCAAGGGTGACGGTTTCAGCTTTGCTTTGCCGGCGCCGTTGACCGCAGCCCTGTCAGACACGCGCGCATCGGTGCGCATCAGCAGAACCGATGACACGCCTTTGCCGGCATGGTTGCGCTACGTTGCGCAGACGCACAGTTTCGACGTCTCGGCCGCGCCTGCCGGCGCACTGCCGTTCGAGGTGAAAATCATGGTCAATGGGAAACGGTGGATCCTGGTCCTGGCGGAGGGAGCGGATAAATAGCGCCTGAACGCGGCTGGCTGGCTCAGGTTTTCCGCTCAGGACTGGTCCCACACCTCGACCGTCAATACCTGCCCAGGCTGACAAGCGGCGATGCGCTCTTGGTGCAGCGTGATGCTGCCGGGCCAGCCGGCGGGGCGGTCTTCCTGGAAAACGCCTTCCTGCGCCTCGGCGATGCCGGTGAACAGGAGGGGCGTCAGATCGGATGCCAGCGCCGTGTAGCGGTTTGGAAAGCCGTTGCAGGTCAGCTGGGTCGCCTTGCCTTGCTGGCACCGTTGCGTGATCCAGCCCAGGCCGCCCAAGCCCGCTTCCCAGGTGGCCAGGATGGCGTCTTTATTGACCTTGGCCAGGTCGGCCATCTGTTCCGGTGTTTCTGTCGAGATAATAGTCCACCAGCCTGCCATGCGTGAATTCCTTGATAAAAGTTAGCCAGCTTATTTGGTCATGGCGCGGCGCAGCACATAGCTGAGCGCATCGACGGCGGCCACCATCAGCAGCATGGCGATGATGACGGTGGCGGCGGCCTGCATCTGGAATAGCGACAGATGGTATTTCAGCATCTGCCCCAGGCCGCCCGCACCCACTACGCCGAGGATGGCGGCGGCGCGGATATTGTTTTCCCAGCGGTACAACGTGTAGGACATCATTTGCGGGCTGCACTGCGGCAAGGTGGCGTACAGGAAAGCCACGGCGGGGTGCGCGCCATTGATGCGCAAGGTGGCGGCAGGCAAGGGCGGGCAATTCTCGAAGGCATCGGCAAACAATCGGCCCAGCACGCCCACCGTATGCAGCGCCAGCGCCAGGGTGCCCGCAAACGGACCCAGGCCGGCGGCGATCAGCAAAATCGAGGCCCACACCAGCTCGGGAATCGAGCGCAGCACGTTCAGGATTGCGCGTGTGGCATTGCGCGCCAAGGTGCCAAAACGGCCGCTGGCGGGCAGGGCCAGCAGCGCACCCAGGAGAGCGGCAATCAGCGTGCCGATGGCCGACATGGCCAGCGTCTCGAAGGTGGCCACGCCGACTCGCATGAGGAAGGGGCTGGCCAGTTCCGGCGGCGCGAAGCCGTGCAGGAAATCGGCGCTGGTGCGCACGGCGTCGGCACTGAAGAACTCGCCCCATTTCAAGGGCAGGGTGGCAAAGCTGGCGATGACCAGCAGCAATAAACCAGCTAGCAAGGCCCAGGTCGACCAACGCACCGGGGCAGGCATGGGCAGCAAAGTTGATTCTTGCTTCATGCCAGCCTCCTGCGCAGCATGGCCGAGACCGCATCGGCGCCCGCCACCAGCAGCACGAAGACCATCAGCATGGTGGCCAGCTCATTGCCTGCCATCATTTTCATCGATTCATCCATGCGCTGGCCCAAACCGCCCGCGCCTACAAAACCCATGACGACGGAGCCGCGGATCGCGCATTCCCAGCGGTAAATCGTGTACGACACCAGTTCGGCAGCCGATTCGGGCAGGGCGCCATACAGCAAGGCTTTCAAGCGGCCGCTGCCATTGTGGAGCAGGGCGTTGCAGGCGGCAGCGTCCGATGATTCGAGGATTTCCGCATACACCTTGCCCAGCATGCCGCAATACGTGAGGGCGATGGCGATCACACCCGCCGTCGGTCCCAGGCCGACTATGCGCACCAGCAATAATGCCCAGACCAGTTCCGGCACGCTGCGCAGCAGCACCAGCACGGCACGCACGGCGTGGCGCACGGCGGCGGCCAGGGGCGACACTGTGCCGCTGCCGATGCGCGAAATCGACAGTCGCTCCGTCACCAGCAGGGTCAGGGGAATGGCGCCCAGCATGGCCAGCGCCATGCCGGCCGTGGCCATGGCGATGGTTTCCCAGCTGGAAATTACCACCAGTTGCAGGAATTCCAGCGAGTGAGCGGGTGGCACGAAGCTGGCAAGGAATTGCCAGGTGGCGGCCAGGCTTTGCGCATCGAATAAAATCCACGGCTTGAATTCGGCTTGCACCAGCATCGGCCACAGCACGAGCAGCACGATGGCAGCGATGGTCAGGCGGCCGCGCCAGGCGGGATCACGCGGCATGGCGGCATCGGCACTCTTCAACAAAGGGGCCTCGCGGCGTCCAGGTTCATTTCCACGGCCTCGAATTGCGGCGCCGGATCGGCCTTGTTGCGGTACAGTTGCTCTATCATGGCGTCGCTGACCTCGGCGCCAGGCAAGTCGAAGACGATCTTGCCATCGCGCAAGGCGACGATGCGCGTAAAGCAGGCGCGGGCGATTTCCACCTGGTGCAGGCTGCAGATCAGGGTGGCGTTGCGCGCTGTGGCTTCGGCCTGCAGCACATTGATCGTCTGCAAAGCGAGTGTGGGGTCGAGCGCGGACAGCGGTTCGTCGACGAGGAACAATTCCGCATTCGACACCAGCGCACGGGCCATGCCGCAGCGCTGGCGTTCGCCGCCGGACAGGCGGTCGACCCTGGCATACAATTTGTCTTGCAGCTTGAATTTGCCCAGGGCTTCCCACGCGGCGCGCGGGTCGACGGGCGCCAGCAGCGAACGGATGGCCGTCCACAAACTCCATTGCGGCAAGCGGCCCGCCAGCACGGCGTTGACGACCCGCTGGCGCGGCGGCAGCGGCGGCGTTTGCGGCGCCAGGAACAGGCGCGCGCGCAAGGCGTGGCGCCCGGTGCTGCCGATCCGCCACGGAGAAGTGCCAAGGATGCTCAAGGTGCCGGACTCGGGGCGCAGCGCGCAGGCCAGCGTGTGCAGCAAGCTGGTCTTGCCGGCGCCGGAAGGGCCGATCACGGCGATTTGTTCACCTTGGGCCACGTTCAGGTCGAGGTCGCGCAGGGCCAGCGCATTGCTGGCGGCGCCCGCGTGGTGGACGCTGACCTTGTGAAGTTGAAATGTCATGCGAGAATGGGGAATGTGCTGGCCAGCGTGCCGCCGGCCAGCGGATTGGTTGGCTTTACTTCAGCAAACCGGCATCGCGCGCGGCCGCTTCGATATCCTTGTAGTTCTCGGCCTTGGTCGGGATGAATCTGGTGGCGCGTTGCAGCTCGAGGATTTCCTTGCCTTCCGGCGTGGCAGGATCCAGCGCCAGGAAAGCGTCTATCAGCTTCTTGCGCACGACGGGATTCATGTCGGCGCGCACGCTCCAGTTGTAATCGTAGTAGCCGGGCGTCGTGTAGAACACGCGTACCTTGCTTGGATCGACCTTTTTCGCTTCGAGCAGTTTTTCCCACACGGAAATGTTCAGGGTGCCCGCATCGACTTTGCCGCCGGCCACGGCCGCCACAGTGGCGTCATGCGCGCCGGAAAACGCGATGCGCTTCATGTCCGTGTCCGGGTTGATCTTGGCGGCCAGCAAGTAGTAGCGCGGCATCAAATGGCCGGACGTCGACGATTCCGAACCGAAGGTGAAATTCTTGCCTTTCAGGTCGGATAGCTGATTGATGTCCTTGCTGGTGGTCACGAACACGGAACGGAATTTCGTGTCTTCTTCGCGCTGCACCAGGGGCACGATCTTGCCGCCGCTGCGCACGTTGGCTTGCACGAAAGTAAAACCGCCGAACCAGACCATGTCGAGCTTGTTATTGATCAAGCCTTCCACGGAGGCGGCGTAATCGGTGACGGGCGTAAATTCCACCTTCATGCCCAGCTTTTTCTCCAGGTAACTGCCCAGCGGCTTGAACTTGCGCTGCAATTCCGTCGGCGCTTCGTCGGGGATGGCGGATACGCGCAACACTTGCTGCGCCTGCGCCAGGCCGCTGTGGATGGCCAGGGTGGCGGCGACGGTGGCCAGGATGGCGGGGAACTTGTTCAATGAGTTGGAGAACGTGGTCATGGGACTACCTTTAAAAAAATTGTTCATTAATATACGGAAACCCCGGTACTGCCATCCTGCATCTCGCCGATGACGACGGCGTCGCCAAAGCCTTCGGCACGGAAAATCGCCAGCACTTGCTCGACGGCTTCCGGCGCGCAAGCCACCAGCAGGGGGCCGGCCGTCTGCGGGTCCGTCAAGATCGCCTTGTCGATGGCGCTCAGGCTCTCGTCCAGCGCCACTTGCGCGCCGTAACCTTGCCAGTTGCGGCCGGAGGCGCCCGTGATGTTGCCGTTCTGCGCCAGTTGCTGCACTTGCGGCAGCAGCGGCACGGCACCCATGGCGATGCGCGCCTGCAACTTGGCGCCGCGCGCCAGTTCCAGGGTGTGACCCAGCAAGCCGAAGCCCGTCACATCCGTCAGCGCATGCACGCCGTCCAGCAGGGCCAGTTTCTTGCCCGGGGTATTCAATTTGGTGGTGTTATCGATCAGCGAAGCGTAGCCAGCCGCGTCCAGCGCATTTTTCTTCAGCGCGGCCGACAAGATGCCGACTCCGATAGGCTTACCCAATACCAGTTTATCGCCGGCGCGCGCGCCAGCGTTGCGCTTCACCTGCGAGGGGTGGACCAGGCCCAGCACGACCAAGCCGTAGATTGGCTCGACGGAATCGATGGTGTGGCCGCCCGCGATGGGGATGCCGGCCTGGGCGCAGATGGTTTCGCCGCCCTTTAATATGAGGCCGATGGTTTCCACCGGCAGCTTGTTGATCGGCATGCCCACCAGTGCCAGGGCCATGATGGGCGTGCCGCCCATGGCGTACACGTCGGAAATGGCGTTGGTGGCGGCGATGCGGCCAAAGTCGAACGGATCGTCAACGATGGGCATGAAGAAGTCCGTGGTGGCGATCAGCGCCTGCTCGTCGTTGAGCTGGTAGACGGCCGCGTCATCGGAGGTTTCTATGCCGACCAGCAACTCCTTCGGCAGGGGAAAGCCGCCGCTGCCTTTTAATATGTCGGCCAGCACGCCGGGCGCAATTTTGCAGCCGCAGCCGCCGCCATGGGCAAATTCGGTCAATCGGATGGGGGGTGCAACGCTATCGGACATGGTCGTCATCCTGCTCAAAAAGGTCATTGGAAGCTGCGCCAGCGTTCACGCGGCGCTTGCGGTACGGGGTTCGCCGACGATAGCACATAATGCGCGCGCGGCTTGCTCAAAGGCATGTTCTGAAATATCGGGCAAGACCAGCGGCGTCGCCTGCGCGTAGCGGCTGAAGTTGCGGGCGATCGATTGCCGGTAGACGGGGTCGTAATGCTGCACCAGCAACGCTTCCACCAGCTCGTGCATGCGGCCCGAGGTGGCCAACTGCTGCCAGTGGGCAATTTTCTCGCGGCCATGCAGCTGCGTCAGCAGAGCCAACTGCACGTTCAGGCGCGCCGCATCGCCCACGTAATGGGCGTAATCGTCCATCAGCAATTGCACGCGCTGCTCCGTGGCCAGCTGCACGTCTGTGCAAGCGGCTGCGCGCATCTTTTCCATCAGCGCATCGGGCACGCGCAAACGGCCCACTTTCTTGCTTTCGGACTCGATGAATACGGGCAGCTGCGGGTCGAAATGGCGCAATTGCTGCCACAGCGCGCTTTCAAACGCCTTTTGCGAGGGCTGGTCCGCGTCCGGCAAGCCGCCCAGCACGGAGCCGCGGTGCGCCGCCAAGTCTTCCAGGTCGATCACTTGCGCGCCTTGGCGGTCCAGCACTTGCAGCAAGCGGCTCTTGCCGCTGCCCGTGGGGCCGCACAGCACGTTGATGAAGTCGAAGCGTTCGGGCAGGGTGGCCAGTTCGGCGTTCACATGGCGCCGGTAATCCTTGTAGCCGCCGTCGAGTTGCGTGACGGGCCAGCCGATGCGCGCCAGGATGTGCGCCATGGCGCCGCTGCGGTTGCCGCCGCGCCAGCAGTAGACGAGCGGGGACCAGGAATGCGGATGAGCGAGCAAACCCTCTTCGATATGCCGCGCGATATTTTTCGCCACCAGCGCCGCGCCCAGTTTTTTCGCCTCGAAGGCGCTGGTCTGCTTGTATAAAGTACCCACGCGCACGCGCTGCTCGTCGTCCAGCACGGGCAGGTTGATGGCGCCCGGCAAGTGGTCTTCCGCGAACTCGGACGGGCTGCGCACGTCGATGATGGCATCGAACTCGTGCAAGCGGGGCAGGATGTCGCTGAAAGGCAGGACTGCAGGGTATTTCATCGTGGCGCGGCTGCTTGGAATGGGGAAAGACGTATTATCCCCGATAAAGGCTCGTGCCGTGGGACTAGCCTAACAGCTTGCCCAGCAGCGGCGCCAGCAGGACCGTCACGATGCCCGAGAAAATCATCGTCAGGCTGGCTACGGCACCTTCTTCCGTGCCGACCCGGCGCGCGACGGACAGGCCAAAGCCGTGTGCGGCCGCGCCATACGGTGCGCCACGGGCGATGCGCATGCGCAAGGGCAGCAGTTTCAGCAGTGGCTTGCCCAGCATCAAGCCGAACAAGCCCGTCATGACAACGAAGATGCCCGTCAGCTGGGCCGAGCCGCCCATATGGCGCGACGCTTCCAGCGCGAACGGTGTCGATACCGAACGGGCCAGCAGGCTGCGCGCCATGTCGCCGTGCACGCCCAGCAGCCGGTCCAGCAGCAGGGTGGCGGCGACCGATGCCACGATGCCGGCGCAGCTGCCCAGCGACAAGGCCAGCCAGTGTTTGCGGATCAGTTTGCGTTCCTGGAAGATGGGCAGCGCGAAGGCGATGGTAGCCGGCCCCAGCAGCCACGGCAGCCAGCGCGTTTCGCCGAAGTACGTGGCGAACGGCGTCGAGGTCGCCTGCACGATGACGATCAATATCGCCGAGGTGCAGATGGCGGGCGTGAGCAGAAAATGCGGATGGCGGCGGTGCACGGCCTGGTTGGCATAGAACAGCACCAGGGTCAGCAGCAGGAACAGCAGGGACAGGACCAGGGTGCTCATGCTGCCGCCCTGGCTGTACGCTGGCGCACGAGTTTTTGCAGGCGCAACCAGCGTTCATAACGGCACACCCATTCCACGGTGAAGGCCGTGGCCAGCATCACGCTGGCAAAGCCCAGGCCGATATTCACGAACAGCATCACACCCTGCGCCTTCAACAGTTGCGTAAATTGCACCACGGACACGACCAGCGGAATAAAGAACAGCAGCATGTTGGCTAGCAGCCAGTTCGCGCCCAATTCGATGGCGGACGGTCGCACCCCGCCGGACAGCAGCAGGGCCACCAGCACGAACAGTCCCACCACGCCGCCGGAAAACG
Organism: Janthinobacterium sp. DSP2-3-3; assembly: GCF_049897325.1. Classification (NCBI taxonomy): domain Bacteria; kingdom Pseudomonadati; phylum Pseudomonadota; class Betaproteobacteria; order Burkholderiales; family Oxalobacteraceae; genus Janthinobacterium; species Janthinobacterium sp. DSP2-3-3. The sequence continues at coordinate 376,096 of NZ_JAFCWA010000002.1, read as the reverse complement.
GCAAGTGCAGAGCGGAAGCGGCCGCATCGGCCAGCCACCAGGCGGCAATCAGTACGCCCACTTGCCACGCGGTCTGCGCGGGCTGGCGCCAGACGGGGGCGGATGGCAGGGCGGCGGCGGGATGGAGGGAATGCTGTAAGGCTGGTGCTTTCACGGCGGGCTTTCAAACGGCTGGGGGGAAGTTTTCATTGTAGTGACCCCACATCAAAAGATAAAATGACTTAAAATTATGATTATCATTCGATATTGGAATGCATTATGGATATCCGCTCCTTGCGCTACTTCGTCGAAGTGGTCGAGCAAAACAGTTTTACGCGCGCGGCCGCCAAGCTGCATGTGACGCAACCCACCGTCAGCAAGATGGTCCAACAGCTGGAACAGTCTCTGGACCTGGCCTTGCTGGACCGCGCCGGCAAGCGCTTTACCCTCACGGATGCGGGCAAGGTGGTGCTGTCGCGCGCGCATGAGCTGCTGGCCCTGCACGCGGAACTGAAGGTGGAATTGCGCGACCTGCAAGAGCTGGAACGGGGTGAGCTGCGCGTGGGTGTATCGCCGCAGACGCATTCCACGCTGGCGCCATGGCTGGCCGACTACCACCAGCGCTATCCGGGCATCGAGCTGAAGATGTACGAAAGCGGCACGCAAGCCATCGAACGCGACCTGCGCACCGGCACGGTGGAACTGGGCACCATGCTCGACTATCCGGGCAATGCGGCCACCTGGCAGGATTTCGAGGCTTTGCCTCTCGTGCGTTCGCCGCTGTGCCTGCTGGCCGCGCCCGGCTCGCCGTGGCAGGGACGCTCTTCGGTGGCCCTGGCCGAGCTGGCCGACAGCCCCTTCATTTTCTATGGCGCCGCGTTTGCCCTGAATGACATCGTGCAGGATGCCTGCCAGCGGGCCGGTTTTGCGCCGCGCATCACGGGCCGCAGCGGCCAGTGGGATTTCATTGCCTCGCTGGTGCGGCTGGGCGTGGGCATCTGCCTGCTGCCGAAGATGTATTGCGACACGCTCGATTCAGCGCAGTTTGCCGTCATTCCCCTCGCCGGTCCGCCCGTGGAATGGAATCTGATGCTGGCCTGGCGCCGCGGCGGGCGGTTGTCCTTCGCCGCGCGCGCCTGGCTGGACCTTGTCAGGGCGCGCATGGCGGACGCGGCACGTTTACAATAGGCGTACACCAACTTCCGCCCGAGCAGATGAACATCAACGCCAACGCCAACGCCAACGCCAATGCCAGACTCAAGCACACCGCCGGCTCGCTGCTGCTGGGATTGTTATGCAGCGTGGGCCTGATGAGCGAAATGGGCTACGCCCAGGCCGCGCTACCCGTATATGGCTATTTCGTCAAGAATGCATATCCGCACGATCCGCAGGCTTTTACCCAGGGCTTGCTGTTCAAGGATGGCCATTTATATGAAAGCACGGGCCAGAACGGCCAGTCCTCGCTGCGCAAGGTGGAATTGACGACGGGCAAGATACTGCAGAAAAGCATGCTCGATAAAAAGGTCTTCGGCGAAGGTATCACGGACGTGGGCGATGAGATCCTGGGCCTGACGTGGATTTCGCAGACCGGCTATGTGTTCGACCAGAAAACCTTCAAATTGAAACGCACCTTCAGCTACCAGGGCGAAGGCTGGGGCCTGGCCAGCGATGGTAAATTCGTCTACATGAGCGATGGCACTTCCGCCATCCGCGTGCTGCATCCGAAAACCCTGGCCGAGGTGCGCCGCGTCGAGGTGAAGGCGGAAGGCCGTCCCATCGAGCGCCTGAATGAACTGGAAATGGTCGATGGCGAGCTGTATGCCAATGTGTGGGGTGCGGACGTGATCGCCCGCATCGATCCGGCCAGCGGCAAGGTCGTGGGCTGGATCGACCTGACGGGCTTGCTGCCACCGGGGCAGCGGGGCACGGCCAATCCCGACGCTGTGCTCAACGGCATCGCCTGGGATGCGCGCGGCAAGCGTTTGTTTGTCACGGGCAAGCTGTGGCCGAAGCTGTTCGAGATCGAGCTGATCGAAATCCAGCGCCATTGATGCATCCTACCGGACAGTGTTGCTGACAATGAATCGTCTATGATGCTAGTCCTTCGCCCAATGCGACCTTTACAGGATGCCATGCTGTCCCTTTCTTTTTCCCCGCGTCGTCTGGCGGCGGCTGCCAGCCTGGCTGCCGCCATCGTGCCCGCCGCGCAGGCGCAAACGCCGTATGTGCCGGTAAGCAAACAGTATGGCGACTTCGTCGTCACGAACGACCGTCACGACCCGCTCGTCACCTTGTCTTTCCGCCAGCACGGCTATTGGCCCGGCGGCGCGCGCGAAGTGGTGGAAGTGCGCCCCATCAAGGCCACGCGCGAAGGCCAGCCCATGTTGCTGGCGTTCACCAAGGGCTATACGGGCCAGGGCACCATCCTCATCGGCGTGCAAAATGGCGAACCGCTGATGCGTCCCATCAGTCCCATGCAGCGCGACAGCATGGTACGCACGGAGCGCGACCCCGAATGGGGCGTGCCGCTGCCGGGCCGCAGCGAGGTACTGCTGTTTGCCCGCGACGGCCGCGCGCTCGACACGGGCACGGGCGAACTGCTGTGGTTTGACGTGCCGGGTACCGTCACGGGCGATTACGCGCCCGCCATGCTGGTCTCCGTCTCGCCCGACCGCCAGCGCGGCGCCTATCTCGCCAGGAAGCTGACCACGCTGCAAGTCATCGTTGCCACGCGCGACGACGGCGTGGCCGGCGTGCTGGCTTTGCCGCCCGACAGCTATCAACGCTGGCTGAAACCCCTCTCGGCCTTGGCTTCCGAGCAGGCGCGCGTCGCCATCAAGGCGGGCCAGGGCCGCACGGATTCGAACCGCATCCAGCGCGAGCTGGAACTGGCCTGGTTTGGCCAGCAATTTCAATGGAAACAAGGCAAGAACGGCTGGCAGGTGACGGGGCTGGGCCTCGCTTCCGCGCCGCCGGAGGTGAAACAGCCATGAAACAACACTACACCATCATCGGCGCCTGCCTTGCTGCAGCCGTCCTGGCCGGCTGCGTGCATGGCGAAATATTCCCCAAGGATTATCTGGCGCAAGACATCGACAAGAGCCAGGCCCTGCTGGAACTGGATGTGGTCTTTGCACAAACGCCCGATGACAAGCTGACGTCGCGCATGACGTCCCACAATAGCGTGGAATATTCGGGCGCGCCGCATATCGTCGTGCCGTTTTACCAGAAAGGGCTCGGTTTCGACCAGGGTTTCGCCGGCACTTACATGTTTGCAGTGGTGTATCCGGTTGCCAAGGTCGAGACGGCCACGGCCAGCAGCCGCGTCTTCGGCCAGCAAGTTGATGCTCGCCAAGTTGGTGGCCAGCAGCCGGGCAGCCCACGCTACCGCTTCCGCGTGCCGGGCAAGGCGCAGTGGAATAGCAATGAAACCTTCATGCTGAGCTTTGAGCGCAAGGGCCGGCGCGAAGAGATCACTTTCCGTTTCAGCAACGAAAAAAGCTGTCCCTCCGCTTTCAATGCCATTACGCCCAAATACGGCTTTCCCATCCAGGTCAGCGCCGCCTTCAACGATAATAAAGGCTGCCTGAAAGTGTGTGACAGCCGCGACCAGTGGCCGGGCTTTTGCGCCTTCCAGCCGCCGCCGGCCGCTTGATCGGTACGCGGCTGAGCAATACCTGCAGACCTAAAAAAGGCCGATGGAAATCGGCCTCGATGCCAGCTGTAGGTGTTGCTTAGCGGTAAAACGCTTCGACTTTGCCCTTCAGCTTGATCTGCAGCGGACGACCGCGGCGGTCAAGTGACTTGGTGGAAGCGACCTTGATCCAGCGTTCGCTGATGCAATATTCTTCCACGTCAAGACGTTCCTTGTCGTTGAAGCGGATGCCGACGTCGTTCTCGAACACGGCTGCAACGTGGTAAGGGCTGCTAGGGTCGATCGACAAGCGATCGGGCAATGGGGGTAAGGTGGTGGTATCGTTCATGGGCGTAATTATCGCCCAGAATGCGGATCCAGACAACGGCCTTTCGCACGTCAGCCGTCGGGCCGTTCATGCAATGGCGGGCCTGGCCCTAGGATATCCATGGGCCGGCACGGCACTGCCGCAGCGGCCCATGCTGTAGCGGAGTCCCGGCAGATTTGCCGGCAATCACACGACCCGGCAATCAGGATTTGTCATCATTCTTGTGGCTTTGACGTCCTGTTTCCACATGCTGCTCATGCGCGCCGCCACGCGAACCGGCACCGGAACCCGCTTGTTCGCTGGCAGTCCTGCCTAGCCCCATTTGTTGCGAAGCGGATTGCTTGTCGCCGTCATTCTTGTGGCTTTGGCGGCCCGCCTCGACATGCTGCTCCTGTTTGCCGCCCTGGCTGCCAGCGGATGATTGGCGGGTGCCGGACGACTTGTCCGACTGTTGTTTGTCCGACTGTTGGTTGCCCGATTGCTGTTTGTTCGACTGCTTAGCGCTTTTGTCGTTGCTGTTGGAAGTCATGATCGTTACTCCTATGGTTAGTCTGCGCCATCATCCGCACCACGGATGGCGTGAGGATGGATGAAGGATGCTCTTGCCAGGACTCTGGCGAGGTGCAGCAGCGTGGAGGCCATTTTCGCTGCCGGATGTTGGCTTAACCATAGGGACACTCCCTGTCGCCACGTAGGAAAACTCCGTGGTGCGTAACAACCATTTCTACAATGCATTTTTACAGATGCCGTGTTTCCTGCGGCGGCGTGTCCCACTCGTCATGCCAGCCATCGATAAAGGTGACTGGTACCTGGGCCAGTTCAGCCACCGACGCATCATCGAGGCAACTGACGCTGATGCCGATAAACGGACCGCTACGTGCAGAATCACCGTGGCCAAACGGGCGCACGCCGCAATGGCGGCAAAAATAGTGGCGTTCGCGGCCGGCGCCGAAACGGTATTCGCTCAAGTCCCCCTTGCCAAGCAGCAGGCGGAAGTCCGAGGGGGACACCAGACTGGCCCAGCAGCGCACTTTCAGACAGAACGAACAGTTGCAGCGCAGGCTGGGGGCCGCCAGGTCGATCTCGGCTGCGAAGCGCACGGCACCGCAGTGGCAACTGCCATGGTAGGTTTTTTTCATCGTGACCCACTTTACAGGGTTGCCGGACTGTCATGCAACTGTCGGCATGGCGAGAGTGTGGCATCCACCAGGTCACGCCCTATAATGACGGCTGTTGAATGGACGGGACAGGAGTTGTAGTATGGAAATGAGCATGACTGACAGCTTGCGGCAACAGGCGTATGCGCAGGCGGCAGCCTTCGTGCACACGCTCGACCGGCGCGATCCTGTTGCGCTGCAACGCGACTGGTCCCTGTCGCCGGACGTGGCCGAGGAGATCGTCGAGATGCTCGACAGCTATTTTTCGGCAGACCAGGCGCTGTCGCTGGCGCCGCTGGCGCAGGCCTTTGTGCCGGGCAAGGGTGGCCGTCCTGCCGTCGATGTGTATGCGACCGACGCCGGACCGCTGGGCATGGAATGCCTGTTGCTGGCCGATGGCAAGCCGGGCGAAGCGACCTTGCACCTGGAAATGTCCGGCCACGATGGCGCGCTGCGCCTGCATTACCAATACATCGGATCCTGAGAGCAGCATGACTGAACCGATCAGCGAAACACAACAGCGCATCTGCGACAAATTCGGCTTGCCGGCGCAGGCGCCCGAGCCCATGGTGGCCCTGGCCATCGGCAGCCTCGACCAATCGCCCATCTACGGCACGCGCATCGTGCTGCCGGAAAACGGCAGCATCAGCTGGTTCATCCACTGCGGCGAGCACGACGATGCCAGCGGCTTTTACCAGCCCCTGCATGCGGAGCACCTGCACGAGATGCTGCCGCAAGTGGTCGATTACCTGGCCTTGCCCAGCGGCGCCAAATTTATTCTCGACCGGGAAGGATATGAAGACGTGTGGCTGGAAGAGTAACTTTCTAACCGGCAAGATTATCGTTGACGTTGATAAATAGGTATGGGATGCTGCTGTTCCGTTTTCTTGTGTCGAAAGCCGCATCTTGAAGCCACACCTCCCGTCTGTCCTGCTGGTCATGGCGCTTGCCGCCGTTGCCTCTTCCGTTACCGCCGCCACCACTGCCGCTCCCGCCAGCGGGCCGCAGGCATTGCTCGCGGAACAGGACATCGCCGCCTTTGTGCGCAGCGAAATGCAGGAGCGCCAGATTCCAGGATTGCAGCTGGCGGTGATACAGCGTGGCAAGGTTGTGCTGGCGCGCAATTTCGGCCTGGCCAGCCTGCAATACCAGGTGCCGGTGACGGACGCCAGCCTGTTCTCCATCAATTCGGCGACGAAAGCGTTTACGGGCGTGGCCGTGATGCAACTGGTGCAACAGGGCAAGATCGATCTGGCGGCGCCCATCGGCCAGTATCTGACGGGCTTGCCTTCAGCCTGGCAAGCCGTGACGGTGACCCAGCTGCTCAACCATACTTCGGGCTTGCCCGATGTGCTGGACCAGCGCAGCGGCAAGCTGGTGGGGCCGCAGCCGGACGACGCCGATGCGGCGTGGAAAGCCGTGCAGGCGCTGGCGGTGGAAGCCCGGCCAGGCCAGCGCTTCCGCTACAACCAGACCAATTACGTGTTGCTGGCGCAATTGATCGAGCGGCAAAGCGGCCAGCCCTTTGTCTCCTTCATCCAGCGTCAGCAGTTTGACGTGACGGGCATGCGACACAGCGGCTTTGGCGATGCGAAGGACGTGGTGGTGGGCAAGGCTAGTTCCTACGTGCTGAACAGGGGCGGCAACGGTTACGGCAACGTGATCGAGGATTTCCCCGTATTCATGCGCGCCGGGGCCGGCATCAATAGCAATGCGGGTGAACTGGCGAACTGGCTCATCGCGCTGCAGTCGGGACGCTTGCTGGCGCCCGCCAGCGTGGCACGGCTGTGGCAGCCGAGCAGCTTGAACGACGGCAAGCCGGCGCCGTGGGCGCTGGGCTGGCCCACCATCGGCCGTGATGGTCACCGCGCCGTGGCCGGCATCGGCGGCGCCCGCTCAGCCTTCTATGTGTATCCGGACGATGGCCTGGCCGTCATTATCCTCAGCAACCTGGCCGGCGGCCAGCCGGAACAGCTGATCGATACCGTCGCCGGCTTTTACATTCCCGCCCTGCGCCAGCAGCGCGGCGGCGCGTATGCCGCGCACCTGCTGCGCAACGCCGCGGCCAGCGCGGGCTATGACGGGCTGGACAAGAAACTGGCGGCCATCCGGCGCCAGCATGGGCTGTCTGAGCCGACCGAAGACGACTTGAATGCCTGGGGCTACCGCCTGCTGCGCCGGCAGCAGCCGAAGCAGGCGGTCGCCGTTTTCCAGCTAGGCGTGCAACTCTACCCGCAAGGGGCGAATGGCCACGACAGCCTGGCCGAAGCGTATGAGGCGGATGGTGACACGGCGCTGGCCGTCATGCATTACCGCCGTTCGCTGCAACTGGACCCGGGCAACACGCACGCCGTGGCGCGCTTGCGCGTGCTGGCCGCCGACTAACGGGCTGCCTGGGCTGCCTGGGCTGCCGCAGCCTTGCCGTGCTCGGCCCCATGCAAGGCCAGGTAAGCGGCCAGATTCTCGTCGTGTATGCCCAGGGCGCGCAAGACTTCTTGCGTGAAGGTGACGGGCGCGGTGCCTGGCGCCGTGATGATGCGCTGGTCGGCCACGGCCCAGGGCACATCCTGGTACAGGGCGGCGCCCGCATAGCCGACATCCGTCAGGTTATCGGCGGCATTGGAGGTGTGGCGCACGTTGTCGAGCACGCCCGCCTGCGCCAGCACGCGGGTGCCATCGCAAATGCCGGCCAGCACCACGCCCTTGTCGCGGGCGGCGCGCAGCAGGGGCCCCAGGTCGGGCGCCTTGCCGCTTTGCCAGTGGCTGCCGCCACACACCATGAGCAAGTCGAGTTCATCGAGTGAAATGGCTTCCAGCGCCAGTTGCGGCGTGACCTGCATGCCGCCCGACGAGGTGACGGGCAGGCCGCCCGGCGTGGCGAACTGCGTATAAAAACCGTAATACAGGCGCGCCGTGGAGTTGATCAGGGCGGTTTCCCAATCGGCAAAGTTCTCGGTCAATATGGTGATGGCACGTGTCATGGAAAAGTCCTGTCGCAGGTGGAGATATCGATAGTACAGGCTGGTTCGCCTGCTGGTGCCGAAAGCATAATAAAAAGGACTGACAATTTCTGTCAGGAGCGCACGAGAAATGATGGTACAAGTTGCAACAGGCTGCGCTACAATCGCTGGCCCGTCCGCACGGGCCTGTCCCCCTTGATAGCCTTTTACCTGTCGCCTCCATGCTGATTCTGTTTTGCCGTGTCCTGTTCAGCATTGCTGGCCTGCTGCTTTTCTTCCTCTTCGATCAATTAAGCGCGAACGAATGCCTGAAATTGTGCGTCTTGCTGGCGGCGTTCCTGCTGGGCGTTGGCGGCGTGCTGCACGCCTGGGGCCGCAACGCCAGCGCCGTCACTGTGCTGCTGCGCGTGGTGGTGCCCGTGTTTTACCTCGACGCCGCCATCAAAGGGTTTTTGCGTGGCTATTTTGGCATGCGGCCGAATCCGAATGCGGTTTTACAGGCCATGTTTGCGACAGATCAAGCCGAAACGGGAGAGTTTTTCCTGCACAACAGCATTGCCCTGGCGCAATCGGCGGGCTGGTTTGTACTCGTGACGGCGGCGCTGCTGCTGGCCGACCGCCAGTTGCTGCGCTGGCAAGCGGCGCGCGACAGTGCGGCGCCGGGCCTGCTGCAAAAAAGCTTTGCCGCCACCATGGCCGTCTTTCTCGTGCTGCTGCACGTCAATACCACCATGCGGCGCGAAAATCCGGCCCTGTTCTGGCCGCTGCGCTACCAGCAGTACAGTGCGCAGCTGGAAGCGATGAAATCCATGCAACATGCGTTGACGGCGGCCATGGCCGCGCCGCGCGAGTGGCATGTTCGCTATGCGGGCGAGGATGCCCGCACCGTCATCTTGGTGATCGGCGAGAGTACCAACCGCGCCTCCATGTCGCTGTATGGTTACCCGCGCGCCACCACGCCCCGGCTCGATGCCATGCGTTCCAAGCTGCTGGTGTTCAATGATGTGATTTCGCCCGCGTCCAGCACGGTGGAATCGATGATGACCATGCTCACGCCGGCCGATATCGGCAACCCCGATGCGTGGATGGCCAAGCCCAACCTGCTGATGCTGGCCGAGGCGGCCGGCTACAAGACGTTCTGGGTCTCGAACCAGACGCGCAACGACGGCTGGATAGGACTGTTGGCGGGCGAGGCGGATGAAAGCGATTTCATCAACTACGGTACGGGACGTGGCGAAAATAATTTTGACGGCAATCTGTTGCCGCCGTTCGCCCGTGCACTGGCCGATAGCGCACCGAAAAAGCTGATCGTGGTGCACCTGCTGGGCGCCCATCCAAGCTATGACATGCGCTATCCCAGCCATTTTGCGCATTTCGACCAGACGCAGGACGCTGTCAGCGCGCACATGGCCAGCCAGGGCAGGTCAAGCTGGATACGCAACCGGCGCGATGAATACGATAACGCCATCCGCTATGGCGATTATGTGCTGGGCACCTTGATCGGCATGGCCGACCAAGCCAAGGGCGGGCGCGCCGCCTCGCTGCTGTTTGTCTCCGACCATGGGCAGGAAGTCGGTTACAGCCGCAATCACGCGGGCCATTCCGCGTCGGACAAGAGCGGCTATGAAATTCCCATGTTGATCTGGAACAAGCAGCAAGCGCCGCAATCGACAGCCGCGCGCGCTGCGCTGGAAAGCCGGCCGTATCAGACGGACAAGCTTGATGCGACCGTGCTGGGCTTGCTGAAGATCGAGACGCGTTATTACGCGGCGCATGACGATATCCTCAGTAGCGCCTTTCAGCCCGTGCAACGCTTCATGAATGGCTTGCAATACCAGCGCGGCACGCCCGTGCTGGTCCGCGCACCTGGCGCCAGCTGACATGCAAGAGGCCCGGCGCCGCCGCGGAAAGCGGCGGGGCCGGGCCCCTGTTGTGTTGCGGATGACTTGCCGATTACTTCTCGGCGAACGCGCGCTCGACAACGAAGTCGCCAGGCGTCGAGGTATTGCCTTCCTTGAAGCCACGCTCTTCGAGCATGTCTTTCAGGTCGCGCAGCATGTCCGAGCTGCCGCAGATCATGACGCGGTCTTCGGCCGGGTTCAGCGCCGGCAAGCCCAGGTCTTCGGCCAGCTTGCCGCTTTCGATCAGTGCCGTGATGCGGCCCATGTTGCGGAAGTCTTCGCGCGTGACGGTCGGGTAGTAGCGCAGCTTGTCGCTGACCATTTCGCCCAGGAATTCATGCTTCGGCAGGTGCTCTTCCAGCAGCTCGCGGTAGGCCAGTTCATCGACCTGGCGCACGCCATGCACGAGGATCAGCTGGTCGAAGCGCTCGTAGATGTCCGGATCGCGCACGATGCTGAGGAACGGCGCCAGGCCCGTGCCCGTCGACAGCATGTACAGGCGCTTGCCTGGCAGCAGGTAGTCGGACACCAGGGTGCCCGTCGGCTTGCGGCCGACGATGACGGTGTCGCCCACTTGCAAGTGTTGCAAACGCGATGTCAGGGGGCCACCCGGTACCTTGATGCTGAAAAATTCCAGGTGCTCTTCGTAATTGGCGCTGGCGATACTGTAGGCGCGCAGCAAGGGCTTGCCATCGACGCGCAGGCCGATCATGGTGAAATGGCCATTCGAGAAACGCAGCGACGGGTCGCGCGTGGTGGTAAAGGAGAACAGGGTATCCGTCCAGTGGTGCACGCTTAATACGCGCTCTTCATTCATCGAACTCATAGTGTTTGTTGGCTGGTCAAAAAAATGGTTAGTTGCTGGCAACTGCTGGCAAAAGTGAAACCCTGTGTAGGCCCAGACGCTATTGTACTGGCGTCCACACGAAATTGTTACCGTCTATCGCCGCCATCGCTGCCGCATGCGGTGCCGACATTATAGTGCGGATGGCAAGTTAGGGCTGGTATTTGCCCGGAAACGGGCTGTGGGCATGCGCTCTCTTGACCTGGCTCACTTTTTCAAGGCGCCGCTCCAGGGCTGTCGCCAGTGCGTGCAGGCGCGGCCGCAACGACGCCCCGGAAGCGCCGGCGCAGGGCGGTATTCGCCGGTTCGGACACGGTGCGGGCGACGAGGGTGGCCGCCAGCGCCGTTGCGGCCAGGAAAAGCGCCAGCCACGGCAGGCGCTCCGCGTAACCCAGGCCCGCCTTGTCGACCACATTGCGCATGGCGGCCAGCACGATGATATGGAACAAGTACAGCTCATAGCTGTGCCGTCCCAGCCATTGCAGCGGACCGGGGCGGCTCTGGCCGGCTGCCTGGCCCGCCGTGGCGCCCACGATGAAGGCGGCGCTGGCCAGCGCGATCGCGCTGAAGCCGAAGACTTCATGGCCGCCGATGCCGCGCACATACAGGGCCGCCAGGGCCAAGCCCGCTACCCAGCGCAAGCGTTGCCCGGCACGCGTGCCCGGCTGCCAATGTTGTGTCAGCAGGGCCGTCAGGCAGCCGATGGCGATGGCGTCGAAACAGGCGACATAGCCATACATGAAATAGATTTCGTTGTCCGCGTGCAGGCTGCGATAGACGGGGCCGGCCACGATGGCAGTGCCACACAGCAGCATGATCGCCTGGCGCTGGCGCAGGAAGCGGCACGACAGCGGCAGCAGCAGATAAAACATTTCCTCGACCGATAGCGACCAGTACACGTTCAGGCAGTAATTGAAATAGCCGGCGCTTTACATCAGCACGTTGTGCCAGAAGGTCAGTATGGAAGCGATGGCGATGAAGAAATAGCTGGCTGGCAAGTCCTTGCCGCCGTCCGAATTGGCAAAGAAGGGCACGTCAAGCACGCCCAGCAGTACGATGAGGGACAGGGCCAGCAGCAGAGACGGTAGCAGGCGGGCGATGCGGTATGCATAAAACGCCGCCAGGTCGATGCGCGCCAGGTCGCCCCACCGGCGTAGCGAGGTCGAGGTGATCAGGTAGCCGGAAATAACGAAGAACATGGTCACGCCGTAATTGCCCTGATAGGCGGCGCCCAGAAGCCATCCCGGCAAGGCCGAGAGCGGGCTGTTCTTCAAGCCATAGGCCAGCGCGAAGTGCAGCACCAGCACGCACAGGATGGCCGCGCCGCGCAGGGCGTCGATATGGCGGTTGCGGGTATTATTCACTGTGGTTCCTTGTCATTTATGGCAACTTATAGGGGCAGGATGCGACATGTGTCGCTTGCCGGTCAACGATTATGCAGATAGTCGGTGTCGAAAGCGGCAACAGGGCGAGGACAGGGAAGTCTTGCGTGTATGATATTGCCGAACAGAATGGTTGGGCATCTATCATCTTGCGGGCGCGCTACTTGTGCCTTCCGGCCCATGAATCGGCGTGCACGATTCCGACCGCCAGGATGCCTGACCTACAGCGAAAGGTAATAAAGATGTATAAAACAGTGCGCGACATGTTCCTGCATTTCAAGGAAGCCGTCCCATTCCGCCTCGTCCCCGCCCTGATTTGCACGGCCTTGCTGGTGAGCATGCTATTGCTGCCGGCGCCGGACGGCTTGACGCCCAAGGCCTGGGGCCTGGTGGCGATTTTCCTCACCACCATCCTGGCGATCATCTTAAAAGTCATGCCGATCGGCGTGATGGCCATGATGGCCATCGTCATCGTATCATTGTCGCAAGTGACGTCGACCTCGTCCAAGGGCGCCATCACGGATGCGCTCAGCAGTTTCTCGAATCCTTTGATCTGGCTGATCGTCGTGGCGATCCTGATTTCGCGGGGCCTGAAAAAGACGGGGCTGGGCAGCCGCATCGGCCTGCTGTTCATTTCCCTGCTGGGCAAACGCACCATGGGCATCGGCTACGGCCTGGCGATTTGCGAACTGGTGCTGGCGCCATTTACGCCGAGTAACACAGCACGTGGTGGCGGCATCGTCCATCCCGTCATGAAATCGATCGCCAACGCCTTCGATTCGGACCCTGCCAAGGGCACGGAAGGGAAGGTGGGCACGTATCTGGCCCTCGTCAATTACCACGCCAACCCCATCACCTCGGCCATGTTCCTGACGGCCACGGCGCCCAATCCGCTGGTGGTCGATTTCGTGGCCAAGGCCAGCGGCCAGAGTTTCCACCTGACATGGACCACCTGGGCCCTGTGCATGCTGCTGCCGGGCCTGGTCTGCCTGCTGGTGATGCCTTTGATCATCTACTGGCTGTCGCCGCCGGAATTGAAAGCCACGCCGGACGCCGTCACCTACGCCAAGGCGGAATTGAAAAGCATGGGCCCGCTGTCACCATCGGAAAAAGTCATGCTGGGCACCTTTGCCTTGCTGCTGTTGCTGTGGGCGAACGTACCCGCCATGCTGTTCGGTCCCACGTTTTCGCTCGATGCGACGGTGGTGGCCTTTGTCGGCTTGTTCGTGTTGATTATCACGGGCACCATCGATTGGGACGACGTGCTGTCGGAAAAGAGCGCCTGGGACACCCTCGTGTGGTTCGGCGCGCTGGTCATGATGGCCGAGCAGTTGAACAAGACGGGCGTGATCGCCTGGTTCTCGGGCGGCATGAAAGCCGCCATCGTCGCCAGCGGCATGGACTGGCTGCCGATAGCCGCCGTCCTGGTGCTGGTGTTCGTCTTCTCGCATTACTTCTTTGCCAGCACGACGGCCCACATCAGCGCCATGTTGCTGGCCTTCCTGACGGTGGGCCTGCACCTGATCCCGGCCGAATACCACGTGCCATTCATGTTGATGATGACAGCCGGCTCGGCCATCATGATGACCCTGACGCACTACGCGACAGGCACCTCGCCCATCATCTTTGGCAGCGGCTTCGTGACGATGGGCAACTGGTGGCGCGTCGGCTTCATCATGTGCGTGGTGGAATTGCTGATCTTTGCCGTTGTCGGCACGACCTGGTGGAAATTGCTCGGTTACTGGTAAGGCTGTGCGTCAGCTCGTCTCAGCCATGCATGCGCGGCAACCACATGCCCATGCTGGCGACGGCGATGCCCACGCCCATTGCCACTGTCAGTAGCGACAGCAGCGCCGCCATCGTCCAGCGGGCCGGCGCGCTGCCGCTATCGCGGCTGCGCAAATAGCCCTCCAGCACGGCCAGCGGCAACAGATACTGCGCGTAGGCAAGAAAACTCAGGAAAGCTCCCGTGAAGCTGCCTGGGTCGAAACCGGCCGGGCCGCCATTGACGGCCAGCCAGAACATCAGGCCGACACGAAAGAACCATACGCCGCTGACGGCCAGGAACAGCCGCAGCGCCCAGCGCCGGTGCGCGGCAATATCGCGCTGCAAGGCGCGGCGCAGAGTCATGCCCGCGAACAGCAGCACCAGCACGGCATTGAGGCTGATGCCGATGTGCTGCACCACGTCGCCGACGGCGCCGCGCCACCACAACATGTAGATGCCTGACAACGCGGCCAGCACGGCGCCGGCCAGGTACACGCGCCCGTTCCAGCGGTGCGCGCGCGGAGCGATGCGGCGCAGCTGGGGCAGCAGTTGCAGGGCGCCGCCCAGCATGATGACGGCCGCCAGCAGCAGGTGGATGCCGGTGGCCAGGTTGCCCACGCCATCGCCGGGCACGTGGCCGTGCGACATGACCGCGTTCCAGCCCTGGAAGTTGCCGCGTATGCCATGCCCGCCGTACAGGGCCACGATGTAGGCGGCAAACACCAGCTGGCCGATGACGGTGGCCGCGAACCAGAAGGTCGCGGCGGCGGACAGCGCCGTGGCGGCGCCGATGTGTGATGGCGCCAGGCGCTGGCCGGCGGCGGATTGTGCGGATGGCATGGCGTGTCTCCTGACAGTGTTGTGCAGCCATCAAGATAGGCGCGTGCTTCCCAAGTGGGCGCGAACAGGCGCCGCCGGTGCGACGAACGGCGGTTTTCAGGGCTTGAACGGCGGGCGTATCGCGGGTATCGTGATGCCATGACATCTGCGCCCGCCACCACCCGCCGCTACGTCGCGCTTCTGCCCAGCGCGCGGCAGGCGCTCGTCGTGACGGTCTTCACCTTGTCGCTGTCGTGGCTGCTACACCTGCTCAGCGGGACTTCTTACCTGGGCGTGTTCGGGCGTATCGGTTTTATCGGTGCCGCCTTGCTGCTGGCGTATTCGGCGGCAGGTGCCCTGCGTCCGCGCTGGCTGCCCCTGGCGGCGGCAAGAGTGGGCGCCGTGGTGCTGATGGCGCCCGTGGCCGCCTTCGTGACGGCACTGGCCACGCAGCGCAGCCAGTTCTTTAGCTACCTTGCGCAAACGCAAACCCTCGTCGGCCACTTCCTGATGGTGTTTCTGGCCATCGTCTTTGGCGTGTCGTTTTCCCTGCTGGCCATGCGCAGCGAACGGCGCGAGCGCGAACGGGCCGACCGCCTGCAGGCTGAGCTGGTCAACAGTTCTTTGGAGCGCGAATTGCTGGACGCGCGCCTGCGCCTGTTGCAGGCGCGGATCGAGCCGCATTTCCTGTTCAACACCCTGGCCAATGTGGAAGCGCTGGTGGCGACCGGCGCGCCGCAGGCGGGGCCCGTGCTGCGCCAGCTGATCGCCTATCTGCGCGCCGCCATGCCGCGCCTGAACGACGGGGCCGCCACCCTGGAGCAGGAACTGCAACTGGTGCGCGCCTACCTTGCGCTGATGCAGATGCGCATGCCGGACCGCCTGCAATTTTCCGTCGCCGGCTGCGTGCAGGCGGCCACCTTGCGCTTTCCGCCGATGGCGCTGCTGACACTGGTGGAAAACGCCGTACGCCATGGCATCGATCCCGGCGTGGCAGGCGGGCGCATCGACGTGGGCACCGAAGTGGAGCCTGCCAGCGGCAAGGTGCGCGTCTGGGTCAGCGACACGGGCGTGGGCATGGCGGAGACGGCGCAGCCGGGCACCGGCCTGAACAATGTGCGCAGCCGCCTGCTGGCCATGTATGGCCGCAGCGCCCGCCTCGAACTGCATGCCGTCGCGCCGCAGGGCGTGCGCGCCGAGCTGCATTTCATCCTTCCTGGAGACACGCATTGACCATGACGACCGCCCTGATCGCCGACGACGAACCGCTGCTGCGCGAGCGCCTGCGCAGCCATCTGGCCAGCTTGTGGCCCCGGTTGCGCGTCATCGGCGATGCGCGCAATGGCGTCGAAGCGCTGGAACTGTTTGAGCTGCATCAACCCGAGATTGTCTTTCTCGATATTCGCATGCCGGGCATGGACGGCATCGCCACGGCGCGCGCGCTGGCCCGCCGCGCGCACCTGGTGTTCGTCACCGCGTATGATCAGTACGCATTACAGGCGTTCGAGCAGGGCGCCATCGATTACCTGGTGAAACCCGTCGACCCGCTCCGCCTGGCCGATACGGTGCAGCGATTGCAAGAGCGGCTCGCCAGTCCGCTGGCGGCCGGCAACGGGCTGGACGCCGTGCTCGAGCAACTGGCCAGCAGGCTGGGACTACGCGCCGCGCCGCCTGTCTGGCTGCAATGGATCAAGGCGTCTGTCGGCAGCAGCGTGCGTCTGATTCCCGTCGAGCAAGTGCGCTATCTGCGTGCTGAAGAGAAATACACACTGGTGGCATGGGAAGAGGGCGAGGCCCTGATACGCACCAGCATCAAGGAACTCGGCGAGCAACTGGACCCCGGCCGCTTCGTGCAGACACACCGTTCCGTCATCGTCAACCTGGCGTATGTCAGTGCCGTCACGCGGGGCGTGAATGAAACGGCGCGACTGCACTTGCGCGGCAGCAGCGACACCTTGCCCGTCAGCCGCAGCTATCTGCAGCATTTCCGGCAGATGTGAATCAATTTTCGGGCAATTGCACCACCACCTTGCCGCGCGCGCGCCCCTGCGCCAGATAAGCGAGCGCCTGTTTTGCCTCAAGAAAAGGAAATACTCGGTCGATCACAGGGCGGATGCTTCCCGCTTCCAGCAGGCCGGCGATTTGCGCCAGCTGGCCGCCGTCGGGGCGCACGAAGTGGAAGGCATAGCCGGCGCCGCGCCGCTTCGCCAGGCCGATGATTTTTCGGCTGAGCAAAGCAAACACCAGCTTCAGCACCAGGTTCATGCCGCGCGCGCGGGCGAAAGCGACGTCCGGCGGCCCGACCAGCGAGACGACCTGGCTGCCAGGCTTGACGATGCACAAGGCCTTTTCCAGCCCGTCGCCACGCACCGTGCCCAACACGGCGTCGTAATCGCGCAATACCTGTTCGAACGGCTGTTGTTTGTAGTCGACCACTTCATCGGCGCCCAGGCCGCGCACCACTTCGACATTTGCCGTGCTGGTGGTGGTGCCCACGCGGGCGCCCAGGTGTCTGGCCAGCTGGATGGCAAACGTGCCGATGCCGCCGGAACCTGCCGGAATGAACACTTTCTGGCCAGCCTTGAGCTGCATGCGCTCATGCATGGCTTGCCACGCCGTCAAACCCACCATGGGAATCGACGCGGCTTGCACGAAATCGAGGTTGACCGGCTTGAGGGCGGCCGCAGGCTCGGGCACGACGGCAAATTCGGCCAGGCTGCCATATGGCGTGTCGAAAACATTCGCATACACGGCATCGCCCACTTGAAAGCGCGTGACGGCGCTGCCCACGGCCACGACGACGCCGGCCAAGTCGCTGCCCAGCGTGGCCGGCAGCCGCAGTTTCAATATCGGCTTGAAGTCGCCCCTGGGAATCAGGTAATCGATGGGGTTCAGTCCCACGGCA
The DNA here is from genome assembly GCF_049897325.1 of Janthinobacterium sp. DSP2-3-3. Lineage (NCBI taxonomy): Bacteria > Pseudomonadati > Pseudomonadota > Betaproteobacteria > Burkholderiales > Oxalobacteraceae > Janthinobacterium > Janthinobacterium sp. DSP2-3-3. The sequence continues at coordinate 358,420 of NZ_JAFCWA010000002.1, read as the reverse complement.
TGCACCTGCACCAGCAATTCGCCGGGGCCGGGCGCGGGGCGGGGCAGTTCGGCAAACGCGATGTGATCGAGGCCGCCGTATTGTTTGAGTTGCAATGCTTGCATGATGTTCTCGTTGAAGGCTGGAAAAAATGCTGGCGTTCAGGCCAGTCGCAGGTCCTTGCGCAAGCCGGCGTCCAGCAGCGCGGCGGGCATGAAACGGCGCATCAAGCGCAAACGTGCGGCCAGCGGGCCGGCATGGGCAGGAAGCCCACCACGGAGCCGATGTTGAGGATGCGCCCGCCGCCCTGGGCCCGCATGTGCGGCAGCACGGCCAGCGTCATGCGCACGACGCCGAAGAAATTCGTATCGAAGATGGCTTGCGCCTGGGCAATGCTGCTTTCCTCGGCGCCTGCCGGGGCCACGCCGAAACCGGCGTTATTCACCAGCAAGTCGATGCTGCCTTCCGCCTGCATGACGGCAGCGACGGCCGCCGCCACCGAGGCATCGCTGGTGACGTCGAGCGCCAGCATCGCATAGCCGAGCCCGGCCGCTTGGTCACCGCGGCGGCTGGTGCCGTACACCGTATAGCCGGCTTGCACCAGGCGCTGGGCCGTGGCGGCACCGATGCCGGACGAGGCGCCGGTGACCAGGGCAATCTTGTGGTTTTTCATGGCAGTTCCTTCAGTGATTGACAGCATGGAATATGGTATATGATGATCGTCATATCCTTGTTTGAAAAAAACCCGGGACGGATCAAGGTCACGGGCGGTGCGGCTAGCCGGGCGTTTGAAACTGCGCCAGGGTGGCTGCACACAGCGCATCCGACAGGGCTGGCTCATCGACGGCGCGCGCCAGGATGGTGGTGCCGATCATGGCGCACACCATGGCCATGGCTTGCGCGTGCGCTTCGGGCTGGCCCCAGTTCGGCAACTGGCGCGCGAACAGGTCGATCATTTCCTTGATGTGCAGGGTGGCGGCGCGCCGCACCTCGGGCGCCTGACGCGGCATTTCCGAACCCAGTGCCGACACGGGACAGCCCACCTCGATGGCGGCGATGTGTTCGGGCGACAGATACGCCGCCAGCATGGCTTGCAGCGCCTGGCCCGGCGGGGCGGCGGCCGCCACCCTGGCCGCCAGCGCCACCGATTCGGCGCCCGCGCGGTCGCCCGCTTCGGCCAGCAGCGCGTCGCGCGAGGCGAAGTGCGCATAAAAGCCGCCGTGCGTCAGGCCCGCTTCCTTCATGATGTCGGCCACGCCCGTGCCTGCATAACCGCTGCGGCGGATGGCGCGCGTGGCCACCTCGACGATGCGTTCGTGGGTGGCTTCCTTGCGGCTTTGGATTGTTTGCTTGGTAGATGAGTTCTGCATGACGGTCATCATATCGCAATTTTCAGCATGGTGCATGCGGTGCGCCGCCACACGATTGACCTGCCCCACGGTGCAGGTGAATAATGTGATGGCCCGATTTCAGCGCCATCGCGTTAGCCATGGACTGGTTTCATGACTGGCTGGGGAGCTGGAATAAGGAACGACAAGGAACGATAACGAACTACAAGGAACGACAAGGAGCGGCAATGAGATCTTTTATAGCGGAAACGCCAGAACAGCTGTTTTCTTACGGCACTTTACAGCAGGCCGATGTGCAGCTGGCCACCTTCGGGCGCCTGCTGGACGGCCGGCCCGACCAATTGCCCGGCTACCGCCTGGCGCTGCTGGCCATCGATGATGCGCAGGTGGTGACGACCAGCGGCAAGACGCACCATCCGATCGCCTCGCGCAGCGGCGAGCCAACGGCTTGCGTGCCGGGCGCCGTGCTGGCCATCTCGCTTGCGGAATTGCGCCAGGCGGATGGCTACGAGGTAGCCGCTTACCGGCGCGAGCGCGTCACCTTGAAGTCAGGCATGCAGGCCTGGGCGTATGTGGATGCGCGCGATGCGGCGCCGTGACCGCTGGTTCCGGCGCCGCTTGAATTGGAAAAAGAAGGGCTAGCTTTTCAGGCTGCAGAAGGACGTATAGTGGTCCTGCGTATAGTAGCGTTCCACCAACTTGCGTTTGCCCGCCGGAGTCTGCACAAGCAATACCGCACGATGCGAACCCGCGCCGCCGTCGCCGCCGATACCCAAATAGTATTCATAATAAACTTCGTCCTTGCCGACAGGCGGGAGGCGCTTTTCATTATTATTGAATACGGTATTGCCCGCACCACCCGCCACCGCGCTCGCCTTGGCGTTGCGGTAGGCGTCATATTCGCTATTTTTCGGGGTAGGCAGGGTTTTGCTCGGTTCCCTTTTGCCGCAGTCAGGGATCTTCGCCGCATAGGCATGGGAAGAAAACAGGGCGCCTGCGATAACAAGACCCAGCGACCATATTGTTGCGCGTTGAACTTTCATCGATCAGCTTTCGTTGGCGGTGCGTTTAACGGATAGGCTTCTGTTGATACGGTATGCGGCCGGTGTTCGGGTGACCGGTGCAATCTCTGCAATGCTGAATATAGTTAAATTTTTGAAAATATAACTATCCAATTGTCACGTGCCGATAAATAATTTTATGTCTTCTTCGGAGAAATGGGCGGGATGTCGACCAAATGGTGCGCATATGGATGGTGTCATGCTGCGCGAAATAAATGCAGGGCAAGGCGCGCAGAGAAATCACATAGTCAAGCACATTAACGTGACAATGTTAGAGTTTTCGTGATTGGCAATTCGTCAGGCCATGTCGCAGTTATGGGCAACAAGCGAGCCAGTTTGTGCCTATCGCTTTCCCGATATTCTTTTGTCGAGTATATGAAATCCTGAATGATGAATGTATTCATCGTCAATCATTAACTTCTGACACCAGTTGCTACGCGACATGCTGGTGGGGAAACCTGGCTGCAGGATTGAAAGTACACAAGCACATTAAATCGACAGCCGAAATGTCGCGCTAGGCCGCCCCAATGCAACAGCCCCCAATGGCTGTCTGCAGCGATCGGGGGCTGGCGGAAACGCCCGTACCGGCCGTTTCAAGGGGCCAGTATCAGGCTCAGGCCGGCTTGCGCTTGCCTGCGGAAACGCGGTTCCAGCCATAGCCGGCGGCGATGATGGCCAGGATGGCCGCCTGCGCCAGCAAGGTTTCTGCCGTGGGCAGGATGCCCAAGAGATCAATGCGCATGAAATCGACGGGAGTCACACCCACCCAGCCCGCTTCTTGCAGCGCGGCCACGCCTTTACCCATCAGTATCACGGCCAGCAAGGCCACGAAAGCGGAGGTCAGCGAGAAGAATTTTCCGATCGGCATGCGGGCGCTGGTGCGCAGCAAGGCCCAGGCGATCACCACCAGCAGCACGATGGCCACCAAGAAGCCGCCCAGCAAGGCGCCGCCATTGCCGTCCGCCGCCAGGGCGGAATAGAACAGCACGGTTTCAAAGACTTCGCGGTAGACGGCGATGAAGGCCAGGGCAAACAAGCCCCAGGCGGAGCGGCGCGACATCGCTGCCGTGAGTTTCTCGTGCAGATATTCCTGCCAGCGTCCGGCGCTGCTCTTCTGGTGCATCCACAAGCCCACGCTGAGCAGGACCAGCGCCGCAAACACGGAACCGAGCCCTTCGCTCACTTCCCGGCTGGCGCCGCTGATAGTCACCAGATACGTTGCTGCCACCCACGTCAGGCCGCCCGCCACCAGCGCGCTGGCCCAGCCAGCATGTACGTAGGGCAATACGTCGTTGCGCTTGGCCTTGCGCAGGAAGGCGATGATGCCGATCACGATCAGCAGCGCTTCCACGCCTTCGCGCAGCAAGATCGTCAGGGCGCCGATAAAGGTCGTCATCGGTTCGGCCTTGGCGTCGCCCAGCTCCGCTTCCACATGGCTAAACAGTTGCTGCAGTTTTTCTCCCGCCGCCTCGGCGTCGGCTACCGTGCCTTTGGCAACGGCGGAACGGTAAGCCAGCATGGCGTTTTCCAAGGCCAGCAGCAGCGATTTGTTGCGCGCGCCGACCATCGGCTCGATCGGCTCGAAGCCGTCCAGGTAGGCCGACAGACCCAGGCGCGTAGCGGCCGCGCGGTCGCCCGCGTGCACGGCGGCCAGGCTTTCCGCCAGGCGCAAACGCGACAGGGCCAGGCCCGCCGGCTTGTGCGCCTCGGCCTTGTCCGGATGGCTGCGCAAGTACGCCGTCAAGGCTTGCGCCTCGTCCGCGCCCAGCTTGGCTGCCGCCGCTTCCTGTGTCAGGGTCGTCACGGCAGCCAGGTCCGCGTACAGCTTCTTGGCCCGTGCATCGTCTTGCCACAGCTTTTCACCGTGCGCGCGCGCCGCCGCGTCGTGCGACATGCCGCCCACAAAAAAGGCCAGGTCCCAGCGTTCGTTTTCGGACAGCTGGCCAAAACTGGCCATCGAGGTGCCGGCCACGCCTTGCGAAATGACTTGGTACAGCGCCATCACGCTGCGCGACTGCGCCCGATCACCATCCGTGAAGGCGATTGGTTTCGGTTCCAGGCTGGCCGCCAGCGGACCGTCGCCGCCACCGGTCACGCCATGGCAAGAAGCGCACTGGGCCGCATACAGGGCCGCACCGCGCGCCAGCTTGGGTAATACTTTGGGCGCCACGGGAATCGGATACGCGGCAATCAGCAAGCCGTTCGCGTGGTGCGCCAGGCGCTTGACTTCCATGCCGTCCGCCTTGACGACGACGGCCGCGCGCAATTCGGCGATGGCGGCGGCAATCGCCGCCTTCGAAGCGTGGGCGGGCAGGGCGGCGATCTGCGTCGTCGCGTTGTCGGTAAAATCGAGCATTTCCGCGTATTCGGCCGCGCTGACCACCTTGCCGTGCTCGACGGCGCCGCTGTAATCGACGGCAACGTAGTCAATCAATTGCCACAGCTGCTTGGCGCCAGCGCCCTGGTCGGCCACTTGCGCTTGCGCGCCGCCGGCCAGTAACAGGCTGAGGCTGGCGGCCACGAGCGGATAGCACACTAGCCATTTCTTCATAGAGTTGAACATGATTCTCATTCTCATTTATCGTTAACCCGGCGACTATAGGACAGACGGTGCAGGGTGTCAACGGCGCACGGGTGCGCATGGGCGCAAACAGCGTTGCCCTGGCCAATCTTCTTGACCAGGGCAGCGTACCTGCAAAATGGAACGAGGAGGGAGGAAGGCTACTGCTTCGATGCCGGTTTCGCGTACAGGCCTCTGGCCAATCCGCTGTCCGTGTCGTCCACTTGCAAGCCACCCTTGACAACGCGCAAGACCAGCTTCTGGAACGCCTGACCCCGCAGCCACTGGCTGTCGGTGACGGCGAACGCGGCGATGCGTTCCTGCGCGCGCGCGGGTGGCACGGCCAGCCATTGATAGTCGGCCTTCGCGCCCTGGCGGCGCAAGCCGGCGCGTACCCAGCGTTCCGATGCCGGCATGGAGACGATGGCGTCGCCATTCGCCACGCTCACAGCCGTGGCTGTCTTGCCGCTTTGCGCCTCGAACTTCACTTCCACGCCAGCCATCGGCCCCAGCCGGGGGAAGCCGACGATGGCCACCCACAGGCCCGCTTCGGCGGCTTTCTGGATGCGCATTTCCTCTTCCTCGAACACGCGAAACTGCGGCTCCTTGCCGTCGTTGCCCGTCACCAGGGTCACCGTGTCGCCGGCAACGCGCCACGCGCCGCTGGCTTGCTCGTCAGTATTGCCGTAACTGAGCATCCATTCGAAAGTGCCGTCCTTTTTCAACAGCAGTTCGGAGCCCGTTTCCATGACGCCTTGCAGGTAATAGTGTCCGGGCAGGGAGGACGCGGCCTGGTCGGCCGCGCTGGCAGCAAGCGGCCAGGCCAGGGCGGCGCAGGCCAGCAGGCAAGAGAGGGAAGAAAAGCGGGAGGAAAAATGGGAGGTTTTCATCAGTGTGTCCTTTATGATATGCCATCATAGCAACGGCAATTCCTTGCCGTCGCACGGATACACCGCCTGGCCTGAGTACTGATCAGTTACTGCTGAAATCGAGCACGACGCGCGAGGCAACCTTGCCTTGCTCCAGGCGGCTGAAGATCTCATTGATGGCCGACAGCGGCTGCAATTCCACGCCGGCCTTGACCTTGCCGTTGGCGGCAAAGGCAAGCGCCTCGGCCATGTCCTGGCGCGTGCCGACGAAGGAGCCGCGTATCGTCACGCAATTGGCGACCACGTCGAACAGCGGCGTCGGGAAGTCACCCGGCGGCAAACCCACCAGCACGCAGGTGCCGCGCTTGCGCGTCATCGCCACGCCTTGCTGGAAGGCGTCGAGCGACGGCGCCGTGATCAGCACGCCGTGCGCCCCGCCACCGGTCGCTACACGCAGGGCCGCAACGGGATCGCCCTGGCGGGCATTGATGGTCACTTCGGCGCCCAGGGCACGTGCGTGTTCCAGCTTGCCTTCATCGATGTCGACAGCCGCCACGCGCAAGCCCATGGCCAGCGCATATTCGACGGCCAGGTGGCCCAGTCCGCCGATGCCGGAGACGACCAGCCACTGGCCCGGCCGCGCCCCCGTTTCCTTGATGCCCTTGTAACTGGTCACGCCGGCGCAGATGATGGGCGCCGCCTGCACGGCGGACAGCCCGGCCGGAATGTGCGCGACGTAGCGCGGGTCGGCCAGGATGTATTCGGCGAAACCGCCATTCTTGGTGTAGCCGCCGAACTGCGCCTCGGCGCACACGGTTTCCCAGGCTGCCAGGCAATGTTCGCAATGGCCGCAAGCCGAGTAGAGCCAGGGTACGCCGACGCGGTCGCCCAGTTGCACCTCGGTCACGCCCGTGCCCATGGCCACCACCAGTCCGATGCCCTCGTGGCCGGGAATGAACGGCGGCGTCGGCTTGACAGGCCAGTCCCCGCGCGCCGCATGCAAGTCAGTGTGACATACGCCGCACGCTTCGGTCTTGACCAGGATCTGGCCAGGGCCGGGAACCGGCATGGGAACCTCGCGCAGCACCAGGGGCTGCCCCAGTTGCTCGACAACTGCGGCTTTCATTGTAGTGGGTGTCATGTTATTCCTTATGAAGTGGGTCATGCGTAGTGCAGGGTGCCGGGCTGATGGCAAGGCATGCGCCAGCCAGGCGCTCTACCATAGTCTGGTCAACAGAGACTTGCGAATGATCACATTCTGCTGCATGCGATTCGAAAATTGATTGATCTATATCAATGTATGAGCGCACGTTACCTAAATATCCGAACTTCAAGAACAGCCTCCTTCGCCACTATCCCCCCCGGATGACGTTTTAAATAAATGTGCCCTATTTAATACTAAGCAAATTGGAACGCCTGAAAGATAATGAAATGTCTCTGTATTCATCCTGGCGAGAAAAATAAATCAGACGAACACGCTGAAAAAAACTTAATGCCGTTTCTACTCGTCGGCATGCAGTTTTATTCACGAAAATACAAGATAAAGAAAGAGATCATGTCAGAAAATTTTGATGTTTTTCAGCAGACGTTTGCCCTGTCATTATTGTCGAATCTGGATTCTAACTGTCAAGACCCGCGTAGTCCCCATGGCATCGACTGAATAAGGCCTTGAAGGAATCAACATGCCACCAATACGTTTTGTCGTCTTTATTGCGGTTTCATTGGTCGTATTCATCGGCATCCTGCGCTGGACTTTACGCGCCAGGCCGGTTACGCCGAAAGCCAGCCTCACTGGCAGCATTGCTTTCGTCATCGTCGTTGTCGGCATGTGCTTTGCCAAATTCGGCGCGATCGTCGGGTTTCCATGGCCGCTCTACTATGGCGTCCCGGCTGTCGTGACACTTGAGCTTCCTCCGCTGGCGTTGCGCATGCAAGGCAGTGAGTTCGCCTGGTATGTGTTGTTAGCCTTTGCCTCATCGCCGGCAATCCATGCTGTCTTCTCATTCTTCGTAGGTCGGCACGAGTACCTGCCAGTTTGGCATATACCCTCCCTCTTGGACATGGGCACTTAAGCCCCCGGTCGGGCGGATTTTATTCATTGTGCTGCCCGCCTACGCCACCTCACTCACCACATAGCGGTATTTGCCCGACGCCTCCGCCGCGATCTCGTCGACTTCCTCGATGGCGATGTCGACCTGCGCGCCCAGCCTGGCCTGAAAGCCGGTCACGATGGCGCTGCGGGTGACATCGTCCAGACGCGGCAGGCAGACCAGCTGCACGCGGGTGCGCAGCAGGCTTTCCTGGATGATCTTGAAGCTGCGCACCTGCGGCAATTCGCGCACGATGTAGACGAGCGCCAGGCCGTGCATGACGGTGCCATCGACGGCCGTGAGGAAATCCGTGCTGCGCCCTTCGATCTTATGCAGCAGGGGCAAACCGCGTCCGCAGGAGCACGCTTGCGTGCCCAGCGCGCCCACGTCGCCCGTGGCGTAGCGGATGAACGGATAGTCCCGCGTGGCCAAATGGGTAACGACGATCTCTCCTGTGGCACCAAAGGGCAGCGGCTGGCCTTGACCATCGACGATTTCCACAATGACGTCTTCGGCCGTGATGTGCATGCCGCCGTCCGGGCATTCGTGGGCGATGAAGCCCGCGTCGCGCCCGCCGTAGCCGTTGGCCACGGGGCAGCCGAAGGCGGCGGCGATCTGCGCGCGCTGCTCGTCGTACAGGCGTTCGGCCGTGACGAACGCCACTTTCACGCCCAGGCCGTCGAGCGGCAGGTCGCGCGCGCTGGCATGGCTGGCGATGCGGCACAGGGCCGACGGATAGCCGAACAGCATGCGCGGACGCCAGCGGCGCAACTGCCTGACATAGCCATCGAGGCGCGCCGGCGACATGGCAAAGGCGGGCAGCAGGGTGCTGCGCAGCAGCGCATCGCGCAGGCGGCGCAGGAGGTCTTGCGCCTGCAGCTCGATGGGCGAACCCCATAGCACGGCTTCGCGGTCGCCGATGTCGACGCCCCACCAGCGCGTGGCGCGCCACTTGGCGGCGATGTCGTGGCTGACGCGCCGCCGGCCGAGGAAAAACTGCAGCGGCTCGCCGCTGGAGCCGCCCGTGGCGAACGGGCGCAAGCCCACGGCGCGGGCGGACTTGAAACTGTCGCGCGCACTTGCAATATCGCGCTTGCGCAGCAGCGGCAGGCGGGACAAATCGGCCAGTTGCCGTACTTGTCCCGGGTCGAAACCGCTGCGGGCGAACAGCGCGCGGTAATGCGGTACGTGCTCGCCCGCGTGGCGCAGCAGCGCGCGCAGGCGCGCCAACTGCCACTGCTGCAACTGCGGCGCGCTCCACCACTGCGAGCGTTCCAGCCGGCGCAGCAGGCGCGCGCTGTGGTGGCCCTTGAACCATTCATGCAGAGGAAACAGCCAGCGGGCGACGCAGCGCGTGTAGGCGCCGGGGCGCGGCGCGGCGCGGATGCGCCGGTAATGCGCGGCCAGGCTGGGCGCAATGCCGGGCCAGCCGAAAGTGGCGGCGTGCGCCAGGCCCGCGTCTACCAGTGCTTGTGCGCGCGGCGGGTCGCGCAGCAGCGCCAGGATGGCCTGCGCCATGGAGGCCGGCTCGCCGGGCGGCACCAGCAGCGCCGTCACGCCGTCTTGCAGCAGGGTTGGGATGCCGCCCACGTTGGTGCTGACGACCGGCACGCCGCAGGCCAGCGCTTCGAGCACGGAAATGGGCATGTTGTCGGCCAGGCTGGGATTGAGGACGATGTCGCTGGCCTGGTACAGCGCCGGCATGGCGGCGTTGTCGACAGGGCCGGCGAAGCGCATGCCATCCATCACGCCGAGCGACCTGGCCAGGCGCGTCAGCGCCGCGCGCTGCGGTCCGCCGCCGGCCAGCACCAGGCGCGCCGTGGGAAAGGCCTGGCGCACGAGGGCAAAGGCGCGCACGGCGCTGGCGTTGTCGTACAGGCTTTCCAGGTGGCGCGCCACGAGAATGCACGGACCATTGGCGGATCGCGCGCGCGGTATGGCAGGTGTGGACGGCCTAAAGCGCTGCAAGTCCACCACGTTCGGCACGATGTGGGCCGTATGGCCATATTGCTCGAAGATGCCGGCCAGGTAGGCCGAAGGCACGACGATGGCGCTGGCGCGGCGCAGGCTGAACGCCACCAGGCGCGGCGCGCGGGCGAAAAAAACGGCCGCTTCGCCGCCCCGGTAATTGAGCAGGGTCGGCTTGCCTTTCAGGCTGGCGATCCACAATGCCGGTGCCGCGTGCAGATGCCAGGACCAGCCGGAATTGGCCATGATGTGGAACAGGTCGACCGTATCGGCCGTGCGCCACAGGCGCCACAGGTACACGGGCAGGCGCAGCGCCGCGCGCAGGTAGCGGATGCGCGCCAGCCAGGGCGGCGGCACGGGGCCGTTGACGGCCAGCAGCTGCACTTGCGCGCCATCGTCGCGCAGCTTGCGCGCCAGTTGCTGCGTCTGATTGGCCATGCCGCCGGCCGGCGGCGGCAGCGGGCCGACCAGCGCGATGCGCAGGCCCGAGAAGATCATGGCGCCGCTCCCGCCGCCCTGCGTGCCGCCGCCACGCGCGCATACACGGGCGCGTAGCGGCCCACGCTGGCGCTCCAGCTGCGCTCCGTCTCGACAAACGCGCGCGCCTGGCGCCGCAGCGCCGGCCAGCTGGCGGGCGCCAGCAGCAGGGCCAGTATCGTTTGCGCCAGCGCATCGGCGTCGCCGGCGCGAAACAGCATGCCCGTCTTGCCATGGTCGACCAGTTCGCGGTGTCCGCCCACGTCGGACGCCACCACGAGGCGGCCCTGCGCCATCGCTTCGAGCGGTTTCAAGGGCGTCACCAGTTCCGTCAGGCGCATGGGCAGGCGCGGATACACGCAGATGTCGACCAGCTGATAATAGGCTGCCACCTGCGCATGCGGCACTCTGCCCGTGAAGACTACGGCGGACTCGATACCCAATTGCGCCGCCAGCGCGCGCAGCGCCGTTTCCTGCGGGCCGCCGCCGGCCAGCAGCAGCCGCAGCGCCGGCTGCGTCGCCAGCAGGCGCGGCATGGCGCGCAGCAGCAGGGCCAGTCCCTCGTAGGCATAGAAGGAGCCGATGAAGCCGATGACAGGACGGCCATCCAGACCCAGGCTGTGCGCCAGCGCGGGATCGGGAACGGCATCGAAGGCCCCGGCGTCGACGGCGTTCGGGATCACCGTGATTTTATGCGCGGGCACGCCGCGCGCGCACAGCTCGCGCCGCAAGCCGTCGCAGATGGTAGTGACGGCGTCGGCGCGGCGCAGCGCATAGCTTTCCAGCGCACGCGTGAGCCGGTAGCGCAAGCCGCCGGGGCGGCTGCTGCCATGGTCGGCGGCCGCGTCTTCCCAGAAGGCGCGCACTTCATACACGACGGGGATGCCCAGCGCGCGTCCTGCGTTGAGGGCGGCGATGGCGTTCAGGGCGGGCGAATGCGCATGCAGGATGTCCGGTTCGAGCCGCTGCGCCAGCCGGCGCAGGCGCACGGCCAGGCCGATGATGACGGCCACCTGCCGCAGCACGGGCAGGCGCGCCCACCAGCGTGCATTGGGCGCCGTGCGGTAGAAATGCCAGCCGTCGACCAGCTGCTGCGCGCCATCGGCCGGCCCCTGCTTGGCACTGGTGAGCTGCATGGTGTGCCAGCCCAGCGCGCGCTGTTGCCGCAGGATGGCCAGGGTGCGAAAGGTGTAGCCGCTGTGCAGGGGCAGCGAATGGTCGAGGATGTGCAGGATGCGCATGGCCTTACTCCACTGCCATGGCCGGCACTTGCGCCGGCGCCGTGCGGCCATCAACGGGCAGCACCTGGCGCAGGAAGGCCTCGAACATCAGCAGCGACCACAGCGGCGCGCTGTAGTCGCGTCGTCCGCTCGCATGTTGATCGAGCAGCAGGCGCACGTAGTCCATGTCGAACAGGCCGCACTGCGCCAGGGTAGGACCCAGCAGACGCTGTTGCAGCCGCTGGCGCAGCGGGCCGCGCAGCCAGTCGGCCAGCGGCACCGAAAAGCCCATCTTCTGGCGGTACAGCAGCGTGTCCGGCAGCAGCGGGCGCAGGGCTTTTTTCAGCAGGTACTTGCCTTCCCCGCGCCGCAGCTTGAATTGCGGCGGCAGGCCGGACATCCACGCCACCAGTTCATGGTCGAGCAGGGGTGAACGCACTTCCAGCGCATGCGCCATGCTGGCCCGGTCCACCTTGGTCAGGATGTCGCCGGGCAGGTAGGTTTTCAAGTCGAGGTACTGCACTTGCGACAGCGGGTCTTGCGCGGGGCTGGCCAGCGCGTGCCGGCGCAGCACTTCCACGGCGCGGTAGCCGTGCAGGCTGCGCCGCAGCTCGGGGCTGAACAAACGCGCGCGCATGGCGTCGCCCAGCAGGCTGACGCCGTGAAAATACGCGTCCGTCGTGTCGCGCGCCAGGCCCTCGAAGGTGGTCTTGGCGCGGAGGAAGCGGGGTGCCCAATCGGCCTTCGGGTACAGCCGCCCCAGGGTGCCGAACAGCGACTGGCGCAGGCCGGCCGGCAGCAATGGGTCCATCGCCTTGCGCACTTTTTCTTCGCGCATGTGCAGGCGGTAGCGCCGGTAGCCGGCCAGGCTTTCATCGCCGCCGTCGCCCGACAGGGCCACCGTGACGCGCTGGCGCGCCAGTTGGCAGACGCGGTAGGTGGGCATGGCGGAACTGTCGGCGAACGGTTCGTCGTACAGATTGGCCAGCAGGTCGATCAGCTCGAAGTCGTCCTGCTCCACCTGGCGCGCGTGGTGCGCCGTGGCGTAACGGCGCGCCACCAGGTCGGCGTAGTGCGCTTCGTTGTACGCCGGGTCGCCGAACGAGATGGAGCAGGTGTTGACGGGCGTGGCGCTGGCTCCTGCCATCAGCGCCACGACGGCGCTGGAATCGACGCCGCCCGACAAAAAGGCGCCCAGCGGCACTTCGGCCACCATGCGGATGCGCACCGCTTCACGCAGGCGCGCCAGCAGTTCGTCGGCCGCCTGCACCTCGCTGGCGGGCCGATTCGGCGTGAACGGAATATCCCAGTACGATTGCGGCGCAGGCAGCGGCTGGCCCGCGCGGATGCAGAGGGTATGCCCGGGCGGCAGCTTGCGCGCGTGCTGGAAGATGCTGCGCGGCTCGGGCACGTAGCCGTAGGCGAAATACTCTTCCACGGCCAGCGGGTCGAGCGCGCGCGGCATGGCCGGATGCGCGAGCAGGGCTTTCAATTCGGAGCCGAACAGCAGGGTGCCGTCCTGCGCCTCGCCGTAGTACAGCGGTTTCACGCCGAGGCGGTCGCGTGCCAGGAACAGCAGATGGCGGCGACGGTCCCACAGGGCGAAGGCGAACATGCCGCGCAGGCGCTGCACGCAGTGTTCTCCCCATTGTTCCCAGGCGTGGACAATGACTTCCGTGTCGCTGCTGGTGCGGAACTGATGGCCGAACTGGCGCAGTTCGGCCATCAGGCTGCGGTAATTGTAGATTTCGCCATTGAAGACGATGGCGATGCTGCGGTCGGCGTTGAACAACGGCTGCTGGCCGCTGGCCAGGTCGATCACGGACAGGCGCCGGTGCGCCAGCCCCAGTCCCGGTTCGCGGTGCACCCCCCCTTCGTCCGGTCCCCGGTGGCGCAGGCTGTGGTTCATGCGCGCCAGCAGCAGCACGTCGATGTCGCGCTGGCCCTGCAAATCAAAGATGCCGCTGATGCCGCACATGGGAGGCCTTTCAGGGAGTGGTGGACAGGGGAGAGGGCTGGCGCGCGCCCGTCAGGCGGTCGTACACGGCCAGGTAGGCGCCGGCCATGGCGGGCAGGCTGTGCTCGGCCAGCACCTGGCGCCGCCCGCGCGCGCCGTGGCGGGGACCCAGTTCGGGCATGCTGTAGTAATCGAGCATGGCGTCGGCCAGCATCTCGGGCGAACCGGACGGCACCAGGGTGCCGCTCCAGCCCGACTGCACCAGTTCCGCGTTGCCGCCCACCTGCGTGGCCACGATGGGCAGCCCCGTCGCCATCGCTTCGAGGATGGTGTTCGAGCTGCCTTCGGCCAGCGAGGGCAGCACGAACAGGTCCATGGCGCGCAGCAGCTGCGCCACGTCGTCGCGTGCGCCGGGCAGCCAGGCAAGATGGGCCACGCCAGCCTGCTGCAGCAAGGTCAGGCATGTTTGGCGGCACGGTCCGTCGCCCACGATGATCAGGCGCAGGCGCGCGCGGGCGCCTGGCTGCGCCAGCAGCAGCAGGAACGCTTGCACCAGCGAGATATGGTCCTTGACGGCCGCCATGCGGCCCACGCTGCCGATGACGAAGGTGCCGTTGCACAGGAAGCCGGACGGCCCCACGGCAGCCGGCGGGCCCAGACGCGGATGGAATTGCACGCTGTCGACGCCATTGCCGATGTGCGACACCTGCGCGGGCGCCGCGCCGATGGCGTTCACCAGCCATTCTCCCAGGTCGGCGCTGACGGCGATGAAGTGCTGCACCAGGGGCAGCATGCATTTGCGCAGCAGCCGGTATTTACGGCGGGTGCCGTGCAAGTCGCTCATGTCGCGCCCGTGTTCGCCATGCACGCGCAGGCGCACGCCGGCCAGGCAGGCCAGCAGTTGCGCTTCGAGGCAGCCCAGGTTGCGCGTATGCACGAGTGCCGGGCGCAGCTGTTTCAGTACGCGGTACAGGCGCAGATAGTGGCGCCAGTCCTTGCCTTCGCGCTTGTCCAGGCTGATGACATCGACACCCGGCGTGGTCAGGCGCTGGCGAAACGCGGTGGCGTTCTTCAGGCAGACGATGGTGTGCCGGTAACGCTCCGGCGGCAAATGGTTGATCAGGTTCACCAGGCCGTTTTCCAGCCCGCCCACGTCGAGCTGGTGGATCACGTGCACGATCAGCGGGGCGCTGCTGGCCTCCCGTGTGCTGCCAGTATCGGTGTCAAGGGCCATGCGGCAACTCCTGCAAGCGTCGTTCGATGACGGGCATTGCTGCCCGCAGGAAGGCTTGCAGGCGCGCGCGCGGTGGCGGCGCCAGCTCGTCGTAGGCGGCAAAGACGATGATGTCGGCGCCATCCTGGCGCATGCCCAGCAGCTTGGCTTGCGCCAGCAGCAGTTTCACCAGCACGGGCCGGGCCGTGACGATGCCGCCTTGGCGGTAGACGCGCCACACCAGCAAGCGTTCGCTGCCGTGTCCCAGCACGCTTTCGCGCACGTCCGGGGCGCCGCTGGCCAGGCTGACATGCTGCACGCGATGCGCCAGCGGCATCCAGCGCGCGCCATACGGCAAGGTCTGGTGCGTCAGCAGTTCGGCATCGCGCGCTTGGCGCGCATACCAGTGCAGCTGCAAGCCCACGGGGGCGCCATCGCCGTCCTGGCGCGCATACGTGGCGGCAAACCGCGCGGGCGCGCCCGCATATGGCGCCTGCCAGATCTGCCCGCCCGGCGCCGCCTCGTGCAGACGCCGCCAGGCGGGCGGATCGGGCAAGGCCAGCACGGTCGCTGGCATCGCGGCGCCGTCGTGCCGGTGACTGGCCAGCGCCAGCGCCGGCCACAGCGATGCCATTAGGAGGCAGGCCACGCTGGCGCGGATGGCGGCGCGCATGCCGGCCATGCTGGCGCCAGGGGACACGGGCGGTAAGGCGGCGCGCGCCAGCGGCAATTCGCGCCAGCGCGCTGCCAGCCAGAACAGTAGCAGCACCACCACGCCGAAGAACAGCCAGCCATAGATCAGGTGGTCAACGCCCACGGCCAGGCGCATATTGCTCAAGTGCCCCAGCATCACGATCAAGTAGGCGCGCACGCCATTGGCCAGGATGGGCACCAGCAGGGCGGCGACCATGACGGCCAGGCGCCGCCGTGTGCTGTGGAAGTTGACGTGGGCGAACAGGGCGCCCAGGGCCAGCGCGGCAATCAGGTAGCGCAAGCCGCTGCACGCTTCCACCACCGACCAATTCCCCGTCGGCAGCGAAAAATGGCTACCATCGCGAAACACGGGCACGCCCGTCCATTGCAGCGCGGTCACCGTGAATGCGGCCGTAAAGTCGATCAGGGGTTCCAGGAAGACTTCGCCAAACGGCACGGCGAGAAACAGATACGCCAGTGGAAAGGCCAGCAGGCGCACGGCCGGCCAGCCGAAGATGGCCAGCACGCAGGCGGGCAGCATGGCCGTGGCTGCATATTGTTCCACCACCGGCACATGGGCGGCGTCGGCCAGCAACCAGGCCAGGCCCAGCGCCCCCAGCAGCAGCAAGCCTTGGCGCGATGGCTGGGGCGCCAGCGCGGTCAGGCGCGCGCGCTGACGCCAGGCCAGCCAGCAACTGATGGGAACGATCAGGAAACCATGCGCGAACGTCTGCGAGCGGGCCCACAATTCCACCATCGACCAGAAAGTGGCGTGGTACAGCAGCACGATGGCGGCCAGGACCAGCAGCAGGGCCGCCATGGCGGCCTGGCGCCGCTGTGCGCCAGGCGGCAGGACGGCTGCGTCCTGCAAGCGTGCCGCCGGGTCGAGCAATAGGCTCATGTGGATATCTCCCCTACGGGCTGTGTCGGCGCGGCGGCGGCGCTGCCGCTGCCAGCCGCATCCGCCTCGGCAGGCAGGCCCAGCATGGTGCCCAGGCTGCGCAGATTGCGTTCCCAGTCGTAATCCTGCAAGACCAGCTGACGCGCCGCCGCGCCGATGGCAGCGCCACTCCCTTCGGCCGCACCGCTCTGCGCGTTGCGCAGCACGCGCGCGGCATGGTGGATGAATTCGGCGTCGTCGCGCGCCAGCAGCAGTTCCAGGCCCGGCTGGGCGGTGATGCCTTCCAGCGCCTGCGGCGTGGCCAGCACGATCTTGCCCATCGCCATCGCTTCAAGCACCTTGTTTTGCACCCCGCGGGCGATGCGCAGGGGCGCCACGGCCAGCGTCGCGCCGGCCAGGTAGGGCCGGATGTCAGGCACCTTGCCCGTCACCACCACGCCGGCTACCCTGGCCAGCGCCGTCACGGCGGACACGGGCGCGCTACCGACGATATAGAACTGCAACTGGGGAAATTGGCGCCGCAGCGCGGGCCAGACGTGGCGCACGAACCATTGCACGGCGTCGATATTTGGCCAGTAATCCATGGCGCCCGTAAACACCAGCGCCTGCACGCCCGGTGGATACACGCCGGGCTGGCCCGGCATGGGCGAGAAATACGCCGTGTCGACGCCATTATTGACATGGCCCGTCTTGCGCCGCGCCATCGGCGCGCACTGGCGGAACAGGGCCGCTTCGGCCGGCGAGACGAAGCTGGCGGCCGTGAACTGCTGGGCGATATGGCGCTCATACTGCAGCAGCAGCTGCGCTTCGCGCCGGTACAGCAGCGACATGGGCCAGGGCTTGCTGTCGCCGTACTGGCGCCATTTGTCGGAATCGACATCGACGAAATCGATCACGCGGTGCAAAGCGCGGCCTGCGCTGCCGTCGATGTATTGCGCCATGGGCCCGGAAAAGGCCAGCGCGTGGCGCACCCTGCCGCCTGATAGCAGGCCATCGACCCATTGCAGCAGGCGTGCATCGCGGTAGTAATGCACGCTCATGGCTTGCCGCGATAGCAGCGCCTGCATGGCGCGCCAGCGGGCCGCGCCGCGCCGCAAGTCGATGAAGCGCGTGCTGGCGCACAGGGCGGCCACGGTTTTCGCATGTTGCCAGTCGTCGTCATCGTCGATGAAGCAACCGAGGTGCACGCGGAAATGCCGGCTCAGGTACTGCAGCATGTGCCACGAGCGTATCTTGTCGCCCTTGTTGGGCGGATACGGCAGGCGGTGGGTGAGGAATAAAAGTTCACGCATGCTCAGCCCAGTTGCCGCACGATATGCGGCCCCAGCAGGTTGGCCAGCGGTAGCGGCAGGCGGCGCCAGGCGCGGATGAACAGCGCGTACTTGGGATTGAGCGGGTTGACTTCCGGCAAGGCCGTGGCGCGCACCAGTTGGTAGGCATACGGCAGCGGCTGCGGCGTAAAACCCCAGTTCTTCTTGAAGTCGAAGGCGCCCGTGCCCAGCTTGCTGCGGCCGAAATCGAACAGGCGGTAACCGCGTTCGCAGGCGCGGCGCATCGCTTCCCAGTACATGAAGTCGTTGGCACCCGTGCTGCGCGCCAGCGGCGTGCCGCCGCCGTAATACGGCAGCACTTCATCGCGGAAATAGAATAGCAGCACGCTGGCCTGCGCCTGCTGGCCGTAATACACGGTGAGGATCTCGCAATCGGTGCCGAAGACCGTGCGCAGCAGGGCAAAATGGCGGCGCGCGAAGACGGGCGTGCCCAGCCGGCGCACGCTGGCCGCGTAGATCGGATAAAAGCGTTCGAGGCCATGCTCGATGGCGCTGTGCAGGCCGGCCGCCATGGCCTTGCGCACGACGGCGCGCTGCTTGCGGGGTATCGCCAGCAGATTCTGTTCGGCATCGGGGTGGAGGGGGCGGCGGAAGGTTGCGTACAGGGGGTTTTTCAGCCAGGACGTATCCGCGCTTTCCGGCGCATTTAGCGACGCATTTAGCGACGCATTTTCGTCCATTTCGCGCCAGCGGTACTCCAGGTGTCCCACGCCGAGGCGCCGCGCCAGGGCCTGTGCGGCGCCGTCGAGGGCCAGCCGGACGGCCGCACTGCCGCCGGCGATGCCGCCGTACACGCAAAACGGCAGCGAGACGAGGGACGAGCCGAACAAACGGCTGCGCACATGCGCCAGCGGCAGCACGCCGGCGATGCGCCCGTCCTGTTCCGCGTACAGGAAATGGCTGTCGTGGCGGAAACCTTGTTCCATGATGGTTTGCCAGCCGGCGCGGTGAAAGAAGGTGGCCTCGGGACAGGCCTCGACAAAGGCATTCCAGCGCGCATGCTCGCGCGCCTGCAGCGAGCGCACGGCAATGGTGGCGCTGGACGACGCCGGGTCGGGAGGAAGGCTGGCCTCGTGCATCATGTGCTTTCCAGAAAAATACGGTCCATGCGGTCCCAGGTGAAGTCGCGCGTCAGGCGCGCCAGCCGCGCTTCCATGCGCCCCAGGTTCAGGTAGTGGCGAAAGCGCGTCTTCGCGCTCAGGCCGGGCGGGCGCGGCTGGCCGGGATCGAGTTCCCAAGGATGAAAATAGAATATGCCAGCTTGCCCGTCGCGCGAATTGATGCGTCGCAAAAGCCAGCGCGACAGTCCATATGGCATCAAGCGAAAATAGCCGCCGCCGCCGGCCGGCACGTTGCGTCCGCGCAGGCGCACGGTGCTGACGGGCAGTTCCAGCACGCCGTGCGGCCCCCGTGGACGCCAGGCGAAGCGGGGAGCATCCGGCATGCCATAATGGTCGTGGCGGATCGGGTAGATGCTGGAACTGTAGCGGTAGCCCGCCTCCTGCAGCACGTCGAAGGCCCACAGATTGGCCGCGCCGATGGAAAAGCTGGGCGCCCGGTAGCCGTGCACGGCCAGCCCCGTCAATTGCTCCAGGATGGTCTTGCTGCGGCGCACATCGTCGGCGAACTGCGCCACCGACTGGTCGCAGGCGCGCAGGTGCGCATAGCCGTGGCTGGCCACTTCATGCCCGGCGCCGACCACGCGGCGCAGCATGGCAGGATAGCGCTCGGCGATCCAGCCTAAGGTAAAAAAGGTGGCGTGGATGCGGCGCTCTTCCAGCAGCAGCAGGATGCGCTCGATGTTCGCCTCGATGCGGCATTCCAGGCGCGGCCAGTCGGCGCGCGCGATGTGCGGCGCGAAGGCGGACACCTGGAAATAGTCTTCCACGTCGATGGTCAGGGCATTGCGTAGCATTGCCGGCGGCGTCATGGCGTGCCCCGGCACGCCGCCAGCCAGGGCGCAATGACGGCGGCGATGCGCGTAGCTGCGTGGCCATCCCAGAGTGGTGGAATGCGGCCCCGCTTGCCGCCCGTCTCCAGGGTGGCGCGCGCCAGCGCCAGAATGGCGGCCGGGTCCGTGCCGGCCAGGGTATTCGTGCCCTCGCTGATGGTGACGGGCCGCTCCGTATTGTCGCGCAGGGTCAAGCAGGGCACGCCCAGGGCCGTGCTTTCTTCCTGGATGCCGCCCGAATCGGTCAGCACCAGCCGCGCCCCCTGCATCAGGCCCAGCATTTCCAAGTAGCCCAGCGGCGGCAGGCAGATGATGGCATGCCGCGCCAGCAATGGTTCCAGGCCCGCCAGGCGCAGGCCGGCCAAGGTACGCGGATGGATGGGAAACAGCAGCGGCAGCTGGCATGACAGTTGCCCCAGCGCCTGCAGCAGCGCTTCCAGCTGCACCGCGTCATCCACGTTCGATGGCCGGTGCAGGGTCACGAGGCCATACACGGCCGGGCAGGCGTGGCCGTGGGCGCGCAGGGTGGTGGCGGGCTTTACTGCGCGCGGCAGCTGCTGCCGCAGGCTGTCGATCATGACGTTGCCGGTGAAGTGGATGCGCTCGGCGGCGATGCCTTCGCGCAACAGGTTGGCGCGCGCGCCTTCCTCGCTCGTCAGCAGCAGGCTAGCCAAATGATCCGTCAGCACGCGGTTGATTTCCTCGGGCATGTGCCGGTCGCCGCTGCGCAAGCCCGCTTCGACATGGATCACGGGGATGGCCCGCTTGGCCGCCGCCAGTGCGCAAGCCAGCGTGGAATTGACGTCGCCCACCACCAGCACGGCGTCGGGCGCCAGCGGCGGATGGGCGTCGAGCACGGCATCGAAGCGGCGCATGATTTCGGCCGTCTGCTGCGCGTGATTGCCGGAGCCGACGTCGAGGGCGATGTCGGGCGCGCGCAGGTCCAGGTCGGCAAACAGCTGGCCATTCATGGCCATGTCGTAATGCTGGCCGGTATGCAGCAAGGTCACGCGCACGGCAGGCACTTGGCGGGCCAGGGCGGCCAGGATGGGGGCCATTTTCATGAGGTTGGGGCGCGCGGCTACCACGCACAGCAGGTGTGCCGGCGCGCCGGACGGAAGCGAACGATGGGACAGGCTGGACATGCTGCGGCCTCCTTAGAATTGCATGGTGAGCGTGGCGCTGACGCCGTTTTCGCGGTAGTCGCCGCCCCGGTTGCTGGTGTGCCGCACGTGCCGCACGTCGATGCTGGCCGTCATGTTCGGCTGCAAGATGCGCGTGTAGCCGGCCGTCACGGTGATATTGTTGTCGCGCCGCGGCACGCTCAGCGAGCGCACGCTGGCGTAGCCGGCATCGACATGCATGCTGGTGCGCGCACTGGCTTGCCAGCTCCAGCCCAGGTTGCTGCCGATCTGGCGCGTGCGGTCTTCGCTGCCGAACTCCATGCCGGGCAGCAGGGCGCTCTCGATGCCGCTGGCCGTTTGCGCCGTGCGGTCGACGGCCGTGACGCCGACGACCATCGTGCTTTTTTCCGTGGCGCGCGCCATCGTCAGCTGCAGCTGTTTTTGCAGGAAATAGCGGTGGCTGAAGTAATTGATGGCGCCCTGTTCCGGCCCCAGCCTGTTGGCGTAACGCAGGAAAGCAGCAATGCGCAAGCGTCTGTCGCGCGCATTGGGAAACATGCCGCGCCATAACTGATCGAGCAACTGGCCCGCGTCGCGGTCGCTCAGGCGCGAAAACTGCGTGGGCAGGGTAGTGATGTTTTCGCTGTAGCTCAGTTGCCAGTTGGTATGGCGCTGCAGGAATGTGGCATCCAGGCTGTAGGTGTTGCCAAAAAAACGCTTGCCCGTGCTGAAGGCCACGCTGGTGCGCGGCGACGGCGTCCACACGCCGCCCAACGACCAGAAACGGCCTGCCGGCGCTTTGCCGGTGCTCGACATATAGCCTTCCTTTTCCATGCCGCCGCTGGCCGTGGCCGCCCATTTTCTGCCGAACGGATAGCGCAGGCCCACGCTGCTGCGCTGCATGCGCACGGGCGCCAGCTTGCTGTCCTGCGTGCGGCGCAGGTCGTGACTGGCGTTCCAGGTCCAGCCGCTGCCGCGCGGCTCGCCGCTGAGCAGCAATTCCATTTCATCGCTGTGGACGGACAGCAATTCGCCGCTGTCGACCGTATTGCGCGTGTAGCGCAGCTCGGCCGTGGCCAGGCCGCGGAAGCGGTGCCGCAAGTAGGGGCTGATGCCGGTGGTGCGCACCGTGCTGGCATTGTCCGTGTCAGGCAGCTCGGCTATCAGTTGCGGGCCGAACGGCGAGATATTGCGCCGGCTCACGCTGGTGTTCGCATCGATGAAGCACCAGTCCTGCACCAGTTCGGCGTCGGCTGCGGCGCGCAAGTCGTGGTTATCGCTATTGCCGCGCTGCCCCGAGAGGAATTTGTGCCAGCTGTAATCGAGGTGCACGCGCAGGCGCGGCCCCGTGCCGATGAGGGCGATGGCGGGCGCGATTTCCGTGATGAAGTCCGATTGCGCCTTGCCGGGCGGCGCGCGCAGCGCATTGTCCGTATAGCTTACACGCTGGCGCAGCGAGGGTTTCACCAGCCAGTCGACAGCAAAGGCCGGCATGGGCAGCAGCAAAGATAGCAACGGCAGCAACGGCGGCAGCGCCAGCGGTAGCGAAACCCGGCGGCTAGTCGTAATAGCCATAGCCGTAGTAGTCGTTGCCGGGGAACGATTTGGTCTTGTTGTAGATCAAATGTATGTGTTCGCATGAGTCGATCTGGCGCAGCGCTTCCTTGACCGCGTGCTGGGTCGTCGTTTCCGCCTCGACCACCATCACCACTTGGCCCATCTGTCCCACCAGCGCGTGCGCTTCGCTGGTGATCAGCAGGGGCGGCGAGTCGAAGACGACGACGCGGTCAGCGTAGCGGTTGGCGATCTCGGCCAGCAGCCGGCTCATGGCCCGGCTGGCCAGCAATTCCGTCGCATGCTTGTTGCTGCGCCCGGCGGGCAGGATGCGCAGGTTGGCCACGTTGGTTTTCAAGATCACGTCCGCCATGGCCAACTGCGGGTCAAGCAGCACGTCCATCAGCCCCGGCTCGGGCGACAGGCCCAGCACTTTCAGCACGGACGGGCGCGCCACGTCGGCGTCGACCAGCAGCACCGTGATGTCCATTTCCATGGCGATGCTCATGGCCAGGTTGACGGCGCAATACGTCTTGCCTTCGCCGGGCATGGCGCTGGTGACGACGATCAAATTGCCGTGGCGGATGGCCTCGGCGCCGCTGGCGCGCGCCTGGCGTAGCAGCGGGCGCTTGATGATGCGGAAATCTTCGGCCACCGAACTGCGCCCGCCTTCCTGCGTGAGCATGCCTTGCTCCGCCAGCCGGGCCAGGTTCAGGGCGCGGTACTGGGGGTTGCTGGCCGCCGCCAGGGTGTCCGCGCCGTCTGCGCCATCGGCGCTGTCAACTGCGTACGGCACGGGGGCTTCGGCGACGCCCAGGATGAGGGCTTCCTGCCTGCCGCTGTCCTTGCTGCTGCGCTCCTTGCTGGTCATCGTCGCTCCCGTGGCATAGTCTAAAATTTGAGCAGCGCAGCCGTCATGACCCCGCCGTACAGCAGGAACAGGCTGCCAAGGCAGCCGGTAAAGCCATAGCGGGCGCGGCGGCGGCGCACCTGCTGCAGCGGCGTCCAGTTCATGGATACCGTGCCCAGCACGTTCAAGCCCGTGGCATCGCGCAGTTCGGCGGGGCTGAGGAAGGTGGGACGCACCTGGCTGATCAGCAGGGCCGTGGCGATGCCGGCTACCAGGGCCGCGCCCAGCGCCGCGCTGAACAGCAGCGGACGGTTCGGGCCGACGGGCGCATATTGCACCGTAGGCGGGTCGATGATCTTGAAGGCCATCATCTCGGTGGTGGAGCTGAGTTCGCCCGACAGCTTGGCCGCTTCGCGCCGGCCGATCAGCTTTTCATAGTTTTCCTTGTTGATGATGTAGTCGCGGTTCAGTTGCGCCAGCTGCGATTCCACCTCAGGCACGGCATTGCTTTGCGCCAGCAGGCGCTCATTGCGCGCGTTGTATTCCTGCACGCGCGCGCGGATGGCGGCCACCTTGGCGTCCGCGTCCGTCAGCGCCACCTTCAGCTGCTGCAGCATGGGGCTGTAGTTCTTGCCAGGGTCGCCGGACGCCGTTTTCAGCTTGCTTTCCTCGATCTTGCGCTCTTCCAGTTGGGCAATGAGGCGCTTCGAGGCGATGATGTCGGGATGCAACTCCGTAAATTGCATGCGCAGACTGTCGAGGTTCTTGTTGAGTGAGGCGATGCGCTCGTCGAGTTCCGGATTCGTGATGGCCGACGCGTTCGGCTCCAGGTCGAGCACCGGCTCGTCGCCCTCGATCTGGCTCAGGATGGCCTTGCGCGATTGTTCCGCCTCGACCAGTTCCAGCTTGGCATTGTTCAGGCTATCGGATGACATCAGCAACTGGCTGCCATAGTCGATGCCCTGGCGCGGCAGCAGCAGGTTGTTGCGGATCTTGAATTCCTTCACCAGGTTTTCCGCCGTGCTCAGCTTGTCCTCGTAATTCTTGATCTGCTCGTCGATAAATTGCACGGCTTTCTGCGAATCGCCCTTTTTACCCTGGAAACTGCCTTCGACAAAGATGGTCAGCAGGCTTTGCACTACGTCGCGCACCAGCTTCGGGTCGCGCCCGCTATAGCTGATGGTGTAGATGTCGTAGGCGTTGGTGCCGGTGATCTTGATGCGGCTCATCAGCTCATCGAGCCGGGCTTCGTGTTCGCGCACGGTCTTCGAATCCAGGTCGAGGTCGACCATGCGCATGACGCGCTCCACGTTCGGGCGGCTGAGCAGGGTGCGGCTCATGATGGCTACCTGCTGTTCCGTGTTCGGCACGCTGGTCATTCCGGCCAACAGCGGCTTGAGGATGGTTTGCGTATCGACAAACACGCGCGCCGACGTCTGGAAGTCGTCGGGCAGGGTGATCACCTTGATGAAGCCGCCGATCGCCACCAGCCACGCCACCAGCACCGCATGCCAGCGGTACTTCCAGATGCCTTTCAGGCTGGAAAGCAGTTGCTGTATCAATTCCTCCATGTCGCTTCCTTCTGGTGACGGTGCTGCACGGTCGATGGCTGGGCGGCGCGGACAACGGCGTCTTGCAAGAAATGCTTGCCTGTTGAGTAAGCAAAGTATAGGGCCCCTGTCGAGCAAGATTTCCCAAGATGATTGCTTCTTGATACGCCTCAAGGTTCACTTGCCGGGTTTTAATAATCATAGGAAGTTCGCGGCCCAGGCTGGTTCTGCGGGGCCGGCCATGGACGCGCCATCGACTCGAAGAGGCCCCGCATGAATCCGTTTCGCCGTGCATTTGTATGCCACACACTGGTACTGGCAGGTGGCGCCAGCTTGCTGGGGGGCTGCCGTACACGCTATCCGCTGGCTCCCGCCGACGACAGCGCGCCCATGCACGACTACCTGATCGGCCCGGGCGACTCCGTCAACATCATTGTCTGGCGCAATCCGGAAGTGTCGCTGACGGTGGCCGTACGGCCGGACGGCAAGATCACCACGCCGCTGGTGGAGGATTTGGCCGCCAGCGGCAAGACCTCGACCCAGCTGGCGCGCGACATCGAGCAAGCCTTGGGCAAGTTTATCCAGCAACCGGTGGTGACGGTCATCGTCACCAATTTCTCGGGTCCGTACGGCGAGCAGATCCGGGTCATCGGCGAGGCGGCCAAGCCGCAGGCGCTGCCGTACCGGCTGGGCATGTCGCTGATGGACGTGCTCATCGCCGTAGGCGGCATCACTGACTTTGCCGCTGGCAACAAGGCCAGCATCATCCGCATGCGCGAAGGTAGCCAGCAGCAGCTGGGCGTGCGCCTGGATGACCTGCTCAAGCATGGCGATATTTCCGCCAACGTCATGATGCGGCCGGGCGACGTGCTGTTGATACCGGAGAGTTTCTTTTAGTAGCGATCCCAGCAATATCTAAACAGTATTTATATTTGTTCTTTTGTACTTTTCGGCAAATTTCAGCGTGCTTTTTTGCTATCTAAAAGCACTATCTTCAGTTTTTTTTAGCTGACGGTGGGAACTTTTTTGGCTTTTTTCTTGTCACAAGGCATTGGCTTCAGTCCGTCTCGACGGCGGCCGATGAATGTGAGGACAAGATGAGCTTTCAAGATGAACCCATTATTTCCTTCGACACGCCAGGCATCTTCAGTGACCTGGTGGTGGGCGAGGGGCAGATCGACCCGGCCATGGAGCACGAGCTCGACCTGCAGCGCTTTCATATCCGCATGGCCAATTCGCGTGGCCGGCGCGAAGCAGCCAGTTTGCTGATCCGCAAGATGTACGGCTGGCGCGGCTATGCCGTCGATCCCGCCATCGCGCATGCGCTGAATAAAATCACCCTGTTTGCAGAAACGGCAGGCTCCACCGTCGGTACGATGACCTTGTGCCTGGATAATGCCGAGACGGGCTTGCCCGCCGATGAAAACTTCCGTGACAAGCTCGACGTGCTGCGCGAAGAAGGCCGGCGCCTGTGCGAACCGTCGCGCCTGGCCATCGACAAGGGCGTCAGCAAGCGCGTGTTTGCGGCGCTGATTCATATTTCGTATATCTATGCCCACAATATTCACGGCTTTACGGATTACGTGATTGAAGTCAATCCACGGCATGTGGTGTTTTACAAGCGCATGCTCGGTTTCAAGGATTTTGGCGGCGAGCGAGAGTGCACGCGCGTGGGCGCGCCGGCCGTGCTGCTGCGTTTGGATCTCGACTATATGGGGGCCCAGATCCGCAAGTACGGCGGCATGATGGAACAGCATGGGGGTGAACGATCGTTTTACCCCTTTTTTTTCCCGACATGGGATGAACCTGGCATCACCGATCGGCTGCGGCAGGGGCGCAACTGATGCATGTATTTTTCAACATGATCGCCTGCATATGGCTGCCCGGAATCGCATATGTGATGCCGCTGGGTGCGCTGATGGCGGCCTCTTTCAAGCCTTTGACATACACCATGTTGACGATGCCGTAGACGAGGCCGGTCTCGGGATCGAACAGGGGGCTGCCGCTGCTGCCCGGATATGCCGTCGCGTCCAGCTGGAACACGATGTACGGTGTTTTTTTCAGTTGTGCCAGGCGCCGTGGGTCGAGGCGCTGCGCATTATCGCTGGGCGTGACCACCGGCGTCAGCGACGACACGGTGGCGCGGTGCGTGACGTGACGTAAGCCCAGCAAGGTACCTAAAGGAAAGCCCGTAAAGGCCATGGCCTGGCCTTCGCGCACCGTGGCCGCGTCGCCCAGCGCCAGGGCAGGCAGCGGCGCGCCCGCCAGGCGCAACAGGGCCAGGTCGTGTTCCATGTCCATCGCCTGCACTTTGGCGTGGCGAAATTGCGCCGCCTCGCCCTGACCCGTGAGAATGCCGATGACTTCGTCCGGATTGGCGTCGAGCAGTTTCTGGATCACATGGGCGCAAGTCAGCACGCTCAAGCCATCGCCCGCCACGAAGCCCGTGCCAATGAAATTCATGGGCGGCGTGCGCGTCTTTTGCAGGCTGCCCACGCCAACGACGGACGGTTTGATACGCGCAATGACTTGCGCCAGGGCTTCGTCGGCACGGCTGGGCGCGCTGGCCAGGGCCAAGGCAAGGCAAGACATCAGGGCGGAGGAGAAGGTAAACGGCAGGGCTTTCATGGCGGCGCACTTTCAGCAGGACGAGGTAGCGAGGGTGGCGAGGGTGGCGAGGGCTGCAGCAGCGCGCACAGCAGCATCAGGTAGCACAGCAGGGCAATGCGCGGCACGTCCAGCAGGCTGTCGAACAGGCCGACGACGAGAAAACCCAGCAGGGCGGCGGCGCAGGCCAGCGCGCCCAGGTCGCCTCGCGTGGCCTGGCGCAGCAGGCGCAGGCCGGCCAGGGCCAGCAGGCCCAGCATGGACAGTGCGCCGCACCAGCCCGTTTCCACCAGCAATTGCAGCGGCAGGCTCTTGATATGCCACGGCAGGTGATGGTGGTCGCTGCTGAAAAACCAGTAATTGTTTGCCTGCGTAAAGCATCCGTTAAGTATCAATTCCTCGCCGTCGGGCGCGCGCAGGCTCAGATTGTCGACCTCGATCAAGGATGAGGTGGCCGTACCGCTGGCCGCCAGTTCCAGTTGCACGGGCGGGCGCAGCAGCCAGGCGCCCGCGCCCAGCCATCCGCTGTCGAACGGTACTTCATAATGCAGCCACACACTGGCCGGCGCGCCTGGTTGCGGGAGGCGCAGGCGCAGGGGAACATTCACGCAGTTTTGTGCGTACAGCAATTGTCTCTGGCACAGGCGCACCAGCAGCACCGGCATCGGGCCGCTTCTACGCGCGTCGAGCGCCAGCGTGTAGCGCGTGGCCGGTTGCACCGGCAAACGTTGCAGGAGCCGCAGCAGTTCGCCGTAGCCGGCGCTGTAGCCGGGACTGGCCAGGCGGACAAAAGTGTTGCCGGCCTTATCAGGCGCGCCGCCTTCCTCCGCATACGCGATGCTGGCCGGCACCTCGCGCCCGCGATTGTGCCAGTAATAGGTGGCGGGAAAGCTGCCCATGCCCATGCCGAACAGCTGATTGCCCCAGTCGGATGGCTGCATGGCCAGCACTTGACGCCAATGGCGCAAGCGGCCTTGCATGTCGAAGGCGGTGGTGGCGAAACGTTCGGTGGCGTAATAGCTGGCCGAGACGGGTATGGCCAGCAGCAACAGGATGCCGGCCGCGCCCGCCATGCTCAGGCTGGCGCGGTCCAGCTGCCACAATGGTGGGCGCAAGCGTCCATTGCACAGCATCAGCGTGGCCAGCAGCACGACCAGGCAGGCCGGCGGCAGGGCCGCTGGTCCCGCCCAGTGCCAGCCTATCCAGACGAGATTGCACGCCAGCATGCTCCACGCCATCATCGCCAGGCTCAGCCTGGCTGGGCCTTTGCTGGCAGCGCCGCCCGGCCGGAGGGGGCCGGGCAGTAGCACGGCCGCCAGCAGCGCGGCCGCCAGCAGGAACAGGAAATACGGGCCTTTCAGCCAGCCGGCAGCCTGCTGGCCAGACCCTTCCGGCCACCAGCTGGCCAGCAGCCCCTGCAGGCACAGCGCGCACAGCAGGCTGGCCGGCGCCAGGCGCCACGGCAAGGGGCGCGCCGCCAGCACGAAGCTGGCCGCGAGCAAGACCACGGCGGCCAGCAAACCCCGGTAGCCGGCCACGCTGAACATGGTCACGAGCAGGACGGTGCCCAGCACGGCCAGCAGCAGGCTCAGCAAGAGTTTCCCCATTGGTCGCCGGCCCGTCGGGCGCGGCGCCGCGCCGTGGCCGGTGCGCAGGATCTGCCACAAGGCCAGCAGCATGGCCGCTGCCACGGCCGCGTACA
Source organism: Janthinobacterium sp. DSP2-3-3 (assembly GCF_049897325.1). NCBI lineage: Bacteria > Pseudomonadati > Pseudomonadota > Betaproteobacteria > Burkholderiales > Oxalobacteraceae > Janthinobacterium > Janthinobacterium sp. DSP2-3-3. The sequence goes on along the minus strand of NZ_JAFCWA010000002.1, from coordinate 329,414 downwards.
GGCCCCGTGAAAAAGTGCTGCATGCCGCGTGCAGGGCCAGTGCCAGCAGCAGCATGGCCAGCGCCGCTTGCCAGCGGGTGCGCGCGCGCGCCAGCCACAGTCCCGCAAATGGCAGGCTCAGGGCCAGATAGCCGTCCAGCGCGGCGCCGCCCGTGTGCATGGCGGAAAACGGCGCGGTGATGCGGTAGTCGCTGGACAGGTTCATCAAACCGGGAAACACGGCCCGCTCCCACAGCGCGATCAGGGACACCGTGGCCAACCCGCCCAGCATGCCCGGCAGCGCGTAGCGGCGCAGGGCGGACGCGTCGCCGTCACGCAGCAGCATCGGCAGCAGCAGCATGCTCCAGGCCCAGGCCTTGCCCAGCCGCACGCTGTTGTAAGGGCTCAGATAATTATCCCAGGCATACACGTCGAGGGGCACCAATGGCAGGACGCCGCGCAGCAGCGCCGCCAGCCAGGCCAGGCTGCACAGCAGTAGGCAGGCGCGGGCGGCGGGCGCAAGCCGCGCCGCTGCAGGCTTGGCGGACCCGCCCAGGCGCCAATAGCCGCAAGCCACCGTCAGCAACAGCAGCACGTCGATTTCTTCGAACAAGAACCAGCCCGTCCACGGTGCCAGGTCCAGCACGGGCAGCAAGGCAGGCAGGCAGAACAGCCAGCAGGCGGGACGCCAGCACAGCAGCAGGAAATAGGCGGGCAGCAGGGCGGCAAACAGCAGGCTGGGCCAGCCGTGGCCCAGCGGGTAATGGCGTAAGGCCAGCATGCAGAGCGCGCCCGCCAGCAAGGCCAGCAGCCGCAACGCCAGGCCGGGCAGGGCCGCGTGTGCCACCATGGCCTAGAGCTGGGTCAACAAAGCCTGCGCTTCGGCCCGCTGCGGGAAATCCTTGTTGGCGGCCAACAGCTGTTCCAGTTGCTGGCGCGCCCCCGGTTTGTCGCCCGATTTCGCCAGCGCCGCGCCCAGGTGGTACTGGATGTCGGGAGACTTCGGCGCCAGGCCGGCTGCCTTGCGCAGCAGGGTGGTCGCGCGCTTGACGTCGCCCTGTTCCAGCACGATCCAGCCCAGGGTGTCGAGCACGATGGGGTTGTCCGGCACCAGCTTCAGCGCCTGCTCGGCCGTCGCCTGCGCGCGCGGATCTTTTTCCTGCTGATACGCCCAAGCCAGGTCGTTCAGCGCCGCCAGATTGGCCGTGTCCTTGGCAACGATGTACTGCAGCTGTTCGATGGCTGCGCGGTATTGCTTTGCCGCCAGTTTGGCGCCGGCCAGGTAGGTGCGCACTCCCAAGTCATCGGGCTTGTCCTTCAGCCAGGCCGCCATGCGCGCATCCGCCTCGCGCACCTGGCCCGAGGCCAGTAAAGCGCGGTACAGCTGCACCTGCATGGGGCCGATCTTGCTGATCTGGAGGGCGTGTTGGTACAGCTTGACGGCTTCCTGCGGCAGTTTCTGCGCCATCAGCACGTCGCCTTCGAGTTTGTAGCCGGCCGCCAGCTTCGGCTGCTGCTGCTGCACCTGGCGCGCCACGGCCAGCGCATCGCGCTGGCGGTTCAGCGACAGCAGCAGGGTCACTTCGACCACGCGCGCTTCGAGCAGCGTCGGATCGAGCGCCTGCGCCCGCTTGACGGCTTGCAGCGCATGGTGGCCGTCGCCCAGTGTCAGGTGCAGGCTGGCGATGCGCATCTGCAGCGGCGCCGACGTCGTCTGTAGGCTGGCCAGCTTGCTGTAGCTGCCGAGCGCCGCCTGCGCCTGGCCGGCGCTGTATTCGACCTGCGCGCGCATGGCCAGCGCATCGGCGTCGTCCGGGTGGCCCGACTGCAGCGTGCGCGCCAGTTCCAGCGCCTTCTCGGGCGCGCCCGTCTGCAGGTAAAAGTTACTCAGCAGCAGGGCCGGCGCGACGGCGTCGGGGTTGTCGCGGTGGGCCCGCTCCAGCCAGCGCCGCGCCTCGTCCGTTTTGCCTTGCGAGGCGGCCAGCTTGGCCAGCGCCGCGCACAGGTCGGTATTTTTCGGCGCTTTCGCCAGCGCCCGCTCGAAGCGCTGTTTCGCTTGTTCTGGCTTTTTCTCGGCCAGGTCGATCTGCGCCAGGTTGTTCAGTGCGGGTAAATAGACAGGGTCCATCCCCAGGGCCTGCTCGAAACCGGCGCGCGCAGCGGGCACGTTGCGCAAGGCCATGTAGACGCCGCCTTTCAGGTTCAGCAGCAGGGGATTCGTGCCTTTCTGCTGCTGTTCCAGCATCTTGACGGTGGCCAGGGCCTTGTCGTTCTGTTTATTGCGCAGCAAGGTCATCACCAGCATGGTGCCCACCTGAGGCGTGCTCTTGTCGAGCATGCTGGCGCGTTCCAGTTCGTCGATGGCACGGCTGTACTCGCCCATGCCCAGGCGGGTGATGCCCAGCGCCGCATGCAGCCTGGCCGTGTCCGGCGCCAGAGTATTCGCCTTTTCGAAATACGCCGTCGCCTTGTCGTACTGGCGCGCACGCAAGTGGGCTTCGCCAGCCATAGACAGCAGTTCCACGTCGTCGGGCAAGGCGGACAGCACGGGCAGCAGCAGGTCGAGGGCGGCATCCGTCTTGCCGCGCATCAGTTCGATCGACGCCATCATCTTGAGCGCGTACACATGTTTGGGATGGACGGCCAGGAAGCGTTGCAGATAGCTTTCCGCCAGTTGAGGCGAACCCAACTTCAGCTGCACGGCGCCGGCCAGCAGGATGGACGGCATGTGCTCGGGCGCCACCTTGAGCACCAGTTGCAACGATTGCAGGGCCGCCTTGTTCTTGCCCTGGCGGAAATCGAGCAGCGCCTGGGTCTGCAACAGGCCCAGGCTGTTGGGCGCCGTCTTGCGCGCCGTGGCCAGCTGGGCCGTCGCTTCCAGGTAGCGGTTTTCCACGATATCGAGGTTGGCCAGGTCGATATGCGCCAGGGTATTGTCCGGCTTGAGCTTGAGGATTTGCATGTAGGCGCGCCGCGCCGCGTTGTTCTTGCCTTGCAGGCGCAGCAGGTCGCCCTGCAGGCGCAAGGCGTCGAGGTTGGCGGGTTCGCTTTTCAAGGCTTGCGCCAGCAGCAGCTCGGCCGCCGTCACCTGTTGTTCCAGTGCCGCCAGCCGCGCCAGACCCAGCAGGGCCTCGACCTGGCCCGGATGGACTTCTTGCAGGCGCGCAAACACGGCGCGCGCTTCGTCCTGGCGGCCCAGGGCCAGCAGCGCATCGCCGCGCAGGGCCAGCACGGCTGGCGGCTGCGCCGCATCGTCGGCGATCTCGGCCAGTACCTTGTCGAACTGGCCCAGCATCAGCCAGGCCTTGCCCAGCAATGGCATCACTCGCTGCGATGCCAGCCCCAGCGACTTTGCCTTGCGCAATTCTTTCTCGGCAGACAGCGCTTCGCCCGTGTCGATATAGATGCTGCCCAGCAGCAAGCGTGCCGTCGCGTTGTCCGGCTCCTTTTGCAGCAGGTTCTTCAACTGGATGATGGCGGCGCGCGCCTCGCCTTTCTGGCGGTACTGCTGCGCGTCGGCCAGCAGGGACTCGCTGCTCTGCGTGCCGTGGCACCCCGTCAGCAAGGGCAGCAGCAGGCTGCAGCACAGCGCGGCGGCCGGCAGGCAGGCAAAGGGAAGGGGCAGGGAGCGGGGCAAGGAGCGGGGCATGGAAATCTCCGGTAGCGGCGTGCATGAGGGATGGGCATGGCCTAGCTTAAAAAGATGGCCGCCGGTCTCCTTGATTGTGCTCAACAAGCCGCCGATTGTCCGCGCGCGGGCTTGCCGCTGCTCCTGGTTCCTTGTTCCCGCTCAAGAATGGCCGGGCAGGCAACCGTAGAATTTCCCGGACGGCGATGCTCAGGCCGCAACCATTTGGAGCAATGCATATGGATAGCAGCGTGAATGGCAAGGGGGACGTGGTGGCGGTGGTGGGGCTCGGTTATGTCGGCTTGCAGCTCGCCGTCGCGTTTGGCATGCGCCAGCGCACCATCGGCTTTGACTTGTCCGCACGCAAGGTGGAAAGTTACCGCAGCCATGTCGACCCCACCGGCGAAGTGAGCACGGAACAGCTGCGCGCGGCGCAGTGGCTGAGCGTGGGCTGCGATCCGGCCGAGCTGCAACTGGCCGATTTCATCGTCGTGGCCGTGCCCACGCCTGTCGACAGTGCGCATAATCCCGATTTTTCCGCCCTTGCCGGCGCCAGCGCGGCCGTCGGACGCCACATGCGGCGCGGCGCCATCGTCATCTACGAGTCGACCGTGTATCCGGGCGCCACCGAGGAAATCTGCATCCCCATCCTGGAGCAGCATTCGGGCCTGCGCTGGAAGGAAGACTTTCATGTGGGCTTTTCGCCGGAGCGCATCAACCCCGGCGACAAGGCGCACACCTTGCACAGCATCCGCAAGGTGGTCTCGGGCGACGACGCCGTCACTCTGGACAAGGTGGCTGCCCTGTACGAAGGCGTGGTCGAGGCGGGCGTGCACCGGGCATCGAGCATCCGCGTGGCCGAAGCGGCCAAGGTCATCGAAAACACGCAGCGCGACCTGAACATCGCGCTGATGAACGAGCTGGCCATTATCTTTGACCGCATCGGCATCGACACCCTGGAAGTGCTGCAGGCGGCAGGCACGAAATGGAATTTTCTGCCATTTCGCCCAGGGCTGGTGGGCGGCCATTGCATCGGCGTCGACCCCTACTATTTGACGCACAAGGCGGAAATGCTGGGTTACCATCCGCATGTGATTCTGGCCGGGCGCCGCATCAATGACGGCATGGCCAAGTTCGTGGCGGAAAAAACCATCAAGGAAATGGTGCGCGCCGGTTTTAAACTGAAGGGCGCGCACGTGAATGTGCTGGGCCTGACCTTCAAGGAAAATTGCCCGGACTTGCGCAACTCAAAAGTGGTCGACATGATCCACGAACTGCAATCGTACGGCGTGCAGGTGCACGTGCACGACCCCGTCGCCGATGGCCGCGAAGCGCTGGAAGAATACGGCTTGGCGCTGGAAAGCTGGGACCAGCTGCCGCGGGCCGAGGCCATCATCAGCGCCGTCTCACACCAGGCCCTGCTGGCCCGCCCGCTGGCCGACTTCCAGGCCAAGGTGCTGGAGAACGGCTGCTTCATCGACATCAAGTCGCATTTCGACCCCCGCCCGCTGCAAGACAGCGGCCTGCACGTGTGGCGGCTGTGATGGCGGCCGACGCTGTCGATTCTGCAACCGACACGGCGCATGGTGCGGCAGGCACGGCTGCCGGCGCGTACGCGCAAGCCTGCGCGCAGCTGGCCAGGGAACCGCGCCGCTGGCTAGTGACGGGCGTGGCCGGCTTCATCGGCTCGCACCTGCTGGAAACCTTGCTGCAACTGGGGCAGGAAGTGCGCGGCCTGGACAATTTTCTGACGGGCCACCGCCACAATTTGCAACAGGTGCGCGTCAGCGTGGGCGAAGCGGCGTGGCGGCGCTTCACCTTCGTCGAAGGCGATATTCGCGACCCGCAGGCGTGCGCGCGCGCGTGCGGCGCACCGGCGCAGGCCGCCAGCAGTGGCGACGGTGAGGCAGATGCTGGCGACAGCGGCAGTCTGGCCGGGAACGGCCGTGTCGAGACTGGCGAGCCGGTCGACTATGTGCTGCACCAGGCCGCGCTCGGTTCCGTCTCGCGTTCGCTGGAAGACCCGCTGCTATGCCATGCCGTCAATGTCAGCGGTTTTCTGAACATGCTGGCCGCCGCGCGCGACGCGGGCGTGCAACGTTTCGTGTACGCCGCGTCCAGCGCCACCTATGGCGACCACCCGGCCTTGCCGAAGGTGGAGCAGCACATCGGCGCGCCCCTGTCACCGTATGCCTTGAGTAAATATGTCAATGAGTTGTATGCGCAGGTGTACGCGCGCTGCTACGCCATGCAAACGGTGGGGCTGCGCTACTTCAATGTCTTCGGTCCGCGGCAAGATCCGCTGGGCGCCTACGCCGCCGTCATTCCCCGCTGGATTGCCGCCATGCTGGACAAGCAGGCCGTGTACATCCATGGCGACGGCGCCACCAGCCGCGACTTCTGCTTTGTGCATAATGCCGTGCAAGCCAACATTCTGGCCGCCACGCATGTCGATCCGGCAGCCGTGAACCAGATCTACAACGTGGCCGTCAACGCCCGCACCAGCCTGACGCAGCTGCACGCCACCATGCAGCAGATCTTGCTGGTCACCCGCCCGCAGCACGTGCCGCTGGCGCCGCACTACGGCGAATTTCGCGCCGGCGACGTGCGCCATTCGCAAGCGGACATCGCCAAGGCGGCCCGCTTGCTGGGTTACGTACCCACGCACGACCTGGCGCAAGGATTGCATCAGACCATAGCTTGGTATGTGGCGCAGGCCGACCGGGCATGAGGTAAAAGCTGGTCGCACATCCGCTACGAGCTGGCCGCACCTGACGTACGCCCGCAGGCGGCCCGCATTGTGGCCCGCATAATCTATGTCCAATACTATTTCACACCGCCGCGATTGCCTGTCGCCTAGCGCTGCACGGACGGTGCTGGCGGTGTTGGCGGCTCGGGCGGCTCGGGCACGCCGTCGGTCTTGCTGAGGAGAACACGGGGTGTGCCCCGGAAATCGGCCGTGTGCAGGGTGACGGGGCGGCGCCAGACGCGGCCGATATACGCCAGCACCTGTTCCGCGCGCTCCAGGTCGAGGCCGCGTCCATCACGCTGGTGATCGTGCTGCAGCACCAGGCTGCCGTCGTCGTTGAGCAGGGTGACGGCGATGCACGGCGCGCCATAATTGTATTTGGGCACCAGGATGGCTTCGCGAATGGCCCGCAAGTCGCGGCTGACCAGGCGCGTTTCGCCGTCGCGGCGGCTTTCATGCACGAACAGGCCCAGGCGGTCAGCCAGTTCCCCGTCCAGATAGTTGCGAATGAAACTGTAATCGTCGTCGTCGCGGCAAATCTGGCGCGCCCGCGCCAGTCCTTCGCGCTCGATGATGTGTTCCCACATGCAAAAGCCCAGGTGATAGGGATTGACGGCCAGCGCCTGCTGGTGCTCGCCCGCGTAAGGGCGCACCACGTCCGAATGCGACTTGATGGCGGACAGATACAGTGCCGGGGGCAGGAAGTCGGCTTCGCGCAGCAGCCGCGCATGCCAGTACGAGGCCCAGCCTTCATTCATGATCTGGCAGGCGTACACGGGATAGAAGTAAAACGACTCTTCGCGCACGGCCAAAAAGATGTCGCGTTCCCAGTCGGCCAGCTCCGGCCCGTGTTGTGCGATGAACCACAGCAAGTCATACTCGGCTTGCGGCGGCACGAGCGGGCGCTGCGCCATGCGCTCCCTGGCCGCCTCGCGCGCCGCGAGCGTGGCCGCCTCACCGGGCAAGCGCCGATAGCGTTGTGTAAAGGGATCGTCTGCGGCGGCTTGCTTGCCCGCCACGCCGGCTGGCCCCGATGCTGCGGCATAGGGTGGGCGGTGCAGCTCGGCGTGGACATCCACATGCTGTTCCAGCGCAAGTGCGGCGTCGAGCACGGCTTCCACCTGCTCCTGCCCGTGCTGTTGCAGTGCCGTTTCGAGACGCCGCGCCCGCGCCGCGCTTTGTTCCAGGATGTGCTGGCCCGCCATGGCGCCGAAACGCAGGAACAGAGCATTGCGGCTGGCAAAGTCGGCGTGGCCCAGTACATGCGCCGTGACGAGTGTGTTTTCGGCCACGGAATTGTGTTCTGCCATGTAGGCATGGCAAGGGTTGCCGGGAAACATGACTTCGAAAATGTGCGAATTGCCCATCTTTTGATGCACGAGCTGATGGATGTAGCGCACGCCGAACGACCAGTGGCGCATGCGCACGGGCAAGCCATAGATGGCGATCTCGGCCATGAAACTGTCCGGCACCAGTTCGAACTCGACAGGGGGAAATGCCAGGCCCAGTTCCCGTGCCAATGCTTCGATGCGCGCCGCGTAGCCGTCCAGGCCCAATGTTTCTGCCTTGTCTATCTTGTCTACCTTGTCTGTCGCGTTGCCGTGCAACGGTGCATCTGGCTGCATCATGGCGCCTCCTGCGTGTCGGCCGCCTCGTGCTGGAAAAAGGTGCGGATGGCCGCCCACACATCGTCGGTCCTGCTGAGGATGCTGCTGTGCAAGGGCAAGCCCCGCCGTTCGTGCTCGGCGCACAGGCTGTGCATTTCCGTTTCCAGGCTGCGCGGCACGCCGGGCAAGGTTTCCACATAGCCCATATAGCTGAGCAAGGCGGCCAGGTCGCCCAGAGCCAGGCTGGCCGCCCCCCGGTCTTCGCTGAAATTTTCGCCATCTGAGGCATAGAACAGGTAGGCGTTATAGCGCCCCGGTGCATAGTGCTCTTGCAGCAGCTCGCGGCTCAGGCGAAGGGCGCTGGACGCCATGGTGCCGCCTATGCCATTGACCTGGAAAAATTCGGCTTCGGAAAATTCCCAGGCGCGCGTCGTATGGGCGATGAAGCGCGTTTCCACGCGCGCATACCTGCGCCGCAAGCCCTGCAAGGCAAAGAAAAAGAAGGATTTGGCCAACTTGCGCTCGGCTTGCGCCATGCTGGCCGACACGTCCAGCACGAAAAAAACGACGGCATTCGTGCTGGGCCGGGGCTGTGGCAGCACCTGGCGGTAACGCAAGTCATCATTGGTGAAGGGCACGGGCTGCGTTTGCACCGCGCGCCGCTTGATCGCTTCCTTGACGGTGCGGCGTCGGTCCAGGCGCGAACGGGCGCCATGCCGATCCAGGCCGCTGCGTACCAGCCGCACGTCGTCGATCACGCCCAGGTGACGCGGCTTCAGGTGTGGCAAGTCGAAGGCTTCCCATAGCCAGTCGATTATGTCGTCGATGGGAAACTCCAGCAGCAGGCGCACCGCCCCCTCGCCATCGCCGCCTGGCGCCCCGGCCTCGCCCGTGGCGGCGGGGCGCGCCGCGCGCAGAAGATCTCCGGGCCGGCCTTCACCCTGGCCTGCCCCCACGCTGTTGCGCGCGGGCGCCAGGCGAAAACGTGCATGTTCGAGCAGGTGCATGGGGACGCGCACCGTGCGCTGCTGGGGGCCGCCGATCAGGTCAGGCATGGCGATCAGCTCGGGTAAGTGCGCCTGTACGGCTTCGCGCACTATCTGGTTGTGGCGCAGCCAGTCGCGCGCGCCGCGCGAGAACAGCGCGTACCAGGGCTGGGCCAGGGCAGACGCGGAGGAAGCCGGCGAGGTTGTGGCGGACATGGCTATTCCTGCGCCAGCAAGGTGGTGACGTAATTGAGCGCTTCGCGCGCGCTATGGACGTCATAGCCATATTCGTCGACCAGGCGCTGCTCGACGGCGGAAATCCTGGCCCGCACGTCGTCGTCGGGGCGCTTGGCCGAGTCAACCAGGCGCAGCACGTCGCGCCGCTGCTCGAACAGATATTGCTGGACGGCATCATGCAATTGCGCATGGCTGGCCAGGCCAAAGGCCTCGCCCCGCTTGAACGCGCTCATGGCCTTGCGCACCACTTCTTGCCGGAAGGACTGCTTGCCAGAGTCGCTGATGTGGATTTTTTCTTCCACGGCGCGCAGGAAGCGTTCGTCGGGGCGGCGTTCTTCGCTGGTGATGGGATCGCGGATCTGGCGGTTGTCCAGCATGGCTTCGACTTCATCGAGATATTTGCTTAGCAAGTCCTGTGCTTCTTGCTCGAACGACACGAACAGGGCCTTGTGCACGTCGGCTTTGACCCAGCGGTTATAGAAATCCTTGCGCGTGAGCACCAGGTAATCGACCCACTGACGCTTGCGCCGCGGTTCGATGCGCGCATCGTTTTCGATGCCATCCTTCAGGGCCAGCAGCACGTCCATGGTGGAGAGGCTGTTGCGCTGGGCGGAAATGATGGCGTGCGACAGGGCATTGATGACGAAACGGGGCGACACGCCCGACAAGCCTTCGTCGGGCGACTTGTCGCGCTCGCGCAAGCGGCGGATGTCGGCATGCTGCAAGTCGCCGACGTCTTCGTCTGCAACCACGCGCAGTTTCTTGACCAGCTCGGCTTCCTTGTCCTCGCCCTCGGGCAAGCGGCTGAGGATGGCGAACACGGCCGCCGCATGCAGCACGTGCGGATCGAGATGCACGTCGCGAAAGGCGGGCGCGGCAGCCAGGATCAGCTTGCGGTAGATGCGCGCTTCTTCGCGGTAATTGAGCGTATACGGCACTTGTACGATGACCATGCGGTCGAGCAGCGCCTCGTTCTCGCTTTCTTGCAGGAATTTGCGAAATTCGGCCAGATTCGTGTGCGCGAGGATGGTTTCATCGAGGTAGATCAAGGGAAAACGTGACACCTTGACATTTTTTTCCTGCGTTAACGTCAGCAGCAGGTACAGGAATTCACGCTTGACCTTGAGGATCTCAATCATTTCCAGCATGCCGCGGCTGGCCGCATACACGGCGCCGGACCACGACCACGCGCGCGGATCGCCTTCATCACCGTACTGCGCCACTTTCGACAGGTCGACGGAACCCACAAGATCGGCCAGGTCGGCCGTGGTAGGGTCGTGCGGCGCATACGTGCCGATGCCGCAGCGGCCCGCCTCGGACAGGTGGATGCGCTCGACGGGCATGCGCAGGAAGTCGCCCGCGTACTGTTCTTCCAGGCGGGCGCGACAATGAGGGCACAGTTCGCCATGCAGCTCGGCATCATAGCTGGCGCGAAAGTCGGCGCGCATGCTGTGCGGCACCAGGTGCAGCGGCGATTCGTGCACGGGACAGCCGGCGATGCCGTACAGCGCGCCTTCGCTGCTGTGGCTGTATTCCTCCAGCCCACGCTTGAGCAGGATCACCAGGGTCGATTTGCCGCCCGATGGCGGGCCCAGCAACAGCAACATGCGCCGGCCCACCTCGGAGCCAGCGGCGGCCGCCTTGAAGTAGGCGGCGACCCGGTCGATCGCCTCGTCGATGCCGAACAGCTCGTCGTCGAACAGGCGGCAGCGGAAGCGTCCGCTGTCATCGGTCCGGCCGTTCCCGCGCATCATGTCCCACAGGTACTGGTGCGCGCTGCGCGTCAGCAGGGCCGCGCGGCCGGGCAGGATTTGTTCGATGAAGTCGGCAAAACTGCCGCGCCAGGGGCTGATGCGGTGTTTTTCCGCCCAGGCCGCCATGCCGTGCATAAAACCGGCATGCTGGCCCGCGGCGCTACCGGCGTCTCTTGTGTTGTCGCCCGCTGACGCCGCTGCCGCAGGCGCGTCGTCGTCGGATTGGCGTGTCATACCAGGGCTCGTCATTGTTTCCCCATCCATACCGTTGCTGGCGTTGCTAACCGTGCTGCCGTGGAACAGGCCTAGTTCCAGCCTGTTGGCCCAGTATACGGCGGCGCCTCTGCCCGCACGCCTGATCTCGCTCAACCTTGACGAGGGAACTATTTTTGCCCCCGTTGGCGCCCGTTGGCGCAGGGCGGCCACGCACCTGCGCAGTTCAATCCAGATCAATACCGGCCGGCGCGGCCCGTCCACACTGATGGTTCGCAACGACCCACGAGGAGAACATGATGATAGGCAACGAGAACGGTTTCAGCGCCCCACCGGGCAGCAACGGCAGGGGACAAAGCGCGGATGATGAAGAGGCCATCGGCCAATTTTCCGTCCCCGGCGAAGACGACACTACGATCGAGAGCGCATCCGTCTCGGACGTGCCCGATGCCTTGAGCGGCGTCAGCATGGAATTGCTGGAAATCAAGCGCAGCATCGAAGACGGCATGCGCCAGTCCATTTCCCAGGCGGGCGGCGTGCGCGCCACCGATGCCTTCAGCGACGGCGGCAATATCCAGGGCGTGTCCATCGGCCTGGGCGAGGGCGCCAGCGACAGCTCGTCTGGCGAGCCGGGCTTGCCAGCGCTGACCCTGTATGTGGCCGAACCCACTTCCGTCGACCGCGCCAAGGCCGCCATCGTGGGGGCCATGGGCGTGCGCGCCGTGGCCAGCGACAGGGTGCCCGTCAACATCGTCGTTACGGGCGTGATCGACGCGCAGCCGCACCGTTTCCGCTTGCGTCCGGCGCCGGGCGGCGTCTCGGTCGGACATTTCCGCATCACGGCCGGCACCATCGGCTGCCTGGCCGTGGGACGCAGCGCACCGCGCAACGGCCGCTTGATGATTCTTAGCAATAATCACGTGCTGGCCAATTCCAACGGCGGCGTGTTCAACGACTGCATCGTGCAGCCGGGCCCCATCGACGGTGGCCGCTGCCCGCAAGACCAGGTGGCCGTGCTCGAGCGTTTTGTGCCCATCAATTTCAGCGGCGGCGTCAATTTTGTCGATTGCGCCACTGGCTGGGCCTGGCCAGACCGCGTGCGTCCCGAACTCGTCTACCTGAGCGGCGGCGTGCCGGCCTATTTCCGCATCAGCAATGCGCTGGTGGCGCCCGCGCTGGGCATGATGGTCGGCAAATCCGGACGCACGACGCAATTGACGCAGGGCCGCATCACGGGGCTGGGCGCCACCATCAACGTCAATTATGGCGGCGGCAGGATCGCGCTGTTCCAGGACCAGATCGCCATTACGGGCGTCAGCGGGGCATTCAGCGCGGGCGGCGACTCCGGCTCATCCATCTGGACCTGGAACCAGCAGCGCAATCCCGTCGGTCTGCTGTTTGCCGGCGGCGGCAATATCACCTTTGCCAACCAGATGCGGCGCGTGGTGGTGGCGCTCGACATCAATTTGTACACCTGAGTGCTGACGTAGCCAACGGCCGCAGAAAACGGCGCGGCGGCGTGATGCTTCCTTGCACTGCGCCGCCTTTTGCACGATGATGATAGGGTCAGGCGTGGCTGCCATGCATGGCTTGGCGGGCAAGAGGCGCTGCCGTGTCTCCTTGTTCCACGCGTGCCATGGGCAGCATCAGGAGGATGTGTCATGTCAAACAGTAAATTTGTATCAGCGCCATACGCCGTCTTCGAGGATGCGGCCATGCCGTATTTGCCAGACGAGACCGTTGGCTACGCTCATGCCGCACCGCCGCCTGGCCGGCTGGAAGCGGCAAAGCGGCGCAACGAGCGGGCCCTGATGGCGATCGATGGGGTCGAAGGCGTCAGCCTGGGGCAGACTGCCATTGGCGGGGAAGCCCTCGTCGTGTATCTGCGCGATGCGTCCGTCAAGCGGCGCGTGCCGTCGCAGGTCGATGGCTATCCGGTGGAAACGAGCATCACGGGCCAGATCGATATCCAGCGCTGATAGGCAAGCGGGCCTGGCGCCCAGTCCTGCCTGCCGCAGAGTGCTGCGGCGGCAAGCCTGTTGCCAGGCCTTCCGGTCGTCTATCCGCCAGCTTTTTTCAGCCGGCCCAACTTCCGGCCCAACTTCCGGCCTTCCTTCCGCCCCAACTTCCAGCCTTACTTGCTCAGACGTCCAATCGCTTCGGCCACGCCCGCGCCGTAGGCGGGCTCGCACAGGGTGCAGTTGCCAATGTGGCGTTGCTTGACTTGCTCCGAGGCGCCCGAAATGGCGCGCGCCGTGTTGTCGAATAATACTTGCTGCTGTGCCGAGGTCATCAGGCGGAACAAGGCGCGCGGCTGCGAATAGTAATCTTCGTCAACGCGATGGTTCCAGTGGTCGGCTGCGCCTTCCAGGCTCAGCGGCGGTTCGCGGAAATCGGGCTGCTCGGCCCATTCCTGCTCGCTGTTCGGTTCATAGCCCAGGGTACCGCCCTGGTTGCCGTCGACGCGCATCTGGCCATCGCGGTGGTAGCTGTGGAACGGACATTTCGGCGCGTTGACGGGGATATGGCTGTGGTTGACACCGAGGCGGTAGCGCTGCGCGTCGCCATACGAGAATAAGCGGCCTTGCAGCATCTTGTCCGGTGAAAAGCTGATGCCGGGCACCACATTGGCCGGATTGAAGGCCGCTTGCTCCACTTCCGCGAAGTGGTTGTCGGCATTGCGGTTCAGTTCCAGCACGCCCACCTCGATCAGCGGATAGTCGCCGTGCGGCCACACTTTCGACAGGTCGAAGGGGTTGAGGTGATACGTGCCTGCCTCTTTTTCCGGCATGATCTGCACGTACAGGGTCCAGCGGGGGAAATCTTTGTTTTCAATGCTTTCGTACAGGTCGCGGTGCGAACTTTCGCGGTCCTTGCCCACCAGCGCCTCGGCTTCGGCATCCGTCAGGTTTTGTATCCCTTGCTGGGTTTTAAAGGTGAACTTGACCCAGAAACGCTCGTTTTGCGCATTCAGGAAGCTGAAGGTATGGCTGCCAAAACCGTGCATGTGGCGGAAACTGCGCGGCAAGCCGCGGTCGCTCATCACCACCGTCACCTGGTGCAGCGCTTCGGGCAGCGAGGTCCAGAAATCCCAGTTGCTGTTGGCGCTGCGCAAGCCCGTGCGCGGGTCGCGCTTGATGGCGTGATTTAAATCGGGGAATTTCAACGGGTCGCGCATGAAAAAGACGGGCGTATTGTTGCCGACCAAATCCCAATTGCCTTCTTCCGTGTAGAACTTCAGGGCAAAGCCGCGGATATCGCGTTCCGCATCCGCCGCGCCCCGTTCGCCAGCCACCGTGGAAAAGCGCGCGAACATGGGTGTTTGCTTGCCCACGGCGCCAAAAATCTTCGCCCGCGTGTAGCGCGTGATGTCGTGCGTGACGGTAAACGTGCCATGCGCACCGGAACCCTTGGCATGCATGCGGCGCTCGGGGATGACTTCTCGGTCGAAGTGGGCCAGTTTTTCCAGGAACCACACATCTTGCAGCAGGGCAGGGCCGCGAGGGCCGGCCGTCTGGATGTTCTGGTTGTCGACAACAGGCGCGCCAAAGGCGGTGGTCAGCTTTTTCATTGGACTCTTTCTTTCATGGCTAGGCAGAGCAATGGACGCACCGGCGCTACTCAAACACTGGCTGGGTTGAATGAATACTCACCGGGGCTGGTCCAGAGTAAAATTTCTAAAATGCAAACCAGTGTAAACCTTTTCCTGCTGGACAGCAGGCCACGCTGCCTGCGCAAGCTCAAGCGGTGCGCTTGCATCATAACTGCTGAGTCACTGCCGGCCTCACACGCTTGCAAGTTGCACGTATATAAAGGCTGGCTTCGATCGCGCCACTGGCCTTTTGTCCAGGTTATACAACCCAGTTTTTAAAACTTGTTCCAGTTATTATGCCGGTGTTCCGTCGCTTCCTTCATCAAGTGGCCCGCGCGCAGGGCGTCGTCGGCTTGCACCGTCATGGCCAGCTCCTGGATGGCGGGCGGGTAGTCGTGGTGCGCCGCTTCTTCCAGCAATGCATGGGCCTTGACCTGGTCACGTGGCACGCCGCGGCCTTCGCGGTAGGCGTTGTACAGCAGGAACATGGCGTGTGGATTGCCCAGTTCGCTCGATGTTTCCAGCCAACGCGCCGCTATCACGGGATCTTGCGGCACGCCTTCGCCGTTGGCTGCCAGCAGGCCCAGCATCAATGCCGACTTTGCATGGCCTTGCTGCGCCGCTTGCCGGTACCACAGCCAGGCTTGGGCTGGCGTGGCCGCGCGCAACATCTGGCCAAGCTCGAAGGCCGCTTCCGTGTCACCGGCGCGGGCCGCCTGTTCGAATAGGCTCAGCGCCTCGGCGCGGCGTGCCGGACGAAGCTGGTAAATCAACGCCAGTTCGCGCTCGGCGACGGGCATGTCCTTGCCTGCCCAGCTGCGCACGCGGCGCTCGGCTTGGTGGTCGCCCGCCTGGCGCGCCTGCATGGCGACGGCTTCGATTTCGGCCGGCGTGGGCGGTGGCGACGACTGGCAGGCGGCCAGGGCAGCGGCCAGCACGACGGCGGGCAGGGAGAGTGCGTGTTTCATCGGGATCACCTTGCTAAATGAGGGGCCGGAACAGCAGCAGTTCCGGCCCATGGGCTTTATTTGCTCAGGTCGATGCGGTACTTGGCGAAACCGCTGGCGTCGAGGCCGCCTTCGGCCGCCACGTTGGCGATGCCGCTGCCTTGCGCCAGCGCCAGGTGACCGGGCGCCGAGCGCAGGATCACGGGACCGGCCGTGGCCGTCTTGACGAAGCTCCAGCTGCGCGCGCTGCCATTGGCCGCCAGGGTCACCTTGCCGCCCTTGGTGCTGAGCGACGCCAGGTAATTGCTGACCACGGCCTGGTTCGCGTCTGGCGACTTGATGATGGTCTTGCTGCCATCGATGCCAGGCACGGCGCCGCCGCCACCGGCGCGGTAATCGTTGGTGGCAACGATGAAATCATCGCCATCGGCCACGGGCGCGCCCTTGTACGTGAGATTGACGATGCGGCTGCCCGGCTTTTTCGTCACGTCGATCTGGTACGTGAGGGCATTGTTTTCCGCATAGAACACGTCATAGTTATAGATCGTGCCATACGACGGCACCAGGTCCTGCTCGGCAGTACTGGCTGGGTCGATCTGGTTGAACTGCTTGGCCGACGTTTCCAGCCAGGCTTTCAAGTCCGAACCCTTGATCTTCACGGCTTGCAGGTTGTTATTGCTATATAAATACAAATCGCCCGGATTGCGCACTTGCAAGCCGATTGGCGCGGCCGGTGTCGCGCCCGCAGCCACGTCCGTGAAGTCGGACGGCCCGTTGCGGCCCGCCTTGAACGGCGCGCTGCAGGAAATGACGGGGATGTTCTTGTAGCTGGACAAGGTGGCATCCGTGCTGGTGGCGATGAAGTTCTTCACGTAGTCCAGCTGCGCCTGGTTCACCAGCTGGATGGCGCTCACGTCGCCCACCAGCGCGAAGTAGGCCGACATCTCGAAATCCGTGCTGATACCCAGCGGCTGCTTGGCGTAGGCGATGGTGGCTGCGTGCTCGGTGGCCACCAGCGGCGCGATGGCCGGGTCGGCTTTCACCAGGGTCTTGCCATCCGTGTACTTGAAGCCGCGCGACTCCACCGTCGTCTTGGCCGGCTGTACTACCCATCGCCCGCCCTGATACACCATCGTCAGCTTGATGATGCCCAGGCGGCGGCCCCAGCTTTGCGCCATGACGGTCGGCACGCCATTCACGAAGCCCTTTTCGGCGTCGATCTTCGCGCTGGCGGGGAATGCGGCAAACGAGGCGTCCAGCGCGGCCGCGCCGTCTTCCTTGCCTTTCGGGAAGATCAGGTGCGAATGGCCGATCATCAACGCATCGATGCCCGTGCTGGTCAGGTGATAGCTGCCATTTTCCATCTTCGGGCTATAGGCGCTCGTGTCCAGGCCGCCATGCGACAGGGCCACGACGAGGTCGGCACCTTTGTTGCGCAATTCCGGCACATATTGTTTCGCCGCTTCCTGTACGCCCGTCACGCTGACCTTGCCAGCGAGCACTTTCTGATCCCATTCGAGGATTTGCGGCGGCACAAAGCTCAGCACGCCGACATTGATCTTCACGGTCAGCTTGCTGCCATCGGGCGCCGTGGCGGCGAAATCGCGGGGCAGCAGGGTGTAGGGCTGGAAGATAGGCTTGCCGCTGGACACGCCGACGACATTGCTCAGCACGGAAGGGAAGGCGGGCGCGCCGCAGGTACCCGTCGGCTTGGCCACGCCGGGAATGCCGAAATCCGTGTTGGTGATCTGGCTCAGGTAGGCCAGTCCATAGTTGAACTCATGGTTGCCCATGCCGCCCGCATCGTATTTCAGCGCGTTCATGGCCTTGTGCACGGCCAGGGTGCCGGAGCAGGGCACGGGCGCGGCCACGGCTTGCAGGTCGGCCAGCAGGGTGCCCTGGATGACGTCGCCATCGTCGAGCAAGACGTTGTTCGGATTTTCCGCGCGCGCCGCCTGGATCAGCGTGGAGGTGCGCTCCAGGCCCAGGCTGGTGTCTTCGGCCAGCGCGTAATAGTTGTAACTGAGGACGTTCGAGTGGATATCGGTAGTTTCCAGCAAGGCCACGCTAACTGTCGTGCCCTCGGGAATGGCCGGTGCCGTGTTTGAACTGCCGTTGCAACCGACGAGACCCGCACTTGCCAGCGCCGCCAGCATGACCCAATTTGTTTTCATTACCGCCCTCGGAGAGATTCAAAGGACGCGACTGTAACGCCGCCATATGACGCGGCGATGACAGCCGTGCAAGGCGCATGGATTCACGCTGCCGCGCCATGGGGCGACTGCGCATCAATGCGCCGGCAGCTTTTTCAGCACTTCATTGCTAAAGTAAGGCTCGTCTTCTACCCAGAAAATATAGTCCAGGCCCAAATAATTGCGGGCGAAATCGAGCACATCTTCGACTGAATTTTTTTTCTTGGTATGGGGATTGATCTGGCGCAAGTTGCCATCTTGTACAGCCATGCCTTTGACCAGGTTAGCCGGGTAGTCCTTGATAAAGCCGTAGCTCTGTCCCATATGGCTTTTCCGATACGGCATCAGGTCAGGACCGCCCACGCCCATATGCAACGTTTGCGCTTGCGCAAACAGGCTGCGCATATAGCCCTTGTCGGTCCACGGCAGCCATTCGCCCGGCAGAAAGTTTAAATACACCATGGTGGTGGTGTGGGGAAAGGCGCCGGCCAGCACCCGCATGTTTTCCTTGATGGCATCGACATACTGTTGCGGCTTAAAATCATCGGGGAAAATCGTATTTCCCTTGCTATCCTCGACGCCGATGTCGATCGAGCTTTCGCTGAAATTAATGCCCTCGATTTTCCCGTCGAATTCCTTGCCAAGAGCCCGTATCAAGCGTTGATAGCGCTCGCGTACCGGCGCTTCCCACATCTTTGGCGACCAGCCGTATTCATCATCCGTCACCGGCTTATTCGGGTCGCGTTCCGGCGCCGAAAGCATGCTTTGCTTGAGGATGCCTCCCTGGTAACGGGGATCACTGAGCAAATAGGCCGGCACATTATGGCGTGGCGTGAATGATTTTTCCTGCAGTTGTATCCACAGCTTTTTCCCGATTGAATCGAGATAGGCGATGTCGTGGTGGATCGCCGCAAAATCATAACGGTCCTGTTCCGGCTCCAGGCTGCGCCATGTGTACACGATTTGCGCGCCGCTGAAGCGCGGATCGCTTAACGCTTTATCCGAGGTGATGTTTTCCCCGTTCAGTTCGCGGTGATTAAAGTAAATATAATGCTTGATCGGGTTTTTTATTTCCGCGGCAATGGCACTGCCCATCATCAAAATAAGTAATGCAAGAAACATTGTATGGCTGCGTAAGATCATCGATTCCTTGGTACCTGTGAGAATTTAACTGTTCAGCCGCCAGGCGCTTGCTTCGATAGCGTGGCCGGCGCAATCCCACTGTAGCACGTCAGGCATGCGCTGCCCAACGCCTGCGCGGCGTACCGCCATAGGCGAGCAAAGCGAGGTGGAGCATGGATTTTTCTTTTTAAGATGGGGCGTAAAGATTGCCAAGATTGCCGAGCAAATGCAAGTGAGTTGCATTATAATTTAAAAATGCAATCGACTTGCATTGAAGTCGACTATACGAACTCATCAACCCCAAGGATTATCCATGACCCAGCGCAAACTCCCCGTCACCGTCCTGTCCGGCTTTCTTGGCGCCGGCAAGACCACCTTGCTCAACCACATATTGCGCAACCGCGAAGGCAAGCGCGTGGCCGTCATCGTCAATGACATGAGCGAAGTCAATATCGATGCCTCGCTGGTCAAGGACAGCGCCGAGGCGGCTGGCGCGGCCCTGTCGCGCACGGAAGAAAAACTCGTGGAAATGTCGAATGGCTGCATCTGCTGCACCTTGCGCGACGATTTGCTGCTGGAAGTGCGGCGCCTGGCCTTTGAGGACCGCTTCGATTACTTGCTGATCGAATCGACGGGCGTGGGCGAGCCGATGCCCGTGGCCGCCACCTTCGACTTCGAGGATGAGCACGGCGACAGCCTGAACGACGTAGCGCGCATCGACTGCATGGTCACCGTGGTCGACTGCGCCAACTTGCTGGCGGATTTTCATAGCGAAGACAGCCTGGAACAGCGCGGTGAAATCGCGGGCGAGGGCGACGACCGCCAACTGGCCAACTTACTGACGGAACAGATCGAGTTTGCCAATGTCATCGTCCTCAACAAGGTCGACATGGTCGATGCGGCTGAGCGCCTGCGCGTGCTGGCCATCCTCAAGGCCTTGAATCCAGGCGCGCGCATCATCGAAACCAACCAGTCCGTCGTGCCGCTCGACGCCATCCTGGGCACGAACTTGTTCGACCTGGAGCAGGCGGCCAGTATGCCGGGCTGGGCGCAAGAACTGGCCGGAAGCCACACGCCGGAGACGGAAACGTATGGCATCGCCAGCTTCGTTTACCGGGCGAAAGAGCCATTCCACGCACAGCGCTTGCACGATTACATTGCACAGCCGATCAAGGGTGTGGTGCGCAGCAAGGGCTATTTCTGGTTGGCCAGCCGCCCCGAATGGGTGGCCAGCCTGTCCGGCGCGGGCAAGCTGATGAATATCGAACCCGTGGGCCTGTGGTGGGCGTCCGTGCCGAAGGAGCGCTGGCCCACGGATGCGGCCTCGCTGGCGGAAGTAAAAGCGGGCTGGAGTGAACCGTACGGCGACCGCTATCAGGAGCTCGTCTTCATCGGCCAGGACATGGACCAGGCCGCGATCGAAGCGGACTTGAAAAAATGTCAACTCAACTATACGGAAACGCGCCAGGGCATGGCCGCCTGGCGCAAGCTGCCCGACCCGTTTCCCCAGTGGCAGCGCATGGAAGAACTGGAAGACTAACCTTGAACAGGAACACACTATGACAGAACTGATCCCCGTCACCATCATTACGGGTTTTCTCGGCAGCGGGAAAACCACCTTGCTCAAGCGCATATTGCAGGGCGATCACGGCGTGCGCATCGCCGTGATCGAAAATGAATTCGCCGCCGAGAGCATCGACCATGGCTTGCTGGTGCAGGACAGTGACGAGCAGATTGTGGAAATGAACAATGGTTGCATCTGCTGCAGCGTGCGCGGCGACCTGATCCGCATCCTCGGCGAGCTGCACGCCAAACGCGCAGCGGGGACGATCGCCTTCGACCACGTGATCATCGAAACGACAGGCCTGGCCGCGCCTGGTCCCGTGGCGCAAACCTTCTTTGCGGAGCCGTCAATCAGCGAGCGCTACATGCTCGACGCCATCCTGACGGTGGTCGATGCGCGCCATGCGCAGCAGCAACTGACACTGCACCGGGAAGCGCAGGAGCAGGTGGGCTTTGCCGACCGCATCCTGTTGTCGAAGACGGATCTGGTCAGCAAGGACGAGCTGGCCGCGCTGCGCCAGCGGCTGGTCGCCATCAATCGCCGCGCCAGCCTACAGAAAGTGCGTTTTGGCAATGTACCACTGCGCGACATTTTGAACATTCGCGGCTTCAACTTGAACGCCATTGTCGAGCTGGAGCCAGATTTCCTGGGAGAACTGGGCCACCGCCACGGCGACGGCGTGCAATCGTTCGTGTACCACCAGTCCCAGCCGCTCGATTTGCTGCAGGTGGAAAACTTTCTTGATGCCGTGGTGCAGCTGTTTGGCACCCAGCTGATGCGCTACAAGGGCATTTTGTATGTTGCCGACTTGCCATGCCGCGCCGTCTTCCAGGGTGTGCACATGTTGATGGGTTCGGAACTGGGCGCGCCGTGGCGCGACGGCGAGACGCGCGCCAGCAAGATCATTTTCATCGGCCGCGACTTGCCGCAGGAGATGCTGACGCGGGGCCTGGACCGCTGCGTGACTACGGTGACCCCGCTGGCCAAGGTGGACAGTCTGGCCGAGGTGGCCGCATGAGTGTGGAAGCGGGCTTGCCCGCCCTGGCGCTGATTTTTCTGCTCGGCATGCGGCATGGTTTGGAGCCGGACCACCTGGCCGCCGTCGATGGCCTGACCCTGCGTAGCCAATCCGCCCATCCGCGCTGGGAGCCGTGGATGGGCGCGCTGTTTGCACTGGGGCATGGCATCTGCGTGCTGGCGATCGTGGCCGTGGCCGCGCTAGCTTCGCGGCAATTCACACCCTCGGAAGCCCTGTTTGGCTGGCTGGAGTGGCTGCCCATCGCCTTGCTGCTGCTCATCGCCGGCATGAATGCGCGCAGCTTGCTGGCCGGCGCGCAGCTGGCCGAGGTACGCGGCCGGCTGCTGCCAAGGTGGCTGCGCGGTGCGTCCGGTCCGCTGGGCGCCGTCCTTGTCGGCATGCTGTTCGCGCTGGTCTTCGACACGGCCCTGCAGGCGGCCGCCTGGGGCTATGCGGCCGTCGCGCTGGGCGGCATGGGGCCGGCCTTGCTGACTGGTACGGTGTTTGCCGTGGGCATGGGCGTGACGGATACCTTCGATGGCTGGGTCACGGCAAAGGTCATGCGCACCGGCAAGATGGATATCGTGCGCGCCTTCCGGCGCCGCCTGGGCTGGCCCATCGTCGCCATCTGCTTGGCCATGGCCGTCTACATGGCAGCTGGCAAGCTGCAGCCCGCCTGGTCGCTGCCGGAAAGCTGGACGACGGCGCTGGGCGCGGCCATGGTGCTGCTGATGGCGGCCCTGTACGGCTGGACTTTACATGGCTTGCGCCGCATGCGTGCGTGCGGGAAGGGCGTGGATATCATGAAAAAAACTGCCGAGTCCTCCCATGCCCGCATCCGCTAAGCTCGATGCGTGTCGGCGACTTGTTTTATGACGAGCATCACCTGGCCTTGCTGCTCAGCTGATGTTTTCAGCTGAAGTTTCGGAAAGTTATTTGCAGTGCGGGCACAGGCCCTTGATCAGATAATCGACTTCGCCGCCGCTGAAGCCTTCCGGCAAGAGCACGGGCGGGGGCAGCTTGACTTCATTGAAACAGGTGACGTTCGCGCACTTGGTGCACTGGAAGTGCGCGTGCTCGTGCGCCTGGTGGCCGGCGCCCGCGCTGAAGCGCCATACCTGGTCGGCGCCCGCGATGCGGTGCACCAGTGCATTTTCCGTCAGCCATTCCAGCACCCGGTACAGCGTGACGGAATCGATATCGCTGTCCTGCGACAGCACCTGCTGGATTTCATGGTGGGTCAGCGAACGGCTTTGCGCCATTAAAAAGTCGAGCACTTTCACGCGCGTCTTGGTGACGCGGGCGTTGGTGTTGCGGATCAGCGATTCGGCTTGCGGTGTAGAAGATGATGTCAACATGATAGGCCTGCTTGCGGGGGATCGGCTGGCGGCGTCATCGCCGTGCCTGTTGCCACCCTATGGGGCGTATCTTAGCATGCGTGCTCACAAGCATGAAGCCGTGTCATGCTTTGAACGTCCAATAGCGGCCGGCGAGCGTATCGACGGGGTCGAGAAAGCGCTGGTCCGCGCGCGCCTGGTTGCGTATCAAATAGAACATGTCGGACAGGGCCGAGCGCTTTTCCGCGAAATACGCGTGTTTCATGAAGCTGGTGTCCACCCCGGTGGCGTCGATGGTTTCCACGCCCGCCACGATCAGCATGCCGGCGCCGCTGTCGCCCGCGCGCGGGTAGCCGTGCACGGCTTTCGAGGCGGCCAGCGCCAGGTCTTGCGACGAAGCATACAGGGTCACGGGGTTACGCGCGCCGGCCAGTTTCGGCGCGATATCGTGTTGGAAGACGGCCGCGTCAATGTCGGGCGCGGACAGGATGATTTCCGTGATCTTTTGCGCCAGCTGCGGCTGCGTGGCCAGCAAGTCGGCCACGGCGCGCGCCAGCCCGCGGCTACCCATGCTGTGTCCCACCAGATACAGTTGCGCCGCCTCGGTGCTGGCGAGAAAGTCGGCCAGGAAGGCCGTGATATGGGGTGTGCTCCACTCGATATTGTTTTCATCGACGGTGTAGCCGACCAGGTCGCCCAGTGATGGCCAGCTGTAAAAGACGGGCGCGCCGTCAAAGCCCAGGTCGTAGGCCATTTGTCCCGTGCGCCGCGCCGCATCCTCGAAACTCACGTTATACCCATGCACAAAGACAAAGGCGCTCTTGGCGGCCGAGGCGCGTACTTGCGTCTTTAATGCCGCAAAAAAATGCTCGCGGTCTTGTACCTCGGCATCGAGCAGCACCACGTGCTTGGCCGGGTCGTCGCGAAATTCCAGGCGCCACAGCGACGGTGATTCCAGCTGGCCCATGCGGTGGTCGCGGGGGATGCTGATGTCGCAACTGCCATAGCTGAGCGGGCCATCGCCACCCAGGATATTGCGTTCGCTGCTGAAGCGCTGCGCCGGCGGCTTGCCCACGTCGCGCTGGCGGTCCGTGGCGAAATACACTTTCACGACGGCATAGTTCGAGACGATTACGCTTTTATCGGTCGGGGCGGGCACGCTTTCCACTTCGGGGAGCTGGGGCAAAGGCCGCTGCAGCGCGCCGAGCAAGCCTTGCGCGACAAACAGGGTTTCCATGTCGTCCGACACCTTTGCCGTGGACAGGGCGGCCGACAGGGCCAGTTGCAGCTGAGGCTGGTCAGGCTCGGCTTCCAGCGCGGCGATGGCGGCCAGGATGGCGGCGGCACTGTCGAACTTGGCGATGGCCAGCTTGAGCCTTTGAAAATGGCTGGCGACGGCCTCGGGCGCATGGCCGCGCGCGCCATGTCCGATGGCCGCCACGACGGCGGAAGTGATCAAGTCCATGCGCCACCTGCCTTTCAAGTCAATCTGGATTAAATGTCAACCCATATTGCCATAAAAGTACGCGCAAAGCGACTTGTCCAGCACCGCGCGCAGGCGGTGCGCGGCAGATCAATGTTGCTTGTCGTCGCTGAACTGCTGCGCCAGCGATTGCAATGGCGCCACCGTCAGGCCGCCGCGACTCACGTGTTCGGGGATGGCCACGCGCACGGGCTTGCTGTGCATATTGCTTGAGGACAGCACGTTCGTGGTGGTTTCCGGCGCCGCATTCCACACGGGATCGACGATGCCTTCGAACACATGTTTCAATTGCTCGCCCCAGGTGTCGCGGATCATGCGGAAATACTGGTTCTTTTCATCGATGGTGACGAAGCGCGTGACGGCCAGGCTACCTGTCTCGTAGACGAGCAAATCGAGCGGCAAGCCGACGGAAATGTTCGAGCGCAGGGTTGAATCCATGGAAATGAGCGCGCACTTGGCCGCTTCGTCCAGCCGCGTCGTCGGGTTGATGACCCGGTCGATGATGGGCTTGCCATATTTTGCTTCGCCGATTTGGAAGTACGTGTTTTCATCGTGCGATTCGATGAAATTACCGGCCGAATACACCTGGAACAATCGGCAGCGCTCGGCGCCTATCTGGCCACCGAGGATGATGCTGACATTGAAATCAATGCCGCACTCGGCCAGGGCCTTCGCTTCGCGCTGGTGCACGGTGCGCACGGCGTCACCCACGATACACGCCGCGTCGTACATGCTGGCCACGTTCCAGATGCTGCGGCCATCCGCATCCACGTGTTCGGAGACGATCTGGCGGATCGCCTGCGAGATTGACAGGTTGCCGGCCGTCATCAGGACCAGCATGCGGTCGCCCGGGTTCTCAAACACGCTCATCTTGCGGAAGGTGCCCACCTGGTCCACGCCGGCGTTGGTGCGGGAGTCGGACAGGAAGACCAGGCCTTCGTTGAGGCGCATGCCTATGCAATAAGTCATCGTCGTAAATCAAGTCAAAAGGGGAAGCATTCTACACCAGCCGGGCCATGCCACCTGCTGGCAAGGCCCGGCCAGCCTCATTTCTGCCGGCTTACACTGGCACGATCTGCACATCGACTCTCAATGTTTCCGTGCCGCCACCCTGGCGCACGCCGCGCACGGGCGCGGCCGAATCGTAGTCGCGCCCGATGGCCAGGCGGCAATACGCATCCGTCATCAGCCGCGCGTGCGTCACGTCGATGCTGACCCAGCCCGCGAAATCCGTGTCTTCCGTCCAGGCGTCGACCCAGGCGTGGCTGGCCGCGTGGCCCGTCGTGCCCGGATCGATGTAGCCGGACACATAACGGGCCGGGATGCCCCAGGCGTGGCAGCAGGCCAGGAACAGATGCGCATGGTCCTGGCACACGCCGCGCCCCAGGGCCAGGGCGTCGCCGGCCGTGGTGGTGACCATGGTGGCGCCGCTTTCATAGGCCACCTTGCCGACGATGTGCTCGGCCAGGCGCAGCAAATACCCGGTGCCCGCCGTCACGCGCCGATCCGGCAAGCTGGCGGCCGCCAGTTCCAGGATGGCCGGGTTGGCCTGCGTCAGGGACGTTGGCATGGTAAACAACAGCGGCGACAAGGTATCGATCAAGTTCAGCCGTCCCTTGTGCGGATAAATGGTTTCCACCACGCCATGCGCCACCAGGCTTAGCGATTGATGGCTGCCGTTAATCGTCAGCATGTGCGACAAATTGCCGTAAGCATCCGTGTAGGCATGGCACCGGCCCGGCGTGGTGATTTGCCAGGACAGGGCGCGCTGCTGCGGCTCGATACGCGGCGTCAGGTGCAGTTGCTGGATGGTGTAGGCCAGCGGCGCGCTGTAGGCGTAATGGGTTTCGTGGCGGATAGTAAGTTGCATCAGGCCGCCAAGGGAACGAGGAAGTCGCGGCTGACCCGGTTGCCCAGGTCATAAATGTTTTCCAGAAACTCGGTCAGGGTCAGGTGCAAGCCCGCCTTCATGATGTCGTCGATATGGCCAAATTTTAGCTCCGCATGCAGCTTGCCGGCAAACCTTTCCGTATCGGCCGAGACATCGTTGCGGACGTGTTTCAGGTTTTCCACCACGTCATCCATGCAGGCCAGCAAGGACCGTGGCATGTCGCCGCGCAGCATCAGCAATTCCGCCACCCGTGCCGGGGTGATCACGTCGCGGTAGACTTTGCGGTAGATTTCAAAGCCGGAAACGGAGCGCAGCAAGGCCGCCCAGTAGTAAAAGTCGCGCTGGGTGATGTCTTTCGACGTATCGCGCGCGCCGTGGAACTTCACGTCGAGGATGCGTGCCGTGTTGTCGGCCCGCTCCAGGAAGGTGCCGAGGCGGATGAAATGGATGGCTTCATCCTTGAGCATGGTGCCTAAAGTGACGCCGCGCGACAGATGCGAGCGGTACTTGACCCACTCGAAGAACTGGCTGGGGTCCGTTTCCAGTAAATTGCTTTTCAAACGCTTCTGCATGTCGAGCCAGGTGGCGTTCTGGATTTCCCACACTTCGGTCGTCAAAGTACCGCGCACGGCGCGGGCGTTTTCGCGCGCGCCCGTCAGGCAGGCGAAGATGGACGAGGGGTTGTTCGGGTCGCGCACCATGAAGTCGAGCACGTCGCGCGTGTGAAATTGACCATCGCGGCCATATTTGTGGTCGTACGCGCTTTGCAGCTCGGAAATGCCCAGGGTGGCGCGCCAGCCCTGCTCGGCGTCTTGCTCGGACTGGGGCAGCATCGACGTTTGCATGTTGACGTCGAGCATGCGCGCCGTGTTTTCCGCCCGCTCCGTGTAGCGGGCCATCCAGAACAAATGATCGGCGGTGCGGCTCAGCATGTTTTCTCTCCTGCAAAAGCGGATGTGGCTTCGAGTACCCAGGTATCCTTGGTGCCGCCGCCTTGCGAGGAATTGACCACCAGCGAGCCTTCGCCCAGAGCCACGCGGGTCAGGCCGCCCGGGACCATGGAAATCGTCTTGCCGGACAGCACAAACGGACGCAAATCGATGTGGCGCGGCGCGATGCCGGCCTCGACATACGTGGGGCAGGCGGACAGGGCGAGTGTCGGCTGGGCGATGTAGCCGGCGGGATTGGCCAGCAGGCGCTGGCGGAAATCCTCGATCTGCGCCCGGCTGGACGCCGGCCCCACCAGCATGCCATAGCCGCCCGCGCCATGCACTTCCTTGACCACCAGTTTCCCCAGGTTCGCCAGCACGTAGGACAAATCGGCCCCTTTGCGGCACTGATAGGTCGGCACGTTGTTGAGTATCGGCTCTTGCGACAGGTAGAATTTGATCATGTCGGGCACGAACGGGTAGATCGACTTGTCGTCGGCCACGCCCGTGCCGATGGCGTTCGCCAACGTCACCCGGCCGGCGCGATACACGGACAGCAGGCCCGGCACGCCCAGCGAGGAGTCGGAGCGGAAGGCCAGCGGGTCGAGGAAATCGTCATCGACCCGGCGGTAAATCACGTCAACGCGCTTGGGTCCGCGCGTGGTGCGCATGTAGACGGAATTGTCGTTGACAAACAAATCCTTGCCTTCGACCAGTTCCACGCCCATTTGTTGGGCTAAAAAGGCGTGTTCGAAGTAGGCGGAGTTGTACATGCCGGGCGTCATGACGACGACTGTCGGGTCATCCACGCCCATGGGCGCGACGGAGCGCAGGTTGTCGAGCAGCATGTCCGGATAATGGTCGACGGGCGCGATGCGGTTGCGGGCGAACAGTTCCGGGAACAGCCGCATCATCATCTTGCGGTCTTCCAGCATGTAGGACACGCCGGAAGGCACGCGCAGATTGTCTTCCAGCACATAGAATTCGCCCTGGCCCGCGCGCACGATATCGACACCGGCGATGTGCGCGTAAATGTCGGAGGCGACGGCAATGCCCTGCATTTCCGGGCGATACTGGGTATTCTTGTAGATTTGCTCGGCAGGGATGATGCCCGCCTTGATGATGTTTTGCTCATGATAAATATCATGGATGAACATGTTCAAGGCTTGCACGCGCTGCACCAGGCCCGTCTGCATCTGCGCCCATTCGGCGGCGGGGATGATGCGCGGGATGGTGTCGAACGGTATCAGACGTTCCGTGCCGGCATCGTCGCCGTAGACGGCAAACGTGATGCCGACGCGGCGAAACGTCAGATCGGCTTCGGCCCGCTTGCGGGCGATGGTCTCGGGGGATTGCTGCGCCAGCCAGTTGTCAAATTCACGATAGTGTTCACGTACCTTGCTGTCCGTACCCACTTCATCCGCAGTCATTTCATTGAAAAAATTTGCCATGTTGTGATTTCCCTTGAGCCGTGTCTACGTATAGCTCAGCAGGAAGCGTGCCAATGAGGTGCCAGCGAAAGTGTGTAAAAAACGACCATTTTTGTAGCGTCAATCCATCATCCGCACCGTTATGGTGCATTCGGTGTCAGTTCTTGGGGAGTTGGGCGCGAGGCGGCAAGAACGGCCGGCAATCGACGGCTTGACCTCAGCGGCGTCCAGCGTGCGTATCGAGACTGAAGAGTGGCATCACGGCGCGACAGTGCGCGGGAACGTCACTGTGAATACGGTGCCGACGGATTCGGATGAACTCACCGTGATCGTCGCGTCATGCACCCAAGCAGCTTCTTGGGCGATAAACAGGCCCAGACCCAGACTGGTGTTCGGTCGTGCATCCAGTTCAGCATCCAGGTTCAGTTGAACGAGCGGTTGGAAAATTGTTTTCAGTGCCTCCGGCGCGATGACCGGCCCGATGTTGCTTACCCTGACGACGATCGTCTCGGCAAGTCCCTCGGCTTCCAGCACCACCTCCTTGCCCTTGGTCGAATATTGCGCTGCATTGATCAAAAGATTGGTCGTCAACTGGTGCAGCCGCAGGCCGTCAAAGGCGCCGACCAGGCTACCGCTGGGCCGATAAATGATGGCGCTCGCAGGGTACATCGCGCGCGCGTCGGTCGCTGCTGCCTGAAATACCTCGTCCGCATCGATGCGCGTGCGCGAGGCTGGCAAGGTCGCTCCCATTTGCAGGCGCGTAAATCCGAGCAGGTCGGTCACCATCGCGCCCATCAGCATCGCGCTACGTTTGGCTTTTGTGGCAAGGCTGATCGCGTGTTCCGACATGCTCGCCTGCCGAGCCAACAAGTCCACCGCAGTTGTGATATTGGCTAAGGGCGCGCGCAGGTCATGGCTCAGTACGGCGACAAACAGATCTTTGGTGCGGTCTGCGCGTGCCGAATAGGTCACGATGGACTCGGCCAGCGCCTGGTCGATCGCTTCGTTAAACCGCACCATTTCATACGTACTCGTTGCCGACATCTGACTCACTTCCGGCAACCACAGACGCAAGACGGTTGCCCGCAGCGCTCGGAACTCCGAGCTAAGCTGCAGCAGCGAAAAATTGCTTGCGTGGCGCAGGCGACCGTGGATGGCGGCAGCGGTTTCTTCCTCGGCCGCAGGCATTGTGCTGCCCTGAGACTTATCGAATTGCTGCTGCTTGCTTTGGTTCGTTTCGATATCGAGTGCCACGGTACGCAGAATCGCCTCGGCGTGATCCCGGAGCGCCAGTTCGGACATCTGAGCGGAGTTCGGTTCGATTGTCCTCGCGAAGGCAGTCCACTCTGCAAGAATTTGCGGCATTTTGGCGTCAATAAATGCGGCGAGTTTCATTTGTTGTACTTTCATGTTGATTAAAGCCTGTGCTGGTCGCCACCAGACGGATGCAGCGCGATCTCCGCCGCGTAATGAGGGGGCTGCATAGGCTGGCGTTACTATTTTACGTCACTGTTATATCTCCCGTCGCGCCGACTTCAGCCATCGGCGCGCGTGGGGTCAGGCAGGTAGGGGACGAGAAGTACTGTGGCGCGTCCGCAGTCGATGCACGAGACGGCGCGTACCAGATGTGATGGGAACGGGCGTTATCTCGCGCGCATCAACGATGCGCGCGCCTTGCCTGGACAGGGGGGCGGAAGCGAGGGTTGCCTACGCAAAAAGCGGCGCGTGAGGACGCGCCGCCGTATCACGACTGTTACTGTAATAGCGGAAGTTCGATTTCGGCTTTCCGCGCTGCGATTGCCGCGCCCAAACCGTCTAGGTCAAGATTAGCTTTGCGTGCCTTGGGAAACATTTCGCCTTCCTCTTCACCTACGTGGTGCTCAATCTGCTCGGACAGTACCTTGACTTTGGCATCGTAGAGATCCTCGTCGGCATTCATCGAGAGTATCTGCGCAATCAGATCTTTCGCCGAGGCATGCTCGACCGTTGCTTCATCCATCAGATCGTCGTCGCCAGTCGCTTCGCGCACGGCCGGATAGAAAATTTCCTCTTCTGCCGTGGCGTGCTTGGTTAATTCCAGGCAGATTTGCGTCGCCAGCTTTTTCTTGCTCGCGCGTGAGCGGTCGCTGAGTCCTGCGTATTGCTCGAACAAGGCTTTGACGTTTTTGTGATCCTGTTCCAGAAGATCAATGGCGTCTACTTGTGTTGTGTTAGGGCTACGGCCTGTGGCGGCTGCTTCAGTTGATTTCGATGTCGTAGGCATGATGTCGATTCCTCGTAGTAATTTGGGCGCGCCGTGGCGCGCCCATGCAGGTCTTATTTCGAACGCGAACCCGAACCGGATTTATCCTTGTCTGCGGACGACGCGGATGAGCCAGAGCCAGAGCCAGAACGCGACGAGCCACCCTGGTTGCCAGCGCCCGACTGGCCGCCATCGGATTTTCCGCGCGAACCGCTGTCGCTTTGCTGATTACCATCGTTCTTGTGGCTCATCGCGCCGGCTTCGCGGGCTTCCTTGCTGGTAAATTCATGCGCGTTACCGGAAGCATGTGCGGCACGGCCGCCCTCGGCAGCGATTTCGCGCTGCTTTTCCGGGTCCATCGAGGCAAAGCCGCGGTTGCTCGTATCGCCGCTTTGCGACGAGTCCGATTTGCTGCCGCCTTGGTTCCCACTGCCGCCTTGCGACTGTTTGCTGGCGCTGGAACTGGCTTGCGATCCTTTGGAATTGCTGTCCGACTTGCTATTGCCGCCTCGATTGCCGCCTTGGTTTGATGCAGTCATAATGATCTCCAATGTGATTGAAAAATCTGGCTAAGGTTTCATCAGCCGATGATGCCGTTGCCTGAAACCATGGTAGGGCGTCTATGGTGCAATATCGTCAGGGTTTCGCCTACGCTTGCGTAGGAATGCCACTCGCCGATGAGTGGGAGAATGCAGTGGCGCGACTAGTATTGCTGAGGTAACTCGTCAATACTTGCTCTTGAAACATGCTCCACGCTCTCGCCTGTTGGCAGCTTATGGCGCGACGAGCAACATGCTATTGCTGGTCAGACGGGCGATCGCCTGCGACCATGCAGTCAGGGAAAAATTCTGTGGATCATCATGACCGTTCGCATAGCCCGTATCGAGCACGGCGTGGAAGGCAGGGATCAGCCACGTACCCTTGCGCACGCTGGCGGCGATGTACAGCAGGGCCAACCGCTCGTATTGCGCGGGCGTAAAGCCCGGATCTGGCGCCAGGCCGTCGTTGCCCTTGCCGCCGCCCGGTACGGAGTTGCGTGGCTGCACCAGCTCCACGTGCAGGAACAGGCCCGTCAGCGAAGGCTTATCCTTTTCCAGCTTGCTGGCGTAGCCGGGCGTGCCAAAGTCCCGCACTTGCAGCGAGCCGCCCAGGCGGTTCACATACACATGGCCTTTCGGACCGCCGCCCAGCGCCGGATTGCGCAGCGTAAAGTCATTGAAGTCCCAGCCGGCATCATTGATGTGCGCGGGAATGGAGTCCGCCAGGAAATTCGGGTAGCTGGTGTCGTGGATGACGAAATACCGCGCCATGGGCGCCGCCAGCCGGCCCACGGCGCGCGACAGCGGAGCGTCGACGGCGCCACCCACGTCGGCTTCGCTGATCGATTGCTCGGCCAGCCAGGCGCGCAGGCGGGCCGGGGCGATGCCCGTGCGCTGGCCGATGTGGGCGGCAAGAAAATCCGGCAGAGGCGCGCTGTCGCCCAAGCGCGCATACAGCTTGACGGGACGCAATAAACACGTGGCTTGTGCCCGCGCATCGCCCTTGAAGCCGCTTTTCCAGGCGGCATACGGGCAGGCGGCTTGCTTTTGGGCAGCAGCCGGCAGGGATAGGCTGAGCAAGAGCAGCAGGGCAGGGAGTCGTTTCATGCGGGCATTGTCGCCGAATCGGGCGTGCCGGCACAGGCGCGCACGAAAAAAAAAGCTGCCCCGTTCATGGGACAGCTTTGGCACAGGCTGGCGGAGGCTGAGTTAGAACGCCACGCTGCCCGACACGACGAAGGTGCGCGGCGCGGCCAGTACGAGGCTGCCGGCGTCGAACGAGGAGACAGCCGATGCCCAGTAGCTGCGGTCGGCCACGTTGTCGATGCGGGCGCGCAAGGTCACGTCATGGCCCGCCACTTGTGTCAGGTAGCGCGCGCCGACGTCGAGGCGCGTCCACGATGGCAATTGCTTGCTGTTGGCCAGGTCCGCATATTGCGTCGAGGTGTAGACGGTGCGGGCGTTCAGCGACAGACCAGTCGCGCCGGGCACATCCCATTCGCCGCCCACGCTGAGCTGTGTTTTTGGTGCGCCGATGGGGCGCTTGCCATTGTTGGCGGCCACGTTGGTCTTGCTTTGCTGCGCATCGAGCCAGGTCAAGCCGCCCAGCAGGCGCACGCCCTGCATCGGCGTGCCGAAAATCGACAATTCCAGGCCACGGTTGCGCTGCTCGCCAGCAAGTTCGGCCCGCGTGCCGACCACGGCTTGCAAGGGTTTGGCCGTCGTGAACAGGGCGGCGCTCATGCCTAGCTTGCCACCGTCATACTTGATGCCGATTTCTTTTTGCTTGGATTTGTATGGCGAGAATACCTCGCCCTTGTTGCTCAACGGCACGTAGTTCTTGCCATCAAAGTAGGTATCGCTGACAACCGGGCCCTTGACCAGCGCCTCGATGTAGTTGGCGTACAGCGACACGTTCTTGCTGGCCTTGAAGACGATGCCAGCCACGGGCGTCGTGGCGCTCTTGTCATAAGCCTTTCCTTGCAGCACCGAGGTGTTGTAGTCGTAGCCGGCATCCTTGATCTGCTGGCGGCGCAGGCCCACGGTCAGCAACAGCTGGTCGTCGAGGAAGGCCATGGTATCGGCCACGGCGTAGCTGCTGAGGATGGTTTTCTGGGTGATGCGCGGGTCGCTCATGATGCCGCCCGTATAGGGGGTTGCCGGCGCGGCCACATTGACGGGCGCGTAAATATTGGTGGCAAACGCGTCGCCGATGGCATACGCGTTCTTCGCTTCATTCCAGTGCCCGGACCAGCTGGCCACCAGGGTATGCCGGACGGCGCCCGTAGTGAGCTTGCCGCGAATGCCCAGTTCGCCCGTGCGGATTTCCTGCTTGCGCGCATTGTCGAAGCGCGACACATTGGAGTCGCCATTAACCGAGGTCAATGACGGCTCGGCCAGACTGTTGGCTTCCTTCGTCGAGCGGCTGCCGAACGCGGCCCAGGCCACCACATCCTTGGCGAGGTCCACTTCTGCGCGCGCCGTGCCGAACACATCGTGTTCCTTCGAATAGCTCCACGGCTGCGCGAAGTTCTTCGAGGCATCGGGCGCGCCAGGCAACACGGCTACGCTGCCAATGCCGACGGATGGACGGGGCGACGTCAGGTCGAAATTCTGGTAGCCGGCATCGGCCGACAAACGATAGCCGCGGCCGCGATAGTCGAGGCCCACCGAAAACATGCCCACGTCATGGTCTTCATGCTTGATGCCCGTCTCGCCCTGACGCTTGGCGGCATTCACGCGCACGCCAAATTCCTGGTTCTCGCCGAAGCGCCGCGCCACGTCGATGGCCGCGTAGGCGTGACCGCCCGATTCCACGCCCAGCGTCAGTTCCGTCAGCGGCGTGTTGCCGGCGCGCTTGGGCATCAGGTTGATGGCGCCGCCGATGCCGCTGCCGCCAGGCGCCGCGCCGTTCAGGAAGGCGCTGGCGCCGCGGAACACTTCCACGCGCTCGAGCAATTCCGGCGATACATATTGACGGGGCAGCACGCCGTACAGGCCGTTATACGCCACGTCATCGGAATCGAGGGCGAAGCCGCGGATCACATACACTTCTTGGAAATTGCCATAGCCGCGCGACATGCGCACGGCCGGATCGCTTTGCAGCAAGTCGCCCACGCTGCGTGCTTGCTGGTCGGCAATGAATTGCTGCGTGTAACTGGTGCTGCCGAATGGCGAGTCCATCATGTCCACGGAACCGAGAATGCCCATGCGTCCGCCGCGCGCCACCTGGCCACCCGCATAGGCTTTCGACAAGCCTTCCGCCGACGCATCGGCCGACGCATTCACGACTACCGTGGGCATGGTCTGCGCGTCGCCGGGCAACGCCGCAGCGGTGGTTTGGGCGTGGGCGGTGGTGCTGGCCAGCAGGAAGGCGGCCAGGGCGAAGGGGGTAGGGGCGAGGCGGAAGGTGCGCATGGTGTTGTTGGGATATTAATGAGAATGATTATCATTATATTCCAGCGCGGCGCTATGCGTGGGAAAGTGTGAGAATGTCATAAGAAAAGTCGCCATTTGTACAACAACTGGCGCGCCAGGCACTGGAATCCGGCGAAAAAAGGAGCGCCAGACGATACCTTGTGGATTTATTAATGCCTATCATCAAGTTTCGCTAGAATAGGCCATCGCGCCCGGCGCTCACAGGAAACCGCATGCCATTGCATTGCCATTTACAGTACGTACAGTCTGCCTCCACGCGCATGCGGCGGGGCTTGAGCTTGAAAGGCGCGGCCGTCGCGCTGATCCTGGCCATGCACGCGCTGGGCCTGTATTTCCTGCTGCTGCCGGCGCGGCAATTCAAGCAATACACGGAAGTCGCTTTCATGACCTTGCTGCCGCCCCGGCCAACGCCGCAGGCGCCGCCGATGGCCTTGCCGATGCCGATGCCGGCTCCCATGCCGCGCGCGCGGGCTACTGCGCCTTACGCCACGTATTCCGCCACACTCGCGCCACTTGCCATTGCGGTGGAAACCATCACCGTACCGGCCGAAGAATTGCCCGAAGCACCCGCCAGCGCACCGTCTGGCGCAGACTTGCGCACGCGCGCCCGGCTGGCCGCGGGCGCCGCCGATAAAGCCCTGCGTGGCGAGCTGAAGCAAGACCAGCCATGGCTGGCCGCTGCCGACCTGAAGAGCGAAAGCGCCTTCCAGAAACTGCTCACTTCCGCCTGGCGCGGCGGCCCCGTCATCCGCGTGGAGGAATACCTGACGGCCGATGGCCGGCCCGCCACGCGCGTCGTCAGTGCCGGCGGCGCCACGTGCTACGGCATGGATGCAAACCCGGGCGCGGGCGCCGACCCGTTCAAGACCGGCGGCAAGGTAAAGCGCGTGCCTTGCCCAGGCTAAATACCGTATCGACGGCAGGGTTTTAACGGCGATTCCGGAGCAGTCACCCCCGGCCGGGCACCAAATATGCTAAGTTGCGTCTGCGTTTGTTTCCCATTCCTTATGTCGACATGACCCAGGACGCCCATGCCCCCCGAACTCCTCATCCTCGCTCCCAGCCCTTCGGCTGCCGTCAATGCGCAGCTGGAACAGCAATATACCTGCCACCACGCCTGGCAAGTGCCGGCGGACGCGCGCCATGCCTGGCTGGCTGAACGCGCGCCCGCCATCCGCGCCGTCGTCACGACGGGTGCGCTGGGCTTGAACGCCACCGACATGGCCTTGCTGCCCGCGCTGGAAATCATCGCCGTGAATGGCGTCGGCCTCGATGGCGTGGCGCTCGACGAGGCGCGCGCGCGCGGCATCGCCGTCACTACCACGCCGAACGTGCTGACGGATGACGTGGCTGACGTGGCGTTGGCCTTGCTGCTGGCCAGCGCGCGACATATCGTGGCACTCGACCGTTTCGTGCGCGATGGCGGCTGGGAACGCCGCGAAGCCATCGCCCCCGCATCAAGCCTGCGCGGCAAGACGGCCGGCATCTTCGGCTTCGGCCAGATCGGACAAGCCATCGCGCTGCGCCTGGCCGTTTTCGGCGTCCAGGTGCGCTACTTCCAGCCCCGCGCCATCACGGGCACATCCGTGCCGCGCGCCGAATCCCTGCTGGCTCTGGCGCAGGAAAGCGATTATCTGATCGTCTGCGCGCCGGGCACGCCAGCCACGCGCAAGATCATCGACCTCAGCGTGCTCGACGCGCTTGGCCCGCAAGGCACCCTGATCAATATCGCCCGTGGCGCACTCATCGATGAAGACGCCATGATCGCCGCCTTGCAGGATGGTCACCTGGGCGCGGCCGGCCTCGACGTATTTGCGGACGAACCGCGCGTGCCGGCTGCCTTGCGCGCCTTGCCGAACGTGGTGCTGACGCCGCACGTGGGCAGCCTGACCGTGGAAACGCGGCACGCCATGGGCCAGCTGGTGCTGGATAATCTGCAAGCCCACTTTGCCGGCTTGCCGCTGCGCACGCCCGTGTCCTGACACTACGCCGCCGCGTCAGGGCCGCACCATCCAGCGCACGTCTTCGAGCGACAGCAGCAGTTGCTCGGGCGCGCTGTCGGTAAAGAAGTTCAGGCGGAAATCCATGGCGGCGCCGCCACCCGTGGTCGGCTGCTGCGTGTCATACCATTGCTGCACCCGGGCCACCAGCGCCATGGGCGCGGCGGGAGGCTGGGCTGCATCGATGGACACGAGCACGGCCGGCAGCAGGCTGACCGGCAGCGAGGTGCG
This sequence comes from Janthinobacterium sp. DSP2-3-3, assembly GCF_049897325.1. Lineage (NCBI taxonomy): Bacteria > Pseudomonadati > Pseudomonadota > Betaproteobacteria > Burkholderiales > Oxalobacteraceae > Janthinobacterium > Janthinobacterium sp. DSP2-3-3. Next base: position 292,306 of record NZ_JAFCWA010000002.1, on the reverse strand, counting down.
GGGAAAGCCCGCCACGGCCGGCATCACGCTGTAGGAATAGCTGCCATCCATGGCGATGCGCACGCTGCCCGAGGCGCCCGTGAAGAGGGCGTTGAAGAAGCCTCTCATGTAGGCCGCCACGTCGCTGCCGCCCACCGGTGTGACTTGCCGCAAATCATAGCCTTGCCAGCTCAGGCGCGGCAGGATGGGGTCGCTGAACTTGACGACCGGCGTCTGGTACAGGAAGGCGTGCATGGTCGACACCTGCGTCTGGCTGGGCGGGCACAGGTAACGGTTGCGCTGCACGTACATCGAGGCCTGGGCGTTCTTGTACACCATCACGTTCAGCCCCGGCATGCGCACCTCGCGGCCGGTATTGGCCAGCGCGGCGGCAAACGACAGGTCGGGCGCGTCGGCGGCGATGGCCGCGTAGCGGTAGGCCAGCAGCGCATCGGGCGGCGTGGGCGTGGCTGGCGTGGCCCGGTACTGCTGCGCATCGATATCGAGCACGGGCACGGGCACGCTGACGGCGCCGTTGCTCAGGGTGCCGGCCAGCGGGTCGTAGGTGGCTGGCGCGCCGCCTACGGTGACATTGAGCAGCGCATACCAGGCGTCGCCGCCATGGTCTTCCAGGCGAGCGTCGAATTCCACGGCCACGCTGGCTTCGCCTTGCGCCGCCGCCAGCCGCGCCGCGCCGAAATGCTCGCCATAGCTGGCCGCCACCTGGGTCACCAGCTGCTGGAAGGCGGTGGTGGCCAGTGTTGCCTTGGCGATACTATCGGCCGTGTCCTGCTTGCCATCGAGGGGCGCGAGGAACTCGTCGAGGTCAGCCGAGATGAGCGGATAGTTGCTGACGAAGGCGGCCAGCGCCGTGAACAGGTCGGGACCGGCCGCCGCGGACAGTCTGGCCACCTGCGGCGGCACGTTGAGCACCACGCTGACGTGCACGGCATCCTGCGCCGCCTGGCGATAGGTATAGCTGAAGCTGTAATCCCACTGTGCCAGCTGGGCCGGCTGCAAGCCATCGGCGGCCAGGCGCATGCGGCCGGCCTGCGGCGCGGCGGACGCAGTGGCGGTCTGCCGGTTGACCGTGGGCGGCACGGGCAGGGCGCGGTTCAGCACGGGGATATATTGCGTGCCATTGCCCAGCGGTACCTCGAACGGACCGGTGATGAACAGCAGCCACTGGCTTTGCGCGTAGTTTTCGATGCCGGGCACGAATTGCTGGTCGAATTCCATGTGCGTGATCTGATAGCGCAAGTCCAGCGGCACATAGGCCTGGCCTTCGACATTCTTCGAGATGAAGTTGAAAGACAGCCGGCTCTGGTCTGGCGCGGCCGTGCCTTGCAGCGGCAGCCGGGTCGGGAACAATGTGTAGTTCTGGTTGCCGTCGCCGGCCGCGCCGTCTGCAGTGCCCGCGCCGGCGGGCTGACCGTACAGCGCGGGCGGCCCGGCCGCGTAGATGCCGTCCATGCCCGTGACCTGGTCCACGCCGTACACCACCACGGCGCCGGCGGCAAAGGCCGGCCCCAGCGTGGTCAACAGCTGCTGTCGCATGGTGGCGGCCGCGCTGACGCGCGTGGCTTCGTCCGCGGCGCTGCTGCTGAGTACGGGGCTGACCGTGGCGCTGATGGCGTCGGCCAGCGTCTGTTTCGCCTTGAGTACGAAGCCCAGCTGACCGCTCTGCAGCGGATCGGCGATGCCGTTGAGGCGATCAACGATGTAGGCGGGCGGCGCATAGGTGGCCGAGAGGAACTTGTCGATGGCGTCGAGACAGCTTTGTAGCCACAGGTTCAGGTCGACGCTATTGAACGTCAGCGCATGCGGCGTATTGGTCGGATAGGTGTCGATGCTGACCATGCGGCTTTCCAGCGAATTGGCGACGGGCAGCGGCGCGTAGTAGCTGGCCTGCTGGCCCAGGCGGAAATGGATGCCCGGGCCGGGCGTGTCGCTGAAGCGCACGGCGAACAACTGCTGCGTCTGCTGGCCGGCGCTGCCCACGCGCGTCAGCCCCGCGCCCGCGCGCATCGACCATTGCGGCGTCTTCAGGCACGCTTCGAGCGCCTTGGCAAACGTGGTGTAGCTGGACGCGCCGCCATTCGTGTCGGCCTGCGGCAGCACGGCGCTGACCACGCTGGCACCGTCCGGCAGGGCCGCCAGCACGGGATCGAGCAAGATGGCCTGGCGCGTCAGCACCAGTGCCACGTCGAGCGCGATGCGGTTGGCGCTGGCCAATTGCGCCAGCGGCACCGGCACCGACAGCGTGGCGGCGGGCGCCGTGGCGCTGCCGCCGCCGGCCAGGGCCTGCAAGTAGATGGCGCAGGCGGCGACGAAGTCGCGCACCTGCCGCGACTGGGCCTCGTCCAGCGGCTGCAGCGGCGTGGCCAGCAGGGAGTTGCTTAGGGAGATGCTCACCGCATTTCCGCTCAGTCCGGGCACGCCCAGGCCCGTATAGTCCTGGTGCAGCTGGAAGTACAGGCGCTGGTAGACGGGCAAGTCTTGCGCCGCGTCGGCTGGCGTGGGGTAGGCCAGGCCATCCATGCGCAAGGTCAGCAGCAGCGCGGGCGCGCCACCCGCATCCGTGTCATACAGGTAGCTGGCCTGGACTTTCGGCCAGGCGGACAGGCCCAGCAGGCGATCCGTGTAGCGCAGCGCGGCGGGGGCCTGATCCAACGCACCCGTGTAGCCGGCTGGCGGCGCCTCGAACGGCGTGACGGTGGTGTTGCCGAACAGGTCTTGCCAGCGCAGGGCCAGCGACGCATGGCTGCCCACGCCCCGGTAGGGATTGTCGGCGGCGGGCGGCAGGCCGGGCGGCGGATTGGCCGGCGCCGCATTGAGCGTCGCGAATGGCCATCCCTGGCTGTTGTTGCCCAGGTAGCCCAATGCCTGGCGGTAATCGTAGTCGGCCAGGGCTGCGGCCGCATAGCGCCGGCGGTGGGCTTCGCCATCGTCCCCGCCGTCGCCGTCGCTGTCGTTCACATGGTCCTGCGGTCCGAAGGGCAGGCTGTAGGGACTGGGCAGGAAATACGGGTTGGTGCCCAGGCCGGCCGACAGCGTGTTGTACAGCGCAGACAGGGTCGCCTGCGCATATTGCTGCTGTTGATGCGGCGTGGGATCGGGCGGCAGCACGGGCACGCCGTCGTTGCTTCGCTTGAGCTGGAACGACAGATTGCCCGGCGCCAAGGTCGCTTGCGCATCGAGGGCCAGGCTGTCGACGTCGAGCACGGCGCCATCGACGTACAGGCCTTCGGTGGCGGCCGCGCCCAGGGCCAAGGCGTCCACCGACAAGCCATAGTAGGCGGCCAGGGCGGCGAAGGTATTGCCGGGACCGTCAAAAGTGGCTGGCACGCGATAGACGAGTGGCGGAATGCGCATGGTCGCGCCCAGCACCACCGTCACGCCGGGATTGTAGGCGGCGATCTGCGCCGCGCTGAGCGGGGTGGCCCCGGCCGAGTAATACGCGGCCAGCTGCTCCAGCGCTTGCGCGGGCGCGGCCATGTCTTGTAGGTTCAGCTGGTGCAGGATGCCGGCCACGGGCACGCTGGCGCCGGCGCGCAGCGGCCGCACGGCGTTTTGCCGCGCCAGCTGTCCCACGCCCATGCCATAGGTGGCGGCCAGGGCGGTCAGGGTGCTCGTGGCGGCCCGGGCCAAAGGCTGGGTCTTGGCCGGCTTGCTCAGCGATTCGAACACCAGCACGTCCTGCTGCGGATCGATCGCTTGCGTCGTCAGCAGGGCGTTGACGAAGTTCGGCACGGTGTTGGCGGCGCCCGCCGCCTGGCGCGCCAGCGGAACCACCAGGGTCAGCGTGGCCGTGCCCGTGGCGTCGAAGACGGATGGAGGCAGGCCGGCGCCCGACACCATGTCCTCGAAATACAGATAGTAGCCGCCGCCGCGCACCACCGATTGCTCCCACAGCAGCTTGATGAATTGCGAGGGGCTGTTGGCTATGCCGCGCGGCATAGCCGTCCCCGCCGCGTCCAGCAGCATGCGGCTGGCCGGCGGATGGCTTTCCGTGGACAGATTGGTTTGCGTCAGGAAGCACAGGTAGTCGGCATCGGCCTGGCCCGTCAGCGCCACCTGGTCGCTTCCGCCTTCGTTATACAGCAGGAACAGGCCGGCCACCAGGGTTTCGCCCACGGCGGCCATGCCGCTCAGCAGGTATTCCAGGCGCTGGGCATCGGCGGCCGACGGTCCCACAAGCTCGTAGACGTGGGCCAGGGTGGCGGCGCTGGCCAGCGCGGTGCCGCTGGCGTCGTTGGTGGCCACGGTGGCGGCCGGCATGCGCGTGATCTGGAAGTCCACGCGCGTGGCGTAGGCATAGCCGCTCAAGTCCTGGAACACCGTGCTGCTGCTGTTGGGCGGCGTGTTGCCGATGCGGGGACGATAGGCTGGCATCAGGGCCAGCATGTCCGCGTATTGCGCCTGGGTGTACAGTGCCTGCAGCGTATCCTGGCGCTGGGTGATGCTGGCCAGCATGGCGTCGGGCAATTGCCACAGATACGGCGCGGGTGTGGCCTGGCTGGCGGTGGCGCGCGCCGCTGAAGCGGCGCCTGACGTCACGGCCGTCAGGCGCGCCAGGTCGGCGGTGATCCAGGCGGCGTAGCCTGCCGCAGGAAACTGCCGCGGCTGCAAGGAAGCCAGCGGCAGGATGTGCAGCGTTGGCGACGGCACGAAGCTGCCCGCCTGCGCATACGCCAGCACGCCCGACAGCAAGCCGTACGCGGCGCCCAGGTCGATGGGCAGGCTGGTGCCGGGCGCGCCGGCGAAGGTGATGAAATCGAGGGCGACGCCATGCGAAATGGCATTGCGTCCCAGGCCGATGCGGTAGCCGCCGGCGGCGCTGTCGGGCGTGGGGAATTGCTGGCCCGTCAACTGGTACAGCGCGTAGTCGGTCTGCGTCTTGCTATACAGAAAGGACGGCGACAGGCTCAGGCCCGACGCCACCGGCAGGCGCAAACCATAGGTGATGAAGCGCGCGACCTGGCCGGCGGCCTGGGCCACGGCGCCGCTCGCCTGCACGCCGCACCACAGCTGCTCCAGCGGCAAGGCGTCGAGGCGGGCGATGGCCAGCCGGCCCGGGGCCGCAGCGAACAGATTGGCGATGCCGGCATTGTCGCGCCCCAGCGCGGCGGCCGTGGCGGCGAAGCGGCTGGCGATGCCGGCCAGGGTATCGCCGGCGGCCGATGCATAGGCCAGCGGCGGCACGGTAAGGATGGCCGTCGGCAGCAGCAGGTCGGCGCGCACATATAGCGATGCCTGCTGCGCCAAGGCGGCCAGCGGCACGCCCAGCGCGGCGGCGATGGCGCCGAAGCTGTCGCCGGGCGCGGTGACGTGGCTGACGGCGCCGGCGCCGAAGTCGAAGACCAGCGTCACGCCCGTACGCAGCGCGCGCGGCGCCGCATTCGCGCCGATTAGCTGGGCAGCGGTGGTTTGCCAGCGACCGCCGGCGCCGGCCGGATCCGTGTAGCGGGCGGCGATGGCCGCCAGCGTATCGCCGGCCTGGATCACGGCGGACAGGCCGCCGACCTGCAGCGGCATCGCGCCATTCAGCGGATACATGGCATTCGGCAGCGACACGTCGTCCGCGTCGATGGCGTTGCCGGCCCGGTTGAAGGCGGCGACGATGCTGGCGATGCTGTCGCCTGGCTGCAGCGCATAGCTGTAATTGTCGAAGGCATCGATGGCCGATTGCAGCAGCGCGCGGCCGATCAGGCTGAAGACGTCGACGAAGATGAAGGCCGCCATCGATTCGGCGTCAGCGTCGTCCTGCGCCAGCAGCGCGGGCTTGGCGGGCGCCTTGCCCACCTTGGCGGCCACCTGACGCAGCACGCCGGCCACTGTGCTACGGTACTGTTCCGTCGCCGTCGCGTAGGTCTCAAGGTCGATCGCTTGCGTGCCGGCGCCGCCTTGCGGGTCGGGGACGTCCAGCCGCAGCCCGTCGAACAGCGGGAATAGCGTGGCGCCGTCCATATTGGCTCCCGGCGCGCTGATGTTCACGATGAAGCTGTCGGCGAGGAATTGGAGCAGGTCACCCATGCCGAATGGTTGCATGGCGGGGTCGGCCAGCACCTGGATGCCCGCCACCAGCTCCGCCAGCGTGACGCTGGCAGTAGCGGCAGCAGCCAGGTCCAGCGCCGCGCCGTCGGCCCGCGTCGCCGGCTGCAAGGCGTCGAGCAGCCACGGGAAATACGCCTTGCACAGCAGGTCGAACGAGGTCGTGCCTACTCCCGCGCCGCCGGCGGCCGGGTCCGGCGCATCCATGGCGAACAGGCAGACGAACGCGCCTTGCTGCGCGCTGCTGGCGGTGGCGCCCTGCGGCGCCAGCACCGTGAATTGCGGCGCCGCCACCAGTTGCAGCACCGGCTTGGCATCGGTGCGCAGCACGCGGCGCGGCTGACGGCGCGGCCCGGCGCGCAGCATGGCGGCCTGCAGTTCCATCGGCAAGGTGCGCGCGCGGCCGCGCACCAGGCTTTCCAGGCGCCGCGCGCCGCCGCCATCCCACGGCGCGCGGCTGTCGCTGCCGATGCGGAATTGCGCGCTGACGGTGGCGGAAAAGCCCACGGAAATGGTGAAGCTGAAGATGCCCAGGTCGATCTTGACGCGCAGGCTGATGCGCACCGAGGCTGTCACGGACAGGGGGATGGCGCGGTAGGATTCGTAGCCGATCTGCACTGACAGCGTGATATTGACGAGCAGCGAAGCGCTGATGATCTTCAAGTCCACTTCGCCGTACAGCATGCCGATCACGCCGAACGTGCCCGTCAGCTTAAAGTAGCTGCTTTCCTGTACGCTGCCGGACGCGCCGGCCTTGGCCAGCGCGACGGCGTTGCTGCTGTCGTACGGATGGTAGGTGGCGATCACGCCTTCGATGATGCCGAACACGGTCAGCGCGAAGCCGGCTTTCAGCGGCCCCTTGACGAAGTTGTAGCCCAGGCCCAGCTGCAGGCCCAGGCCGAAGACGATGACGGGATTGAAATACCCGAGATCGGTTTTCGGCACCTGCGTCGCCGTCGCGCTCGACAGCTTGCCGAAATACACGCCGCCCGCGCCCATCACTGGCACGCCGTAGACGATGGCGCTAAAGCTGAACGAGCGCGTAAAGTCCATATTGTAAGGAAAGCCGATGTCGATCAGGAAATCGCCATTCGTGTAGATCTTGATGCCTATCATCGGCAGCACCACGCTGACGGCGCCGAAGTTCAGGTTGCGTATGCTGTCGGGGAAGGTGAAGTCGATCTGGAACAGGCCCACGTCGTCGCTGATTTTCTTGTACAGGATATCGACCACCAGGCCGGCCAGGCCGCCCATCTTGGGGCTGCCCAGGGTCAGGCGCAAGCCGTACAGGTTGGGATCGTTGAAAACGATCTGTACGTCAACGGCCCACACGCCGGCTGTCTGCAGCACGCCGAAATGCGCGGCGATCAGCCAGTTGCTGTCCGGCTGGTAATACGGTTGGCCCTGCACGCCGCTGCCCGGGTTGACGGGATTGGTCTTGCCCGTGGTGGGCGGCACGCCGGCCAGCGCGTCGATGACAGCCTTGGTCGAGCTGAAGTCGGACGCGCCGTTGATGGCCACGCGCTGGCCCAGCATCAGCAGGAAGACCTTGAAATAGCTGGAACCGGCGCCCGGCACGCTGGGCATCTCTTCCACGTCCTGCCCCTTGTTCGGGTCCAGCAAGTCGCCCATGCTGCCTTTGAGCAATGGCGGCACGCTGGCGTCCAGCGCCAAGGTCACCTTGCCGTCCGTATTGCGCTTGAAGACGATGCTGCGGATGACGATGAATCCGAGGTTGAGGGGTGAACTGAGCGTGTAGGTGGCGCTGAGGCGGTTCTTTTCGCCGCTTTTCAGCGACACGTTGACGGACAGGCCGTCCAGCGTGACCTGGTTCAGCAAGTCCCACGGCGACGGCAGCACGAAATACGGATCGCCCAGTGTGCGCACGAGCGCCTGAATCAGGCTGCCCAACGACCAGCCCGCCAGGGTGAAACTGAGCATCTCGTTGCCGCTGGTATAGGTTGCCGTGAAGCCTTCCCAGCTCACGTACAGCGTGTGGTTCGGCCCCTTGTCGGTCGGCTGGAACGCATAGCCGAAGCCCAGTTTCAGATTGATGGCGGTATAGATCCATACGGCATCGGCCTTGCCCGAGAATTGCTGCGCGGCCGGCTTGGCGCCGTCATACTGTACCGAGAGCGTGGCTTTCTGCAAGCCGATCTGTTGCTGGCCAAGCATGAACAGCCAGGTGAAGGTGGTGTCGACCGTGTAGCTGGTGGCCAAGTCCGTGCTGGGCTTGCCGCTGGGAATGACTGCATCGATGGCGAACGCGGAAATCTTCAGGTTGCCCGGCAAGAAGACCGGGAAATCATAGATGCCGCCGGCGGCAAAGAATTGCTTGATCATCTCGCCCACGTCGAGTTCTTGCGCGAGGGAGGCGGAGAGGGTCCAGCGGGGCGGCGTTTCCTGGCTGCTGTAGGCCACGCTGACGGCGGCCTGCAGGCTGGCGCCCACGCCCAGCAAGCCGGAAATAGAACCGGCCCAGGCCGTGCCGGCGCCCGCCTTGCCGGCCTCGACAAGGGCCAGCGCGCCTTCCTGCTTGTCCGCGGCCACCGTGGCACTGATGCCAGACAGGCTGATCTGGCCTTCCGAAATGCTCAAGATGGGCGAGCCGCCCACCGTCAGGAAGGACAGGCTGATGGCGTAGTCGCTGGAAAACGCGAAGGACTGGGCCGCGCCGTCTATGCTCAGCGCGATATTCGACACCTCGGCCTGGATGCTGTCGGGCAGGCTGACGAGGCCGTTCGAGACGACGGACAGGAAGTCCGACAGCGTGGCCTTGCCGGGAAAGCTGGCCTGGAACAGCTGATCCGAGTTGAACTGCACGTCGAATTCGCCGCCCGGCGTGCCGTCGAGGTTGCGAAATACCGTGGGCAACAGAGTGAAGGTGGTACCGAACAGGTATTCATAGCGCGACTTTCCGCTGGCCTTGCTTGCCAGCGGCTGGTAAGCCGTCCAGTCGAGGAAGAACGAGGTGACGGTAAAGCTCAGCGCGGGCGTGGGCGCCGGGATAGGCTGCCAGTTGAGACCGCGCACGGTGCGCAGCTGCAGCGTGACCTGGTCCACCGTGGGCGTCGCCTTGGGCGGGATGCTGCCGCTGATGGTCATGCCGCCGAGGCCGAACGATGTCAGGAACTCCTGCAACACGGCCGGGGTGGCGCGGAAATAGCTGGCGCCCCCGCCGATCAGGCTGATGGCGGCGCCGGGACTGAGAGGCGGCCCGTCGCTGCCCGCTTCCAGGCTGACCGCGTAGTTGCCGTCGCCGTTGGCGTTCGATGGCTGCAGCAGCAGCGACAGCGTGTAGTCGGTGGCGCCTGCGCCTTCCACGCTGAGCGTGGCTGTGAGGGCCAGCGTGGCGGCCTGGTCGCCGTCTGCCGCTTCCTCGTCGGCCAGTTCGCCGTCGCCGTGCAGCAGCAGCTGCATGCCGCCGTCGAGCAGCAGGGCGTCGGGCGGCGGCGCATCGACGGGCGGCGGGATCGTCACGGTCAGGCTGGGCGCGGCCACGCGCAGGTAGCCGGCGAATGTGCAGTCGAGTTCGCTGAGCGTGGCCGACAGCACGCCGCTGGGCATCAGCCCGCCCAGTTCGAACGTCTTGCCGTCGTACAGCGCCATGTCCAGGTAGCCGCCGATTTTCAGCTTGCCCGGCGGCGCCGCCAGGTCGGAAAACAGTTCCAGAAATGGCGTCACGAAGGCGGGCAGTGCCACACTGGCGCTGAGGTTCTGCTTGGCGCCGCCCGTGACGGACAGCGCGCCGTCGCCCCCCCATGGATAGACGCCGTCGGCGCTGGAAAACACCAGCAGCGCGCCCGACAGCGGCAACTCGCTGAACGGCCAGCCGCCCATAAAGGGAAAGCTGCTATCCCAGTTCCAGCCGGCGGGACTGGCGGCCACCTGCACCACCAGCACGGCCGGGTCATCCCCGTCGTCATCCTCGTTGTCGCCCGCCGTGCGCGCGGCGGCAAGCTGGGTGGAAAACACCAGCGTGGCCGGGGTTTGCAGCAGGCCGCCGATGAAGGGCAGGCTCGCCTTGCTGACAGTAAAGACGCCGTCGCTCACGGCGCCCACGTCGGCTGCCGCGCAGCTGATCAGGAACTGCGCCGCGTCGATCTGGAATGCCTGGCCGATGATGGCGTCGAATTTTTCGGGCGGCGCGACGTCCGGGTCGGCCAGGCCCGCTTCCAGGAAGGCGGCATCGAGGGCGAACGGGCCGCTGCTGGCGGCGTTGACGATGGCTTGCTGCAGGTTTTCCAGCGCGGTATCGGTGGTGGCCATACGAACTTGCTCCTTGAATCAGTCATGATGTCCCGGGCGGACGCTCGCACCCGCCCGGACGCTCTGTCTACAGCACGGCAAACAGCGCCAGATGGTCGCTGGTGCTGCGCAGGTAGCCGTAATTGGCCCAGCCGTTCAGCGTGCGCGCCTCGCCTACGGCATACACAGCCGCCGGCGATTGCGGCCAGGCCATGCCGGCAGGCAAGTTCGTAAATTGCGCGGGCAGCGGGCGCGTGCCGATGGGCACGTCAGGGGGCATGGCGCCCGCCCCCGTGAATGGCGTGCCCGACACGGGATTCATCACCGTGAACTGGTAATTATTCGCCGGCACCAGCGGGTTGACGAGCATATTGTCGATCGAGAAAAAGTTGCTCACCATATCACTGCCGATATAGTTATAGCCCGGATACGGCGCCGCCAGCAGCGCGCCGCCGGCCGTATTGTCGGACCACAGGAAGCGCGATTGCTGCGTCAGCTGCTGCTTGGTGCGCTTGGGGCGGATATGCGTGGCCAGGTAGCCCTGATACGCGTCCAGCGTCAGGTTCGGTGCCACCGGCATGGCAAGCGGCGGGTTCAGCAGCGGCATGTAGTTGATCGCGCGCAACTGGTCGTAGGCCGTGGTCCGCCCGCCCGCCCCGGGCGGCTGCGCGTAGATGGCGTTCAGGTTAAAGTCGCCGCAGATCAACTTGATTTCATTGTGCGGCGCGGCGGCAGGCGCCGCCGCCACGTCGAGCACGCCACGCAGCAGGATATTGATAAAATTGGTGGCGCCGCCGTGGTTGGGCGGCGCATGCACGGCAAACAGGGTCAGGTTGCGCGTGATGACGTTGGCCTGGTTGGTTTCCACGAAACTGACCATGAAGGGCTGGCGCAAGCCGTTGAAATTGACCAGACCGCCAGCGACGGGCGGCACGGCTGGCGGCGGCGCGGGCGCAAAGGCGATGCGCGCCGCCGCCATGCCCTCGGCCAGGCCGCCGTTGTACTGGGCGCCGGCCGGGATGTTGCGCGCCGGCTGGCCTTGCGGGTTGAGCAAATCCTGGACGTTGGGCGCGCCGGCGCCCCCGGCCGGGTAGGCGGCGGGCACGGCGCCAGCTGCCACAGCCGACACGCCGCCGCCCGTCCACACGTTCGGCCCCGTGAAATAGCGCCGCACTTCCGTGGGCGTGCCAGCCGTGCCCGATATGCCGCGGTACAGCACGGCGACCGATTCCGTGCGCCCGCCCGTGCCCACTTTCAGCGGCGGCACCATGCGCCAAGCATCGCGGTTGGGGTCGGTGGCGTCGTTGCGCAACTGCTGCAGCAGGAAGATCGCACCCTGCAGGCCGCCCGTGGCGGGCGCCAGGTCGCCGGCGCCGGCCGCGCTGGCCGCCACTTCGATCAGGACGAAAATATCGGGCTGCGTTGCGCGCAGGATGGTCAGGATGTGGTTGCGGCGCTGCAGCGCAGCCACGGCCGGCAGATTACCGCCGCAGCGACCGCCTTCGCCATAGCGGGGCCGCTTGCGGCTCGGATTGTTGACCTTGTTGATGCCGAAGTTCTCGATATTCCAGTACACGACGTTGGTCATGCTGCGCTCCCCAATGAAATGGCAGGCAATGGCAGCGCGGCCAGTTCCGGCTCCTGCCGGGCGGGCGCATCGGCGATGTACGCGGCATACCAGCCCAGGCTGCCCGTATTCTTCGGGTCGCCAAACAGGAAGAACTGGATGTTCGCGTCGGCCGGCAGCTTGGCAATGCCGAGGAACTTGATGGCGATATTGTCGAGCCGCAGGCAATAATAGTAGGAGTCGCCGTCGGGCACTTTTTGCCGCATCAGGCCGATATTGTCGATGGCCAGCTTGAAGATGCCTTGCAGGCTGATCATCTTGGCGCCCGGTGCCGCACCGGGCAGCGACAGACCAACGAAGACGGCTTGCTCGTCGTCGCCGGCGGTGCTGGCGGGCGACCAGGCCAGCAGCAGGGTCGAATGGAAGCCGGCAGCCGAGACGAGCGCGCCCGGCCCGCCCATGGTGACGTCGTACACGACGCCGTGCCAGGGCCCGTCGAGCGTGCCCAGGTTAAGCGCCGTGCTGACCGGCAGGAAGCCGAAATCGGCCGGCTTTTGCCCGTCGGCGGCGGCGATAAAGCCCGACAGTTCCAGGCCGAAGCCTTTGAACAGGCTGTCCGGCCTGGCCTGGCTGGCGTCGAGGTCGTATGCCAGGTTGGCCGTCACCTCGTCGAAGCGCACGGCAGACGGCGTCGTCTGCGGATAGCGCATGTCGATCACCAGGTTGGAAAAGGCCAGGCCTTCGCCGTCCGGCGGCAGGTCCGGCGCCAGCGCGCCGAACGACAGCAGGTCCAGTGCGGCGCCCGTGCGATCGTCCAGGCTGGCGAAGTCCAGCGTACCCCAGACGGAAAAACGGTTCAGCACGGTCGCGCCCGCATCGGTGGTGCCCAGGCAGTTGAACTGGATGCGCTGGAAAGCCACGTGGCGCAGCAGGTTGCTGTCGAGGCTGAATATCGACGGCGTGGCTTGCTCGAAGATGTAGATGCCGGTGCCATTCTGGTCAATATAGCTGCCGTCGAGTACCACGCCGTTGTTCGGCATCGCATTGCCGCCGAAGGTGGTGGCCGTCACGCGCGAGCCGAGCAGGCCGTTGACGGCCAGCTGCACGTAGCTCTTGAAGGTCTTGATGACGGCATTGTCGAACAGCACCTGCAATTGCAGCACGCGGAACGCATAGTTGTCGGTGTCGGGCAGGGCGATGGGCGTATCGGGCGGCAAGCCGTTGCGCTGGCCCGCGGCGAAGGCCGGGTCCTGGTAGTCGACCAGGCCGAAGGTGCTGGAATTGCCGTCGAGGGTGATGCTGCCGTCGCCATGCACGGTCACGCGGCTGGCCGTGAAGCCGAAATGGTGGGCGACGAAGCGCGTCAGGTCGAGGCCGGCCGCGATGCCCTGCAAGCCAGTCGGCAGACTGGACGGATCCAGGTCCGCCTGCAGCACCAGCACGCCTGTCCAGGCGGGATCGCTGACCAGTTCCAGGAAATGTCGGTACGGCGATTCGGGCTTGTCCGCCGCCAGCACCTCGGCCGCTTCGATGACATCCTGCAGCCACTGCGACAGCCCCGTGTAGGCGATGCCCTGGACGCTGGGGCCGGCGTCGGCGGCCAGCGAAAAATCGGGCGCGCCCGACCAGGCGTTCGGATTGGCGACGCGTTCCCTGACACTGCCGCTGCAATACTTGAGCAGCATCACGTTGCGGTAGGACGTGGGCATCACGCCGACGCCCACCTGCGCTTGCATGGTCCAGCCCGCGATGCCCACGGTATTGTCGAAGCGCGCGCCGCCGTCCGACAGGTGAGCAGCGTTGACGGCCACCAGGAACAGCTGGTTGGTCTGCAAGGCATCCTGCAAGGTAGCATCCGGGAAGCGGAAGCCGAACGGCAAGACCTGGCCGCCGCCCAGGGTCTGGCCCAGGGTCACCGACAGGAAGGCGTCCTGGTCCTGCTCCTGGCTGGACACGGTGGCGACGGCTCCCTGCGGCGTGGTGCGGTAGTGCGGCGTTTCCGCCACCGCCTCGTCGGCGGCCAGCCCGCGCACGCGGCGGCTGGCGGCCGCGCGCGCCTGCCAGGTGGCGCTGGCGCCGCTGGAAATGACGGCCTTGCGCGTGGCGGCCACGATGCTGCTTTCAAAGCTAGACAGCAGGGAGGCGCTGATATCCAGCGGGCGGCCGCTGACGGCGCCGCCATACGGTAGCAGGGGAAAGGCGTGCGCGGCGCCCTGCGGCACGGGCAGCGCGGGCGGGGTCGAGGCGAGCACGGTATCGGCGGCCACGGCGCGCAGCAAGGCGGCCGCCCGGGCGGCCGGCGGCAGGCCGTACATAGGACTGCCCGCCGGCTCTGCATGGTATTGCGGCATGGCCGCGCCGCCCTTGAGCACGCTGGCCCAGCAACTGAGGTAGTCGGCCGTCAGCGGCGTGGCCACGTTACCGGAATCGGGCAAGTCCAGGGTCGCGGCCTGGAACGGGAAGACGGAAGCGTAGGCGGGCGAGGCGGGCACGAACAGCAGGCTGTCATTCTCCGGCGCGGCGCCATCATAGGTAGTGATGCTCAGCTGTTCCGAGCCGAAGATGCCGCATAACAAGTTTGTCTGCGTCCCGGCAGCCTGGCCGCTGGCGCTCAGGCCGAAGCGCCCGGCCGGCGTCAGCAGGGCCTTGCTGGTCGCGGGCTGAGAGGGGGACCGCGCGGCGCAGCCAAAGGCCAGGGCGCCAGACTGCAGGCCGACCTCGGGCGGCTGTCCGTTGGCGGCGCCCAGCGGCAGCAAGGCCGTCGCATGGCCCAGCGCCGTGCGGTAGGTGGACGGCAAGGCGGGCTGGCCGGTCGGCAGCAAGCCGCAGCGCAATACGCCTTCCAGCCTGGCCTTGGCGGACAGCTTCTGATTGTAGGGATCGAGCGGGTCGACCGTGCCCACCCAGGCCAGGTTGGCCGGCAGCGCGGCGGGCGCGCTCAGCGCCGGGTAGAACAGCTGCTGCAGCTGGCCGCTGGCCGTGTCGCGCGCGCTCAAGGGGAAGCCGACGGCCAGGCCGCCGGGGCCGAAGGTGACGGCAGGGTTGACGGTGGCCGTAAACGTCAGGCAGCCCGCATTCGCGCCCGCCAGCGGCACGAACGTGCGGATCGTGTTGCCGCTGCCCGTGACGCGTATGCCGATATCGCTGGCGTTGCGCTGGAAGGCCAGCGCCGGCGGCGTAGCCAGCGGCGCGGACAGCCGCAGACTGCCGCTGGCGGCGTCGATGGACAGGCCGACGCCGGACAGCACGTTGAACAGCAGGTCCTGTCCCAGCAGGAAATTTACATTGGTGCTGGTGGCAAAGCCCTTGGTCAGCGGGTTATAGCTGTAGCTGCAGCCATAGTTCTTGAAGGGATCGGCCGGCGCTGCATCGGCGTCGCGCAGCCACAGCAGGGCGTTCAGGTTCAGTCCCGGCGCCGACGACTGCCGGTCGATATAGGCGGCGAGGGCGGCGATGAAGGGGCCGGGCGCCGCGTCCAGCGCCGCCGGACGGGCGCTGGCAAACACGTAGCCGCCCATGCGCTGCGGCGACAGGCTGTCGGCATAGCTGATGCTGTCCGGGGGCGTGGCCGGCGGCGCGACGGGCGGCAGCAGGTAGCCGGCCCAGGCATGCTCCGCCTGCGGCGGCGATTCATATAGGCTGACCTTGCTGGCGGGATCGGTGGCGACGAAGCTGAAACCCATGACAACCTCCACTCAAGACGCGACTCGGGCTGCGATGCGGCGGCATGGCGCGCCGCGTGGCATCACAATCGTTTATAAAGGGTAGGCCCGGAAAGGGCGTCGGATGGCCAGGCTGGCTGCCTGGATGCTGTGGCGGGCGGCCATCCAGGGCGCCCGCCCGCAGGCGGGCGCGGAACCGCCGCTTACTGCGAGTTGGAGGTAAAGGTGGCCAGCACGAAGCCCGTGTAGCCATACACTGTGCCGCCGTCGACGATGTCGCCGGAGAGCAGCACGTTATACAGCCCTGTGCTTTGCGGCGAGTAGGTGACCGTCAGGCCGGCTTTCCACGTGACGACGCCATTGCCCGTGTCGCTTGCCAGCTTGGCCGTGGTGAAACCGGTGCTGACGCTAGGATTCCAGTACGTGGTGCGGCCCTGGAACTGGAAGGCGATGCCGGTCTGGTTGTTGCTGTCGCTGCTGGCTATGGACAGCGCGATGCTGTTCGGTGTGGTGTTGGTGGTGACGCTTTGGCCGGCGGCCAGCGTATGGTTGGTGACTTCGACGCGAGGTAAGTTAGACATGACATTCTCCATGAGGTGATATCGGCCTGCACTTGCGGTGGGCGCCCCGTGGCCGAGAGGTCCAGGGCAGTTGGGTAAGTCGGTGAAAAACGGTATTGCAACGGCTTTGCAACCATGCCATAAAAATATGGCAGGACAATACGCAATTTCAAATAAAGACAAGACATTTGATATTAATCAATCCGGAATTGATTAATATTTTTTTTATTTACTTATTCAAAACTGGTTTCCGGCTATTCGGAATATAACCATGCCGGCTCTTGCGCGTCACAAATAGCGATTCTATGCCTATTTTTTTGCGCGATTCTCTCGAATTGTCGCAAAGACAGGAATGGCACGGCATCCGGACGCGGTGCGGGAATGCGCCGCCGGCCATTTTCGCGGCGGCAGGCAAGCCGGATAGGGGATGCAATTGAATATAAACGGTTTATTGACTTAAATAGATGGCATGCGCGGCTTTATTGCGCGGCCGGCGCGGGCAGGACCGGACAGCGTTCAAAAACGGCTACCACCTTGCCAGTCAGCGTGTACTGCGTGCCGTCATCGAGGATGGGGCCATCGATGAGGATTTGATATTGCTGCGGACCGAGCGCCTGGAAACGCAGGGTCAGCCCTTTCTGGAATGTCACGATGGTATCGCCGCGGTCGGCGCCCAGCTGCAGCAAGATATTCGCTGTCGACAATAAAACCGTCCAGTACGCGGTGCCGTTGGCGCGCAGCGCCACCAGGGTGTTGTCATTGATATCATTGCTGGCCGTGGCGATGGCATC
Source organism: Janthinobacterium sp. DSP2-3-3 (assembly GCF_049897325.1). Classification (NCBI taxonomy): domain Bacteria; kingdom Pseudomonadati; phylum Pseudomonadota; class Betaproteobacteria; order Burkholderiales; family Oxalobacteraceae; genus Janthinobacterium; species Janthinobacterium sp. DSP2-3-3. The sequence continues at coordinate 275,445 of NZ_JAFCWA010000002.1, read as the reverse complement.
GCTGTTGACCGTCAGCGCCATGGTTTGCGGCGCCCGGCACGCGGGGGCCGGTTCGGCCAGCTGGCGCGCCAGCGCCGGGGCGTCGCCACCGAGCGATAGCAGCAGCACGGCAGCCAGCCAGGGGGCGCGCCAATTCAGCTGATACATGGTGGAGGTGGTGTCCCGCGCATGCGGCCCATCGTAGCGACTTTCGGCCGGAAGAGCAAACGCATGCCAACCGCAGCATCGCCATGGCCGCCATCCCCATCTGCTATCATCATGCCGTTTTGGCCGCCGCCGTGGGCGCCGGTCCGGTATTTATGCAAGGAAAAAAATGAATAATCGCATCTCCCTGCTGCGCACGCGCGGCGGGCAGGACAGCGGCAAGGTGGGCATGATCGAGCTGTTCTTCGACCTGGTGTTCGTGTTTGCCGTCACGCAACTGTCGCACGGCTTGCTGGCGCACCTGAGCGCCATCGGTTGGTTGCAGACGGGTTTGCTGCTGATGGCCGTCTGGTGGGTGTGGATTTTTACGTCGTGGATCACCAACTGGCTCGACCCCGAGCGCATTCCCGTGCGCATCAGCCTGTTTGCCCTGATGCTGGGCGGCTTGATCATGTCGGCCTCGATACCGGAAGCGTTCGGCACGCGCGGCCTGGGCTTTGCGGGCGCGTATGTGGCCATGCAGGTGGGCCGGCCCCTGTTTGCCTGGTGGGCCGTGCGCCATGAAGCGCTGGCGCGGCGCCGCAATTTCCAGCGCATTGCCTTGTGGGCCGTGTTGTCCGGCATCTTCTGGATCGCCGGCGGCATTGCGTCGCCCGAGCAGCGCATCTTCTGGTGGGGCGCGGCCCTGCTGATCGACCTGGCCGGCCCATGGATGCAGTTTGGCATGCCGGGCCTGGGCCGTTCCTCGACGGCGGACTGGGATGTCGATGGCGGCCATATGGCCGAACGCTGCGGCCTGTTCGTCATCATCGCCCTCGGTGAATCCTTGCTGGTGACGGGTGCCACCTTCGCGGGGCTGGAGTGGACCCCCGGCAACTGGCTGGGTTTCCTGTCGGCGCTGGTCGGCAGCATCGCCATGTGGTGGATTTACTTTGACACGGGCGCCGAAGCGGGCCACCACCGCATCGCTCATTCGAAGGACCCGGGCCGCATCGCGCGCAAGGCTTACACGTATATCCACGTGCTGATCGTGGGCGGGGTGATCGTCAGCGCCGTGGCCGATGAACTGGCCCTCGTGCATCCGGACGAGGCGAGCTTCGCCGGCATCAGCGCCTTGCTGGGCGGCCCGATCCTGTATCTGCTGGGCAATGCGCTATTCAAATGGGTCAGCAACGACCGCGCCACGCCGCCGCTGTCGCATCTGCTGGGCATCTTGATCATCCTGGCGCTGATCCCGATGGCCTACGGTCGCCTGTATTCGCCTTTGACCCTGGCGTGCATCACCAGCTGCGTGCTGGTTCTGGTGGCTGTGTGGGAACATATGGCGCTGCGCCGCCCGCCGCCGGATATTGATCTCTGATGCCCGACCTCTGATGCCCGATCCCTGATGCCTGCGTGACCTTATCCGGGCGGCGTGATGCCGTCCGGATCGCTGCGCGTATCGAGCTGCAGTTGCAAAAACGCCAGGTCCAGCCAGGCGCCGAACTTGGTGCCCACTTGGCGCAGCAAGCCCACTTCCTCGAAGCCCAGCTGTTTGTGCAGGGCGATCGAACCGGCATTGCCCGCTTCGATGCCCGCCACCATCACGTGCTTGCCCAGGCCGCGCGCGCGCACGATCAATTCCCCCATCAATGCCTTGCCGACGCCGGCGCCACGGCTATCGGCGCGCACATACACGGAATGCTCGACCGTATGCCGAAAACCCTCGAACGGACGCCAGTCGCCGAACGAGGCGTAGCCGGACACATTCTGCTGCGCATCGATGGCGACCAGCACCGGATAGCCGGCCCGCTGGCGGTCGGCCAGCCAGGCGGTGCGGTTGGCCGCATCGACCGTGCGTTCATTCCAGATGGCCAGGGTATGGCTGACGGCATCGTTGTAGATGGCCGTGATTCCTTCGATGTCGCCCAGCCGGGCCTCGCGTATCTGCATGTTGCTCTCCTTGCCAAGCGTCTACTATAATGGACAAATCATAGATTGCCACTCGCTACTTGTCCAATAAAATTCTATAGATGTCCACTAAACCAGACGAATTGAACCAGCGCATCGGTGCCAGGGTGCGCCTCGAGCGGGAAAGCCTGGGCTGGTCACTGACGGAGCTGGCGGCCCGTTCGGGCGTGTCGCGCGCGATGGTGCATAAGGTGGAGCGCGGCGATTGCAGCCCCACGGCCACCTTGCTGGCGCGGCTGTCGGGTGCCTTCGGCCTGAGCATGTCCGAACTGATCGCCCGCGCCGAGATGCGCGACGGGCGTCTGTTGCGCCAGCTTGAGCAGCCCGTGTGGGTCGACCCGCAGAGCGGCTATGTGCGGCGGCACGTGTCGCCCGCATCCGACATGCCGCTCGACCTCGTGCATATCACCTTGCCGCCGGGCGCCGTGGTAGCCATGCCGGCCGCCGCCTATGTGGCGCGGCGCCAGCTGATCTGGGCGTTGACCGGCAGCCTCGTTTTCATCGAAGGTGACACCCGCCACGTGCTGGACGAGGGCGATTGCCTGGAACTGGGTCCGCCGTCCGACTGCATGTTCAGGAATGAAACAGCCACCGCTTGCACCTACGCCGTGGCCGTGTTGAAACGCGGCTGACGGCCGAATCACCAGGCTAGACTCAGGCAATCGCCGCAGCGCGCAGCTGGGCGATGAAGGCGCGCGCGGCGGGCGCCTGTTCATGGCGGCGGAAGGCCACGGCGATTTCCGAGCTGATTTGCGGCGCTTCCAGTTCGCGGAAGCATACGCCAGGCAATTGCACGCTGGCCATCACGGAGTGGGGCACGATGGCGCAGCCCACGCCCAGCGACACTTCCGTCAGCACGGCCACCAGGCTGCCCGGGCGCGACACCACCTGCGCCGCAAAGCCGCCGCGCCGGCTTACCTCCAATGTTCCCAATTCCTGTTCCGGCACGATGAACGCTTGCTGCGCCAGCGCGGCCGGCCCCGCCACATCGAGGCCCGCCAGCGGGCTGTCAGCCTGTACGGCCAGCACGAAGCGGTCACGCAGCAAGACCACGCTGGCTATGCCGTCCGGCAAGTGCAGGGGCGGGCGCACGAAGGCCAGGTCCACCCGGCCCTGGTCCAGCAAGCCGGGCAGGGCATCCATCGCCTGTTCGCGCGCACCGATGTGGATGCCGGGGTGGCTGGCGCGAAAGCGGGCAAACTGGTCTTGCAGCACGCCGGAATACGCGGCCGAGGCCACGTAGCCGATTTCCAGCCGTCCCAGCTCGCCCCGTCCCGCCCGCCGCGCCACGTCCTGGGCCTGTGCAAGTTGCGCCAGCGCGCGCGCCGCTTCCACCACGAACAACTCTCCTGCGGCCGTCAGGGCCACGGCGCGCTTGCTGCGCTGGAACAAACGCGTGCCCAGCAGCTGTTCCGTTTCCTGTACCTGCTTGGTCAGGGCGGGCGGCGAAATGCCGAGTTCCGCAGCCGCCCGCGCGAAATGCAGGCTGTGCGCCACGGCAAGCACGCAGCGGAAATGCCGCAGTTCCATGTCTTTGACTATATTCACCATGGGTGAATTATAAGACGATTATCTTATAACAAGAAATAATACAAGCTTGCTTACAATCGACGCATGAAGAATACCAACTGGACCTTATATACGTGCTCGGGCGTGTGCGCGCTGATCATGCTCGATACCAACGTCGTGGCTGTCTCCTTGCCGTCGATCGCCCGCTCCCTCAACGCCAGCTTCGTCGACGTAGAATGGGTGGTCAGCGCCTACATGCTGGCATTCGCCTCGTTTTTGCTGCCCGCCGGCAGCGTCGCCGACCGCCTGGGACGGCGCAAGGTCATGCTGTTTGGCCTGACCGTGTTTGCGCTGGCGTCCCTGCTGTGCGGCCTGGCCTGGACGCCGTTCGTGCTCAACGTGGCGCGCGCCATCAAGGGCCTCGGTGCCGCGCTACTGCTGACGTCCGCGCTGGCCGTCATCGGCCACACGTTTCATGCGGAAAAGGAGAGGGCGCGCGCCTGGTCCGTGTGGGGCGCGGCCATGGGCGTGGCCATGACGGTGGCGCCGCTGCTGGGCGGCCTGATCACGAGCGCCATCAACTGGCGCTGGATTTTCTATCTGAACCTGCCCGTCGTCGCCATCCTGATGTGGCTGGTAGGCAAGCATGTGGAAGAATCGAAGGATGCCTCCAACGCCAGTTTCGACCCGCTGGGTGCGGCGCTGTTTTCCGCCGGCCTGTTCTGCATCATCTGGGGCTTGATCGACGCCAGCGTGGCGGGCTGGTCCAGTCATGCCACCGTGCTGCGCTTCTTGGCGGGCGCGGCGCTGCTGGTGGTGTTCGTGATGGTGGAACGGCGCCAGCGCGCGCCGATGGTCGATTTGTCCCTGTTTGGCCGGCGCGTGTTTGTCGGCGCCGTGCTGGGCATGTTCGGCTACGCCATCGCCGCGCAAGTGATGATGACTTTTTTACCCTTGTACCTGCAGAACGCCTTCGGCTTTTCCGCCGTGCTGGCCGGCTGTGCCATGCTGCCGTTTGCCGTGGCCATGGTGGTGCTGTCGCGCCTGGCACCGCGCGCCATGCGCCGCTTGGACGACTGCGGCATCCTGGTGACGGGTCTGTTGATCGTCGCCGTGGGCAACGTCGCCACGGCGCTGGCCGCCGCCAGCTTGCAGTATGGCCTGGTGGCGGCTGGCATGGTCGTCACCGGCGCAGGCGCGGGATTGCTCAACGGCACCACGCAAAAAGCCATCCTCGCCTGCATTCCCCGCGAGCGCACGGGCATGGGGTCCGGCATCAGCACCACCACGCGCTTTGTCGGCATCGTGCTGGCCGTGGGTGCGCTGGGCGCCGTGCTGGCCATGCGCACGGCCGCCTCGTTCGAGAAACTGGCGTGGCTGCACGGCTTGAAGGCCTCGCCCGAGATGATAGGGCGCATTGTCGCTGGCAACGCGGCCGAAGCCTTCGGCCAGCTGCCGCCCGCCATGCAGGCCGTGGCGCAGGAAGCGGCCCGACACGCCTTCATCGACGGCTTTGCCAGCGTGCTCCATCTGGCGGGCGGACTGGCGGCTGTCGTGGCGGCGCTGGTGTTTGTGCTGGCAAGGCCGGTGCAAAAAATGGAAAAAGTGTAACTCTTCAGCAATATTCGAGTACACGGCCTCTGCTTGTAATATGATGCCATCGAGCAATACATGGCAATCATATAACACGACCAATTAAGAGCGCCGAACAGAACCGTAGCGAGCGGCAGTGAGTTGTGGCTGAGAAGCGGAGCTGTGCGAATGCACAGTGAGCATCGGAGGCCGCAAATCGCGACGCGCAGTAGGTTATGTTCGGTGCGGGAGGAGCGCATGCGCAGAAAACGCATTATCATCACCAGCGTGCTGGTCGCAGTCATCGGCGTCGCCGTTCCCCTGAGCCTTGCCTTTTACCTGTCGTCCGTGCGCGCCGTGCAGGGCGAGCAGGAACGCCTGCGCCTGCTGGCAAGCTATGCGCTCGAGCGCGCCCACCGTTCCATCGCCTCGGCCGGGGTCGCCCTGCGCAGCGCCGATGCCCTGGACTTGGCGCCGTGTTCGGAAGCGCATATCCAGCAACTGCGCCGCATCACCATCACCACGCGCAGCATCGACGATATCGGCTATGTCGAGAACGGTTTGCTCAAATGCACGTCCACGGGCATGGAGGACGAGCGCATCGCCATCACGCCCGCCGACTTCACCATGAACAATGGCATGGGCATCGATTTCAACCTGCGCCCCGCCGTCAGCGGCGGCAAGCGCATGGTGGGATTGACTTACCGCGCCTATAAAGTGCTGATTGATCCCGTGCGCTTTTCCGACGTCATCATCGACAGCGATATCCAGATGGCCGTGGCCATCGGCAAGGAAGGCGTGCTCGACACCTTGCACCATCCCGACCCCGCGCTGGTGCAAACCTTGCTCGCCGGCCAGCCGGCGGCGGACGGCGCGCCGCAGGACGGCAGCATCCATGCCATCCTGTACCGCGATGGCTTGACGGCCGTGATGATCGAGCCGCGCAGCAAGCTGAACGACAGGTTGCGGCGCGAACAGTTGCTGCTCTTGCCGCTGGGCCTGCTGATGGCCGCCTTCATCGTCGGCATCGTCGTGTGGCTGTCGCGCCGCCGCCTGTCCCTGATGGGGGAACTGAAGATCGCCATCGAGCGGCGCGAATTTTTTGTCCATTATCAACCCATCATCGCCCTCGACACGGGCGTGTGCGTGGGCGCCGAGGCGCTGATACGCTGGCGCCGCCCCGACGGCAGCATGATACGGCCCGACCTGTTCATCCCCGTGGCCGAGGAAGGCGGGCTGATTTTGCCCATCACCGACCAGGTCATCGATTGCGTCATCGCCGACATGCGCGCCGCGCTGCTGGCCGACCGCGCACTGCACATCGCCATCAACTTGTGCGCCAGCGATATCGAAACGGGCAGGGTACTCGACGTGCTGGAACGCTCGCTGGCCGGCACCGGCATCGAGGCGCAGCAGATTTGGCTGGAAGCCACGGAGCGGGGCTTCATCAACGTGGAAGCGGCCCGCGCCACCATCGAAAAGGCGCGAGCGCGCGGCCATGCGGTGGCCATCGACGATTTCGGCACAGGCTATTCCAGCCTCTCCAGCCTGCAAAACCTGCCGCTAGACGCCCTCAAAATCGACAAATCCTTCGTCGACACCATCGGCACGGACGCCGCCACCAGCAGCGTCACGCCGCACATCATCGCCATGGCCCGCACCTTGAACATGCTGATCGTGGCCGAAGGCATTGAAACGCAGCAGCAAGCCGATTATTTGCTGGAGCGCAAAGTCGAATTCGGCCAGGGCTGGCTGTTTGCGAAAGCGCTGCCGGCCTTGGAGTTCCTTGCCTTTTACGAAACCCGCCGCTTGCCATTGTCGACATGAAACCAGCACGCTTGCCCTATCCCTTGCAGCCGCTGCGCGTACCGGGCGGCTGGCACCTTACCGTCAACACCCTGTTCGAGGTGGACCCAGGCCCGGATACCATGCAATGGTTCAGCAGCGCGCTGCTGCTGTGGGGGCATTGCCGCGAGACGGGCTACTGCTTCAATTCGCACTTCGAGCCGGAAGATGATCCGAACGGCGAATTCGTGCTGGAGATGGGCAAGATGGAATACGACCGCCACGGCAAGATCGTCCAGGGCAGCGACGCCTTCCTGGGCGAGTTTCGCACGCGCAGCAAGGCAGCGTTTGTCGAGCGGGTCGAGCAGTTCATGCAAGACCCGGCCGCCTGAGCGCTACGGTTTGCGCGGCAAGACCACGTCCTGCCCGCCCTGTTTGAGTACGGCGCCGGCGATCTTGCCTGCAGCATCGCGCGTAAAGGCCAGTTCCGCCTCGATGGCGCGGAAGAAAAACTGGTCTTTCGCGCTGGCAAACAGGGGCGCCGAGCCGACACCCGTGCCGGCCGCTTCCAGCCCCTGCTTGCCCAACGACACCGTCAATGTGAAATTCTCGCCTGGGGAATGTTCGAGCACATATTTGGCCACGTATTCAGCTAATGTTGCGCGCGGCAGCTCGATGGCGGCTTGCGGCTTTTTCAGCGGCGGCAATGGCGTGCCGGGCAGCAGGGCGGACAGGCCCAGGGCGTCGACATCGCGCGCCGTGTTCGTCAGCACCATCACGCCCCGCTTGCCGTCCGTGGTGAACGCCGCATAACTGGCGTAGCCGCCCGTCTGACCGCTGTGCCAGGCGTAGGCATGACCCTGTTGCTGTTCCAGCAACCAGGCGAGGCCGATTGTCGTGTCGCTGTCCGGCGCCAGCGGCCGCTGCGGCTGTATCGCCAGCGCATACGGGCGCAGCGGCTTGAACATATACGCTTGCAGGTAGGAAATCATGTCGCGCGCGCTGGAATACACGCCGCCGGCCGGCGCCACCACATTCAAATCCCAAGCGGGCGTAGGTTCGCCCGACAGTAAATGGCCGGGCGCCAGGCGCGCCAGCATGCCGTGCGTGGGCTGGTTCGAGGTCGAACGCATGCCCAGCGGCACGGCGATGCGCTTCTGCAGCAGCGCTTCATAACTGCTGCCGGCCTGTGCGGCCAGGGCCGTGCCCAGCACGGCGTAGCCGATGTTGGAATAATCGAAGACACTGCCCGGCGCGCGGGGCAGATGGTAGGCGGCAAGAAACTGCCGTTGTTTTGCTGGCGTGTAATCGGCATACGGATTGGCCGGGTCTTTCGGTGCGAAGTTGTCGGGCAGGCGCGGTAGCGCAGAATAATGCGTTGCCAGGTCGAGCAGGCTGATTGTCTTGCCGTCGAAGGCGGGCACCGTATAGCCGGGCAATAATGTCGCTACTGGCTCGTCGAGTTTCACCTTGCCCTCGACGATGGCGTCGGCCAGCAGCAAGGCCGTCATGGTCTTGGTGACGGAACCGATCTGGTAGACGCTGTCGGCGCCCGGTGTGGCGTTCTTGCCTGCCTGCACGCTGCCAAAACCGTAGACGGCGCTGTGCTTGCCGTCGATGACGGCGATGACAATGCTGGCGTGCATGCCCGTGCGCGTGAGTTCTTCCGCGCGCTGGCGCACGGCGTCGTCCAGCACGGGCGCGGCCAGTGCAGCAGTGCCGGCGAGGCAAAGGGGGAGGAGGGCGAAAGTGGCTGTCATGGAAACCTTGTCCAGGGTGGATCGAAGGCACGCCGGCGTCTGGCTAAGGTGGCTGGCATGCCTAATGAAGGATACGACCCCAACATGAAGGCGGCCTGAGTTTTATGGCTGCCAGCATGCCAAGTCGTGCGCTTGCTCAATTTTCAGCCATCGGCGCTTCCAGCAAGGCCGCCAGCTGCGCCCGCATGTCGGCGGAAATGCATTGCTGCAATTCGCCACGCCGGCGCGCATCGGCGCGTTTCTTTGATGGTACGTCGGCCAGGTCCGGCGCCCGGCAGGGCGCGCAGGGCAAGTGATAATTACCATCGCGCATGCGTAAGGCATGCAATTCCTGCCATGCCAGGTCGTAATCGGCGGCGATATGGCGGCGGCGCCGCGCATTCAGGGCGATGCGGTTGTCATTGCTGATCAAAAACAGGTTATTACAGGCAAAAAAATCACCGAAATCGCGTAGGGCCGCGACCATCAGGTTTTTCGGACGGCAACCGTGCAGCGCCCGCGTGGCTCCCTTGACAGCCAGCTTGCCGGCCTCGGAGCGCAAGCCTTGCAGCGCACCCAGCTGCAAGGAGACGCCATCGGCACGCGGCACAAATAGAAAGCTGGCCAGGTACAGGGGCTGGCCAGCGCGCGTCAGGCGCAGGCACAGTTCGCCTTCGCGGTAGCTGTCGTGGATGGCCGTCAGCTGCAAGCGATACGGCGCCCCGTCCTTGCCTTCGAACGCAGCCAGCACCACGGGTTGGCGCGCGGCACGCTCGACCAGGGCGCGCGCGCCCGCTTGCCACAGGAAGCGGTAATGCCCTTCCAGCAAGGCCAGGCGATCCGTGCAGCCCAACTGGCGCGAGGCGTAAGGACGGTAAATCTTGAAACGCAAGCAGGGATGCAGCTGCGCCAGTGAGGTCATGCCAGGCATGTTGCCCAGGAAGGCTTGCCAGCGCGTGCGCTGGCGGGGAAAGAAAAGGGCGCCCAGCGCCGCTTTCAGGCGGTGGCCTCTGGCGGAATGTGGTGGTACGGCGGGTAGCACGGCGGGCGGCACGGCGGCGCCGCGGCGCAAGGTTAAAGCGATGTCATTCATGGTTCTGCCGGAAAATGGCAGGCGCTGCACAATGAGAGCCTTGCCAATCTGAATGCTACGCGGGCCAGGTGAAGTTCATATTAAGAAGCTGGCGATACATCCAACGCGTTCAAGACGCGCCGGGGCGCAGAAGTGCTAGCATTGGACACCCCGGCATCGCGCAAGCGCATATGGGCACAGACAGGTCAGGAAAGAGATCACAGCCATGAAAAAAGCAGAGCCAGACACGCAGTCCGGGGAGAGCGCGGTGGGCGGCGAGTCCGCTACCCGCCAGATCGACGCGAAAATCGCCTCCCTGGCGGATTGGCGCGGCAAAACGCTGGCCACGGTGCGCGCGCTGATCCACCAGGCGGACCCGGACGTGGTCGAAGAAGTCAAATGGCGCGGCGTGCCCGTCTGGTCGCATGCGGGCATGATTTGCACAGGCGAAACCTATCAACTGGCCGTCAAGCTCACTTTCGCCAAGGGCGCCACCTTGCCCGATCCGGCCGGCCTGTTCAATTCCAGCCTGGACGGCAACACGCGCCGGGCCATCGACATCCACGAAGGCGAGCATCTCGATGCTGCGGCGTTCAAGGCGCTGATACGCGCCGCAGTGGCAATGAATACGGCGCCCACACCAAAGCGGACGAACAATTGAGACATTAACTGTATATCTGGCACGACCCGGCCGAGCGCATGCTGGTCGCTTCCGGCATCGAATTCAAGGATTTTATCCTCGCCCTCGGCAAGGCGGACGGCATCGTGCTGCGCAAGGGCAGCGCCGGCACGGCCAGCAAGCCTGCCGTCTATCAGGTGCTGGCCCGGCAGCAACTGGCGGCCCTGACGCATGAGGATATGTATGCCTGGGGCAGTCATGCCTGGGCCGATTGGCAGGAGGATGGCCAGGGCAAGCCGCCCGCTTCGCTTGATGCGGACGTGGCCGCGCTGCTCGACCACCGTGGCGCACTCGGGCCGCTTCCCGCCTTGCGCAGCCGCTTCCTCGCCTTTTCCCACGACGACGGCTGGTATTTGAAGCTGTTGTATGCGGCATGGGACGACGTGGCGGCGCTGCTCGCCGACGCCATCCCGCCAAGCTTGGGCACGCTCGATATGGACGCACTGCAACAGGGAGGCGACGGCTACTGGCTGCAAAACGGCGCGCTCCAGGTGGAGCGGAAAACCCACGATATCGACAGCGTGCTGAACCGTCGCCTGTAGCTGATGAGCAGCGCGCCAGCCATGAGCCTGATTCGTCGCTTTGCCAGCGCGGACACGCCGTCCTGCACCGCCATCCTGGCCCTGGCCGGGCGCGACACCTTCGGCCCTGTCGCCGACAGCGCCGCGTTCACGGCGGCGACGCAGGACGAAGAGATCTTCGTTGCCGAACGCGGCGGCATCGTCGTCGGCTTTGCCGCCGTACACACGGGCGACGCCCCCGACTACTTCCTGCACCACCTGTACGTGCATCCGGCGCACAGCGGACTGGGCATCGGCGCGCTACTGCTGGCGGCCGTGGTGGTGCGCTTCGGTCCCCGGTTGAGCCTAAAGACGCAGCTCAGCAATACGGGCGCGCGGCGCTTTTACGCGCGCGCGGGCTGGGTCGAAGAGGCGGCAGACAGCGGCGTGGACGCCATCGGTGCGTGGATAAGAGTGCGCTACCGTGCCAGGCAGGGACAGTGAAACGTCAGATGCTAGGTGGCGCGCAAGGCGACCATGGCGCTTCGCAAGCGCGCAGCATGCCGGCAGGAAGCGTTGCCTGCGCCGGCCGTTCGTGAAAATGCGCCGTGTAGCAGCCGCTACAGGCGCTAGCCAGCGCCAGTAGCTGTGCGCCGAGCGGCGTCAAAATGAAATGCTGGACATACTTGTCCCCATCGGACGTCATGGGACAGGGACTTAGCGCGGCAAGCCCTGAAAGCTGGCCAGGCCCGTCCTGGGGCCATCGTAGAGTTCCCATACCATGTAAACAGGTTCAAACATCGCGTTGCTCCTTGCCATCCATGAGCAGGCCCAGCCTGGCCGCCATGCCGGCATTTTCGCGCAGCAAGCCGTCGCGCTCCTGCGCCAGGCTTGCCGCCTTCAGTTGCGACGCTTGCGCATTTTCCGCCAGCATGTCGAGCTGCAGGTCTTGCGCGGCCAGCGCCACCTTGGCATCGTTCAGCGCCAGCATGGACGTATCGAGCTTGGCCAACAGGGCGTCCGCCGACGCGGCCGCCTGCAGATATTGAAATTCAAACTGGTCGCGCTCGGGACGCACGGTGGCCAGCGCTTCGCGGTCGGCGGACGCTTCGCCGGATAAACGCGTTTGCTCAGCCTGCAGCTGCGCCAGGCGCATGTCTTGCTGCACCAGGGTCGCTTGCTGACCCTGCAAACGCTGCTGCAACTGGGCATTATCCTGCTCCAGCCGGCTGATCCGCTGCTGCGCCTGGGCGCGTTCTTCGCTGCGCTGGGTAGCGGCCGCTTCCTGGTAATGGTCGAACTGCGAGCGCACCTGCGCCAGTTGGCGGTTCAAGGCGGCGATTTCCTCGCCCCGGTCGGCCAGGCGTTGCGTCAAGCCCGCGTTGTCGCTGTGCAAGGTGGCCAGGGTGACGGCGCGAAAATGGTGCTCTTCCTTCAGTTGCGCCAGCGCGTGCTGGGTGCCGCGCAATTCCTGGGTGAGGGCGGCGCGCGTCTCCGCCAGCTTCAGCCGTTCCGTTTCCGTCTTTTTCAGCTTTTCCAGCGCCGCGTCGCGTTCGGCGCGGTTTTGCTGCATGCCCGTTTCCAACTGCTGCGCCACGTCGCGCTGCTGCTTGTCATACACGCCGCGCATCGCTTCCATCAGCTCGGCTGGCAAGCCTGCCTCCGTTTTCACGGCGCCCGCGCCCTGGAACTCCTCCTTCCAGCGCTTGAGCAGGGGCGCGATGGTGCTCTTGCTGCCCGTGCCACCCAACGCTTCGCGCACATTGTCGACCGTGGGGTTGCGCCCATCGGCAGCGACGATTTGGGCTGCTTTCATAACATCAGAGTACAGAATGCCGGTGCGGGCCATAAAACCACCTATAAGCGAAATTTAGTAACGTATTACATAATACGTAATATCAAATAATATTACGATATAAATTTTGATGATTATTAAAAAATATAAGCTGTGATAAGATTGCTTATCGCGTGTTATGGGGGTGGTTTGCATGCTATTCTGTGATCCTCCCAGTACAAAACCGCGATTTCGCCACCGCCATGCCCGATTTACACCTCTCGAAACGCCGTGTCACCGTGCCGAAAAACGCCGCCATCGCCGCTGCCCCGTTACACGGCGCCCTGATCGATGCAGAGCTGGCCGCACGCCACCAGGCTTTCCTGGCCGCCGCCACGTCGGACAACACGCGCCGCACCTACCGTTCCGCCATCCGCCACTTCCAGGTGTGGGGCGGGGCGCTGCCCGCCGACGAGTCCACCGTCATCCGCTATCTGATGGCGTATGCGGATAGCCTGAACGCCCGCACCCTGGCCCTGCGTCTGACGGCCCTGTCGCAATGGCATGTGTACCAAGGCTTCGCCGACCCGGCGTCCACGCCCACCGTGCGCAAGACCCTGGCCGGCATCGCCCGCCTGCACGGCAAGCCGAAGAAGAAGGCTAAGGCTTTGCCATTGGAAGACCTGGAAGTTATCGTGACCAAACTGGCCGCGCTGGGCAGCGTCAAGGCCCTGCGTGACAGCGCCTTGCTGCAACTGGGATTTTTTGGCGGTTTTCGGCGCAGCGAACTGGTGGGATTGACACTGGAAGACGTGAGCTGGGAGCCGCAGGGCATGGTAATTACCTTGCCCCGTTCGAAAACGGATCAATCGGGGGAGGGCATCGTCAAGGCGATCCCGTTCGGTGACGGCGTCTGCTGTCCGACCACAGCCCTGCGTACCTGGCTGGCCGCGGCGCATATCCGTACGGGGCCGCTCTTGCGCACCGTCAATCAGTGGGGCCATGTGAGTATGAAAGCACTGCACCCGGGCAGCATCAGCACGATACTCGAAGGCTGCGCCAGGCTGGCACAGCTCGATTACGTGCCGGAATTGTCGAGCCACAGCCTGCGCCGCGGCATGGCCACCAGCGCGCACCGGGCGGGCGCCGATTTCCAGGCCATCAAGCGCCAGGGCGGCTGGCGCCACGACGGCACCGTGCACGGCTATATAGAAGAGGCGGGGCGTTTCGAGGAAAATGCGGCGGGGAGTTTGTTGAAGGCGAAGAAGAAGGCAGCGGGCTGAGGCGCCCTACAGCAACTTGCAGGCATTGGTCTGGCCGCGAATAGCATTGACAGCCTAATGCTCATACCATGGTTTTGCATGTCCGTTTCCGCCCCATAGCAGACATTCGAGGTAGGTCTCACGCTCGAGCCGAGCAGCACGTTGCTTTACTGTGTGGAAGATGCGGTTAAGTATCACTTAGTCCCAGCGACGAGAAAAAGCTGCCATGTAAAGGTCGCAGCACACGCGCCGAAGAAGAATACGCACAGCAGGCCAGTTATCCATTCGTCGAAGAACAAAGCCATAGCGCCGCCAGCGAACACGAATAAGCAAGAAATAATCAGGAATATCCAGAGTATCGGACGGCCGATTGATAGGGAGTGCGCTGCCATGGCTATGCGCCGTTGCATTGGTGTTGGGCGAAGCGGCTTTTCGGTCTTTGGCAGGCCAATGGAGAACAACCAGAATAGAACGTAATTAAAGGATACAAAGGCCACAGCAAAGGTGACAAGATTCGGCATTGTTACAGTAATAAGAGGTATGAACCAGAGCGCGCTGAGGGCCAGACCGTAGAACGCGAGTTGAATCCAAGCGCGAGAAGCACGCTGCTGTGCCGACAACAAATAGCATGGGCCGCTAGCGCCCCATAGTCGAAAGATATACCGCCCGTCCGGTAGTTGGGGTGAAAAGGTGCTGGCGACAAATTCTAAGATGGTCATAGGTGCGCAATGGTAGAAAAAACTTTAAGAAATTTCAAGGTACATCGACGACCGCTACTGGCCGACAGCGGCCGGCCAAAAATGGCTCACTATATGGCGCTATTGCTCCTTTGGCAAGCAAGAGGCGAACAAGTGGCTTTACGAGGCGTTCTAAGACAGCGACTTTATGAAGTGAATGCGCTCCCTGGCCGAGTCGCCAAAATGCTCCACCAGCCGTATCTGATATCCATTGCGGATCAACAAGCGCAGCATGGCGGGATAGCGGTTCATCGATTTCACCGTGACAGCCGCAAAGCCGCGTTCTTTGGCCCTGGCTTCCTGGGCTTCCAGCAGCCGCTGCGCCAGCCCCGTCTTGCGGTGCGCGGGCAGCACGCCGCCGAGCCAGCTATACAAAGAGCCATCCTCGGCGTCATGCCCAAGCTTGAAACCGACGGGCTGGCCGTCCGCTTCCGCGATGAGCACCAGGGCGCTGGCGGGCAGCCGTGCCTGCAGCTGCGCCAGGCTGCGCCGCTGGTCGAACTCGGGTATCGCCTGCAGCACGTGCCACGCTTCAGTTATGCTGCCGAGTCGAATCATGCGGTCGCCTGCTCCCGGGCGGCGGGCCGAATGATCATGCAGGTGGCCGTCGCGTGCGCGTACACCTTACCGGCCTCGTCGCGGATCGTGCCTTCGGAAATGACCAGGTTGCGCCCTGCATTGATGACTTTGCCTTCCGCGTAGACCGTGACGTTGAAGGGCAGGGGGCGGCACATCTTGATGTTCAGGTCCGTCGTGCCGTAGCTTTCGCCAGCCGGCAAGACCGTGTGCGTGGCGCAACCCGTGACCGTGTCGAGCACGGTAGCGGCAAATCCGCCGTGCACGCCGCCCATGGGATTGGTGTGCGTTTCATTTGCCGTCGCCGTGAAGATGACACGGCCATGCTCGACCGTTTGCGCATCCATGGGCATGGTCTTGGAAATGCCGGGCCGTGGAAACAGGCCTTGCGCGAAAGCTTGCATTAGTTGCAAGCCGGTCATGTCTTTCGGGTGCATGGGTAACTCCTGTGGTGGTGATGTTGGGATGAGTCAAACGTCTTGCTGGAAACGCAGGCGCGAGGCATGCAGCAGGAAGCGGGCGACGATGGCCAGTTCTTCTTCGCTGAAACCCGCTTTCAGTTGTTCATTCAGGCTGTCGAGCAGGGGCAGGGCGGCGGCCAGCACCTCGCCGCCCTTGGCCGACATGTGCAAGGTACCGGCGCGCGCGTCGAGCGCCGACTGGCCACGCACGATGAGGCCGTTCTCTTCCATGCGCGCCACCAGGCCAGTGACGGCCGAGTTTTTCAATTGCAGCGCCCGCCCCAGATCCTTTAATTGGCAACCTTCCTCGCCCTTCAGGGCAAACAGGGCGACCACTTGCGTGCCGGAAAAGCCCAGTTCGCTGGTGAACACGGCATCGGCCGAGCGAAACAGGTTCTGGCGCGACAGGTTGAGCAGGTTAAACAGACGCGGCGAGCGCTCGCCCAGCGGGCAGGCGGCTGCGGTATCGGGAAGGTCTGGCTGGGGGGAAGTATTGGTACGCATACGAAGTATACTACTACGTATGCGTAATAAATCAAGCGTCTATTGTTAGTCGCGCTGGTGGCGCCCCACATAGCGTGCACGCGGCCGTATCAGGGTCGCACCGGCGGCCTGCTCGGCGGCATGCGCGACCCAGCCGGCCGAGCGGGCCAGCGCAAACACGCTTATGCCCGCGCCCTCGGGCCAGCCGAACGCCAGCTCCATGGCCGCCAGCGCTAAGTCGGCATTCGGCTTGGCGCCGAGCAATTCGCCCGCCGTGGCGCACGCGGCCAGGATGGCGCGCAGTTGCGGGGGTTCGTGCGACAGCGTCGACAAGATTCCCAACAAATATGCGGCGCGCGGGTCGCCGTGCGGATACAGGGGATGGCCGAAGCCGGCGAATTCCGGTGCGATGCTCGCATAATAATTGCCGATGGAATCTCTGGCGTCCTTGGCGTCTGGCGCGGCCAGCGCCTGCGTCAACATGCGCCGGGCCGCCGCGCTGCCGCCGCCGTGTCTGCCACCGGACAGGGCTGCCAGCCCCGCGCCCAGCGCAGCGGGCAGGCTGGCGCCCGTCGAGGCGACGCAGCGCACGGCAAAGGTCGACGCGTTCAATTCATGGTCGGCCAGCAGCACGAGCGCCGCGCGGATCAATTCAGTTTGTTCCGCGCCGGCTTGCCAAGCCTGGGCCAGCTGCCGGTGCAGCGGCAGCGAGGACGGCGCCGTCTGCAGCAGAGCGGCAGCCAGGATGCGCATCAGTGCGGGGCCGGACTGCAGCGAGTGCACAATGTCCGCTGTTGTCAGCATGGCCATGGCCAACATGGCGCGCATCAAGGGCGGCGCGTCCGGCGCGCCGGCCAGCCCTTGCGGCAGGGCAGGCGCGTCTTGCTGAAAATAGTCACTTACGCCATCGTCCCACAGCAGGCCGGCGGCCGCCTCCAGGCTTGCATGCTGCGCCAGCGCCGTCGCATCGCAGCCGCGGTACAGCAATCGTCCGTCAGCAATATGCGAAATCTGCGTCTCCAGCACGGGCAAGCCCCAGTGCATGGCGGCCACGGCCGTCTGGCCGCCCCGTTTGGCGTCATTCTTGCGCGCCGCCAGCCGTAGCACGTCTTCCTGCGGATAGCGCTTGCGGCGCGCCGCGCCATTGCTGACGGAAGCCAGCAAGCCCCGGCTCACATAGGAATACAGAGTGGGCAGGCTGACGCCCAGCATGCGCGCCGCGTCAAGAGCGGACAGATCGTTGTTCATGGACGCCATTGTAGCGTTTGTCACTTTATATTGATTGATGGAATCAAGATTGACGGGCCGGGCCGCGCTTCACTAGACTCATGCCTTTCCAGGAGTTTCCATGAGCACATTCACCATTCGCACCCTGCGTCCGGACGACGCCGTCCCGCTACTGGCATTCGAGCAAGCCAACCGGGCCTGGTTCGAGCGCCACATCGACCCGCGCCCCGATGATTTTTACAGTATTGAGGGCATCCAGGCGCACGTTGCGCAATTCCTGGGCGAGCACCAACAGGGACGCTTGCACCCCTGCGTCATCGTCGACGAGCACGGAGAATTGATCGGGCGCGCCAACCTCAAGGACATTAACCGGAAGCAAGGCGTGGCAGAAGTCGGCTACCGCATCGGAGAGCTGCAAGCGGGCAAGGGCCTGGCCACAGCCGCGTTGCGCCATCTGATTACCCTGGCGCAAGACGAATGGCGGCTTGCCAGCCTGTGCGCCTACGCCATTGACGGCAATGTGGCGTCAATGCGCGTGCTGGAGCGCTGCGGTTTCGAGCAGGGAACGGCCGCGCCCGCTATCGCCATCGTGGCGGGCAAGGTCGTCGATGGCCATGCATACGCGCTGGATTTGCGGGCGGCTGGCGTAGACTCTGCCCAGTGTAAACAAGATCAGCAGATATGATCGTGAAAACCCCAAACGCATCATCGTCATCGGCGTCGGCATCGTCGGTGCGTCGCTCGCGTATCACCTGGCCAGCAAAGGCGCGCAAGTCACCGTAGTCGAGGCGCAAGGCATCGCTTCCGGCGTGACGGGCACCTCGTTTGCCTGGATTAACACGTCCTGCGCGGGGCCTGACCCCATTGCGGCACTACGCGGCGGCGCCATCGCTGCCTACCGCCAGCTGGAAACGCAGGTTCCCGGCTTGACGCTGCGCTGGCATGGCGCCTTGTTGTATGGCACGCAGGACGGGCGCGTGTCGCCCGCGTGCATATTGATTGAGCGCGCCCGCATTTCCCAGCTTGAACCAAATCTCAGGCAGCCGCCGCAACAGGCCGTCTACGAACCGGAGCAGGGCGCCCTCGATGCCGTTGCCGCCACACATGCCTTGCTGGCAGCGGCCCGAGCGCTCGGCGCGACTGTCCTCACGCACACGCCCGTGCTGGGCTTTATCGTCCTGGGCGCACGAGTGATGGGCGTGAAAACGGCCGCTGGCCTCATCGTTGCCGACACGGTCGTACTGGCAGCGGGCACAGGCACCGCTACATTGGCCGCGCAACTGGGCGCAAGCTTGCCGATTCACGCCTCGCCCGCCATATTCCTGCGCTACCAGGCGCCGAGCGGCTTGGTGCGCGGCATTATTTCCAGACACGCAATGGAAGTGCGCCAAGACGACGAAGGCACAGTGCTGGCGGCGGAAGATTACGCGGACGACGCACCTGAAAACCAGCCCGCCGCCATGGCGCGGCGCACGGCCAGCGCGATCCGCAATGAACTTGAGGGTGCCGAGGCCATCGTACCGGAATTCGTCTGCATCGGCCTGCGTCCCATGCCCTTAGACGGCGTGCCCGTCATCGGCTATTTGCCATGGCGAACCAGTTGTTGATGACAGTTGAGTGCATCGTGTAAAGCTTTCAGTACTTACCTGTAGTGCAGTTTGATGCCGCCAGTTCCAGTTGTGAGTGAGATGGCATGAAGCCTGGTCTCATCTTTCGGATACACCGTCATACCAATGTTTTAATTGCAACCGTCATATTGCCTTTGCCATGCCATCAACATGCCGCTACCAGCTTTTCCTTCATTAAATTACCGCAGTGACCGCAGTACGCCTTACCCCCTCGGCCCATCCAGCAACAACTCCGCCAGCCTGGTCGTCAACCACAAACTCGTCTCGCTGAGTTTTTTTCCATGGATCGACAGCCGCCGTACAGGCAGGCGCGACAGGGCCAAGGCGGGGCAGGGCACTTCCTGCAAATAGCCCTTGTAATTGTCGTAATTGGCGATATTCAGGGGCAGAATCGCCCAGCCCAGCTCGTCCGCGACCATTTCCGCGATGCTGTAGAAACTGTCGGAAAACCAGACGGCGGGGCTGAAGGCGTGTTCGCGGTTCAGCTCGGAATCCATGATCAGCTGGCGGTAGCGGGTCAGTTCGTTGCGGCTGACTTCCTGGCCGTGCGCCATAGCGTGGCCTTTCGCCACGAACACGCCTTGCGCCACGCTGCCGATGTGCTGCTGTTCCAGTATGGGCGAGATGGGGCCGCGGTCAAAATGAAACGCCACGTCGGCTTGCTGCTGCTCTACGTATTGCGCCACTTCCGACGCCGTGGCGTTGAGCATGACCAATTCCAGTGCCGGGTAGCGCGCCGCTAACTCCTTGACCAGCTTGCTGATGGCCAGGTAGGGCAGGGCTTCGTCCAGTGCCAGGGTCAGCTGCGCTTCGGGCGCCTCGCTCAGCAGTTGGGCGCGCAGTTGCAATCGCTCGGCCTGGCGCAGCAGTTCGCACGCTTCCAGGTGCATCACCTTGCCCGCTTCCGTCAGCACGGCGCTGCGGCGCGAACGGTCGAACAGTTCCACGCCGAATTCCGCTTCCAGCAAACCGATCGAGGTGCTGACCACCGATTGCGCGCGGCCCAGCCGGCGCGCCGCACCCGAGAAAGAACCGGCCGCGACAGCCGCTTCAAAGTAGCGCATTTGTTCCAAAGTCCATTGCATGGCATCCACCTATCTGTTTTACAGATGGATTTTAACTTGAATGCCATTCTGGGGCGACATAAAATGCCTTTACTAATTCAATAACATGAGATCCGCCATGAAAAACGCTCAACAGAATACGTCCGCCATCAGCTTCAGCTGGTGTCACGACGCCACCGCCGAAGATGCACTGTGCAAGCTCTACCTTGACAACGTCAGCGCCGACTATATCTCCCATTCGGAGCTGCAGGGTGAGCGCGCCGACGCGCCCGGCAACTGGCGCGCGGACTTGCCTGAGGTGATACGCGGCGAGATCCGCGCCGCCCTGTCGCATGACTGGGCACATGGCGATTCGACCCTGCTGGCCGTGGCTACCTTGGGCGACGATATCGTCGGCATGGCTTTGGTTTCCATCGACACGCGCCAGCGCGCTTCGAAATCGTTCGCCGCGCTGGACGATCTGGTCTTGCTGCCCTCCGTGCGCGGCAGCGGCATCGGCAGCCAGTTGGTGGAGTGGGTCGCCGAGGAGCTGCGCAGCCACGGCATCGCCCGCTTGTTCCTCGAATGCGGCGCGCACAACTTGACGGCGCAGAAATTCTTCCAGGGACGCGGCTTCAAGCAAGTGTCCGTCGTCATGCTGCGCGAACTCGACGTAGTCGATGCGGCCGTTGCAGCGTCCGCCGCCGTAGATGACAAGGACGGCGATCGTGGCTGACGCCCGCCGCCCCCGACAAGCCCAGGCCCGTGGCAGCCTGGAACGTAAATATTTGCGCAGCACCCGCTTTATCCAAACAGATAGTTGTTAACTAATACATGAGTTGTTTATGCATTCAATGAAAAAATGGCTGACGCTGGCCATCGTCTCCAGCGCCTTGTTCCTGATCGTGGTCGACATGACCGTGCTCTACACCGCCTTGCCCGCGCTGACGCGCGACTTGCAGGCATCCTCCTCGCAAAAATTGTGGATCATCAACGTCTACGCGCTGGTCGTCTCCGGCTTGCTGCCCGGCTTTGGCACCCTGGGTGACCGTTTGAGCCACAAACCCGTTTTCCTTGCCGGCCTGGCCGTGTTCGGCATCGCCTCGCTGTGCGCCGCGTTTTCGCCCGCGCCTGAACTGCTGATTTTTTCGCGCATCCTGCTGGCCATCGGTGCCGCCTTGATGATGCCTGCCACCTTATCCATTATCCGTTTGACCTTTACCGATAACCGCGAGCGCTCGTTCGCCATCGGCGTGTGGGCAGCGATTGCCTCGGGCGGCGCCGCGTTTGGCCCCGTGCTCGGTGGTTTCCTGATGGAACACTATTGGTGGGGTTCCGTCTTCCTGATCAATGTACCCATCGTGCTGCTGACCCTGGTGCTGGCCGCCGTTATCCTGCCGAAACGGGCCGGTAACCGCGACAAGCCGTGGGATCTGAAGGGCTCGCTGCAAATCATGATGGGGCTGCTGGGTAGCGTGTATGCGATCAAGGAGCTGGGCAAGCCGCAACCGTCGTATGCGCTGGCCGCCGCGTCGTTTGCCGTGGGCGCCTTCTTCATGCTGAAGTTTGTGCGCCGCCAGAAGCGCCAAGCCAAGCCGCTGATCGACTTCGCCCTGTTCCGCGAACTGCCGTTTTCCAGCGCCGTGGCCGCCGCCATGGTGGCCTCGGCCGCCCTGATCGGCATGGAACTGGCGTTGAGCCAGCACATGCAGTTGGTGCGTGAATTGTCGCCGCTGGAAGCGGGCTTGCTGCTGTTGCCGCTGCCGCTGGCGTCGGTGTTTGCCGGCCCGCTGACGGGTTTCATGCTGCCGCGCGCCGACAAGGCCAAGGTGCTGTGGGGCTCGCTGCTGTTGTCCGGGATCGGCATGGCATCGTATTTGCTGCTGCATGACGCCGCCGTCTCGGCGCAGGTGGCCAGCCTGGTGATCCTGGGTCTGGGCCTGGGCGCCGTCATGACGGCCGCGTCCAGCGCCGTGATGTTGAACGTGGCGCCGCAGCAAGCCGGCATGGCCGCTTCGATCGAGGAAGTGTCGTATGAACTGGGCGCCGTGATTGGCGTGACGGTGCTGGGCACCATCTTGTCGGCCGTCTACAGCGCCACCCTGGTCATTCCGGAAAGCGCGGGCCTGTTGCCGAATGCGCATGACACCCTCGATGCGGCGCTGCTGGCCGCCGAGCAATTGCCGGCCGAACTGGGCTTGCAAGTGTCGGAATTGGCCCGTTCCGCCTTCGACAAGGCGTTTATTGTCGTGCTGGCCACGGCTTCTGCCATCCTGATGGCGGCGGCAGCCACCATCCGCCACCTGCATCTGCGGGCACACCGCGCGATTTAATTGCTCAGTGGCCGATCAACGGCGCCACCTTGTCGCGCAGAATCGTCCATTGGGCTTCGAGCACGGCCTGGTTGGGGTCGTGTCCGGCCCGTTTCACCAGGGTGAAATCCTTGACCGGCGCCGTGAGGCGGTCAAAGTACGTGCGCGCGATGGCGGGCGAGGTCAGCAGGTCTTCTTCGCCCATGATGAAAAACACAGGTAATTCAAAGCGCGGGCCCAGCGCTGGCAAGTCGACTTTGGCGAACATGCCGTCGCCGCGCATGCCGATGAACTGGATATACGAGTAATCATCGGCCGCCTCGGCATCGGCCAGGGCTTGCGGCGTGGCGTAGAACGGCGCGGGTTGCCACCAGTGCTTGGGCGGCGCATCCGTTGCCAATCCTTCATATTTGCGGTCGAAGCGGCGCAAGATGCCGAAGTTGCGCGGATCGCGCCATGGCGGCGGACCGAGCGCCGTCAGCTTGTCCAGCGTGGTGGTATCGCCAGCCGCTTGCGCCAGCGCAAGCACTTCCCGGTACATGCCGGCCTCGTTGTCCCGCGCATTGACCACCTGCGCCGTGCCGATATACGCGTGGAACAGGTCGGGGCGCGCCTTGGCCATATGCACGCCCAGAATCGATCCCCAGGAACTGCCCATCAGGATGACTTTTTGCTGGCCCAGATGCTGCTCGATATAGCGGGCCACGGCGATGCCGTCGTCGCGCATCTGTGCCACGCTCAATGACACATCTTCCGTCGGGCGCTGTTTTGCATACGTCATGCCCGCGCCGCGCTGGTCCCATTGCACCAGCGTGTAGTGGCGCTCCCAGCCCGCATAGATGGCATCCGCATAAGGACTCAAGGCGTTGCCGGGGCCGCCATGGATGAACAGGATCACGGGATTGCCGCAGGCGGCGCCCGTGACCGTGATCCATTGCTCGATGCCATTGATGGGCACATAGCCTTGCTCGCGGATGGGCTGTGCGGGCGAGGCGCAGATGGACTGGGCGGCGGGCGGCGCCGCTTGCGCCGCGCCGAAACAAGATAACAGCAGCAATGTTAGGCCTGCGGTGCGCATATCGTCCTCTTCTCTATAGTTGGTGGGAACTACAGCGTGCAATCCTGCGCCGCCTTGCCGGCAATAAAGCGGCTGCTGGCCTGTTCAAAGCAGGCGGGCGCCGTCCATAAAAGGAAATGCGGGGCGTTCTGCACGGTGGACAGGGCCACTTTCCCGGCCTTGTTCTGCGTCAAAGCCTGCACTTGCGCCTGCGCGCCCGCGTACGGCGTCTTCGGGTCCAGTGTTCCCTGCAACACCAGCATCGGCGGCACTGTCGCCGGCAGGCCTCCGAAGTAGGCATCGCGCGGGTAGGTGGGCAAGCCGCCGCCCAGCAAGATGCGGGGCAGGGGACTGCTAAACAGCAAATCCGCCTCTGCGCGGTCGGTGTCCGCGGCCGTCCAGCCGGGACGCAAGGATGGCTGCAGATTGTTTTCCGAATTGCTGATGATATTGACCAGTGGAATCGACAGCGGCGACTGGGGATAGCTGCCAAGGCTGGCCGCCGCCTGTGTCAGGATGGCGCGCACGGACGCCAGTTCCGCATCGTCGCCCTGGTCCAGCTCGCGCAGCAGATACGGGATGCGGGCGCGGGCGGCCGGTACGTCGAGCATGCCGCCCAGGAAGTTTTTCAGGTTTTTGCCGGGAATTTTGGCCAGCAGGGAGGAATCGGCTTGCGCCGTGTCCAGCACGCGGCGGTACAGGCTTGCGGCCGGATCACCCAGTGCCGCATGGCAAGCGGCATCCGCGTCGCATTGGGCCAGCACCTGCAGACCGACCGTGTTGACCACGTGCGAACGCTGGCTCAAGTCCCAGCGCGCATCCGTTTGCGGCGGCACCAGCGAGTCAAGGATGACGCCCTTGACGGGCAGCGGCCCCAGCTGCAAGGTGCGCAAGACCAGCTGCGTGCCATACGACACGCCATATACATAGACCGGCGGCTTCTTGCTTCCGCGTTCGCCTTCGATCAAGGCTTTCAAGTCGCGCGCGGCCATCGTGATGGAAAACTGGCCCGCGTATTCCGGCATCAAGTTGATGCCGGCAAAGCAACTGCCCCATTCGGCGCCCGCCAGGGCGCGGCCGCCGGGACTTTGTTCGGACTCTTCCACCTTGCACAGGCGAGAAGAGTGGCCCGTGCCGCGGTGGTCGGGAATCAGGAATTCAAAGCCGGGAAAGCTGCGGCGCAAGGTGGGCAGCAGACTGTAGAACGACGCGCCCGATTCGCCGGGGCCGCCCGCCACCAGCCACAGGGTCCCCTTGGCGGGTTTGCCGGCCGGCACGTCGGCGGCGATCTTGCGCACGAAGACGTGCATCGCATCCGTATCGCCGACGGCGCGGCCTTGCGCATCGTAGCTGCCGGGCACGTTCAAGCCCGAGCACAGGCTGCCGGGAACAGCCGTATCGGAACAGGGCGTGAAAAATAGGGGTTCGGCGTGCAGGGAGGTGCCAGCCAGCAGAGTGGCCAGCAAGGTCAGGCAGGGCAGGAAGGTCATCGGCTACTTTGGCGGCGGTGGAGAACAGCCGCCAAAATAGCGTTTTTTACAGTAATTGTCCAGATGGAACTATTTCTGGAGGGCTTTAGTTACTTTTTCCATTACGCAGCAATCTCAGCCCGTTGGCCACCACCAGCAGGCTGGCGCCCACGTCGGCGAATACGGCCATCCACAGGGTCGCCATGCCGGCCAGCGCCAAGCCGAAGAAGATGGCCTTGATGCCGATGGCGAAGCTGATGTTTTGCACGAGGATGCTGCGCGTGCGCTGGCTCAGGGCAATGAATTCAGGCAATTTGCCCAATTCATCGTCCATCAGCGCCACATCCGCCGTTTCGATGGCCGTGTCGCTGCCGGCCGCGCCCATGGCAAAGCCGATGTCGGCCTGCGCCAGGGCCGGGGCATCGTTGACGCCGTCGCCCAGCATGGCCACCACGCCGAACTGCTGCTGCAATGCCTTGATTTCATCGAGTTTGTTTTCTGGCAGCAATTCCGCCTTGACCAGGCTCACGCCCACTTCGGCGCCGATGCGCTGCGCCGTCAGCAGGTTGTCTCCCGTCAACATCACGGTCGTCACGCCCAGCGCATTCAATTTGGCGATGGCAGACGCCGCCGAGGGGCGCAGCACGTCGGCCACGGCGATCACGCCCAGCGCGCCGGCTTTGGTCGCCAGGACCATGGCCGTGTAGGCTTGCTGTTCCAGCCGCGCCAGGATGGCTTGCAATTTCGGCGTCACGACATGCAATTCCGTCATCAGGCGGGCATTGCCCAGATAATAGGTCTGGCCAGCGATATCGCCTTGTACGCCGCGCCCATGCAGGGCGGCAAACTGGCTGACGGGCAAGTGACTGCTGGCGGGCGGCCCCGCCTTGACGATGGCGGCGGCCAGTGGGTGGGCAGAATTGGCATCCAGGCTGGCGGCCAACTGCAAGATGGCGTCGCGGCTGCTGCCTTCCAATGCGACCACATCCGTGACGGCCGGTTTACCCATGGTCAGGGTGCCCGTCTTGTCGACGGCGATGGCCTTGATGCGGTAGCCCGTTTCCAGGAATTGCCCGCCTTTCACTAAAATGCCGCGCCGCGCGGCCGCCGTCAGGCCGCTGACCACCGTGACGGGCGTGGAAATGACCAGCGCGCACGGGCAAGCGATCACCAGCATCACCAGCGCTTTATACACCCATGCCATGAAGGGTGCGCCCAGCAGCAAAGGCGGCAGCACGGCCACCAGGATGGCGAAGACGACCACGGCCGGCGTGTAGTAGCGGGCGAAATTGTCGACAAAGCGCTGCGTGGGCGCCTGTTTGCCCTGGGTCTCCTCGATCACCTTGACGATCTTCGCCAGGGTGCTGTTGCCGCTGTTGGCCGTCACGGTGACGTCGAGCAAGCCCCGTTCATTGATGGTGCCCGCATACACGACGTCGCCCACGGCCTTGTCCACCGGCATGCTTTCACCCGTGATGGGGGCCTGGTTGACGGACGATGCGCCGCTGGCCACCACGCCGTCGAGCGCGATGCGCTCGCCCGGCTTCACGCGCATGGTCGCGCCGATAGCCACCGTTGCCACGCTTACCGGCTGCCAGGCGCCGCTGGCATCGGCGACCGTCGCCGTGTCGGGCGCCAGCTGCATCAGGCTGTGCACGGCATTGCGCGCGCGGTTCAGCGACAATCCCTCGATCAGCTCGGCGATGGCGAACAGGAAAATGACCATGGCCGCTTCCGGCCACTGGCCGATGGCAATGGCGCCAAACACCGCTAGGCTCATCAGGAAATTGATGTTCAGGGTGAAGGTTTTCAGGGCGATCCAGCCCTTTTTCAGGGTCGGCCAGCCGCCCGTGGCAATCGATAGCAGGGCCAGGGCGATGACGAGGGGCGAACTGTCTTCGTGCGTGGTCCATGCCAGCGCCTCGGCAGCGGCAGCCGCCAGGCCGGACACCACCAGCAAGCCTTTTTGCAGGCTGCTGAGGCTGCCATCGTTCGGATCGCGTGTCACGGCAGCGTCCGCCTGCATGGGAATCGCCTGCATGCCGATGCCGTGCAGGGCCGCTTCCACCGTCGCCAGCGAAGCCAGGGTGTGATGCACATCGAGCACGCGGTTCAGCAGATTGAAATCGAGGCCCACCACGCCCGCCATATTGGCCAGCTTGTTGCGGATCAAACGCTCTTCCGTGGGGCAATCCATGTTGGCAATGCGGTATTTGGCCATGCTCGCGCCGGCGATGGGGGCGCTGGGCAGGGCTGGCCCTGACGGCGCGGCAGGCGCAGACGAGCACCCATGCTGGCTGGAACAGCAGCTGGTCGCCCTGGGCGTAGCGTTCGCGGCTGCTTCGTGCGCCTGCTTGTGCTCATGCTCATGCTCGTGCTTATGATCGTGGCCCTGCGCGTGGTTATGGCTATCGTGCGGCATCGCATCATCCTTCTGGATTGGTGTATGCTTGCATTAGAAACCCTGTAGCCGCTACAGGGTCAAGCGGAATTTGCACGAAAGAATGAAAAGGGATGCCATGCGTATCGGAGAACTGGCCAAACGGACAGATTGTGACGTGGAAACCGTGCGTTACTATGAAAAAGCGGGCTTGTTGCAAGAACCGGGCCGTAACAGCGCCGGCTACCGCGAATATCGGGAGGAGCACCAGGAACGGCTGCAATTCATCCGCCATTGCCGCTCCCTGCAGATCGGCTTGACGGATATCCGCGCCTTGCTGGAATTTAAGAACAATCCGGCCGAAGGGTGCCAAAGTGTCAACGAATTGCTCGACCACCATATCTTGCGCATCGCCGAGCAAATGGCCAACCTGCAAACCTTGCAGCAGCAACTGGTGACCTTGCGCCACCAGTGCGACCAGCCGCAGCCGTCGCAAGACTGCGCGATTCTACAAAACTTGTCCGAGGCGGCCAGCGGCCACGACTGCGCCTGCCATACCGAACTCCATTGAACCGATTGCTGCATGCTGAAACTGATACCTGGAAGTACTTTACTGACCTTATCCCTGCTGTCGCCGCTGGCCCAGGCCGTCGACACTCCTCCCGCTGCCGGCCACTACCTGACCCTGTACGCCGTGCCCGGCGTGCCGCAAAGCGATGACCCGTACACCTGGAGCACGGCTGGCGGCAAGCAGCTGACAAAAGGCTTGACCAAGGCCGACGGCCGCGCCTATCTCAAGGGCGAAGAAGGTGAAGAGTCGTATGTCCTCGAAACGCTCAGCATGCGCTGGACCTTCCTTGTACCGGCTCGCTGCTGGCAGGAAACGCCTGCCGCCTTCCAGTCATGCCTGACACTCAAGCAAACGGCCAGCCTGTACGATATCGAACAAGATGCGGCGAAACTGGCCAGAGAGAAAGATCAACAGGCCAAGGCGGCGGCCTATGTACTGGCTGCCAGGGCCAACGACGATGCCCTGGCCTGGCTGGGCAAGCTGCCGCCGCAGTGGTCGACGCAGGAACACGCCAAGCGCCTGCTGTCCATCGGCGACAAGATCGAGCGGCATATCGCCAGCGGCTTGCGGCAAGGCGGCCCCGATGTACGCCAGTTCGCCTGCAAGGCGCCCACCGCCTACGGCGCATTGCCGCAGCAGCAAGCCGTGCTGGCCTTTCAGTTGCAGCCGCTGCCGATGCTGCACTTCGGTGCCGTCTGGGACCAGCTGCTTGCGGCTGCCGCACAGGGCAACTGGATGGCGCGCCTGGAAGTGTATTACGCGCTGGCGGAGCGCAAGGTGAGAGAACTGAGCTATGTGGAGCAGGCGCGCCTGGTGCAATTGATGGAATGGCTGCACCAGCGCGAAATCGCCGGCCTGTACCGCTTTTTCAGCGCCCGTACCATCGGCGATGGCGCCATGCAAGACCGCGTGGCGCGCCTGGCCGCCATGCAGGGCAGCGTTATGGACCAGAGCGTCGTTGGGAAGCTGCTGCAGGACGAGGACGATCCGGCGCTGGTGGCGGCAGGCAAGCGGATGCTCGACTGCGCCGCAGCGGCCATGCAGCCACCGCGCTAACGCGGCTGCAGGGGCCGGTCGCTATCGCCTTGACGAAAGGCGTCGATCGAGCCGCTACCAGTCGCCCGGATCTTTCGCCGCCGCGCGCGCCAGGTCGTCGCGCCCGTCCTGCCGCACCAGGCAGTAGATATCGACAAAGAAGGCGCGCGGGTCGTCCATGTCATCCCACCGGGCGGCAGGGCGTAAGTACTCTCGGGATCATGCTCTAGGATGGCCTGGAAGTCATAGCCAGGGTCTTGCAGCGCCTGTGCCAGCACTGCCACCAGTGCATGGCGGTGGCGGCAGCTGAGTTCCTTGAATTGCGCCGTGATGTCGCGCCGTATCAGTGCCGCGCGCCGGCTGGCGTCGTTCATGTCCCAGGTGTTCAGTTCCACGCCCAGCGTGTGTTCGCGGTCGTACACGTCAAAAGGACCGAGAAATTGGTAAAGCGTGGGTTCATACGGCACGTCGACCCAGGGGCCGCGCAGCCCCTTTTGTTTTAGTGCTTGCATGATTATTCCCCGTTCACGCGCATTCGGGCAAGGTCCAGCCTTCATAGCCCATGTCGGTCGGGTAGATGGCGCGGTGGTGGTTCTGGCCCCAGCGTGCATAGTCGAGGATACCGTCTTCATGCATGTCCAGTACCCATTCGGTGCTTTCCAGCAAGGTGCCATCCTTGTGGTACACGCGGAAAAACGTGGATGTGCTGAGTGCGCGCACGATGTTTTGTGGCACGCCGTTGCCATAGTGCGGCATATAGGTCTTGATGACGCAGGTGCCTTGCTCGTTCCACTGCTGGGCATACACGGTAGCATTGCGCGCCGCCGCCACTTTGATGAAGAGCCAGCCTGCCAGCAGGATGGCGAACAAAATGGCGACGGCGATCAGGCAGGTTTTCTTGAGTAGCTGCATGAGGTCATGGCATGGCCGAAAACGAAGTTGCCGCATTGTATGTCAAGAGCGGAAATACTTGCTGTACGGCATGTACGTCGAGTATTTATCCGCGTATTGCTGTCTATTTCGCCAATGCCGCCTGCAAGGCGTACGCCATGTCCAGATGATGTTGTAACGCTGGCAAGGTTTTCTTGGCGAAAGCCTTAATGTCGGGATCGCTAACCTTCTGGCTGGCATCCGTAAACAGTTTCACGGCCTCTTTGTGCGCGGCCACGCCGATGCTGGCCGCATATTCCTTGTCGAATTGCTGGCCTTCCAGGCGGCCCAGCTTGTCGATCTGCGCCTGGTGCTTCGTACCGGGCTGGTCGCTGACCTTGATTTGCTTGCTGCTTGCCAACTGCTTCAATTCCTCGGCCACTTTCGTGTGTGCCGTGACCATGGCATCGGCGAATTTCTTCACCTCGGGATTGCTGCTCTTGCCTTGGGCCACTTTGCTGGCGGCAATTTCCGTGCTGCCCGCGTCGGCAGCCTTGCTGAGGAATTGCTTGTCGTACGCGCCCGGTGCGGCAGCGGCGATGCTGTTGATGGCAAGGCCGCTCAACAGCGCCACGGCGGCGGCTATGGCCACGCTCTTCAGGGATGGGGTACGGGAACTGGTGGTGGAGATGCGCATGGGATTCCTCGGGTATGGTTTTTTCTACAAGCTGATGGCAATGTTAAGCCCGCAGCCTGCGTACACCCATAGGACGCTCACGACTATCCCCGTAGGACTAGTCCTGTTCGTTAGCGCACAGTTCCACTTGTTTTAGAGCAAACAAAGCGGTAATGCCTGCATCTCGGCGCCAGGCGGGCATGCCGATATCGAGCCACTGCGCCATCGCCTCCAGGTGGGACGGCTCCGCGACGCTGTGTTCGAGTTCATCGAGCACCGTATCGCGGTCGATATACAGGCCGTCCAGCCAGGCGTCGAACGATGGCGCCAGTTCCATCATGCCGTGGGTGCGCTTGCCCGTCCAATCCGGCAACTCCTGCACATAGGCCAGCACCCGCCCGCCGCCTTCCTCCGTCAGATCCAGGTAAACCATGGAATTGCCGCCATCGCGGGCGAACGGTAGGATACGTACCGGCATGTCCGTATGCTGGCGCGCGGCGCGGATTTCGCCCACCAACGTTTCATCGCAGAAATCACCTTCCTCGGCGCTAAAGAAGGTATTGAAGCCCATTTTTTCCATACCCCCATTGCCGTCCGGCACATCGCAGGTGTAGTCGAACCAGGCGCCGTTGGCCACCTGCAGGAAAGCCAGAAAGGCCGGCGGCAACGGTGCTTCCAGCAAGGTTTCGATGGCGGCGATCTGCTGTGCCGTGGGGGCTGGCTTGGCGCCCTCGATTGCCAGGTGACGGTACTGCGTGTAACGGTTGCTCATTGATTATCCTTGTATTTATTCTTGAATTTATCCTCGTTTATGTGCACTGGCGCCACATCGTTGCAGCCCGTCTCCACCTTGGCCAGCGCATCGACGAGGCCCGCGCGCAGCACGGCCATCGAGCGGGCCTTGTCGTCAATCTGGGCGATTTTCGTTTCCAGCATGACACGCTTGGTAGCCGCATCGAGCGCATTTTCCTGCCAGACGGCAATGACTTCGGCGATTTCCTTCAGTGTAAAACCCAGCGCCTTGGCGTGACCGATCAACTCGATGCGCCGCAAGGCTTGCGCCGAGTACTCTTTATAGTTGTTCGTCATGCCCGGCTGCGGCGCTTCATCCAACAAGCCCTGGCGCTCGTAGAAGCGCACCGTATCCTTGCTGACGCCCGTCAGGCGGGTGATTTCTCCGATGCGCATGTTTCCTCTTGACCGTGGTCTAAAGACCACAGTTTACAGTGAATTTCTCTTCACTACGATTCAATTGCCATGACCGCTTTCAATTACACCAATCAAACTGTGCTGATCACGGGCGCCTCGTCCGGCATCGGCCGCGTCTTTGCGGAAACCCTGGCCGCCCGCGGCGCGCATTTGCTGCTGCTGGCCCGCTCGGGCGCCGTGCTCGATATGCTGGCCGCCGACCTTTCCCGGCGCCATGGCACCCGCGCGCACGCGCTGGTGGCTGACTTGAGCCTGCCCGGCACCGCTGCACAAGCCCATGCGCAAGCTTGCGCGCTGGGCATGCCGCCCGACGTGCTGATCAATAACGCGGGTTTCGCCACGCATGGCAGGTTTGAAACCATTCCCCTCGCGCGCCAGGCAGCCGAAGTGACCGTCAATTGCACGGCCCTGATGGAACTCACGCACTGCGTCTTGCCGCACATGCTGGCGCAAGGGCGGGGCGCCATTCTCAACGTGGCGTCCACGGCGGCTCTGCAGCCCGATCCCTACATGGCGATTTACGGCGCCAGCAAGGCTTTCGTGCTGTCGTTTTCGGAAGCGCTGTGGGCGGAAAACCGCAGCCGTGGTGTGCGCGTGCTGGCCCTCTGCCCGGGCGCCACGGACACGGCCTTCTTTGACGTGGTGGCCGCACCCGAAGCGGCCGTGGGTCAGCGCATGGCGCCGCAAGTCGTGGTCGACGAAGCGCTGCGCGCCCTGGACCGCGGCTGCAGCAGCCACGTAGCGGGCCGGCCCAACCGGCTGCTGGCCTGGCTGCCGCGCTTGCTGCCGCGTCAGACTGTGCTGGGCATCGTGGAAAACATGCTCAAACCGAAGGCGGCCTAGGCTTCAGAAGGCCATGTCCGCATAATTGGGCAGCGAGATGGCATCTGCCTTGGGCGTCAGGAACTTGGCCAAAACTGATTTCACAATTGGAACGTTTGACATGCGCAACATGGCATGGCCCAGGGCGATCCCGGCGCGGGTGTGCGGGGAAGCCAGGCGGGGCGCGAATGAGGGCATGCTCTGTGCCTGATCAACATACGGGCGCATGATGCTTTCATACGCGGCAAATGCTTGCGTGTGAGTGTCGTGGCGTCCCAGTTCGCCTGCCAACACGTAAGCGCCGCACATGCCCAGGCTCGTGCCCATGCCGCTGATGGGCGAGGCGCAATAGGCGGCATCGCCAACGAGCGCAATCCTGCCCTTTGACCATCGCGCCATTTTGACTTGAGAAATCTGGTCGAAATACAGGTCGGGGGCGTCGTCCAGGGACGCCAGGATGCGCGGCGTCTCCCACTTGAGAGCCCCAAATTTCTCCTTCAGCAGTGTCTTTTGCTCGGCCGGCGAGAGCTTTTCATAAGCACTGGGCGCTTCCTGGAACGAGAGCAGGGCGCGGGTGGTGCCCAGGTTATCGGGACGCAAGCAAACGCTCAAGCCGCCAGGGGCATTGAACCATCGCATCTGGCGCGCATCGCCCGGCGCGCGCGGGATGGTGAAATAGGCCGTGTAGAGATTGAACGACCGGCGCTTGACTTCGTCCCCGAACACCAGGGTGCGCGTATGCGAGCCGACGCCTTCGGCGCCAATCACGAGATCGAACATTTCTTCGCCGCCCTGTTCAAAGCGCACGTTGACGCCATGGGGCAGTTCTTCGAGCGCCGCAATGCTATCGCCAAATCGGTAGTTCACTGCTTGACGGCTATGCTCGATTAGCAGCTTGGCCAGCTCACCCCTTAGAATTTCAAGCTCGGCCACCGGACCGTTGCCGCCAAACGCCCCGATGCCAAATTCCGCCTGGGTACGGTCTTGCGCGTCGACAAACCTGATGCCATCTTCATGCGTGCTCCGGGAGCGGATGGCGCTCTCGAGTCCCATGCGTTGCGCCACCAGCTTGCCTGCGCCGCGCACGTCGATCGTTTGCCCGCCATCGCGAAATTCGGGCGCCCGCTCGACAACAGTGACTTCCATGCCCAGGCGCGACAGCCAGAAAGCCAGGGTGGGACCGGCGATACTTGCCCCTGTCACCAAGATTTTTCGTTTAATCGTCATATGGTTTTCTTTTTTGATGTGGTTGGCAAAGTGCTCTGGTACACAGTAATCACTTGCTGGAGAAAATGTTCAATCGTCGTACGCTCGTCCGCCGACAGGCCGCTCAACACCGCGTCCAGACCATCGAGCATCGGTGCGATATGCCTGTACGTTTGGGCCACCGATGCCTGCACGGGATGCACCAGCACGCGACGCTTGTCGTCCTGCTGGCGTTCCCGCGTCACATGGCCGGCACGTTCCAGGCGGTCGATGACGAGCGTCACGCCCGCTGTAGTGACGGAAAGGCGCGAGGCAAGCTCATTGGGAGAAAGGGGACCATGTGTGATCAATTGCTCCATCAATGCCAGATCGGTCTGATTAATGCCCAGCGCGGTGCTCAGGCGCAATGCCGTATCGCGCGTCAGAATCGCGATATCCTGCAACTGGCGGCCGATGACATCGCCTGCGATGTGCATGCCGCGCGGATCTTCTGCTGCGAATGATTCAATATGTGTTTCCTGGTCATGCATGGCTTACCTCAAGTTCAGATTTTGCAGCAGTTGAAAAAAATATAGTCACGCCCATAAAGGCAACGAGAATGAAAGCCTGGATCGTCAACGCGGCACTTAAAGCCAGGTCCGGCGCCACATCGGGATGCGCGGCAAAAATGCCGCACTGAACACGGCCACGCCTATCGAAGCGGCAATGGATTGCCCCGGCCAGCCTTTACAGCAAATCCATGATTTCGGAAACGATCATGACAAGTAAAATCGGCCAACAAGGTAGTGCGGCAGTATTGATACTATTTAATAGCTAACTTAGTTAGTGATAATGTGAGACGGTATACGGACTTTTGATCTTTGTCAACAGCGACCGGCTGATAGGCAGCGACTTAAGCTCGCTTCCCGTTGCGCTCCATGATGCGTTCGCGCAACCAGCGGTGCGCCGGGTCCAGGTGCATGCGCTCGTGCCAGACCATGGCCATCTCGTAATCGGGCAGGCGCATCGGCGGCTCCCACGTGCGCAGCGCGCCCAGCGCGTTTTTCAACAGGCGCGACGGCAGCAGGGCCACCATGTCGGACGCCGCCAGCAAGGGTGGGACGATGAGAAAATGTGGTACCGACAGCACCACTTTGCGCGTTCGCCCCAGTTGCTGCAGCGCTACATCGACGGCCGTGCGGAAACCGCCGCCGTTGGGCGAGACGACGATGAATTCCAGCGCGCAAAACTGGTCGAGATCGGGTGGCGCCTGCAGCAGCGGATGGTCGCGGCGGCCCGTCAGCACATAGTGTTCGGTGAACAGGGTGCGGTGGCGCAAGCCCGGCGGCGCTTCTTCCTGGGCCAAAAAGCCCAGGTCGACCTGGCCGCTTTCCAGGTCTTGCGCCATGCGCGCCGGCACGGCTTCGAACACGGCCATGCGCGACAACGGCGCCTGCGTGCGCAGAGATGCCAGCATGGGCAGCAAAATCGCATATTCGGTGGCGTCGGCTGCCGCCAGATTCCAGCGCACCTCGGCCGTAGCCGGCTCGAACGCCTGTTCCGGCTGCAAGACTTGCTCCAGTTGGGCCAGCACGGCTTGCAACGGTGCCAACAGGGCCAGCGCGCGCGCCGTGGGCAGCATACCGCGCGGCCCGGGCAACAGCAGCGGATCGTCGAAGGCCGTGCGCAGCTTGCCTAGCTGCACGCTGACGGACGGCTGGCTCAGGTGCAGCCGCGCCGCCGCCCGCGTGACGTTGCGTTCGATCAATAAGGCGTTGAGGGTCAGCAGCAAATTCAAGTCAAGCTTATGCAAATTGTTCATGACTATACCTTCTATATGAACTATTCATTTCCACTATGATAGCGCAAGCCCTAGAGTGGTTCCTGTGACTTTCATTCTTCATCCATTACAGGAAATAACTGATGCAACTACATGAATATACAAGCTTTGATGGATTAGGACTGGCTCAGCTCCTGCGCACTGGCGCCGTCTCTGCCACCGAACTGTACGACGCGGCCGTGCGCGCCTGCGCCGCCGTCAACCCGCAGCTCAACGCCGTGGTTGAGCTCTGGCCGGCGGATGTGGCCGCCATCGACAGCACAGTCAGCACTGCGGCGTTTGCCGGTGTGCCGTTCCTGATCAAGGACGTGGCCGTGACGATGGCGGGCCAGCGCAGCGAAGCGGGCAGCCGCCTGGGCGCTGGCCATGTCGCCGCGCTGGATTCTCATCTGATGACGCAATTTCGCCAGGCGGGACTGGTAACGTTTGGCCGCACTAG
Organism: Janthinobacterium sp. DSP2-3-3; assembly: GCF_049897325.1. Classification (NCBI taxonomy): domain Bacteria; kingdom Pseudomonadati; phylum Pseudomonadota; class Betaproteobacteria; order Burkholderiales; family Oxalobacteraceae; genus Janthinobacterium; species Janthinobacterium sp. DSP2-3-3. The sequence continues at coordinate 239,439 of NZ_JAFCWA010000002.1, read as the reverse complement.
CACGCCGGAAATGGCCTTTGCCACCACCACGGAACCTGTGCTGTATGGCGCCACGCGCAATCCCTGGAACGTCAACTTGAGCGCGGGCGGCTCCAGCGGTGGCGCGGCGGCGGCCGTCGCAGCCGGCATCGTGCCGCTGGCCCATGCGACGGACGCGGCCGGGTCCATCCGCGTGCCGGCCGCGTCGACGGGCTTGTTCGGCTTGAAACCGAGCCGTGGCCGGGTCTCGAACGGCCCCGCCATAGACGAAATCTTCAGCGGCCTGGGCGTGCAGCTGGGCGTGAGCCGCACGGTGCGCGACAGCGCGACCTTGCTTGACGCCGTGCAAGGAATACTGCCGGGCGAGCCGTATGTGACGAGTGCACCGGGCCATAGCTGGCTGTCGCAGGTGGCCGTGGCACCGGGCAAGCTGCGCATCGGCGTGCAGCGCGCCGCTTGCAATGGCGCCCATCCCGTGGCTGCAGTGAATAGCGCACTGGACGCCAGCGTGCGCCTGCTGGAGGGGCTGGGTCATCACGTGGAAGAAGTAAAACCCGCGCTGGGTGTGTCGTGGGAAGCGTTCGTGCACGCCAATGCCAGCATCTGGTGCGCCAACCTGGTGCCTTGGATAGACGCCCTGGCGCAGGAAAGCGGGCGCGGCGTGTCGCTGGACACGCTGGAGCCGGCCACGCTGGCTTGCTACCGCCATGGCCAGGCGGTCTCGGCCGTCGATTTCGTGGCCGCCCTCGACGTGCGCAACACAGTCACGCGCCATGCCGGCGCCGTATTTGGCCAGTACGACGTGCTGCTGACGCCCACCATGCCGGACTTGCCATGGCAGCTGGGGCGCTATTGCGAGGATGAGTACAAACTCGATGGCTTGGGTTGGACGGCGCGCCTGTTTGAGCATTCTCCCTACACGCCGCTGGCGAACGTGGCGGGCTTGCCAGCCATGTCCGTGCCGCTGGCGCAGTCGCCTGATGGCTTGCCGATCGGCATGCAGTTCATGGCCGGCTATGCAAAGGATGGCGTGCTGCTGCGTCTGGCGGGACAGCTGGAACGGACGGCGCCGTGGCTTCCAAGGCGGCCGCCCGTGTGGGCAGGTAATTAAGAAGGACGACTACAGGGCGGCGAGGCGGGCGGCGCCCCGGCTTTCCAGGCGAAAGCGGGCTTTTTCCCACAGCCGGTCGTGGAAGGGCAGGACGATCACGTTACAGATCGGCTCGACCACGGCCAGCAAGCCGCCGAACGCCATCGACCCCGTGGCCCAGTACATGACGCCGAAGGCCACACCCATGTGCAAGGTCGTTTGGCTGAGTTTTTCGCCGGCCACGGCGGCAAAACCCAGGCGGCTGGGGGCGTAGCGGCGGCGGATCGCATGCCAGGCTTTTTCATGCCAGGGCAGCAGGGCAACGTTAATGATCGGTTCGATGATTGCGGCCAAGCCACCGAGCGCCAACGAGCCCGTCAGCAAATAGGCAAGGCCGAAGGCGATCGACATATGCGTGCAGACCTGGCTGAATGTTTTGATGGCAGTGAACAAGGGATGCTCCTTTCTATCGAATTCGTTTATCCTTGATTTAGATAGTAACGATTCTCATTTACAAAAGAAAGTAAAATATTTCAACTGAATCCATAGTTTTAAGCTATGAATTGATAAATATCAATTGCCCCTGCTGCAGACGCATCCATCTGCAGCCATCTGCGGCCATCGCCGTCAGCGTATCGCCGTCGCCTGCGACCAGACGGCTTGCCAGCGTCCATCGCGCCGCTAATAGCTGTCGATATGCCAGTAGCGCGAGCGGGGCACGGCCTGGCCGCCGAAATTGATTTCAAGCTGGGCCTGATAGCGCAGGACAGCCGCATCGCCGTGCAGGCGCACGGCGATCTCGCCAGGCTCCCAACTCAGATAGCGCATGTGGCCTGCCGCGATGGCTCCCAGATATTCTTCCTTGGACAGCATGCTGCCGATGGGCGTGACCAGCTGAAAATCATCGGCGTGCAAGCTGTGCGCCACCGCCAGGTCGCCATCGACCAGCGCGCGCAGGCGGCTGCGTTCGATATCGCGCAATTGTTCCGTATGTTGCAAGGCCGATTGGCGGCCAGGCTCCTGTTCTTCCATGATTCCATCCCTCCGTATAGAGTGTGATACTTTGACGTAAGTTATCCAAAAGTCATGTTGACACTATATATTCAAAGTGTCAATATGCCCACATGTCACTCCACACCTTGAAAACCCAGCGGATACTCGATGCGGCGCTGGCCGTGTTTTGCCGCTACGGCTACCGCAAGACGTCCATGCTCGACATCGCGCAGGCTGCCGATATGTCGCGCGCCGCGCTGTACCTGCACTTCAAGAACAAGGAAGACGTGTTTCGCGCCGGTTCCGAACGAGCGCATGCCAGCGTCATGGCGCAAGTGGCCGCGGCGCTGGCCGAGCCCGGTCCCGTCTTCGCCCGTATCGAGACGGCGCTGCTGGCATTCCAGCAAGGCTTGACGGCGGAAATTTCGTCCAGCGCGCATGGGCAGGAATTGTTCGATGCCAACATGACCTTGGCCGCCGACATCACCTTGAATGCGCGGGCAACCTTGGTGGCATCGCTGGCCGGTGCGCTGGAACAGGCCGAAGCGGTGGGCGATATCGCGCTGCGACGGGTGGAGGCAACTGCCGCGCAAGTGGCCGGCTTGCTGGTGGCGACCATGGATGGCATCAAGCACACGCAAGGGGGAGGGGAGGCGCTGCGCCAGGGCATTGCGCTGCACATGCGCTTGCTGGGCGCCGCGCTGCTGCGCATGTGAGCGGATTGCCTCCCATGCGCAGACGGGCCAAGCCAGTTACGGCAGGGTCTTCAGCACAGTCTTCGTCGGCACGGAGAAATTATAGTTGTCGTGGCGGTCCCAGTTGATCGACCACGTCATCACGCCACGGAAGTCCGGATACGCCTGCAGCGGCTTGATGGTGCCGCAGTTGAGCAAGCGCGTCAGGCAATTCAGGGCGTTGCTGACGTCGGCATTGGTGGTAAAACCCGAGCCGGCCGAGCTGCGCCCCGATGGCACGCCAAAGCCCACCTGGTCCGGACGCAGGCCGGCGAAGGTATTGCCGCCATAGTTAAATCCTTCGATCAGCATGCGCGCCGTGGCCACCAGCTGGTCGGCCGAACCGGCCTTGATGGCGCCCGTGGCATACGGCGTGTAGATGTCGCCATTGTTATAGTACTGCGGGTGCAGCACCGTCAGTTCGCTGCGCAAGGCATTGATGATGGGAATGTAGGCGCCCCAGATGCTGCCATAACTCGTGTATCCCCCTTCCACATACACCCATTCCGGCGCCATCGACAGGTAAAAGCCACTGCCGACCTTGGTTTTCAGGTTTTTCACGGCGATCGGCAAATAAGTCTGGATAGCCGCGCCTTGCGCCACGCCATTTTCCAGGTCTAGGTCGATGCCGTCGAAGCCATACTTGGTGATGATGGCGTACAGGCTGTTGGTGAAATTCGTCGCTTCGGCCGTGTTGCCGACGGACACGGAACCGTTTTGCCCGCCCAGCGACAGGATGACTTTCTTGCCTTTCGCCCGCTTGGCGGCCACGTCGGCGATGAATTGCGCTTCCGTGCCCGCGCCCGGGTCGATGGTCAGGCTGACATTGCCGCCGCCCGCGTTGTCGCCGAACGAGACGACGATCACATCCCAGTCATCGCTGACCTGGCTGATCGGGTAGGTGGCGCCGCTGGGGTTGGTGAAGTTGTGCCAGTAGCCGATCAGCGCGTGCTTTGCCAAGCCGGTGGGCGTTGGTGTCGGTGTCGGTGTCGGGGTGGGAGTAGGTGTCGGAGTAGGTGTCGGAGTAGGTGTCGGAGTCGGCGTAGGTGTTGGGGTAGGGGTAGGCGTGGGTGTCGGAGTTGGCGTAGGCGTGGGTGTCGGCGTGCCGCAGTCTCCCACCACCGTCCACGGCTGACCGCTGCCGGCGCCGCCGCTGCTGGTCGACGGGTTATTACCTTGCGTCCACCAGTTTGCCGTGTAGTTGACGTTGTTATAGCTGGCCTGGCCGCCGCCATTGTAGGCGGTGCCGCTGTTCCATGGCGTGTAGCAGGCCACCGCTGAGGTCGCACCGGCCAGCAGCTGGCTTGCGCCGGCGTTGGCTCCGTCGCTGCCGCCGCCGCAGGCGGCCAACGTCCCCCCGAAGAGGGTAAGAATAAGGGTATTCATGACTGTCCGGTTCATTGCATCTCCTTGTGTATTTTTTTCATGGCCGGCCGGCTGGACACCGTCCGATTTTTCAGAGTGCAAGCATTGCAAGTGGTCGTCAACTGGTTTTATTCTTTGCGCAAGATCACAATACCAGTTGCGGCCACACCCCAGGGCAAGGGCGATACGGGCCATACCAGTGCCTGTTTTCCAGTGCGCTGGTATGGTGCCCGGAATCGCGCGGGGAGCAGGGCGGGGAAGGGAGGTGGACTCCCGCGACAACTACGGCGCTGTTTCCTTGCGCAAATCGGCATACGGCACGCGCGACAGGTCCAGCAGCATCTGCGTCAAGGCCACGGTTTGGCGCTGCATTAGCCGGTAGTCCACGCGCGTCACGGCGTCGGCGCCGTAGTTGAGCAGATAGTTCGGTCCCGTGATGTAGTTCATCGTGGGAATGCGCTGCGCAGCCCAGAAATACTGGCCTACACCAGGCCAGGCGGCATTCTTCGGACTACCGTCCCCCCCGGGATTGGTGGGCGGCAGCACGAATGCGGGGGCCGCATCGGCGTGCTTCAGCATGGCATATGCGGCGTTCATCAGGGCCGGCGTGCGCGGTGAAAACAGGGCGGCCGGCTCGAACCTGCCCGTGAGACGCAAATAACCGTTGCTGTCGGGCAGTACTTCCAGCGCGCCCAGGTGCTCGATGCTGAGGGTGGCAGCGATCCGTTGCGTCAAGCCATCATCCTTGTGCCGATCAATAAACTGCTCGATACCCACGCCGCCAGCGAAATGGCCGCTCGTCAGCAACAGCATGATACTGCGTGGCAAGCTGTCCTGCGGCAGGCGCGCTAAGTACTGGGCCATATCGACGATGGCGTTCGGCCCATTGTCTTCCAGCGCGTTCGGGCCATCCGTGTGGCTAATAAGCACCATCAATTCCTCGGACTTGCCGGGGATGATGCCGACCAGGTTGCGCGTCTGCACTTGCCGCACCGTGGCATCCATGGTCAGCCTCACGGCTGGAGGCTTGCCCGCCAGCACGCTGTCGCGCAGGCGCCGGCCCCGCTCACGGTCGACAAACACGCCGGGCAGCTGGCGCACCACGCCGTCGTAGGGCGCATACAGGCCGTACGCCGTCGAGGCTGGCGCATCAAGAATGACAATCACGCCTGCCGCACCAGCCGTCTGCAGGTTGTCCAGCAAGGCGATGAACGGCCCCAGCATCTGGAATGGGCGCGCATACGGCGTCTCCGGCCCCATGGCGTTCTGCGGATCGTGCATGTGCACGGCGGAATCGTGGAAAACCTTGCCCGTCCACGCCACCTTCGGCATCTCGACGAGCACCAGCTTGCCGGCCAGGCTGGCATCGGGCTGGCTGCCGGGCGCCAGGTAAACCAGGGGCGCGACAAGGCCGGACGGCGGCGTGACGCCCGAATATGGAATATAACCGGCCGAAACGAGCATGCCAGGCCGTTCGCCATCGGTCACTTCCAGACTCCAGTGTTCCCGTTCCACCGACCATTGCCGGAAGCTGACCTGCTCAAAGCGCAGTTGTTTGACACCGGCGCGCACCAGGCGTTCATGCAGGACGTCGATATACGCTTCATGCCGGGGAGATCCCGTGGCGCGCAGGCGGCGCTCGTCCAGGTCGTATTGCCAGTCAACCAGTTGTTTCCTGGACAGAAACTGCGTGGCATCGGCCGTCACGGCAGCCGACGGCGGCAGGGCGCGCGCAGGCCAAGGACCAGGCTTGCTGGCGCAGGCGGACAAGGCGGCCGCGATGGCCAGCGCGCCAAGGGACAGAAAGCGGCGGGAGTGAGGTAAAAGCGCGGTGTGTGGATGCGCCTGGGTCATGCGTCTCTCCTGATTATTTGATGCCGACGCTTCGATCAGCAGGGCCAGCGACGTGCTCGATGCACAGCATTATGTTGAGACTTCGCATTCAAAGTAGTCTTCAACGCCCTGATTTCATTGATATCGCAGGCAACGGAAAACTTGTCACGAGCGGCAATTTACCATGAGACAAGGCGCTGGGCCTGCACCCGTGAAAACGGGCTTTGCCTCTTTTTCAAGCGCGCCGTGTTCCTTTCGTCAAAGAAAGCCTGTAACTTCCTGCATGGCACTGTGCCATGATGAAAGCGAAAATGAAGAAAAAATCATTGATTCTTGGCGCAGTGGGTCATCCGCGCCTTGGCAGGCAGTGAAGACATCGCCTTGACGCTGTTGCTGCGCAATCCCGGCAAGCTGCCCACGCCAGTCCCGGCCAACGGAAGCGTGCTGGCCGGCAATGTACTGGACCAGGCATTGCTGCAGCAAACGATGCCCGGACACGACTTGGTCTACGCCAATCTGGTGGGCGACGACATGGAAGACCAGGCCAACAGCATCATTGCCGCCATGCGGACCTCGGGCGTCGAACGCCTGGTTTTCGTCCTGTCGATGGGTATCTACGATGAAGTTCCCGGCAAATTTGGCGAGTGGAACAACGCCAGGCTGGCCGAAGACCTGAAACCATTCCGCTGCGCCGCCGACGCCATCGAAGTGTCGGGCCTGGCATACACCATCGTGCGCCCAGCCTGGATGACGGACGAAGACGAAGTCGACTACGAACTGACCACGCGCCACGCGCCATTCAAAGGCACCGTGGTGTCGCGCAGGAGCGTGGCAAACCTGATCACCAGCATCATCGAAGCGCCAGAATTGCACCTGCACGCCAACCTGGGCGTGAACAAACCGAACACGGACGGGGAAAAGCCGTATTTCATGTAGCTTGTCCAAGCAAAGGCGGCAGCTGCGCGCAGAGAAGGGAAATCGCATTTGCGATTGGGGAGTTGGCAAAATGGGAGTTCTTTCAAATTCATCCATAATTTCGCATAATTTATATTATGTCAAATGGCTAAAAGAGTGCAAAATCAAAGCCTTACATTCACTAGTACGAGTACGCCGACAGCATTGTGAGTACTCCCGCGACAGCGACTCATTGCGACATTTCCCAATGTCAGAAAAAAGGATACAAAATATTTTGTACACCACAAAAACGGTAACTCATGCACCTCTACGAAGTCGGCAAAGCAGTCCGCGTCCGTCGCTTGGCCCTTGGGTTGACGCAGCTTCGCCTGGCGCGGTTGGCGGGTCTGTCGCACCAGACGGTGCAGCAACTGGAGGCTGGAACCATCACCGACTTGAGTTTTGGACGCGTGGTGAAACTGCTGGGTGTACTTGGACTCAGTTTTGCCCCGCCGACGATCAAGGCCAGGCAGAAAAAGCGCGGTTTGTGGATGCCGGCAAAAAACGCGAGAACTACAGTCAATTGGCGATTCGTCATCCCAGGCGGTGTCTGCTAAGGGCATTTTGTCCAATGTTTTAAGCCGGTATCATCGCATCGCGCAACAGTTCGACACGTGATCTGGCTCTGACAGGCAAGCTGCCCAGTGTCCAAAGTGTTGCGTCCGTCACAGTCGTGAAACGCGGGCCGCCGTGGGCCAGATCACATACACACGATGCAGACACGAATATTCCGTCGCAACGGCCAGCAGCGACGAATCGTTCAAAGTGCCGTTGGTGCCGACTGATGAAGCTCATCACAAAATCGCCTAGCCAAACCGAAGCAGCCTCATGATCAGGTTGGTTTAGTAGCCCGTCTTCCGGCATTAGGTCGTCAATATTCATGGCAACGATGCCTCCCTCGCCTCGAGCTTCAATCTGCCTGACGCCCTTCCTCATCTGGGCTTCGACCCCCTTCTCTGAATACACTTTCTTGCATGCTATCGGTATGGCCGCGCCACCGATGCTTGCCTGAAGATCGGGCGGATCGACCAAATCAGCTGTAATGCCACGCCGTCGCAAAAGATCGCATAGTTCTAGCTCCCAAAGATGGTCCTTACCTTGTGATTGCGTACGGTGCTGAAGATCCATCGAATTCCCAGCGATCCGCCTCAACGATTGCAAGGCATCGGACTCGTCGGCCATAGCGATTACTGCGTCGGCGATTCGCCCAGCCAGCGAAACTTCAACAATTTGTCGGATATGACTAGAGCGATGCCCCTCTTCCCATGCCGTCGACACCTTGTTAGGTAGGCGATTCGATTCCTGTCGCTCATCGAAAAGATGGCTTGCAAGCACAAGCGTCCAATCGTCTAGAAATATCTCCATAGAGTATCTCCTTCACGCCTAAAGATAATACACACCCATCGGCAAAGCGGGTTTTCCTGAATTTCTTGATTTTCTCGTACTTTTAAAAAGATCAATTTTTTCCGGCTCAGCGATTCCTAGTGCCTTCCCCACTCTATTCATCTCCTTTGAGAACTCCATAAAATCTTTCCAACTCAAGCCAACGGTTATAAATAGAATAATTGGAGTACTAAAAGTAGCGCAAATTAACATGAACCAGACCGGGATTCCACCAAAAAGTGCTGCCAAAATTGCTAAAATATATAATGCAATAAAAGCATAGCCACAGCACTTTAATAAATGATATTTTTTGGCAATTGTTCCACGTTCAGAATGTGGCTGCATCCATATCTTGTTTTTCTTTACATCCACTACTGCCAAAGCAATAAATTCATTATTTTTTTGATACCCAACCACTTGAACCGCATCCCCATCCTTAAAATCAACCTTCCAAAAACTCCCAATAATCAATTTTCCATTGACATTCATGGTGAACCCTGTAACGGGATCACCGTCACTTGTCGCTGCCTGTGCGCTGTGAACAGCGCCTGGCTCGCCGGCAGCAGCTTGCACAATCGCAGCCAAACCGGACATTTTTTTGAATTTTTCAGCATTTTTCAAATAATTTACATGCATCTCGGAAGTTCTTAAATTCTCAACCATACCGCTGACTAACTGATAAGATAATTCATGCATATATTTTCCTCATGACACGTCCTTATAAGACCTCCCAAGTTCCTCTAACAAAATTTTTGGATTCTTCGCACCTTTTTCTTTTTCTTTTCCAAAAGGACATTTCTCGCACCATTCTTTTAAAGAATTTGGCGTCACAAACCATATAATTAAGGTTATAGCAAGACCAGCCATGTTAAGCCGAACTGCCCAAGTCATACTAAACAATCGGTAATACAAAAGTCTTGACCCTGTCCACTGTATAATTTTTCGACCGCTGTTTTCCATTAGAGGGGCAGCATATGACAAACTTGAAAGTAAGCCAAAGGTAGCCGCAATAAATTGAGTTGTAAATTTCAATGAATATAGAGCTGCCAAACTATAATTATCCTTATCGATATTTACATTTACGTTTTCCAAATCCTTAACTGCCGAGTAATAACCAGCTGCTGCACTTAGAACACCGCCATACACTTTTAAATATTGAAATGTCACCGATACCTTGTCGCCGACTAAATGTTTTGCTGCATTGGCGCCAATATCAAGAATCGCGGCAGTCGTCGAGCATATGGCAGCACACAATTCACCCAAGGTTTTTTTATCATCCTTGAATTCCCAAGCAATCTTTACCAAATTAATAATTTCAAGTGTCGCGACAAGCAACGATAAACGATTTTCTTTCAGTGCCGTAGGGCCTTTGGTAGTATCTCCCTTTACCTCCATCCATTTCTTTTCCAGTGCTGCATATTTGTCGCTTTTTAAATCATTCCCCGATCCGATGAAGCTTTTCGCTGTCGACAAGCGACGTACAATATCGGCTCTGGCTAAACCTTCCTGCCTTGCCTGAATTTCTATTGCGCTGATGATGCGACCAGGTTCAACTCCGGCACGCGCCATCATCAAACCTCGAACCGCATATTCAGCTGTGGAATCTGCCCCTCTCTTCAAAAAAGGCCTGAACAGCAAATCTCCAACTGTCATGAACAAGCGATCAAGATCAACCACCTTTATGATTTTAATACCCTCGGTAGCGTCTGCAGCCTTCAGCAAGGTATTTTGCATGGTATTGACCTTCTTGTAGATATCGCAGGCCTTTCTGATATGCACTGCCAAAAAATCCATACTGGCCTTACCGACCTCGCTGAAACTCGTTCCTGCTTCTGCCAGCGCAGTATTAAATTGCTCACCAAGTACTTTCTGATTCAAAGACAGGGCACGCCAAAGAAGATTTGACTCATGCGCCTTCATCTCTTTGACCCATTCGGTAATTTTATTCTGTCCTTGAATACTCGAATTCATGCCGTTTATTGCACTACCTATCTTATCCTCAAAGGCAACACCATCTTCGATACTCTCCACATTAAATTCGCTCAAGTAATTAATCAATGATTTTGATTCCAACCACATGATCAGATCATGTGTTCTTTCGTCGATAATATTTTTTGCTTCATCCAGCATCGCATCATATTTTATCCGGAAGTCCTGATAAGCTCCAGGCTCCAGCATCTCCTCATACTTCGCCCAAGACAGTTCTTTTTCTTTGGCGATCATCGCTGGAGAATTTTCTCTTCGCCTCGCAATAAAGCTGTCCGCATCGGCTTTTACCTTGGCCATCTTGATACTGCGCGACGGCTCCGAATAGGCATTTGCATCATTAAGGCGTGCACTAAAACCCATGGTAACCGGCACCTTCTCCCGAGCCCACTGGTCCAACAAATCACATACTTCGGTTTCACGACTTCTTTGCGGTTCCGCCAGTTTTAATGCCCGATCACGGCGTTCCTTTGTTGAGCTTATTTGAGGAGCGTTATTTCGCGTGTCCTCCTGATGCTGCTCTTCGTTCGCCACCGCCGTATTTTCCAGAGTTTTTCTGACGCCTTCGATGCCTTGCAATGCAGTCAGTTCCAGTTCTCGTTCTTCACTGTATTTTTTTATCCAACCTGCAGGTTCATTCCGGAAGCCGTTGAGCTCATGGGTAATGCCAAATGCATCCCATAGGGCGATAATGACAGGAGCATTGCCCTTGGAATTTTTTGCTTCACCTACTGTTTTCATCAATCCAGCCAGTTTTTCGCTTTCACCTTTTCTCAGGTGCAAAGCATGGCAAGTGCTTTCCATTTTCAGTTTTGAAGCGTTGTAACTACCATCTACCTTGCTTATTTCACCGAGCGGCAGCCCGTTGATACTTATTGAATTGAAATTTTCTTTATACTCAATCACCTTTTCAATATTTTTCTTGGTAGCGGGAAGGCCGTGTCGGTAACCTCCAGCCGTCACCCATATCGAAGGTAAAAAAGTTTGCATACGTTTGTCGCGCAATTTTTCGTCGCTGGCAAACAAAGTGAAAGTTTCTTTACTCCATGCATGGTCTGAAAATGCCAGCCAGACTTTGCCACATTTTTCGGGTTTTTCGATTGATATGATTGAAGCAGGTATATTATGCCCGTCGCGCGAACAGGCCGGTTCAACGCTAATTGGCCTGAGACCGCTGTTAAAATATTGTTTCCATAAGGTCCCTGCCTCAGAGACGCTATACACTTCCCATTTGATTTGACTTCCACGCGCATGTTTTTCATAAAAAAGATAGACAAAACCTTTACGCAAGGTGCGCAATGCATACTTGTGATGCTTGAGTTTCACGTCCGTGACTTTATTTCCTAGCGGATCGGGTAGTGTTGCATCAACATCCTTTGGCACAACGGCATATCGAACAGGCAGAATAGCCAGTCCAGACTTATTGCAGTTTTCGCATTCTGGGTTTTTTGGATTAGTACAAGCCATAAATTTTCCTGAGGGTCTTTATCTTATTTTTTAGAAAAATAATCTTGTAATTGATCAGCAGGGCATCCCGTCACCTCTTCGAGTGCACCACCATAAAATTCGCCGGCGCCGGTCATGATCCACACTGCCTGTAGACGCTGATCATCATGGAAGCCACTGCCAAGTTGCAAAACATGCAAAGCAAATAATTCACGGTCTTTTCTATCCAAGATGCCATAGTCCGTAGCGCGTGCCAATGCTGAAAAAACCGCCTGTTCCCATTGCATCGGCCCAGATTTCCCCCACGTTAGCCAAGCGGCATGGAGTGTGGAATAATCATTCACTTGGGCCCACTGTGCTGAACTCAAGATCAGCCGCTGCTCAGGCGCTGCATGGGGCGAAAGCGCACGGGTGTTATCCAGACCATGTCGCATCAGGTTTTGCTGCCGATCAAATGCGGTCACACTACTTACTGGCCCCAGCATCTGGCGCTGCTGTTCGACACTCATCGTCGGCCATAACCATTCGCGGACACCTGGGTCATGGAATCTGAGCAATTTTTCCAAGCCTTGAACTGCATGAATATAGCAATGGCTGGCCCAATGGCGCGCTATCTTTTCCGACGCTTCTTCACTGGTGATCCATCCGGCGATGGCTTGACCGTTACCAGCCCACAGACTGTCCTTTGTCCAAGAGTTCCAGGCAAGTTCGACACTCATTTTGAATAGTTCAGCGCCGGCATATTCATCCAGCGCCAGTTCGATCAGATATGGCGCGAACTGCTGATCGAAACGGGGATGTGCAATGGGCACGACTATTTTTCGTTGCTGCACGATCGCATGCGAAGAAAACGGATCTCCTTGTGCAGGATTTACCCATAACAAACATCGGTCATTTGCCGTTTCATGAAATTGTTTATGGAGCAGTTGAAGTGGTGCTTCCCATGCTTGGCTGACAATGACCTCGACCGTCGATTCCATACAAATTCCCCGAGCTACAATGTTTGTGATCCGGCCTGAGTGGCGCTGGCATTCTTACTTGCTTGTTCGCACCCCTTGAGGTCACCCACCGGCAATTGCTTTACCGCGCTACTGCTGGCCGGCCCCGTGAGTTCCTTCATGCCGGCCTTGAATTCCATCTTGCCGGGTCCATGAATCTCGATATTGCCGCCTTCGAGCTTGATATAGGCGCCCTGCACCGTCATCAGCACATGCTGCTTGCCGCTGATGTTGACGCTTTTGCTGACGCTGGCCACGGTCACGGCCTTGTCTGCGGTTAATTTTGTTTCATCGGACTGGCTCTGGCTGCTGACCTTGCCACTGGCCGCGTGCAGGCGGATGCCCGTTTCCTGGTTGGGTTTGTCGGCCTTGCTGGCCTTGCCGTAGGTAAACAGGCTGATGCCGGAACTGATCGCATGAAAATGGTTGCCTTGCGCGCCGAAATTGATGTCCTGCCCTGCCGCGATGCTGCTGGTATTGCCGGCGGCGAAAAGTGCGTTGAGCGGCGTGGTGGCGGCGATGCCGGCCGGACTGGACAATTGCAGCTGCGGCGCGCCATAGGCCGTCGCCTGGCTGTCGGCTGTGCCTGCCGTACCCTTGAGCATTTCTATGCTGTGCGCCAATTGTTTCAGTGCCGGCAGCGTCTCGGGTGCCGCTTCGGCCTGGCCTTGCCCACCACCCAACACAGCCTTGTGCTTTTGCGCCGTCTCGGCAAGCGAAGTCAGCAGGGCCAGGCTCTGTTCGATCTGGGCCGTGGCTTCCTTGGTATCCATCTGCGTGCCGCTGGCGTTGGTACGCGCGTCGGTCGACAACAGCAGCCCCTGCCCTGCGCGCAGCGCGGCGCTGTGCTCGGTTTTCAGTTCGGCGCCGAAGCCGGCCGCAGCCAAGCGCTGGTTGTCCGTCTGATGGCGCAAGTGTCCCAGGTTCAGCTCGGCAGTGCCCTGGTGCGCGCCGGCATGGCGCTGCAGGGCCACGCGAGGCTGGCCCGGGCTGTCGTCGAACACCAGCTGGCTGTACGCCGCGCCGCCCTGCTGGCTGGCCTGCATGGCCTGGCTCTTGATGCCGGACAGTGCGGCCGGGTGCGCATGCGCGCCCGCTTCGCCGGGAAACCAGGCAGGTGCATTGCCTGTGGCCGGCCCAGCGCCATGGGCCACGCGGTTATTCTGAGCATCGACCGTGCCTTGGCCGTTATAGACGGTGCCGATCACGAGCGGCCGGTCAATATTGCCCTCCAGAAAATCGATCAATACTTCCTGGCCGATGCGCGGCAAGGCATGGCCGCCCCAGTTGGCGCCCGCCACCGGCGCCATGGTGGAGGCCACGCGCACCCAGGTGCCGGCACTGTCGTCACCTGGCGCACCAGTATGCTTGCCGCCTGGCGGATGGTCGAGGCGGCTGTGGCTCATGACGCCGCGCTGCCAGTGAAATTGCACCTTGATGCGGTGGTCGCGGTCGGTGTGAATCTCGGCGCCGGCCGGGCCCACCACGACGGCCGTCTGCTGGCCATGCACGGTCGGGCGCGGATGCAGCAACTGGCCATGCTGGTCCTTGCCGCTGGCGCGATAAGGAATATTGCTGCGGATGGCATCGATACGGTTGCGATACAGGGGCCGCTCGGCAATGGCGCCCAGCAGCGCGGGCATCCGATGCAGGCTGCCGGCTTGTTCCTTGCGGATCGCCGCATCGAGCAAGCCCGTCTTAAGCGTTTGCACAATGGACGACTGCAGATCCGCGCTCAGGTTGTTGTGCATCAGGTGGACCGTGCGCACGATCAGGAAGCTGCGTTCGTCGTCGTTGCCGGCCTGGTTGAACACCGGCTGTCCCTGCAAGACAAACGTGGTGCCCGGCGACAAGGTACGCACGGTTCCGGCCGCCACGTGGACCTCCTTGCCCGCTTCGAGCGCCTGCAACTGCTTGCGCGCGATGCGCTGGCCCTGCTCACGCGAAGCGTAGGCATAGGCACCGGGCGCATCGCGGCTGAGCAGCTCCAAGCCCTGTGCCCCGCCCCCCTCTGCCGCCGCGCTGGCGACACGCTGGTCGAGCGAGCGGTAATCCCAGCTACCCATTGCGATGGCATTGGTCTGCTGGCGCAATTCGGTGCGCCAGCGGTCGATGCTGTCGACCTTCATGACGGCGCCCGGCTGCGTGAAAATGATGCTGCTCTGGGCATTCGGCTTGAACGCGCTATTATGGTCCGCGATCACCAGGCAGTGGCTGCCCAGGCTGGGGCTGCCGGGATCGCCGCTGTGTTCATAGTAATAAAACAGGCCTTCCTCATGCATCAGGCGTTGCGCATAGGCCCAGTCGCTTTCCTGGTATTGGGTGCTCAGGCTGCGCTTCGGGTATGCCGCGCGGTCGAAAATATCGAAACGCCAGGCCGGCGCCAGCTTGCCCTGCGCCTGGTAAGCGGCAAACAGCGCGTCCAGGATGTCGAATACCGTCATGTCCTGGAAGACGCGGCTGTCGCGGCCGTGGGCAAGAAACGCGCTCCAGGGTTCCAGGGTCAGCTGATAGCGCGCCATGCCGCCGTTTGCACCGACCAGCTCGACGGCAGTGATATGGCCGTGGAACGGGCGCAGCGCGTCGGCGCTGGTAACGGTCAGCAATTGCAGCAAGGCCGGCTGGCCAATCAGGGTGCGCAAGGAAATGGCGGCGTCCGTCGACAGGGCCGCGATCTGGAACACGAAGCCCGCGCTCAAGCCCTCCTCGCCGCGCACGCATTCGGCCAGCAGGCGGTCAGCGCCCAAGGGCGTGGTCAGCTGTAACAATCTGGTAGCTTGCGTGAAACTGGCGGGCAAGGACATGGACATCCGGAACTCCATCACGCGGCTTCCCGCACATAATTATTAAATAAGCACTTTTATCAAAGCCATTACACCCTAGAAATTTCGTTATAGCAAGAGTGATTCGATTGAAATCGGGATCGCAGCAATCATCGCGTACCGTTAAGACCGCGCAACTCCGGCATGGCTGGTTCGGTGGGCCGCAAATGCGTACTCTTCAACAAGGTTTCCTGGCGCGCGTAACTGGAATTGAACGGCGGCGGATTCTGCTTCAGTTCCGGAGCCTGCGCTATGCTGAGGCTGCTTAGTTCGATCAGAATATAGGGCAGCACCGCCGTGCCCAGCCATCCCGCGTAAGCGGTAAATACCGTATAGGTTTCAAATGGCGCACTGTCTGGCCGGCTCACTTTCAGCGCCACGCCGCCCTGCTGCGCCGTCAGCGCGCCGATGCGGGCGCTACGGGGAACGATGCGTTCGACAATGAAGGGCTTGGCTTCCTGCTCGCCGCGGCTGCCGAACTGGCCGATGCCGCCGGTGGTGGCCGCCTGGACCAGCGGCACTTTCAAGGCGCGCGGATCGACGTTGCCGGTGCTGATCGTATACAACACGCCGGGCGCGTCAGGCCAGCGCAAGGACTGCTTGATGCTGCTGATGGTCCTGCCGTCATCGGCGATAAAGCCATGCGGGATGCACAGGCCCAGTTCTTTGGGCACCTCGGCGGTGGCGCGCGGGCGAAAACTTTTCAAGAACCGGATGAACTGTTGGCCATGCGCTGCCTCGCTATCCTTGTTGCGTATTTCTTCCATAGATTCAAACACATAGACATAATCGCCGCGCTTCAGGTGGCTGCGATAGATGGAATAACGCGTGGGGTTAATCGTTCCCGAACCTTCACTGGTGCGGTAGCCGTCACTGTCAGACAGGCCGGAATCAAATGCATGGTAGTTGGTTTGCAGCTCCTTGATCTGCGCCTGCCTGCCGCTGACCGATTTCTGCGCCAGATAGCGCGCCTGGCGGGTCTTGGCGCGAGGTATTTTTCCGGTACGTGCATATTTGATGGCAGCATTGCGCTCATCGCGCGCCTTTCGCCGCAGCCCTGGCCGCCTTGCACAGGGGCTTGTCGGTCCGGCCGGCGCAGGTTCTCTGCCGGCAGCTCTCGGCCGCCGCCGGTTTCAATTTGCTGCATTGCTGTAACTGGGCTTGCAGGCTGGACGGCGCTTTTTTGGGCGGCATGCCAACTTGGGCATGCGACACCAGCGCGGCCAGAAGGGCCACGTCGTTATCCTGTTCCGGCGTGGCGGCGGGCTTGGCCGGATCAGCAGGCTTGAGCGGTTTGGCTGGCGGTCTTTTCTGCGGCGCGTGCGCCGGCCTGGATGCGCTCTTCTGCGGGCTTTCCAGTGCCTTGCTCAGCACATCCCTTGGGGTGGGCACGGGTGCAGGGGCCGGGACTGGGGCTGGGGCTGGCAGGTCGGCGTCCAGCATTTCGCTCAAGCTTTGCTGCGGCAGGGCCTGCTGTTCCTCCTCGCGTATGCTGGCCGCCGTGGTGATGGGCGCGGTGGCTACAGCCGGTGTTTCCGGCGCTGGCGCCGTGCTGGTCACCACCGGTTCGGCCACCGCCGCCGTCTCGCGCTGCCCCAGCCAGGCGCCGGCGGCCAGCAACAACATGGCGCCGGCCAGCATGCCCCCCCAGACAGGCCACCGGCTGGCGCGCCTGCCTTCATGCGGCACGGGCGCAGGCCGCCTGCCGCCTTCGAGATGGTTGAGGATACGGCTGCGGTCGGCCTCGGCCTGTTGCGCGGGCGTCAATAAGCTGGGCCGTGTCGAAGGCCGTGGGCTGTCGTCATTGCTTGGCAAAATCTTAACTCCTGTCAATATTTGCAATACCTTACGACAATAAAAAAAAGCGTGACGCATGTTAGGAAATCAACAGTGCGCACCCGGCGCACAATTGAAACTAAGCTCCCGTAATTAGCAAGTTAGTAAGATATACTCAGAGGCAATATTAGCGCAAACGCTGGCACAGCAGCATTTAACTGCCCATGCATGGCGTCTTTTTTCGAATGGGGTGGGCGTGTTTCTACTGGCGGTGGCACTCTATTTTTTACTGGCATGCCTGATCAGCTGGCTGGTGCTGTTCCCATCCGGTCGAGAACTGCTGATGCGGGTGCTGGCGACGGCCGAACAAGGCATAGTGGCGCGGCTCGAGCGCCTGGCCCGGCGCAGGAACGCCGGCCTGGACACGCTGCGCCGTGGCGGCGCCAGCACGCTGCTCGGCAGCGCGGCATTCGTACGCCGCCATTACCTGCTGTTCCTGGGCGGTGCGGCGGTGATGTGTCTGCCACCGGCGATCGCCTTGCTGGCAGGCAGCAAAAGCATATTGGGCGGTTACGAGGTCTCGACGCGCGAAGTAAATACGCAAGTGTCGGCCCTGCTGCAAGGCGAACAGCTGGTGCCGCCGGTGGACTTGCCGCCGCTGGTCTTCGCCACCGAAGAAGTGCAGCAAGTGCGGCCTATGCTGGTATCGGCCAGCCGCAACTGGACGCTGCTCAATGCCGAATATGCACAAAGGCTGCTGCTGGTGTTCAAAATCATGAAGGAAAAACATGGCTATGACATGGCCATCCTGGAAGGTTACCGCAGTCCGGAACGGCAAAACATGCTGGCCGGCATGGGCAGCAATGTCACCAATGCGGCCGCGTTCCAGAGCTGGCATCAGTATGGCCTGGCGGCCGATTGCGCCTTTTTGCGCGACGGCAAGCTGGTGATCTCGGAAAAAGATCCCTGGGCCATGCGCGGCTATCAACTGTATGGCGAAGTGGCCGAATCGGTCGGTATGACCTGGGGCGGGCGCTGGAAAATGATGGATTTCGGCCACACCGAACTGCGCGTGCCTGGTGTGATGAAGAAACAACGATGACTGGAAGGAGCACAGATGGCTGGTCCTGTAATCAGATTGGGCGATAAGACATCGCATGGCGGCAGCGTGCTGGAAGCCTCGGCAGTGACGGACAGCGGCGGCATCGGCATCGCGCGCGTGGGCGACAAGGTGTCGTGCCCGCGGCCAGGCCATGGCATTTGCCCCATCGTCAGCGGCGACGCCAGCTGGATCGTCGATGGCAAACCGGTGGCCCGCCAAGGCGATAAAACCAGTTGTGGCGCGGTGCTGATCGCCAGCCAGCAAGCCACCACGGATCAGCTATGACGTCCGGCCGCCACTGCAAGGGAGCGCGCTGATGCGCCCGTGGCTGCGGCGCAGCCTGCTGATACTGGTCGTGTTCGCTTTGTGCTGGGGCGGCGCAATCTGGTACTGGCGCAACAGCACGCGCATGCCATCGACAGGCGACCTGGCCGGCACCATGCTGGCGTTGCCGCTGGCGCTGCTCATAAGCTGGTGGTTGGGCAAGAAACTGTTGGCCAGGCTGGCCGTGCCGGCTGCGGTACCCGCGCTGACCGATGCCGCCGACGCCAGGGCGTCCGGCAATGCCCCTGCGCCGCGCGCGCCGCTGCACCTGGCGGCCGCCGCACTGCGCATGCCGGGTGGCGCCTCGGCGCCGGAACTGGCGGCCGCGCTGCAGGACAAGCGGCAGCGTCCTGAACTCGATCCGGAGCTGACCGATGCGCAAGGCTACCCGGTGATGAGCGCCCGCGTGGCGGACCTCGATGAACATGAGCAAAAGGCAGTGCTGGACGACTGGCTGCGTACCCGTCCGGCCGATACGATGCAGGACGCAGCAGCGCATTTTGATGCCGAACACTTGCGCGCATTGGCGCTGGGCGCTGAGGTATTGACCGAACTGATGCAGGAAGCGGCGATGCACACGACGCTCGACGACTACAAGGCGGCGCAACCGGGATCGCGCGCCGCCCTGCCGCTGCCTACCCTGCAACTGCATCTGCTGTTGCCACCCGATTGGGACAAGCCGCAGTGCGACACGGGCGCCGCCTGGCTGCATGCGCAAGCGCAACAGCAAGGCTGGCCTGCCGCCAAGCTCAGCGTGCACCTGGCCGGCGACAGCGGGCCGCTGGCGCTGATCGAACAGCTGGCCGCGCAGACTGCCTTGCAAGAACTGCCTTGCCTGGCCATCGTGCTGGCCTGCGCTTCGCATATCGGCGAACTGACCGTGCATGACTGGGCCGCACGCGGCCTGCTGTTCCATAACGCCCAGCCGGGCGGGCAGATTCCCGGTGAAGGCGCGGCCGGCCTGTTGCTGGCCGATGCGGCCCAGGCTGCGGCGCTGCAGGTGGACACACCGGTACTGCTGCACCATGCCAGCATGGCCGTGCGTGGCCAGTCAGCGGACAGCCGCGGCCATGGCGATGCCACCTTGCTGGCCGAGCTGGGCGGCAAGGCGATATCGGCGGCGTCTGTCGCCCCGGCCGCGATCACGCGGCTATACGCCGATGCCGACCAGCGCTCCAGCCGCATGATCGAACTGATGAACAATGCCGGCACGCTGCTGCCCGATATCGATCTCAGCAACGACGTACTGAGCGTGGCGGCGGCCTGCGGCCAGAGCGGCCAGGTGGCCACCTTGGCGGCGCTGGTGCTGGCGTGGCACGAGGCGGCCGACAATGCCAGCCAGGTGCTATGCCTGAGCAACCTCGACGCGTTCCAGCGGGCCGCCGTGGTGGTGGGGCCGGTGGCCCTTGCCCCTGAATCCCTCGCAGCGACATGACCATTCCATCCACCATGCCTATCAACCTCTCGCCCCTCATATTATGATGCAACGATTCTGGCATTCCATTACTACCCGTTTCAGCCTGTTCGCCATCGGCTTCGTGGCACTGGCCGCGCTGCTGGCCAGTTGCGCCGTCATCTTTGAATGGCCGCTGGTATGGATCGTGCCGCCGCTGGCGCTGGTCCTGCTGTTCGCCAGCGTGGTCTGGTGGCTGCGGCGCTGGCGCCGCCAGCGCGACGCCACCCGGTTCGGCGGCATGCTGGAACAGCAGACGTCCGGTACGGCGCCCAAGGCAGGCCCCACACAGCGCGAGGAAACCGAAGCCATCCGCAAGCGCATGCTTGCGGCGATCGGCACCATCAAGACGTCCAAGCTGGGCCAGTTGTCGGGCGACGCGGCCCTGTACGAGTTGCCCTGGTATATGGTCATCGGCAATCCGGCGGCCGGCAAGAGCACGGCGATCGCCAATTCTGGCCTGCAATTTCCTTTTGCCGACAGCAAGATCGTGCAAGGCATCGGTGGCACCCGCAATTGCGACTGGTTCTTCACCACCGACGGTATCCTGCTCGACACGGCGGGCCGCTATTCCGTCAACGACGAAGACCGCGCCGAATGGTTCGGCTTCCTGGCGCTGCTGAAAAAACACCGCAAGCGCGCCCCGATCAACGGCATCATCATCGCCGTCAGCATTGCTGAACTGACCGGCAGCCGGCCCGAATTCGCCATCAACCTGGCCAAGAACCTGCGCCAGCGGGTGCAGGAACTGACGGAAAAACTGGAAGTCCACGCGCCCGTCTACGTGGTGTTCACCAAGGCCGACCTGATTACCGGTTTCAACGAATTTTTCCAGGATACCGAACGGGGCGAACGCGACCGGGTATGGGGTGCCACCCTGCCCTACAGCCAGACCAGTTCTAAACAGGACGTGCTGGAGCAGTTCGACCAGCGTTTCGACGAGCTGTATGACGGCTTAAAAGAGCTGAGCCTGGCCAGCATGGCGCTGCAGCAGAACGAACGCATGCCGCCGGGCGTGTTTACCTTCCCGCTCGAGTTCAGCGCGATCAAGGGGTCGCTGCGCGCCTTCATCGCCACCCTGTTCGAGGAAAACCCGTTCCAGTTCAAGCCCGTCATGCGCGGCTTCTATTTCACCAGTGCGTTACAGGAAGGCATGTCGGTATCGGCCTCATCGGAACGCGTGGCGCAGCGCTTCGATTTGAAATTGCAGCCGCAGCAACACAACGAGGTGCAGGACCAGCATGGCTATTTCCTGCTCAATCTGTTCCGCAAGGTGATCTTCGCCGACAAGGAACTGGTCGCCCAGTACGCCAGTCCAGCCAAGACCCGCGTGCGCTACGCCACCTTCTTTGCCGCCACCGCGCTGGTGGGCCTGGCGCTGGCCGGCTGGAGCTGGTCCTATATGGCCAACCGTCAGTTGGTGGCCAACGTGCAGGCCGACCTGGACCAGGCGATCAAGGTACAGGACAAGCGGCTCGACTTGCAATCGCGTTTCGAAGCGCTGGAAATCATGCAGGACCGAATCGAGCAGCTCGATTCCTACCGCAACAGCCGGCCTATCTCGCTGGGCCTGGGCCTGTACCAGGGAGAATTGCTGGAGCGAAAACTGCGCGAAGAATACTTTTCGGGTGTGCGTGAAGTGATGCTGGGCCCGGTCGCCCAATCGTTGGAAGCCTTCCTGGCCGAGGTCAATGCCGGCGCCAGCCGCTTGCAGCCGATGGCCAGCACGCCGCAGTCCGGCGCGGTGTCGGCCAGTGCGGCCGCCACCCTGCCCGCGCCGGCCGGCACCCTGGCCACGCCGGTGGCCGCCACGCCGACGGTGGCCCTGGCCAGCGCCCCTGCCGCCGCACCACCAGCCACGGCCGCTGCCGTCAACCTTGGCGCGCAGCAGTTCAAGGATGCCTCGCCGGCGAATGTGGAAGACGCCTATAACGCCCTGAAAACCTATCTGATGCTGAGCGACAAGTCGCGCGCCGAAGCGAGCCACTTGAATGACCAGCTGACCCGTTTCTGGCGCGTTTGGCTCGACAGCAACCGCGGCAACATGCCACGCGAACAGATGATACGCAGCGCCGAACGCATGATTTCGTTTTACCTCACCCAGATCAACGACCCGTCCTGGCCGCGGATCGACAGCAAGCTGGCGCTGGTCGACCAGTCGCGCGACAGCCTGCGCCGCGTGGTGCGGGGCATGCCGGCGCGCGAACGCGTGTACGCCGACGTCAAGGCACGCGCCGCCACGCGCTTCGCCTCGATGACAGTGGCGCGCATCGTCGGCGAGCAGGACAAGGAGCTGGTGCTGGGCAGCTACGCCATTCCCGGTACTTTCACGCGCGACGCCTGGGAACAATTCATCCAGCAAGCCTTCCAGGAGGCGGCCAACCGCGAACTGCAAAGCGCCGACTGGGTGCTGAAAACGGCGTCGAAGGATGACCTGACCCTCGAAGGCAGCCCGGAGCAGATCCAGAAAGCGCTGGTCGAGCTGTACAAGACGGATTACGCCAAGGAATGGCAGAAATTCATCCAGGGCGTCAGCATCCGCGAATTGAACGGCTTCGACAGTGCGGCGGCGGCCATGAACCGGCTCGGCGATCCGCAAACCTCGCCGATCAACAAGCTGATCGAAACGGTATACAAGGAAACCTCGTGGGACAACCCGTCGCTGCTGGGCCAGGGCTTGCAGCGCGCCCAGCGCGGCATGATGGGCTGGTTCAAGGAAACCATCCTGCGCCAGAAACCCTCGGGCATCAACGTCAACGTCGGCAGCGGCAGCGGCGCGCCCACCACCAGCGCCTTGCCGATGGGACCGGTGGGCCGCGAGTTCTCCGGCGTGGCCCGCCTGGTCGTTACCAAGGACAAGGACGCTTCGCTGATGCGCGGCTACATGGACGCGCTGTCCAAGCTGCGCGCCCGTTTCAACCAGATCAAGAACCAGGGCGATACCGGCCCCGGCGCCAAGCAGTTCATGCAGCAGACGCTGGATGGCACCGGCTCGGAACTGGCCGATGCGCTCAAATACGTGGACGAACAGATGCTGACCGGTATGACCGATGCGCAAAAGCAGGCGATCCGGCCGTTGCTGGTACGCCCGCTGATGCAGACCTTCGCCGTCATCATCAAGCCGACCGAGACTGAAATCAACAAGGTCTGGCTGGCGCAGGTGCTCGAACCGTTCCAGAAAACCCTGGCGCCCAAGTATCCGTTCTCGCCCGCCTCGGGTAGCGAGGCCAGCAATGCCGACATCGGCCAGGTGTTCGGACCGGAAGGCAGCATCGCCAAGTTCTTCAATACCACCATCGGCCCGCTGGTGGTGCGCCGTGGCGATTCACTCAGCGCCAAGACCTGGGCCAACATGGGCATCGGCCTGGCGCCGTCTGTGGTGGCCAGCTTCCCCGGCTGGATTGCTCCGCTCAGCGCCAATGGCGTGGCCACGGCGGCCGGCGCCGGCGAAGCGCAAACCCGTTTCGACCTGCAGGCGCTGGCCGCCGTCGGCGCCACCGAGTACACGATCGAAATCGATGGACAGGCGCTGCGCTGGCGCGGCCAGCCGCAGCCGTGGATCCATATGGTCTGGCCGAATCCGCAAGGTACGCCAGGCGCGCGCATCAGCGCGATTACGCCGGAAGGCCGCACGGTCATATTGCTCAACGAGCTTGGCCATTTCGGCCTGAAGAAAATGATCGATTCGGCCAAGCGCAAGCGCAAGGATGGCGGCGTATTCGAACTGAGCTGGGAAAACAGCGGCGTGAGCGTGGCGGCCAACCTGAAGATCGTCGCCACGCCGGCGCCGGCCGCTGCGCCAAGCACCGCCTCGGGCGCCGCGGGCTTCCGCAGCCTGAAGCTGCCGGAAATCGTGGCCCAGAGCGTGCCGGCCGTGAATGCGCCTGGTGCCGCCCCCACCGTCACCGGCAATGCGGCCAACGCCGCCGTCGCGCCATGACCCGCACCACCGCCACCCCGATCGGCTACTTTGGCAAGCTGCCTAGCCGCGGCGACTTCGTCAAGGCCAGCGACAACCCGGCCCTGCTGAAGATCCTCGACGACTGGCTGGCGCAAGCGATGGACCTGCTCAGCGCCGACGCGCGCTGGAAACTGACCTACGATGCGCTGCCGCCCATGCATTTCGCCTTTATCGGCCCGCGCCGGGGGCGCGCCATCGCCGGCCATATCGCCGCCAGCAGCGATGCCTCGTCGCGCCGTTTTCCCTTCCTGATGATGAGCACCATGGAAGTGGACCAGCCGGCCGCGTTTGTCGCCAACAGTCCGCTGGTGCTGTCGCGCCTGTGGAACCGTTGCGAGGGGCTCAGCAATGACATGCGCGGCCCCGATGCAGGCAACGCGCTGCACGCGGCAAGCCATGCCAGCATCGACCTCGACCTGCGTGCCGCCGCCTATGAAGCCACTTTCAACGATTTCCTCGACATGCAGACCGTGGGCGAACTCGACGCGCTGCTGGCGCCCACCGGTTTCACGGGCACGGTGCGGCAGGTGCTGCTGGCGCTGGGCCTGCTGCTGCAGCCGGTGATGGCCAGCAGTTCCAGCCGACTGGAAAAAAGTCTCGAATTGCCGCTGCCGGCCGACCCGTTGTACCGCAACATGGTGGCGGCGTTCTGGATGCACCTGATCACGCCGTTCCTGGCGCGTGCCGACTTCGAGCTGGCGCTGTTCATCACGCGGCTGCGCGGTCGCCAGACGCTGGTGCTGGGATTTTCCGGCGCATCGGCGCAGACCCTGCATGTGCTGATGAATCCGCAAGCGGCACTGGATCACCATATCGCGTTCGACGACCTGGACTGGGTCGAGGAACACGTCGGCAACGACTATGCGATCAAGAAAGTATCGACCTATCTGGCACAAGCCAACCTCTCGCTCAAATCGGCGCACGATTCCTTGCGCGCCGCCTTTATCGGAACCTGACCATGCGCGTATCCCGGATCGTTCTCTTCCTCGGCATGGCGCTGGCCGCCATGTCCGCTTCAGCGCAAGCGCCCATATCGATACCCACGGCCGCCACGCCGCAGCCAGGCCAGGTATTGGCCGCCGGCACCGTGCCCGACGAAGCGAGCAAAGCCGCCGTGCTGGCACGCCTGCGCGAACTGTACGGCGCCGACAAGGTGGTCGACCAGATTGCGGTCGGTCAGGTGGTCTTGCCTGCCAACTGGAACGCCTATGTGCAAAAGCTGCTGTCGCCCAACCTCAAGCAGATCAGCCGCGGCCAGCTGAAGATCGACGGCAGCGTCGTCAGCGTGCGCGGTGAAGTGGCCAACGAGGCGCAGCGGCAAAAAATCGCCAGCGATATCGCCACCAGCCTCAATCCTACCTACACCGTCAACAATGGCCTGCGCGTGTCGGCCAGCGAGCAAGGCGTACTCGACACCACCCTGGCCAACCGCACGATCGAGTTTGAAAGCGGCAAGGCAACGCTGACGCCATCGGGCCGTGCCATCCTTGATGAAATGGCGGCAGCCATGCAAAAGCTGGCCGGCCGCAAAGTGGAAGTCATCGGCCATACCGACAACCAGGGCTTGCGCGCCAGTAACCAGAGCCTGAGCCAGGCGCGGGCCGAAGCCGTCAAATACTACCTGGCATCGAAAGGCATCCATGGCGACCTGCTGACGGCGTCGGGCCAGGGCTCCGACCGGCCGATCGCCAGTAATGACACGGCGGACGGGCGCGCCCGCAACCGGCGCATTGAATTTCGCATGGCGCAATAACCATCCATCAGAGGAATCAGAGGACCACATGTTTTCAGCCGAACAGTTATTACTCCCGATCAGCAATGAACAACCGGCAGGCGTGGACCTGGCGTTTTCGCCCGAACTCGACGCCATTACCCTGGCGCGCAAATTCGACGACCCCTCGCTCGACCAGGGCGAATGGGTCGCCGACCTCAAGGAGGCTGACTGGGACTTCGTCGTGCGCAGCTGCGCCGGCCTGCTTGCCGGCAGCAGCAAGGATCTGCGCCTGGCGGTATGGCTGACCGAAGCGGGCACCAAACGCTACCACCTGCGCGGCATGGCAGAAGGTTTGCTGGTGCTGGCCGGGCTGTGCGAAAAATTCTGGGATCGGGGTTTGTTCCCGGAAGCCGAGGACGGCGACCAGGAGCAGCGCATCGGCAACCTCAGCTGGATACTCTCGCGCATCCCCGCGCTGCTGCGCGAGGTGCCCCTCACGGCAGGCCCGGGCGGCGCTTTTTCCACCATCGATTTCGAGACCGCGCGGCGCCAGGCCGGCCCGGGTGATTCCGCCAGGCAGCATGAGGGCGTCAAGTTGTCCGACATGGAAGCGGCGCGGCGCAACAACTCGGCCGCCTTTTGCGCCAGCTTCGCCGTCGACGCGCAAGATTGCCTGGAAGCGCTGCGCAAGCTTGAAAGAGTCGTCGACGCCAGGCTGGGCAACGACAGCCCTGCCTTTTCCACGGCGCGCGAAGCCGTCGAAGCGATGCTGCGCGTGATGCCCGCCAGTACCGGCGTGGCGCCAGCCGCAGTCCCCGCCGCCAGTGGCGTTCCTGCTGCTGACAGCGCGATGACGCCGGCCGTGCCGGCGATCCCGGCCGGCCCGCCCGGCGCCATCGCCACCCGCGCACAGGCAATCGAGCAACTGCGTGCCGTGGCGCAGTTCTTCCGCCGCAGCGAACCGCACAGCCCCGTCTCCTATTTTGCCGACAAGGCCGCCAATGCCGCAGACCAGGACTTGCACAGCTGGCTGCGCTCGGTGGTCAAGGACGCCGGTTCGCTCGCGCATATCGAAGAACTGCTGGGCGTGCAGCCGCCCGGCAATGGCTAAAATCGATGTTCACGCCATGGCGGTGCGTCTACCGCCGCCATGGCGTGAAGGTTTGTGCCTGGCTCAGTATTATTTCGATTTTTCCCGGTCTTCCTCGCGCCAGCGCTTTTTCAGCTGCGCCAGCCACTCAGCCTCTGCATTGGCATATCTTATAATGATTTTCTTTTCTGCCTGATAATAGAGCCGGGCTTCCTGACTGGCTTGCTGCATGGAGTTTTTCGCGGTCTTGACTGCGCGGTCCAATTTTTTTTCCGCCTCGACTCCGGCATCGTGCACGCCGTGGCCGACGCGGGTGGCGCCATCGACGATCATCCGGCTCGTTTCCTTGTACGTCTCCACCGCCCGCCGTTCCAGCAGCTTTTCGGCCTCGGACACCCCCCGCGCGGTCGCGGCAATCTTTTTGCGCGCCATACGATAAGTGCTGACGGTGTAGCCATACAACTGCTGGAAGTAGGTCACGGCCGCATCGCCCGCTGCTTTGACCGCCTTCAGCGATTCATTGGCGATATTCGACATGTTCGAATAATCATCGCTTTGCGCGAACACGTGGCGGAAGCGGCCGTAGCCGCCCGTCAGCCATACCGGCTCGTGCTTGCCCAGGATGCGAAAGCCGGCGCGGGAATCGTGCACATAATCTTCAAACAGCGTGACGCAGCCAGCCGGCGGCTGCGCGCCTTCCGTCATGATTTTCAAAAACCGATCTTCCCAGTCGCTTAAGGGGTCTTTTCCTTCTTCCACAAACAGCATGCCAGCCGGGCTGACGCGATGCAGAACAGTCTTGGCACGTTCACCGAGCCACCCCATCGTGGTCGCATTGGCCTTCTTTCGTTCGCGCCACGAGCGCAGGTATATCCCCAGATCGGTATCGGCCTCCAGTAAATCTTTCTGGCCCGGCTGGTCGGATTCCTTGAAAAAGCGCCTGGTCTTCAGCTGCTCTTTTCCCTGCGCGTGCAACATGCCGCGCCAGCGCAGATATTGTTTTGTATGCGCCTCGGTAAAGGTCTTCACGTCAGCGCCCTTGATGCCGTTATGCGTCAGCCAGTTGTTGTAGGAGGAGATCAGTCTTGGGTCGGTGGCAAAAGAATGCATGAGCGCCTCGCGCTTTACCTCTTTCATCTCATTCAGAGTGCGTAAGGGCGCACCGGCTTTCAGGGCGGCGAAATGCATGTCGATCAAGGGAATCTGCGACAGATGCGGCGAAGGCCCCCAGCTCGGCATGGATCTGCCCTGCTCGCCTGGGTAATACCCTCCACCTACATCGGAATGCATGCCAGGGTAGCCAACATTGCCACGCCCTGTCGCCGATTCCAGCGGAAAACTCGCGCGCTGTTCGTGCAAAGCAATGAAATGGGTGCACTCTTCAACTACGGGATGAATGCTCTGGGTTCCGTTTCCCCAAGCCATATGTCCAAAAGTGACTGGCGTTACGTCTCCGACGCCAACGGCGGCGACGGTATCGAAAATTCCCAGGAAGCCTATGCGTATGGGGACGCCTGCCAACTCAAATGCGCCGGTTTCCCGTTCGAATACCTGATGCAGCCAGTGCGCACTGGCGCGCGCTTCGGCCGCGCCACGGGAAAAGCCGAAGATGGATACGTTGATTTGCTTGAGCTTGCGCTGATGAGTTTTGACGACACGCGCCAGTTTTTCCTCAAGCGACGTCAGCATTGTCCACCGCTGCACACCTTCCAACCCGAGCAGCATTTGTGAACTCATCAAATTGACCAACACCCGCTGTGCGTCGTTATCAATTAATTTTGATCCTGTCAAGTAGATATGCACTGCATTGAACAGCGAGGTGATACCCCAATTTATTCTATCGGCCCCCATATAACCAAATCCGCCACCAGCATTATCGTTAAGCGTTGGAATAGTGTCGCCAATAGCAGAAAATGGTGTACCTACGCCTGGCACATAAACACGGAAAAAACCATTTTCAGGTTCCTCCAGATGCGCATCCCACAACTTGGCAACGTTGCTGTGCTTGTTCCGTTCCCGTTGTGTAAGATTTTTCGGGTTAACAACCGAATCAACTTGCCTCCACGCAGCATTATTTCCGCTACCATCATAAAACAGTCCGATGTAAATCTGTCCTTGACACTCAGTTTTATGAGGTGATCTGACACATGCCATGGCTTTTGCGCGCTGCGACGATTCTTTTGGAGTAAGTATGCGTCGTCCATCCAAGGGCGCCTTACGACCAGTATAAATAATAGACATTTATAAAAGCTCCATAAACAATTTTTAAAATAGAGTTACTCCCATATAATTTCCACTGGCACACCTGGCTTAAGCTCTGCCTCCTTGCCCGAGAGCGGATACTTTCGATGCCCCAATATATATTTAGTCACAAATACTTTGTAATTTCCATTATGCAAAAAATGCACTATAAACATTCCGGCATCGCTTGATACATATTTAGGTACTGGAACAGTTTTTTCCAAACTAATTTCTTTTCCATTTTTTATGGTGCTCATGCGAATTGTCGCCGTCATCCCCGGTTGCCATACGACCGGAATTGAAAGGCAACAAGTGTATCCACCGCCACCAGCACCCGCATCGAGATAGCCTACTTCCACTTCCGCCCCCGTCGACAAGGATACTAAATAACCCCCGATCCCGTGCTCGGTATGATTGTATCCACTTACATTGACTGGCAACATCATCTTTTCCTTGCCACAAGCCATATTTGAAAACAAAAGAAAACCACATAAAAAAACGCAACCAAATCGCTTTCTAAATAAATTCATCATAGTATTCCAGTAATTGAAAATAGATTATAACAAAGCACATTCACATCAAAAAATTCACTCCCATATTATTTCTAGCGGCACTCCCGGATCTAGTTCTGCTTCCTTGCCAGAAAGCGGATATTTCCGATGTCCTAACGAGTATTTAGTTACAAAAATCTTGTGGCTTCCATCGTGAAGAAAGTGAACAACAAATATGCTAGCATCGGAAGAAGTGTATTGAGGTATAGATACTATTTTCTCGACTCGGATGCACTTATCACCTTTTACCGTGTCCATGACTATCGTTGCTTTCATACCAGGTTTCCATACGAACGGTATTGAAAGACAACAAGTTATCCCTCCACCACCTTCCCCTGGCGCCAAATAACCGGCCTCGGCTGAAGATCCGTCATCGAGTGTCACGATATGGCTTCCAACACCATGTTCGGTATGATTATGCGCCGTCATATTCAGGCTTATTCTCATTGATTCCTTACTGCAAGCAGTATTCAAAAATAATAGAAAAATATATAAAAGAACACAACCCAATTTCTTTCCAAATAAATTCATCATACACTTCATGAATTGATAGTAAATGCTGCAAAGAACACTCACATCAAAAAACTTACTCCCATATTATTTCCAGTGGAATACCCGGCTCCAGTTCCGCCTCCTTACCTGAAAGTGGATACTTACGATGTCCCAACAAGTATTTTTTTACAAAAACCTTTAAGCTGCCATCGTGAAGAAAATGAACGACAAACCTGCCGGCATCGGAAGAGTTGTAACGAGGTATAGAAACCGTGTTCTCCACTCTGAGCGGCTTACTATTTTCTAATATATGCATGGCAATGGTCGCATTCATACCGGGCTTCCAGGTTGCAGGTATAAAAAGACAGCAAGTTTTCCCTCCACCACCTTCCCCTGGCGCCAAATAACCGGCCTCAGCTGAAGAACCATCATCTAACGTCACGATATAGCTTCCAACACCATTTTCGGTATGGTTATACGCAGTAAGACTCACAGCGGTTTTCATTAATTCTTTATTGCAAGCCACAGTTGAGAATAAAAGAAAAATAGAAAAAACAGAAAAACTTAATCGATGTTTAAATGGAGTCATAAAAATAATTTTCAACAAATAAACAAAAGTAAATTTAATCAATCAATCCCACAAGAACCTACTTCCATATTATTTCAAGCGGCACTCCATGTTTTAATTCAGCTTCTTTTCCAGAGAGTGGATATTTCTGATGCCCAAGTAAATATTTAGTCACAAATACTTTATATCGTCCATCATGTAGGAAATGAACGAGAAATCTACCAGCATCAGAGGCCACATAAGGTGGTACGGGCACTACTTTCTCCACTCTGACATCTTTTCCGTCTTTTATAGTGTCCATGATAACGGTGAATTCCATCCCCTTTTTCCATACAGCAGGGATCGAAAGGCAACAAGTTTCACCTCCACCACCCTGACCTGGAGCAAGAAATCCAGCCTCAGTCCAGGAACCGTCGCAAGTTTTACAATATAACTACCAACTCCATGTTCGGTATGATTGTAGGCGGTGAGATTCACGCTAATTTTCATGTTTTCCTTGCCACATGCCGCATTTGAAAATGCAATCAAAATACATAAAAATACATTGAGTAAATTTTTTTGAAAATAGTCTTTTGATCATCTGAGTTCCTGAAATTCGTTGACCAAATACATCCTGAGATTGAAATGAAAATTAAATCAACTTTAGGAGTCGCTTATCCCTTGGGGTCATACGCCTCCCACAGCGGCGGCCCCGCTTCCCAAACGGTTTTCGGCAAGGCTTGCAGCGCGTCATAAAAAGCATCGAGCGATGCGGGTGGGTTTTTCATGAATGCAATAAACAAGGGCTGTTCCATGGCTTTGCCTGATGTGTATAAAGCCAGCAATACGTATTGGGTTTGCCGGTCGAGGTCATCGATTCCTGCATCGAGCGCGTGCTGCTGGTATTTCGCGACAAAAGCGTTCAGCACGCGTGGCGGCGTGTCATTGGTTTCATCGGTGATCACGCGCCGCAAATGACTGACCAGGTTAGCGGTGTCGGCCGGTTTCAGCTTTGCATGTTTCACCGTGCTTGACGCCTGCGGTGCGGCCTTGGCCGCTGTCTGCGCCGCGACGTTGCCACCGGCAAATGCCAAAGCCAAACTCAGGCACAGTGCCAGTGCCGGCAGTTGGTCAAGCTTCATGCTGAATGCCCCATAAGGGTGGGCCGGCTTCCCATACGTCGTCGGACAAGGCTTGCATGGCTTCATAGAAACTTTCGATAGAGGTGGGTGGGTCTTGCATGAGGGCAATGAAATCGGGGTGTTCGATGCCGGCGCCGGAGGTATACAGGGCCAGCAGCAGGTACTGCGTCTGGCGGTCCAGGTCGTCGATGCCAGCGGCCAGTGCGCGCTGCTGGTAGCGGGCGACGAATTCATATAGCAGCCGTGGCGGGGTATCGTTGGTTTCGTCGGTGATCACGCGCCGCAAATGGCTGATCAGCGTATCGGCGTCGCCGGCATCGACCAGCATGCCGTATTGCGCATCATCCAGATGGATGAGAGGCGAGTCCATGAGCGCAGCGTCCGGCGCAGCACCGGCTGTGTCGACATCCAGCAGGACGGCAACATCGCCAAAACGGTTGATGTACTGCAAGTTCAACAGTCCAGCCACGAATTGCTCGCGCTGTAGCGGCTCCAGGCAGGCCAGCCAGACCGGCAGGATGCGGGTGTCATACCAGCGCAGCATCATCTGCTGCTGGTCGCTCAGGCCGACGGCATGAAATTGGCGTAAATGCCGTGCCAGTTCGGGCAAGGGCCAGGGACTTTCCATCCAGCTCAGGCAAGGCGCGCCATATCCAAGCTTTTCAGCCCAGTCGCAGACTTTTTCCAGCATGGTCGGCGCAAGACCGGACAGCGGTATCAACAGGGGCGCGATCTCCGGCAGGCTCGCTTCGTGGGTCTCCTCGAACAGCGACGCATACGGTACTTTCCAGCGCTGTAGCATCAGGTGGCTGTTTTCGGCTTGCGCACTGTCGAGCAACAAATAAGGCAGGCGTTGCTGCTCAAGACTGGCCCGGACCCAGCCGTGCAATGCCGAAACGCTGTCGGGCCTCAACGCAGCACTCCCGCTGCGCCCTGTTGCATGGCGCTCAAAATGCAGTTTTTGCAAGTGCTCGATGGCAATGGCGGCATCACATACGGTGCGCGCGTGGGCCCGATAAAACTCTTCTTGCCGGCATATACCGTGATCTTGCCCGGGCACTGGATCGTGATATTGCCACCCTCGATGGTGATGTTGGCCCCGCCCGCCGTCGACAGACGAATGCTTTTCGCCGCCGCCCAGTCCACATGCGCGTTGGCGCTGATGACGTTGATTTCGTCGCGCGCCTGCACCTTGAGCACGTCGGCCTGCGCCTGCAGGTCGATGGCCTGTTTGGCGGCGATCAGCTGCAGGCCGATATTGTTCTCGCCCGCCTTGACCACGCCGCCCAGCATGCCGATGGCCTGGCCGCTATGCACGCGCAGTTTTCCGCCGCTGCTGAACTGGGTATCTTGGCCGCTCATCACGGTGACGGTTTCGCCGTTGACCAGTTGCATGTCTTGCCCTGCGACGACGCCCAGTCCAGCCCTGGCGGCAAGCGCGATGATGGCGTCCTTTGTTTGCGGCAACTGTTCATGCATGCCGGAGACGCTGGCCAGCATCGCCTTGAGCGGCGCGGCCTTGTCGTCGAGCGCGCTGGCGTCCGGCTTCGCTACTCCGATGTGGCTGGCGTAGGCCACCGTCTGGTGCGTCTTGGCGGCCTGGCTGAAGGTGTCGCCCAGCAGCACCGCCTGTTTCAACAATGCCATGCCGCCGGCATTGTCGCCGGCCGGATCGCGTTGCGCGGCGTCGTGCCTGAGCACATAGCTGCTCACCAGCAAGCCCGCCTTGGCGCGTACCACGCCATACGCGTCGGTGCGCAATTCGGCGCCAGCGCCGCGCAAGCTACCCCGATAATTGTCGGCCACATGGATCAGATGGCCCAGGCTCAGTTCGCTGGCCGCATGACTGCTTTTCAGTTGCACGCGGCCCTGGCTGTCGGTGTCGTCGAACAACAGCTGGTTATAGCCCGCCGCGCGGCCCGCCTTGCCGAACTCCTTGCTGCGGATGCCCCATTGCGCTGCGCCATTGCGGTGCGCCGCGCTGGCACCTGCGGCGCCATGCCACAGCGGACTGTTGCCGCCCGCCACATTGCCCTGGCCCGCGATGGCGTGGTCATGCGCCGGCTGGAACACGCCGGCATCGTTTTGATCACGCACAATGCCACCCGGGGTTGGTTTGGTGCCGCCCTCGCCCTGCCCGTTGTACAGCGCGCCGACGATGACGGGCCGGTCGATATCGTTTTCCAGAAATTGCACCAGCACTTCCTGGCCGATACGCGGTAGGAACTGGCTGCCCATGCCGCCGCCGGCCGCACGCTGCGCCACGCGTACCCAGCAGGTCGCGCCGGTCTCTTGCTGCCAGTGAAAGCGGATGCGCACCCGGCCCAGCTTGTCGCAATAGATTTCATCGGCGCCGCTGGCCACGTCATTGCCATCGGCGCCCACGACGATGGCGCTCTGGCTGCCCAGGGCGGTCGGCGTGGCGTGCTGGCGCGCATCGTTGCCAACTTGCACCGGAC
This sequence comes from Janthinobacterium sp. DSP2-3-3, assembly GCF_049897325.1. Taxonomy (NCBI): domain Bacteria; kingdom Pseudomonadati; phylum Pseudomonadota; class Betaproteobacteria; order Burkholderiales; family Oxalobacteraceae; genus Janthinobacterium; species Janthinobacterium sp. DSP2-3-3. The sequence goes on along the minus strand of NZ_JAFCWA010000002.1, from coordinate 205,004 downwards.
GCCACGGGGTCGCTGCACTGATCATGTCGATGCAGTTGGCGTAACCGCTGGCTTGCGCCTGGGCAAGCGCGGCGGCGAAATCGGGAAACCCTGCGCCCCACTCTGCCACGCTTTCTTCCAGCAATTCCGCTATCGGGCCGAACAATTCCGCCAATCCCTCCAAGGCCGGCGCCGGCAGGTTGTTGACGCCGATGCTGGCCACGCGCAGCACGACATACTCGGGTGCGGCACCGTCGGCTGGCTGCAACGGTCCCTGCGTCAGGGTAAAGCGCGTGCCGGCGCGCAGGGTGCGCACGGTCGAGCGCGCCTGCCACTGCTGCGCGCGCGCTTCATGGGCCTGCATCTGCAACCGCGCGTAGCGCTGCGCCTGGGCGGCGCTGGCGTACCAGTACTGGCCCGGTGTGTCGTAGCTTTCCAGCAGCGGCGCGTTCTTGCCGCCGAGAACCATATTCGTCGGCACGCTGGCGGCGACCGCCTTCTTGGCCTTGTAATCGTAGCTGAGCACGCTGCTCAGCCCGACGTGCAGGCTGCGCCGCGCGCTCAAGGCTTGCACGCTGTCGCCCGGCTCGCCGACGCGCGCGCCATGAAAACGGATGCCGCTGCCTTGCACGCTGCTGGCGTCCTCGGGCGTGGCACAAGCCTGGCTGCTGTCGGCAAAGACAATCAGAGTCTGATCGTCAAACCGCCAGGTCAGCCCTTCTTCGGTCAGCAGGCGGCGCACGAAGTCGAAATCCGATTCGCGGTACTGGCAACAATAGCTGCGTTCGCCCGCTTCCTGCATGCACGACGCGACCTCGTCGCTCCAGCGCCACAGCGCGTGCGGCGCATACGCCTGCAATACCTCGTCGACGATGGCTGTCACGGTTTTGTCTTGCCAGACGCGGCTGTTACGCACTTGCGTCAGCAGCCACAGCCACGGCGTGATGCGCAGCCGGTAGCGCGCCAGTCCGCCATTGCTGCCGAGCATGGCTGCGGCGCTGATGTAGCCGGAAAACTGGGTGCGCGTGCCGTCTGCCAGGCTGATATGCAGGCTGGCAGGCTGGCCCAGCAGGGATGCCAGCGCAACATGGGCGCTGGTGGACAGGGCGATAATCTCGCGCGCGCCGATCACCTGCAATTGCTCGTCGGCGGCAAAGGCTTCGACCAGCAAGCCGCTGTCCGCCTCCTCGCCGATGGTCAGTTCGTACAGCCGCGTGGCGCTCGTGAAAGCAGCCAGCGCGTCTGCAATCTTGTCGCTTGAAGTGGATGGCATGCGGTTCCCGTCAGTCGTTTACTATGCTTTGCATATTTAACAATTATTGTAGCGAGGAATGTATATCGCAGGAGCGCGCTTGAAACGGGGTGAACAGATTGCCCCGTGCTGTCCGTGCTGTAGCGGGCAAATTGCATCTGCCACCCATCCTTTTTCACGCACCATGGCTGCAGCGCTTACTTGATCGTGTACTTGAACTGCCCTTGCTTGCTGGCGCTGACCTTGATTTTCGTGATGGCCGCGCCTTCGGCCATTTTGGCCAGCACCGACTCGGCGATCTCGGGCAGCACGCTGCCGTTGAGGATATTGTCGACATTGCGCGCGCCCGAATCGACTTCGGTGCAGCGCGCCAGCACGGCGTCAACCAGCGCTTCGTCGTAGCTGAATTCGGCCTTGTGATTGGCTGTGATGCGCTGGGCGATCTTGCCCAGTTTCAGGCCGATGATATTGACCAGCACGTCGTCTGAGATCGGATAGAACGGAATCACTTTCAAGCGCCCCAGGAAGGCCGGCTTGAAGGTCTTCACCAGTTGCGGGCGGATCTTTTCCTCCAGCTGTTCCGGCGTCGGCAAGTCTGGTGCCGCCACATTCAGGCAGGCTTGCATCAGGATGCTCGAACCGACGTTCGAGGTCAGGATGATGATGGTATTTTTAAAGTCGATCTCGCGCCCTTCGGCATCCTCCATCACGCCCTTGTCGAAGACCTGGAAGAACAGCTCGAGCACGTCCGGATGGGCTTTTTCCACTTCATCGAGCAGCACCACGCTGTACGGATTGCGCCGCACCGCCTCGGTCAGCACGCCGCCTTCGCCGTAGCCGACATAGCCGGGCGGCGAGCCTTTCAGGCCCGACACGCTGTGCGCTTCCTGGTATTCGCTCATGTTGATGGTGATCAGCTTGCGTTCGCCGCCATACAGCACATCGGCCAGCGCCAGTGCCGTTTCCGTCTTGCCCACGCCGGACGGGCCGACGAACAGGAACACGCCCTTCGGCTTGTTCGGATCGTCCAGGTTGGCGCGCGAGGTACGCACGCGCTGCGCCACCGCCTCGATCGCATGCGACTGGCCCAGCACGCGCTCCTCCAGCATGTCCTTCAGCTTCAATACCGTGCGGATTTCATCCTTGACCATTTTGCCGAGCGGGATGCCGGTCCAGCCAGCGACGATTTCCGCCACCACGTGACCGTCGACCTGCACCGGCACCATCGGCGTTTCGCCCTGCAGTGCGCGCAAGTCCTTGAGCAAGGCTTGCAGGTCGCCGACCTGGCTGGCGTCCGCTTTCGTGCCTGCCTGGCTGGCGCCCGCGCTTTCCAGGTCATGGCGGGCCGCCTTGACCTTCCCGCTCAGGGTCTTTTCGTTTTCCCAGCGCGCGGCCAGTACCGCATGCTCGCTTGCAGCGGTGCTGCGCTGCGCGCGCAAGTCTTTCAGGCGCACCGGGTGGTTCCCACCGCTCTTTTCCTCACGTTCGAGCGTAGCGACTTCGGCATCGATGCGGTCGAGCTTTTTGACCAGGTTTTCCAGCAGGGCCGGCGTCGCGTTCTGGCTCAGCGCTACCTTGGCGCAGGCGGTATCGAGCACGCTGATGGCCTTGTCGGGCAGCTGGCGACCCATGATGTAGCGATGCGACAGCCGTACCGCTTCGGTGATGGCTTCGTCATAGATGCGCACATTGAAATGCTTTTCCATCAGCGGCGCCATGCCGCGCAACATGGCGCAGGCCAGTTCCTCGCTCGGCTCCTCGATCTTGACGACCTGGAAGCGGCGCGCCAGCGCGGCGTCCTTTTCAAAGTACTTCTTGTATTCGCCCCAGGTGGTGGCGGCAATCGTGCGCAGCTCGCCGCGCGCCAATGCCGGCTTGAGCAGGTTGGCCGCGTCGTTCTGGCCGGCCGTGCCGCCGGCGCCGATCATGGTGTGCGCTTCGTCGATGAACAGGATGATGGCGTGCGGGCTTTTCTTGACTTCATCGATGACGTTTTTCAGGCGGTTCTCGAACTCGCCCTTGACGCTGGCGCCGGCTTGCAGCAGACCCATGTCCAACGTATGGATCTCGACGCCCTTCAATACATCGGGCACGTCGTCCTGCGCGATGCGCAGGGCCAGTCCTTCGACCACGGCCGTCTTGCCCACGCCCGCCTCGCCCGTCAGGATGGGGTTGTTCTGGCGGCGGCGCATCAGGATATCGATCGCCTGGCGTATCTCGGCATCGCGCCCGATCACCGGGTCGACCTTGCCGTCGCGCGCGCGCGCCGTCAGCTTGGTGGTGAACTGGTCCAGTGCCGGGGTTTTCGAGGCGGCCGCGCGTCCTTCGAGTTCGCCGACGGGGTCTCCTCCTCCCTCGCCGCCCTCCCCGTCATCGCCATCGGAAGCCGAGACGCCTGCCGCCTCCTGCGAGCCTTGCGTGATCTTGTCGAGGTTGTGCTTCAGGTCATCGAGCTTGAATGTATTGAACAGTTTCGAGCCGCGGTAAGCCAGCTGCGCCAGCTCCGGGTCGGTCAGCAACGCCTGCAGCAGATGGGCGCTGCGGATGCTGGCCTGGCGGCCTGCCTGCACGTCGAGCGACGCAATCAGCCAGGCGTTTTCAAACAGCTTCGGCAACCTTGGCGAAAACACGGGGGTGCGCGCATTGCCGGTCTGCAGGCGCGCCACTTCGGCCTGCAGGTCCGCTTCGAGCATGCTGACGCTGATGCCGCTGTGGCGGGCGATCAGCGCAAAGTCGCTGGCCGGCTGTTCCAGCAGGGCCAGGAACAGATGTTCCAGGTCGACCTCGTATTGTCCGAGGCCGACGCAGATGCCGGCGGCGCGGGTGGCGGCGGTGCGACTGGTGTCATTGAGCTTGCTGATCAGCGTCTTGAGGTTGATGCTCATGGGGCAAAGGTCCTTGTGTGGAAACGGCTAAAAAAGAGAAGATGGTTCATGCCAGCGTATGCAGTTCGTAGCGCACGTCGCTGCGGTCTTGCGCGGCGCCGGCGGTGATCAGGAAACTGTCCCAGCCCAGCCGCCCGCCGCTGCGCGGTTGCTCCAGCGTGACGCCGTGCACATCATCGGCGCGCAACACCAGTTGCACTTCGTATTCGAGGCACAAGCCGGTAAACATGGTGAGCATTTTTTCCAGCGCGCGTGCCGCCGCGCCGCCCGGCAGAAAGGCGTCGAAATGGACGCGCGCCAGCGGGCCGACGACCAGCCGCATGCGCAAATCGCGCTGCCAGACGCGCGCGCCGACCAGCGCGGTCGAACCCAGCATGGCGTTCATGCCACCCAGGCAGCTTTGCTGGTCGCGCGGCACGTCGTACCAGCAGCCGACAAACTGGGTCACCTTGATGGACTGGCCAAAATAGGCGGACAATACTTGGCCGATCGCCACCGCCGATGGCGGCCGGTGCCGCATGGCGGCGACAAAAAAACCCACCGACTCGTCGAGGACGCCATCGCCATCGTCGTACAGGCGCTGGCGCAGCGACGCATGGCCCAGGCCCGCCAGCGATAGCAGCAGCGGCAAGAACTTGTCCCTGCCATCGAGCTGGTATTTGAGTTCCAGGCGGTACTTGCTCCACGCTTCGTAGAACAGCGCCAGTGCGCGACTGGAAAAAGTGTCGAGAAAGGCGCGCGGTCCTTCGTCCTTTTCGTATAGCTGGTGCGCGGCGATGCTTTCGGTGTAATGGGCCGGCAGCGCGCCGGCCACGCCGAGAAAGCCCATGAAGGCAGGCGTGATGCGGACGTATTTCAGCTCGCCGTGCCGCACGGCCGCACCCAGCGCGCGCATGTCGGCCGCCAGGGCGCCCAGCGCGCGCGGTTCGGCATGCACCGCTTCAAGCTGGCTGGGCGCAAAGTTGAGCGACAGCGAATTTTGAAAGCGCAGGAAATTGGCCACCGCGCCCTCGCGCGCCATGCCGTTGCGAACCAGCCAGAGTTCAAGCATGCGTACCGCCTGGAAGTACTGGAAGCGGTAAGGCTCGGCGAACAGGCGCTCGATTACACTAGGCTCAAATCGCCGCTGCGTGGTTTGCATCGCAACAACTCCTCTCCCGATTTTTTCGACAGCACCACCAGTTGCGTGAAACTGTTGGCATGCACGTACAGGCCGAGAAAACATTCAACGATATGGGCAAACGCATGGATGCCGCTGCCGACGAAGGCTTCCTCATCGAGCGTCAGCCGCACTTCCAGGCCGCGCACCAGGCAGGCGAAGGGATTGCCTGGCAGCCAGGCGTTCGCCGCCTTGTGGTCGATCGCCGCAATGCCGCTGATCTGCCGTTGCGAGGTTGCCGATCGGGGCAAGTCATACAGGGTCAACATTTCCTGGAACGCTTCCAGGCCGCTGCCCGACAGCGACAGATGGTTCAGCGACAGGTGCGAGATCAAGCGCCAGTGCGCGCCGCGGCCCCGCTCAAAACGGTGCGACTCGGTCGGCTTGCGCAGGAAGTTGATGCTGCGCACGCTTGATCCGCCTTCCAGGAACAGGTCGCCGCCGCGCAGGCCATAGGTAAGTTGCGCCGGCAGATCGCGGTTAGTACAGCTCAATTCCAAGCTCAGGGTATCGGTTTCAATCGCTGCCGGATCAAAATCGATGTCGACGATGGAAATCTCGGTCTCATAGCCGGGGCTTTTTTCGCTGATCGCGTCATCGCGCCGCATCACCCAGTAATGGCCATCCTTGGCGGGCATCTGGCCGTGGCGCAGCGAGTAGAACGGGCGAAATTCGGTGATCGACTCGCCTTGCGGCGTCTGGCGCACCAGCTTGACCGATTCGATGGCTTGCACCTCGAAAGCGTAGGCGCGGCGCGCATCGGCCAGCACCGGATAGCTGGCGGCCGTGTGCGTCAGCCGGATCGGCTCGCCGCGCAGGCGGAACAGGTTGACCACCGGCGTGCAGCCCAGCAGCAGGTTATTGGTCGACATGGTGCCCAGCATGCGCGCCGTATTCGAATCCGTGCGCAAGCCGGCCAGCGCCAGGTGCAGCGTGATGCGTCGGCAGCCGGACGGCAGCGGCGCGCACAGCGCGGCCAGGTCGATGTCGAAGAAGTTGAATTTTTCGGGAAAGCAGAAGTATTCGGTCAGCAGCCGGTAGGCTGGATGCGAACGGGCCGAAAACGGAATCAGCGCATCGTCCTCGGCATAGCCGGCGGTGCTGACAGGGATCTGCGCCAACGCGTTCCAGCGTCCGCTGTCATCCGCTTCCACATAGGCCTTGACCGTGCGCATGAACAGCGCGTCGCGCAGCGCCGCGCAAAACGAAGGCTCGCCGTCGATGAACACGCGCAGCTTGCTGACGCCCAGCTGCGCCAGACTGATCTGATCGGCGGTCGCTTCGATGACGATGCTCACGCTGGAGGTGGCGTTTGGCGGCAGTGGCACCTGCTCGGGCGCGTCGATAATGGCGGCAAACGCCGCATGCGTCAGCGCCAGAGGCGCCACGGTGACAGGATAAGCGGTGCGGAAGGTGCAGGCAACGCCCTTGACGGGACGTGTCGCCAGCTCGGTGCCGCGCGCAATCTCGGTGGCGGCCGTCAGCTGCGCCGCCGCGCCGCTGTAGTCGAGGCGCGCGATCGAGCACGAAGGAAACGGTCGCAGGTAATGCGGGTACAGTACCTCGAACAGCGCCTCGGTGAATTCCGGGTAATCGTCATCGAGACGTTTCGAAATGCGCGAATTGAGCAGCGCGAAGGATTGGATCATGCGCTCGATATGCGGGTCTTCGCAGACTTCGCCGCCGATCAGCAGTCGTCCCGCGATCTTCGGGTAGCGCTCGGAAAACTCGCGCGAATAGCGGCGCAGGAAACCCAGTTCACGTTCGTAATACGGTAATAAGTCTTCCAAGTTCAGGCTCCTTGCGCCGCACGGCGCGCCTTGCTGATCGTGTAATGCAGGCTTGACGGCTGCAGGATGGCGTCAAAGTTGACGGGTTCCTGGGCCGAGTGCACCACCAAGAGCGCGGTGATGGCGAAATTGAGGCGGTTGATCGAGCCTTCCTGGATTTCCAGCGAAGCGCGCACGTTGCGCAAGCGTGGCTCATGGCGCGCGATGGCTTTTTCCAGGCACTGGCAGATATACGCGCGGTCATCGGAACTCGACAAGCTCAGGCCGGCGAAATCATTGAGGCCATAGGTGACAATCGAGCGACCGCATTCGGGAAAATTTTTCAGCAGCGCTTCCGGTATCACGGTGCGCGTGTTGAGCAGCGCCTCCAGGTCGCGTGCCACGGTGTCTTTCAAATCTTCCAGCGACAGGCGCGAGACGGTGCTACTGGAAGCGCCCTGAACAGGCGTGTCCATCAGGCGGTCGAACAATCCCGGCGTAAAACCCTTCATTGGTATCCTGTCGTTGGCAGTAGGAAGGAACAAAAGGGCGGCCTGCGGCGGCCCTATGATTCAAGAGAATCAGTCACACAGACACAAGCCGGAGTCACCGTCGGCGGCTAGCCGGGGCGGCTTCATCCGGCAAGGGCCGTTGTCGATCAAATCGTCTTGTTGGCCGACAGATCCCAACCGCCAGAGGTATTGCCGCCGGAGCCACCACCAACTTTTTGCTGCGTGTATTTCCACTTGACCTTGGAATACTTGATCGACACGTTTTCGCCGAGGATGTCGCCAGCTGCGACGGACGGCGCCACGCTGCTGATCAGCACGTTTTCCAGCTCGATCTCGAAGTACTTGATGCGCTCGCCCTGGCCGTCAGCGCGCAGGAATTCGAACTTGGCTTTCGGGATCGTTTTACCGGATGAGCAATTTTGCAGCAGCAGCGGCGTGGCGAGGTCGGCCAGCTTGGCGACCACGATATCCTTGTGCTCGGTACGTTCGGCGGTATGGCCGCCGCCGGTCGAGGCGGTGGCGGACTTCGGCTGCAGCACTTCCCACTGGACCGACTTGCATTCGATCCAATCTTTGTGGGAGGTGTCGGTGGATTCGCCTTTGATACCATCAATTTGCAAGTAAACGTCGATTGCCATGTCATTCCTTTCGGTTATTTATGAAAAAATCAGGATTTGGTCGATTGCGGCAGCTCCGCGACCAAACGGAGTGAAACGGACAGCTCATCGAGCTGGAAATGCGGACGCAAGAAGGAAATGGCGCGGTAGACGCCCGGACGACCAGGCACTTCCGACACCTGCACCGATGCTTCGCGCAGTGGAAACTGGGCCTTTTGCTCCTGGCTGGCGTTATCGTCGAGCAGCACGTATTGCATCAGCCAGCGGTTAAGGAAGTCTTCGACGTTGGACGCGGCGGCAAAGCTGCCGATCTTGTCGCGCATCATCGCCTTCATGTAATGGGCGATGCGCGAGACGGCAAAGATGTATTGCAGCTGCGACGACAGAACCGCATTGGCATTGGCGGAATCGGTGTTGTATTTCTTGGCCTTCTGCGCCGACTGGGCGCCGAAGAACGCCGCGTAATCGGTGTTTTTGCAATGCACCAGCGAAATGAACCCCAGGTCGCTCAGCTCTTTTTCGCGCCGGTCAGTAATCGCAATCTCGGTCGGGCATTTCAGCGCCACTTCGCCTTCGTCGGTCTTGAATGTGTGGGTCGGCAAGTCTTCTACCAGGCCGCCACCTTCCACGCCGCGGATCGCCGCGCACCAGCCATAGTCGTCGAAGGCCGCCGTCAGCCTGGCGCCGAAGGCATAGGCGGCATTGCACCACAGGTATTTCTGGTGGTTGGTGCCATCGACATCCTCGACGAAATTGAAGCCGTCGACGGTGGCGCCATCGGCCGGATTGAACGGCAGCCGCCCCAGGTAGCGCGGCAGCGTGAGGCCGACGTAGCGCGCATCTTCCGATTCGCGGAACGACTTCCACTTCGCGTATTCGACCGTGTCGAACACCTTGGCCAGGTCGCGTGGTTTGCCGAGGTCGGCATAGCTTTCAAGGCCGAACAGCTCGGGCGATGCGGCCGAAATGAAGGGCGCGTGGGCTGCAGCGGCCACATGCGACATCTGTTCGAGGAAATACATGTCTTCAGGCTGGCGCGTGAACTCGAAGTCGCCCAGCAGCGCGCCGAACGGAGCGCCGCCGAAAGTGCCGAACTCTTCCTCATAGACTTTCTTGAACATGGTCGACTGATCGAATTCCAGCGCGCTCTGGAAATCGCGCACCAGCTCGCGCTTGGTGGCATTGAGCAGCTTGATCTTCAGGTTGGTGCCGGTGGGCGTGTTGTCGACCAGGTGATGCAGGCCGGTCCAGCTGCTTTCCAGCTTCTGGAATTCGGGCGCATGCAGGATGACGCTGAGCTGGCGTGAAATGAGTCTGTCCAGCTCGGCAACGCGCGCATCGATGGTGGCCGCCAGGTTGTCTGACACCACCACGGTGCCTTCCATCACCTGGCTGACCAGTTCTGAAATCAGGTCCTTGGCGCGTGCATGCTCGACGCTGGATTTGGCAACCTTGCTTTGTTCGACGATCTGGTCGAGCAAGCCGATATCGGTGGTCGCGGCGGCGCCGGACGCGGGGGTCAGTTGAGCGGACATGGGATCAGTCTTTCTTGGCGGTGGATTGTTGTTCCAGCTGGGCCAGCTTTTCCGTGCTGTTGAGCACGTCGTTGAGGAGATCTTCCAGTTTGTCGTTACCGGCCAGCTTGTTGCGCAGGTCGGCCAGCTTGGTACGCGCCTCGAGCAGGCGGCGCAACGGCGCCACCTGTTCCACCACCGCCTCGGGACGGAAGTCGTTGAGCGACTTGAAGCGCAAGTCGACGCGCAGCTGGCCACCTTCATCGCTGAGCTCGTTGGATACGCCAAACGCGGCGCGCGGCTCGACGCCCTTGAGCACCTCATCGAAATTGTCGCGGTCAATGCCGATGAACTTGCGGTCCTTCAGCCGTTTTTGCTCGACTTCGGAATTGCCGCCGAAGTCGCCCACGACGCCCATCACGAAGGGCAGTTCCTTGTTTTCAATCGCATCGCCGATTTCCACGTCATACGTCATCTGCACGCGTGGCGGCCGGACCTTTTGCAGGCGTTTTTGAACACTTTCTTTTTTTGACATGACACATCCCTTCACGAGTAAACGGCGGCATCCGTGATGCCCCTGGTAGATTGCCTTACTGCCTCAGCTTCACTTCAACCCATCGAAGGGATTGGCACTGCTGTCGGCAGTCTTGCCCTGGCCCTTGCGCGGCGGACGCGCCGGCGGCTTGTCGCGGGCCTGCGCCGAGGCCGGCGCCGGTACCAGCACGGTTTCGCCCAGGCTTTCGCGCAACAGTTTGGCCAGATCCTGCGATTCGGTGCGCAGCGGGCCGGACAGGTTGTTCTGGCGGCTCAGATCAGCCAATGCACGTGTCGACAGGCGCAGTCCGCTGATCGCAATGACGCTGTTGGCCAGCTTGTCGGCAGGGTCGCGCACCAACACTTCCTGGGCATGGATGATGGCATCGCCGTACTGGCCCGCCTCATAGCGGGTCTGGGCCATGCGGACCCATGGATTCTTATCGGCTGGAAATTCGACAGCGGCTTGTTTCCACAAACCCATGGCCGCTTCGTTATTGCCCGAACTGGCAGCCTGGGTCGCCTTTGCCATCAGCTCGTCGAGCGAGGGCGGCGCCGCCGTCTTGACCGCTGGTGCGGTGCTACAGGCACTGAGCGTCAATGCGCAAGCAACCGCGGCAAAAAAATGGAATGTAAATTGGCGAGACATGGTCTGATTTCCCTAAAAAAAAGATGACGTGGTCATTGAAATACTTGCAATTTATAGTTATCAAATTCAGTTGCTAAATTCTTATTTTTGCGAGACTAACACGGATTTAATATTGACTCCGTTCAATAGAAAATACGCGAAAACTCACATTTCCATCGACCGAAAAGGCAGGCACCATGCGGGAAACGTACCGTACGCACCTTTCTTCCAGATAATGTTAATGTTGTTGCAGTTGCGAAAAAAGCACATAATTTCTTACCGCAAAGATTGAATGATCGGACGCTCCGGCAAGGCGCCGATCGCGCTTCAAAAGAGCCCGGGAGCGACAGCGTTCTCCGCGCTTTTACTTCCTCGGAAAAAGGGCAATCGATGAGCATTACAAGCAAATTGTTATGGGGTGAAGGTCTGTTTCTGCGCCCCCAGCACTTCCAGCAACAAGACCAGTACCATGAACATCGCCTGCACGAAAGCATCAAGGCGCTGCATCCTTACGCATGGGGTGTCAACCACGTACAGATCGACCGCGATGCGCTGAGCAATAACACGCTGCGGCTGCTGGAACTGTCGCTGGTGTTCCAGGACGGCGAAATCTATAACGCTCCCGGCGCCGATGAATTGCCCGAGGCCCTGGACCTGAGCAAGCTGCTGCAATCACAGCAAACCGTCACTTTTTATGCCGCCCTGCCCGCTTTCAAGCATTTCGGCGGCAACTTTGCCGCGCCCGACCAGCCCAGCAGCGCAGCGCGCTACGCTCAAGCCAACCTGGAAACGCCCGACCTGTACACCCATGCAGCGCAGGCCGAATTGGTCTACTTGCAAAAATCGCTGCGTCTGGTGGCCGAATCGGAACCGCGCGATTCGTATGTGAATTTTCCGTTGCTGCGCCTGCGGCGCCTGTCGACCGGCGGCTTTGAGCCGGACCCGTCGTTCGTGCCGCCGAGCCTGTCGATCCGCAGCGCCCCGCTGCTGTTCCTGCAATTACGCCGCCTGATCGATGCGCTGCAGGCCAAGGTCAACGCCCTGTACGGCCACCACCGCGAGCCGAGCAAGAATGTGATCGAATTTCGCTCCGGCGACATGTCCTCATTCTGGCTGCTGCACACGGCCAGTTCGGCGTTCGCCTCGCTCAGTCATTATTTCCATCATCCGGCGCTGCACCCGGAGCGCCTGTACGAAGCGCTGCTGGCGCTGGCCGGTGCGCTGATGACGTTCTCGAAAACCCATGCGCTGGCCGACCTGCCAGCCTACCAGCACCTCGATCCCGGACCATCGTTCGCGCGTTTGCACGCGATCATCCGCGAACTGCTCGACACGGTAATCTCTTCGAAATATTTCGCTATTGCGTTGACCGAAGTCAAACCGTCTTACCATCACGGCAAGCTCGATTCGGGCAAGATCGACGACAAAACCGCGTTTTACCTGGGTGTCTCGGCCGACATGCCGGGCGTGGAACTGGTGGACGTGGTGCCGCTGCGCTTCAAGATCGGCGCACCGGACGATGTGGAGAAATTCGTGCTGTCAGCCCTGCCCGGCGTGCGCCTGCAGCACACGCCGCAGGTGCCGGCCGCCGTGCCGGTGCGGCCCGATACGTATTACTTCACCATCGAAGCGAAAGGCCAGATGTACGACCGCATGTTGCAGGCCCAGTCGATTTCCATCTACGTTCCGTCCGGCATGCGGGATCTGAAACTTGAACTTGTCGCCATCACTTCCTGAAGATAAACGATGAATGCAAACGCCCCCTCCCTGATGTCCGGCGGCTCCGCCGCTTATGCATCGAGCGTTCCGGCCGGCCCGGGTACCGAACACACGCTGACAGACCTGATGTACGACGGTTTCTATGCGCTGTTCATGCTGAAAAACGGCAGCGGCCCGCAAGACAATGCCGACTTCATCAGAAAAATGACGCAGTTTCTCGACGAGTTCGGAAACGCGGCAAAAAAACATGCTGCCTCGGCCGATGATATCGACGCCGCCAAATATGCATTTTGCGCGGCTGTCGACGAGATCATCCTGCGCTCGCCGTATGCCATCCGCGACGACTGGGCGCGCCGCCCGCTGCAGTTGGTGCTGTTCGGCGACCAGCTGGCCGGCGAGAACTTCTTCATCCGTCTCGAAGCGCTGCGCGCGCGCGGCAGCGCGCACCTGCAGGCGCTGGAAGTGTTCCACATGTGCCTGCTGCTGGGATTCCAGGGGCGATACATCCTCGAAGGCTCGGAAAAACTGGCCTACCTGACGGCCCGCCTGGGTGACGAGATCGCCCAGATGAAGGGCAAGAAAGCCGGCTTTGCGCCACATGCGGAACGCCCCGACCAGATTGCGCACAAGTTGCGCAACGACGTGCCGCTGTGGGTGCTGTGCTCGGTATTCGCGCTGATCTGTGCACTGGGCTACCTGGGTCTGCGCACCATGCTAGCCAAAAACACCGAACAACAGATGAACGCCTACAGCGATATCGTCAAGCTGGCACCGCGCACCGCCAACCTGACCATCACGTTGCCGTAATGAGCGGCCTGGCAACGACAGAAGCTGCCCCGGGGGTGTTCGGCAGCGGCCTATCGCAGCATGCGCGGCTGATTACGCTGGCCACGGCGCAGGAATCGAACCAGCCCGAATCGCTGATGGCCGAGCGGATGACGGGCCGCGAGGCGGTCAATGAGTTGTTCCGCTTCGAGGTCGATGCCTTGAGCACGGCGGCGGGCCTGGACCTTGCCAGCTTTCTCGGCGAAGAAATCACGCTCAAGTTGTTGCAGCCCGACGGCAGCTGGCGCGCCTGGCACGGACTGTGCACCGACTGCGGCTTTGCCGGCGCCGACGGCGGCGTGGCGCGCTACCGGCTGCGCCTTGAGCCCGCCCTGGCCTTGCTGGGCTTGCGCCGCGACAGCTATATCTTCCAGGACAAGAACGCGCGCGACCTCATTACCGAGCTGCTCGGCGACTATCCGCAGGTCCGCTTCGAATTCGATGTCAGCCAGGAACTGGCGCCACGCCCCGTCTGGACGCAATACCGCGAAAGCGACCTGGCCTTCCTGACCCGCGTGCTCGCCTTCGAAGGCCTGAGCTGGCGCTTCGAGCACGAGCAGGAGGATGGCGCGGCGCAAGAAGGAGAACAACAGAATGCACAGCAGGCCAAGCACAAGCTGGTGATTTTCGACAGCAAGGCAGTTGCGCCGGCGACGCCCGGCGTGGCTGGCCTGCGCTTTCACGGCGTGCGCGCCAGCGATACCGATGACGCCATCGACAGCTTCAGCGCGCGGCGCCAGGTGCGCCCCAATGCGGTCGGCATCAGCAGCTGGGACCCGCAGCAACTGGCGGCGCCGGCCGCCGAACACAGCTCGAGCCTGCAGGCGGGCGAGTTGCCGCCCCTGCCGCTGTACGACGGCTCCGGCGAACGGCGCTATGCCGACAGCATGGCGGCCGATCCGCACGGCCTGCGCATGTTGCAGGCTCTGGAACTGGAGAACAAGCAATTCACGGGCGCTGGCGCGGTGCGGCGCATGGCGGCCGGCCACGCCTTTAACTTGTTGCAGCATGAACATTATGCCGACGGCGCCAACCAGTTCACCGTGCTATGGGTCGAGCACGAGGCACGCAACAATCTGGGCCCGGCCGGCGGCGCACTGACGACGCTACTGTCGAAACTGTCGACAGTAGCCAGCCTGAGCGACGTCGCCAGCCTGCTCGATGGCCAGCTCGAGGCCGGCACCTACCGCAATACCTTTGCTTGCGCGCGTACCAGCGTGGCCATCGTGCCGCCCGCCACCGCCGCGCGCCAGGCCAGCAGCGCGCTAGGGCCGCAAACGGCGCTGGTGGTCGGCCTGCCCGATAGCGTGGCGACCACCGGGCGCGATCATCAGGTACGCATCCAGTTCGCCTGGCAACGCGGCAGCGCCGCGAATCCGGGCGGCATGGCGCACAACACGGATCAACAGGGCAACGCGCCCGGCAATGAAGCTTCGGGCACCTGGGTGCGCGTTGCCGAAGCATTAGCGGGCCCGAACTGGGGCTCGCAATTTACGCCGCGCATCGGCACCGAAGTGCTGGTCGATTTCATCGAAGGCGACATGGACCGTCCGCTGGTAGTGGCCCAGCTCTATACCGGCAGCGACGCGCCACCCTACGCGGCCGGCGTCGGTTCGGACATCAATCACGCCGGCGTCATTTCCGGCATCCACAGCCACAATTTCGATGGCGGCGACTATAACCAGTGGGTGATCGACGATACGCCGGGCCAGTTGCGCACCCGCCTGGCGACAAGCAGCGCGGCCACGCAGCTGAACCTCGGTTACCTGGTACAGCAAGGCGTGGGCACGGCCCAGCGCGGCAGTTACCGCGGCAGCGGCTTCGAATTGCGCACCGACGCCTGGACCGTGCTACGCGGCGGCGAAGGCGTGCTCATCTCTACCACTGCCCGCGCACAGACTGGCGCGGGCATTGCCTCCACCCAGCTCGACACCACGGAGGCGTTGGCCCAGCTGAAAGGCGCGGCCGAACTGAACGAGTCGTTGGCCGAGGCCGCACAGCAACAAACCGCCCTGTTCAGCCAGGATGCGAAACAGGCCCAGCTGGACCTGATCAAGCAGATCGATCCCCAGCAAGATGGTAAGTACGGGGCCAGTGTGGGCGGGCAGGAGGCGCTGAAGGCCAGCGCAGGCGAGCGCAAGCTGGCCGCCGACCAGCCGGTGGAAAAATTCGGCCAGCCGCTGGTACTGATGGAGGCGCCTGCCAGCATCAACTGGGCCACGCCAGGCTCGACCGTGCTGTTTGCCGCCCAGCAGCTGCAATGGACGACGCAATCGGACCTGCACATGACGGCCGGCCACACCTATTCATCCGTGTCGGCCAGTGCGCAGGGGCTGTTTACCCACACCGGCGGCATCCAGGCGATTGCCGCCTATGGTCCCGTATCGCTGCAGGCACATACGGGGCAACTGGAAATCCTGGCCGACAAGGCCATTACCGTGATCTCGGTCAACGACAGCATCGACATCAAGGCCAATCAGAAAATCACGCTGCAGGCCGGGCAATCGTCGATCACGCTTGAAGGCGGCAATATCACGTTTGCGTGCCCTGGGAACTTTACAGTCAAGGGCGGCCAGCATGTGTTCAACGGCGGCGCCAGCGCGGCCGGCATTCTGGCAGCGCTGCCGGACACGCGTATCAAGCTGTTCGACGAAGGCTTTGTGCTGCGCGACCGCGACACGGGCGAACCGATGCCGCGCCAGCCCTACCGCATCAAGCGCGAAGATGGCAGCTATGAGAGCGGCATGACCGACGCAAAGGGCTTGACGCACGTGATTGCAGCCGCCGCCGCCGAGGCGCTGGTGATCGAGCTGCTGAAAACTGTGGGCGGCCAGGGTTCGGCACCGGCACCGGTATCCGCCCCCTCTTCAGCGCCGGCGCCGGTACCAGGTTCGCCAGGGCAGCCGGCAGCCAGGGCCAGCACCCCGCCAGAACCGAAATACAAGCCGGCAGGCGACTCCAGCACCACGCCGGTGGACAACAAGCGCCGCAAGGAAGTGCTGGTGAAGCTGCCGGCCTGCTGGATCGAAGACTACGAAAAGGAAATCGCCGGTCCCTCTTATGGCCGCTATGCGCAGCCTTTCCAGCACGACGGTACGCCGCACAAATACAAGGACAAGATTTGGTTCAAGCTGTACGTGCCGGCAAAATCAGACCGCCCGGTGGTGGTGGAAGTGCGTTTCAAGGCTATCACGGTACTCGACGCCGTAGGACAGGCGCTGGAAGAGAGCGACAAGGGCACAGAATCAGCGGCGCTGCGCGCCAAGCAGCGCGCCTACGTGGTGACGGTGGCGCAGAAAAACGCGACGGCCGGCATCGAAGGCAACTGGAACAACAAGTTCCGGCTTGAAATCAATGATCCGCAATGCGGACAAAAAGTGTTGCCCGTGGTTTTCCGCGTCCTCTGGGTCGACGATAAGCAGCACTACACGCTGCAGATCCACAAGCGCTATGACCGCGAAAACGTTACCGGCGACGTGATGAACGTGTCGCTGGCAACGGAACTGACCACGTATGCGCATGAATTCGGGCATTGCGTCGGCATGCCCGACGAATACTCGTACACGGAGTTCGAAGAAACGGTACGCTATTTCAAGCCGGACGGCACGCTCGACGAGCCCATCGTTTGCCACGTCAACGGCACCTCGCCGCAAGACCTGACGCAATCGATCATGTCGTATGCGGAAGGCGCGCGGATCCTGAAACGCCACGGCTGGAATATCGCGATAGAAGCGCAGGAATTGCTGAGCAAAAAAATTGGCAGGAAAATACGATGCGATATTGTCTGACCCTGCTTATCTATGCCATGCTGATGGCACTACCATTGAAAGCAAACAACATGACGAGCACCCACGCGCCCCTCTCCATCTCCCTGCAATGCCTGGGCAACACTGGCTGCATTTATCAGCGCAAGCCGATCGACGTGCTGGTCACCATCCGCAACGATGGCAGCCGCGATATCGGTTTCCCACTCGACTACCTGCGCAAGTCTGGCCCGATCGTCAAATTCATCGATACCGATACGGGCGCCGTCACCTACGCCCGCCGTGGCCTGGCCAATCCGGCGCTGAAAACGCAATTCACCACGATCGCGCCAGGCGCCTCGATTTCCATGGAAATCGATGTGCATCCGACCGACATTGAAACGTTTCGCATCAAAAAAGTCGATATCAGCGTGGAGGTGATACTGAAGGGCAACATACGCATCGATGGCGAAGCGGACCTGCAAGACTACCAGGGCGGCGCGAAGATACGCATCGTTGAAAAAGATGAGTAAGACCAGGCTGGCGCGGAGGCTGTACAGCATCCGCGTCTAACAGCAGCTGCCGTCACCACTGAAAGGATATCGCCGTGCGTCTCTGGTTTCTTGCACTCGCCTCTTTGAACGACAAATTCGCCGCTACTTGCGCCCGCTATTGCAGTGCATCCTGGGGCCAGGAATATCAGGCGGGCGTCTCCAGCAGTCGCCCCAGCCGCGGCTGATCCCCAGCCGCCACAAAACAGGCAACCTGCCAGCGCTGGGTGCGCAGGGCCTGGGCAGATTCAGGCACACACCAGGGCGGATACACGCGCAGCGCGCGCTTGCCACCGGCGCCGGCGCGCGACATCACGCCGCGTTCCAGTAGCACGCTGCGCGGAAAAATGAAAAAGCCGTGCTGCGCGCTGTCGCTAACGGCGATGATGACGACATCCACGCGGTCCGCTTCGTCCAACGGGGCAATCTCGGCATCGGCATGGGGGCGCTTCCAGACGGTGACGAACTGGCCGATTTTCGTCGGCGTGGTTTTCGCCATGCGCAAGACCAGCCGCTTGCCGTCCAGTTCGGCACGGCAGGCGCCGTACTGCGCGCTTTCCGCTTCCAGCACGGGCGCTTGCGGCAATCCCAGGAAGGCCCACGGGCTGGCCTTCATTGCGCGCTGAACTCGGCTGCGGCCTTGGCCGCCCACAGCGCCTCGGCGTGGCTTGTGTACGGGCTGTCGTAGCCGTCGAGCGTGCCGTCTTCGTCGACAAAATACAGCCACCAGCCGTCGCCCTGTTCGCGGATGGCCGTCTGGCCCGGCGCGCAGTGGGCTGCCACGTCCTGGGTCGATGCGAGGGTGGTGATGGTGATGCCGTGGTGAGTAATCAGGTGGGGAGTCATGGAAAAATAAACCGCGCTAAATAAATAATGGCCCTAGTGTAGCCGCGCCGGGCGCCCGCTGGCCAGCGCGTCACAGAAAAAAGGCCGCAGGCATAAATAGCTTGCGCTACACTGGCCCCTCAAACGGAGGACAACATGGCATCACAGCAAGGCACCGTGGATTTTTTGCTCGATCAACTGGCGGGCGCCGGCAGCGTCAGCGCGAAAAAAATGTTTGGCGAGTACGGCTTGTATTGCGACGGCAAGATGTTCGCCATCGTCGCCGACGACCAGCTGTTCATCAAGCCCACGGACGCGGGACGCGCCTGGATCAGCGCGCAAGGCACGCTGCAGGAAGCGCCGCCCTACCCGCAAGCCAAGCCGTATTTCCTCATCGATGGCGGGCTGTGGGACGAGCGCGACTGGCTGGGCCAACTGGCGCGGCGCACGACGGATGCCTTGCCGCTGCCGAAACCCAAGCCGCCGCCCAAGCCTAAAAAACCGGCGTCAGCCAGCTAGTACGCTGTTTTCGCACGCCTTGCCCTGCAGGAAGCATTGCAGGTTGTGATAGGTGATGGCAGCGATCTCGCGCAGCGCTTCGATGGTGAAGAAGCCCTGGTGACCCGTCACCAGCACATTCGGGAACGTCATCAGGCGCTGGAAGATGTCGTCGTCGATGATGTCGGACGAGCGGTCTTGGAAGAACAGATTGCTTTCCTGTTCGTACACATCGATGGCAAGCGAACCCAACTGGCGCGATTTGAGCGCCTCGATGACGGCGCCGGTGTCGATCAGCCCGCCACGCGAGGTGTTCACCAGCATGGCGCCCTTCTTCATCAGCGGCAGCGTTGCTTCGCTGATCATGTGGCGCGTGCTTTCCATCAAGGGACAATGCAGGGAGACAATGTCGGATTCGGCCAGCAGCTGCGACAGCTCCACCATCGTGCCCAATTCTGCGAACGCGGTCGCCGGATATGGGTCGTGGCCCAGCACCGTGCAGCCGAAACCCTTGAAAATGCGCGCCGTGGCCAGGCCGATCTTGCCCGTGCCGACGATGCCCACCGTCTTGCCGTGCAAGGTGGCGCCCAGCAAGCCGTCCAGCGAGAAATTGCCTTCCCGCACGCGGGCATACGCGCGGTGCGTGTGGCGGTTCAGGGTTTGCACCAGGGCCAGCGTGTACTCGGCCACGGCTTCCGGTGAATACGCGGGCACGCGGGCAACAAAAAAGCCCAGGCGCTTCGCCGCTTCCAGGTCGAGGTTGTTGTAGCCGGCGCAGCGCAGCAGGATGGCACGCACGCCGTAGCCGTGCAGGGCTTCCAGCACTGGCGCGTCAAGCACGTCGTTGACGAAGACGCAGACGGCCTCGGCGCCTTGCGCCAAGACCGCGGTTTCCTGGCTCAGCAAGGCGCTGTGGTAGACCAGTTCGATGCCGGCAGGGTCGGGCTGGAACGGCAAACCTTCATCGAAGAAGCGGCGGTCGTAGGGCTGGCTGGCAAAGAAGGCGATTTTCATGGAGAGTCCTGGAACTTGCTGAATGGCAAAACAACATCATAACGCAAGCGCCCTGCTCCACGCCGTACGCCTGGCACTGGCTACCGCTTATTGAGGCTCACGGGGCAAGGTCAAGACATGGCGCAGATACGCCGTCTCGCCCGCGTGCCGCGCATGGTAGCGCTCGCGCGCGGCGCGCATGGCCGCCTGGTGGGCGGCGATGCCGGTTTCTGTCAGCTCGACGCCGAAGTCCGCCGGCGGCCGTGGCGCGCCGCCGAACAGGCGCGCCAGGATGAAGTGGCCCACATTGTCGCGGTAGTGCGACGCTTCCCAGTAATAGCGCATTTCGCGCGCGCCCGTCACTTGCGGGATCGGCTCGCTGGTGATGCTGTTGAAGCCTGAAAAATCGTACACGCGCACGTCGCAGCCCTGGCGCCGGTAGCGCCCGGCCATCTGCGCCAGATCACGCTGCCACTGCTGCATGGCGTCCCACTTGCCGCGCCAGTACAGGGCGCCGAGCGTGAGCGCATGCGTGGGATTGATGTACACGCGCAAGCGCGTGCCGCCCCGGCATAGCTTGCCGACACTGGCATCAAAGGCTTGCAGCGCGGGCGCCGTCGGCCCCAGACCGTCGCCGAATTCCTGCAGTCGTGGCGTGAACGCGCGCGCCGTGCCGGCCCAGCCATGGTTGCGGCTGGTGATGCAGGACTGGTCGCGCTGGCCGTGCAGGGCCAGACTGGACAAGCACGCGCCGTCATAGCTGCCGCTGAGGATGCGCCAGCTGTCGCGCGTCATGTCCACCGTCAAGCCGCGCTTGAGGTTGAGCAAGGCGCGCCGTGCGAAAAAGGCGGGGCCGCCGTCCGTCAAGGCCGGCTCAACGCCGGCCGAGCCCAGTTCCATGGAAAACGAGGGTGCGTCGATGCCCCACACCATCGTGTCGACATGACTGACCCTGGCCGCGTGCTCGGCCAGCAAGATGGCGTCGCCGATCGAGGCGCCCGAGACAGCGCTGTTGAAGACGCTCTTTCCCTCGAACAAGGCACGCACGCCCGTTGGCAAGCCCATTTCCGTGCGCGAATTGCCGATATAGACGACGGCGGGCCGGTAGCGCGCCACGGCATACGTCTTGCCCCACACGGCCAGCTTTTCATACGTGGGACGCAGGCGCTGCACCAGGGGCGTGTCCCACTGGTGCAGCAAATACGGATCGACGCGATAATTTACGGCGGAAACGAGGGCCAGCGCGGCCAGCACGCAGGCAAAGAAGAGGGCGAGGTAGCGGCGGGCGTTGGTATCCATGATCAGAATTGAAAGTAGAGAAATTCGGTGACCCGGTTCATGCCGAAGATGCAGGCGACGAACAGCACGGCAAAACCCACGCTCCAGCGCCGCGTGGGCCGCCAGATGAAGGACCAGCGCCCTGCGGGTTGAAATATTCTTTCAATGGCAGGCTCGTAGAGAAAGAAAATTTCTTGCGTGTTCGGCGCCCTGAAGGCCAGCAGCATGGCGCCCAGCAGCACGGGCAAGCCCGGTCCCGCCAATTCGATCCAGCGGATGCCGTCGAAGGCCGGATGCATACCCCATTGCGCCAGGCTGATCGCATGGCTGGCCAAGCCGCGCGGCAAGCTCACGCCGTTCGCCCCCACCAGCGCGCCCGCGATATCCCAGGCCGTGGACACGTCGGGCGCGCGGAAAAAGATCCAGGCCAGCATCACGGCAAGAAAGGTCAATACGCTTGGCCACCAGCGTGTCCGCGCCGCGCCGAATGCACGCTGCCACGCTTGCTGCAGCACCAGGTAGAGGCCGTGCAAGCCGCCCCAGATGACAAAGGTCCAGCCGGCGCCATGCCACAGGCCGCCCAGCAGCATGGTCAGCATCAGGTTGCGGTAGCGCATGGCTACACCATGGCGGCTGCCGCCCAGGGGAATATATAAGTAATCTCGCAAGAAACGCGACAAGGTCATGTGCCAGCGGCGCCAGAAGTCGGCGATATTGGCGGCCTTGTATGGTGAGTTGAAATTGAGCGGCAATTTCACGCCGAACAGGCGCGACAGGCCGATGGCCATGTCCGAATAGCCGGAAAAGTCAAAATACAACTGGAAGGTGTAGGCCAGCACGCCGATCCACGCTTCGATCAGGGTGGGTGTCACCCCGGCCGCGAAGACGGGCATGGCCAGCGGCGACAGGTTGTCGGCGATCAGCACCTTTTTTGCCAGGCCGATGGTGAAAATCGACAGGCCGATGGCGAAATTGGCGGCGCGCGGGTGGGCGTTGGCCGGGTCGGCAAACTGCGGCATCATGTCGCGGTGGTGCAGCACAGGGCCGGCGATCAGGTGCGGGAAATAGCTGACGAACAGCACGTAATGGATGAAACGGTATTCGCGCACCTCGCCCCGATAGCAATCGACGAGGAAGGCGATCTGCGTGAAGGTAAAAAACGAGATGCCGATCGGCAGGATGATGGCTAGGCCATGCCACGGCAGGCTGGCAGCGCCGGCAAGCTCCGCGACGGCATCCACGCTGTCGATGAAGAAATTCGCATATTTGTAGTACGCGAGCAAACTCAGGTTCAGCGCCAGCGCCGCCACCAGCACGCGCTTGCGGGCTGCGCCCGCGCTGGCGCCGATCAGGCGCCCGGCACCGTAATTGACGCAGATCGAGGCCAGCAGCAGCGGCAGGTAACGCACATCCCACCAGGCATAGAAGAACAGCGAGGCGAGCGCCAGCCACATGGCCGGCGCCAGGCGCCAACTGGCGGAAGACGCCCAGCGGTCCAGCAGAAAATAGCCGGCCAGCACGATGGGCAGGTAGCCGAACAGGAAGGCGAAGGAATTAAACAGCATGCTGCCTCCTGGCCGTCAAGGACTGGGCCTGGCAGTAACAATCGGCAATCTGCGCGGCCACCCGTTCCCAGGTAAAACGTTCCACCAGGGCTTGCACGCGGGAGCGCTCGGGCGGCAGCGCCAGCAGTTCGAGGATGGCTTGGCGTTGCGCGCGGCCATCGTCCCAGCGCACCTTGCGCAGCGCAAACGCGGAGTCGGGCAAGTCCAGCGCGCTTTGCGCCGTCATGACGACGGGCGTGCCGGCCGCCAGCGCTTCGAGCACGCTCAAGGGAAACACTTCGCCCTGGCTGGGCAAGGCCGCCACGGCCGCCGCATGGTAGGCGCTCGCCAGCAGCGGGTCGGCATGGTCTAGCGCGCCCAGCCAGCTGACATGCGGCAAGTCCAGCAACTGTTGCAGATACGTTTGCTGTTCGCGCGGCGCGGCGCCGATCAGCACCAGGGGCAAGCTGGCGCCCACCAGCGCCTGCGCCAGTCCCAGCTGATTTTTATACGCTGAAATGCTGCCCGTCATCAGCACGAACGGTCCGGCGATGCCCGTCTCGCGCAGGAACAGATCGCCATTGGCCGTGAAGAAATGCGGGTTGATACCGTTGGGCAAGACGCGGATGGCGTCGGCCCGCATGCCGAAACCTTGCACGATGGCGTCGCGCTCGGCCTCGCCCAAGGCGATCACCACGTCGGCCAGCTGCAAGGCGCGCCGCGTCTGCGCATAACTGGTTTGCACCATCCATTCCGTCAGGCGTCCCGCCAGCCGGTCGGCCAGCCGCGCGCGCCAGGCGCTGGCGCGGCCCCAGCCGGGCGACAGCAGCGGCGACAGCACCACGGGCACGCCTTGCTCGCTGGCCATTTCCATGATGCGGTAAGTGCCATTACTGGCCGAAAACACGTGCAGCACGTCGAAATCGGCCAGCCGCTGGTGGTTGGCGTCGACCAGCTGCACCTCCAAAGGGCGCGCCGCCTGCTGGGGCAAGCGGTTCAGGGCGGCAATGGTTTCGCGTACCTGGATCTGCAAGCCGCCGTCGCGCTGGAACAGCATCGGGTAGGACAAGATACCGACACGCATGGTCATCCTTTCGTGCGCCCGCGCCGCTAGCGGCTCAATGCGGTGATTTGACTGCCAGCCAGCGGCCAGACAGCTTGCGTTGCAACAACAAGAATTCGCCAGCGAGCTCATGCTTCAACAGGAACAGACCGGCCAGCCAGCTCAGCAAGGTGGCCAGCGCCGTGCCCATCAACGCCAGCAGCGCCGGTGTCTCAGGCGCCAACCACAGCAGCGCAGCGACGGGCGCCACGGCGCTGATACCGCAGAGCAGCAGACTCTTGCGCAAGGCCCGCGCCAGGATGCGCCAGTCCAGTGCGCTCAAACGCCGCAGGCAGCCGTAGTTCAGCCAGCTGCGCAGCACGTTGCTGAGCACCACGGCCCAGGCCATGGCCACCAGACCGAACGGCGCCGCAGCCAGCAGCAGCGCCACCTTCATTACGCCAGCGCAGGCATCGAGCCGCACCTGCGCATGCAGCTGGCCCGTCGCCACGAACAGGTAGCGGGCCATGCTGAACATGCTATACACGGCAGAGGACAGGCACATGATGCGGATCAAGGGCACACAGCCGATCCATTGCGCGCCGTATAGCACCTTGACCAAGGGCAAAGCCATGCAGGCGAGGAAGAGAAAGAAAGGCCAGGCCAGCGCCGTCATGTAGCTGATCGTGCGCAGATACACGAGCTCCGCCCCGCCCTGCCCGCCCTGGCCCCCCCCTTCCCGCGCGCGCGCCGCGAACAGGGGAAACACCACGGGCGAGATGGCGCTGGTGATGGCCTGGTTGAAAATATTCAGCACGCTTTGCGCCTTGCCGAACAGGGCCAGGCTTTCAATGCCGATCAGCTTGCCGATGATGAGGTCCGGCGCCGCCACGCCCGCCTCGTCGACCAGGCCGCCGCCCGTCGCATACGCGCCAAAGCGGGCGATGGCGCCCATGCCGCGCCGTCCCGGCAGCCACGGCAGATCGCCAGGGCGCACCAGCAGGCTCACCAGCAGCGAAGCGCAGGAACCGGCCAGCGCCGCCCACACCATGCTCATGTAACTGTAACCATGCAGCGCCAGCAGTACGGCCACCAGCAGGTTGATCACGCTATTGGCCGCGTTGATGGCGTAGATGGCGCGAAAACGCAACTGGCGGCGCAGCATGGGTAGCGTTAGCGCACTGAACGGGATCAGCAGGAAATTGATCGCCAGCAGGCGCAGCACGAGGGTCAGCCGGGGTTCGCCATAGAACTGCGCCAGCGGCGCGCTGGCCAGCAACACCAGGCCCGCCAGCAGCCAGGCGACGAGCAGGCTGGTGGCCAGCGCGGCGCGCAGTTTCACGGCATCGAGCTGCTTTTCCTGGATTAGGTATTGGCCCACGCCAAAATCGCGCACCACTTGCGCCAGCGCCACCAGCACGGCGCCCAGCGAATACACCCCCACCTCGGCCGGCGTAAGCAGGCGCGACAGCACCATGGTGGCGATGATGCCCAACAGCAGCACCGTGTATTTTTCGGCGAAGGAAAAGAAAAACGAATGGCGGGTGGCGCTCATGCGGGCCGCCCGCGCCTATACCAGGCCCGCATAAAATTGGCGCAGCTGGCGTTCCAGGCGCGGCATCGAATAGCGCTGCACGGTTTCTTCGCGCGCCAGCCGTCCCATGCGCGCGCGCCGGGGCGTGTCCGCCAGCAGCTTTGCCACGGCCGCGCAGGCAGCGTGCTCGTCGTCGAGCGGCAGCAGCAAGCCGCCCCCGCTGTCGTGCAGGATATCGTGCGTGCCCGGCACATCCGTGCCCAGCGCCGGCACGCCGCAGGCCATGGCTTCGATGGTGGCGATGCCGAAGCCTTCGTTTTTACTCAGCAGCATATGCAGGTCGAAGGCCGGCATCAACAGCTCGATGCGTTGCTGGAAGCCGGCAAACACCACGCGATGCTGCAAGCCCGTCTGTTGCGCCTGCAGCCGCAGCATGGCTTCCAGCGGCCCCGTGCCCACCAGCACTAAATATAGGTGGGGAAACTGCGCGGCCAGCCTGGCAAACAGAGCCAGCAGCGCTTGCGGGCGCTTTTGCGCGGACAATCTGGCCACGCAACCGAGCACCAGCGCGTCCGGCGGCAGCCCGAATTGCCGCCGCGCCAGCGCCCGCCGCTCGGGCGAGACGACGAAGGTATCAGTATCGACGCCGTTCGGGATCACGGCCAGCCGCGTGGCGGGCGGCAGCATGTCGCGGTACAGGTCGAGGAAATGCCGCATGGCAGACGGCGACACGGCATACACGCCTTTGACGCTGCGAAACGCTTCTTGCAAGCGGGGCCGCTGCCAGGCGCTGAAGGTTTCCAGCG
This sequence comes from Janthinobacterium sp. DSP2-3-3, assembly GCF_049897325.1. NCBI lineage: Bacteria > Pseudomonadati > Pseudomonadota > Betaproteobacteria > Burkholderiales > Oxalobacteraceae > Janthinobacterium > Janthinobacterium sp. DSP2-3-3. The sequence goes on along the minus strand of NZ_JAFCWA010000002.1, from coordinate 178,797 downwards.
GAAATGCATTGTGCACGCTGATCACGGCCGGCAAGCGGCACTGCCGCGCCAGCCACAGGATGGAAGCGCCATAACTGGTCCAGCAAAACGCCACGTGGACCAGGTCGGGCCGCAGCCGCCGCAGCCGCCAGGCGCCCGTCAGCCTGGCGCGCAGCAGATTCCAGCGGCGCCACGCCCAGTGTTCGAGAAATAGCGGCGGTTCATACACACGCACTTGCATCTGCCTTGCACGCAAGCCTTGCGCCCAGGCAGTAAAACCGGGAAAGCGCCGCAGCGCCAGCACGCTGTCATAGCCGCTCTCGCCCAGCACTTTCGCCTCTTGCGCCATGCGCAGCTCCATACCGCCCAGCTCGCCCGAATAACTGCTGATGACGATGCGCGGCAGGCGTTTGCGCCGTCCCCGCCAGGCTTCATGGAAAAAGCCGCGCAGCCAAGCCCGTTCCCACTGGCGCAGGAACAGGTCGGCGTGGTCGCGCCGCAGCCAGGCCCGCACGGCGCCGAGCGTATCGCGCACGTACCTGCCCAGCATCCAGCGCGGCACGCCCAGCCATTCCACGCTGGGCGCGAGCGTGGCCAGCCGGCATTGACCCCGGCCAAACAACATGGCGCGGTGCAGTATCCAGGCGCGCTGCACTTGCTGTGGGCGGATGATATGCGCCACCCTCGCTTGCGGACAGAACCAGGAAGGGTTGCCGGCCGCATGCATCTCCAGGTTGAGCCGGGTTTCGCTGCCCATGGCGTAGCTGCTTCCCTGCGGGCCGATGCTTTCGTCATAGCAGGCGCCCGCCTCGAAGATGCGGCGGCGAATCGCCATGTTGGCGCCCCAGACTAAGCCCGGATAGATGGGCGCATCGCGCAATTCGGGGCTGGTGATGCCCCACGTCAAGCCAACGGGGGTCAGTCGCAGCAGCCAGTGGGCCGGTTGTTCGCGCCAGGCGGGCACGATGGCGCCGCCGAACAGGGCGTAGCCGGGGTGGCTGCGCGCGCTGTCCTGCAGGCGGCACAGCCAGTCGGGCGCGGGTATGGCGTCGTCGTCGCCAAACACGAACAGCTCGCTGCCATCGCCGCCCTGGCGCAAGGCGTGCTTAAGCGCGCCATTCAGGGCGGGACTGCGGCCGCGCCGCGCCACGTAAACCGAGCTCAAGGGCAGACGACCGCGAAAGGCGGCGATCACCTGGGCCGTGGCGTCCGAGCTGCCATTGTCGGCAATGACCAGGCGCCAGCCGCCCACGGGCGGGCGCAGCGCCATGTAGGCGCGCAATACCTGGGGCAAGGTGCCGGCGCCATTGTAGGTCGCCATGAGAACGGTCAACAAGGACATGCCTCCTTGGTCTTACCATGACAAAACTGATGCACAGTTTCAACAACGCTGAGCAGTATTAATCCAGTGTACTGAAGCCTGCCCGCCAGCCCGTTGACAGGCATCAATACCATGCCAACCGGGCCAAAACCAGGAGCCTCCCCTTCATGCGCGACATCGTGATCACCATCATCATCCTGGGTTCCCTGCCTTTTATCCTCAAGGCGCCGGCCATCGGCGGCCTGATGTGGGTCTGGGTCAGCGTGATGAACCCGCATACGCAGGCCTGGGGTTTTGCCACCCATATGCCGTTCGCCTTCATCATCGCCATCGCCACCATGCTCAGCCTCTTGACGACGCGCGAACCGAAAAACCTGCCGCTCACGCCGGTCAGCGTGCTGCTGTTGTTGTTCGTGGCGTGGATGAATGTCACGGCGCCGTTCGCCCTGCTACCGGAAGCGTCATGGGTGCAATGGAACAAGGTCATGAAGATCATGCTGATGAGCTTTGTGATCATGATGGTGATACGCACGCGGCGCGACATCGTGCGCCTCGTGTGGGTGCTGGTGGGCTCGATCGGCTTTTATGGAGTAAAAGGCGGCATCTTCACCATTCGCAGCGGCGGCACCGAGCGGGTCTGGGGGCCGGAAGAAACGTTTATTGGGGATAACAATGCGCTGGCCCTGGCCCTGATCATCACCATCCCCCTCATGTACTACCTGCAGCAAAGCACGGACAAACGCTGGCTGCGCCATGGCCTGACGGCGGCAATGCTGCTGTCGGCGCTGGCGGCGCTGGGCTCGTATTCGCGCGGCGGGCTGCTGTCCATCGCCGCCATGGGCTTGTTCATGTGGCTGAAAAGCGACCGCAAGCTGGTGCTGGGCGCGTTGCTCGGTGCGGTCGCGCCGCTGCTGCTGGCCTTCATGCCCGAGCGTTGGGCCGAACGCATGGACACCATCAACACGTATCAGGATGATGTCTCTGCCATGGGCCGCCTGAATGCCTGGCGCATGGCCTGGAACCTGGCGCGCGACCGCTTTCTTGGCGGCGGCTTCGATGTGTCCGACGCCAGCATCTTCGCCCGCTACGCGCCGAACCCCATGGATGTGCACGCGGCGCACAGTATCTATTTCCAGGCGCTGGGCGAACATGGCTTTGTCGGCTTGTTGATTTACCTGGCGCTGGGTATCGCCACCTGGCGCACGGCCGCCGCCATCATCCGCCGCACGCGGGGCAAGCCGGAACTGCGCTGGGCGCACGGCCTGGCCACCATGAGCCAGGCCAGCCTGATCGGCTTTGCCGTGGGCGGCGCCTTCCTCAGCCTGCTGTATTTCGACATGCCGTACTACCTGATGGCCGCCCTGATCGCCACGCGCATCATCGTCGAGCAGCCAGCGCCCACCCTCACTCCCAACGCCCGCGCCCGCCAAGCCAAGGCCCGGGCCGCCATCGCGGAGCAGCCATGACGGCCACTTTGTCCATTTTGATTTACCACCGCGTGCTGGCGCGACCCGATCCCCTATTCCCCGGCGAAGTGGACGCCCGGCTGTTCGAGCGCCAGCTACGCCTTTTAAAACGTTTCTATACGCCGCTGCCGCTGAGCGAGGCCGTGCAGCGGCTGCAAGATGGCAACTTGCCGCCGCGCGCCGCCTGCATCACCTTTGACGACGGCTATGCGGACAATGCGCAAGTGGCTCTGCCGCTGCTGCAGCGCCATGGCTTGCACGCCACGTTTTTTATTGCCACGGGCTACCTGGACGGCGGACAGATGTGGAATGACACGGTGATCGAGGCCGTGCGCCAGGTGTCCGGTCCCGTACTCGACTTGCAGGAACACGGCCTGGGCTGCCTGCCCCTCGCCAGCCTGGCACAGCGGCAAGCCGCCATCGCCACCTTGCTGGGTCAGCTCAAATACCTGCCGTTCGCACGGCGCCAGCAACTGGCCATGCAGATCCGCCGTCAGGCTGGCGCCACGGCGGGCCAGACCACCATGCTGAGCACGGCGCAGCTGCGCCAGTTGCATGCGGCCGGCATGGACCTTGGCGCGCACACGGCCAGCCATCCGATTTTGTCCACCTTGCCGGACCACGCCGCGCGGCTGGACATCGCCAACGGCAAGCGCCAGCTGGAAAGTTTGATCCAGACGCCCGTCTCCCTGTTTGCGTATCCGAACGGCAAGGCCGGGCGCGATTATGGCGCGCCGCATGTGGCAATGGTCAACTGCCTGGGTTTCAAGGCGGCCGTGGCCACGGACTGGGGCGTGGCGCGCCCCGGCGCGGGGCTGGACCTGCTGCAACTACCGCGCTTTACGCCGTGGGATCGAGGACGCCTGGCATTTCTGTGGCGCTTGCGGCAAAACCGCCGGCAAGCGCACCCAGCGCGCCCGGATGCTGGCTGAGCCACTGTTCCAGCATCAGCAGCAGCCACACCATGGTGCCGTGATAGGCCGGATGTTCCGCCAGCAAGCGTCCTTGCAGATCGTCGATGAAGGCGGGCCGCACGATGCCGCGCCCGCGCAGCTGCGTCAGGTTATCAAAGGCAAATTCGCGCAGCGGTGCGTGACTGTGCAGCCACTGGCCGAAAGGCAAGCCGAAGCCGTGCTTTTTCTTGCGCACGATGGCCGGCGGCAAGATCTCCGCCAGTGCCCGCTTGAAGAAGGGCCGCAACTGCCTGCCATGGAGCTTGTCCCGCGGCGCCAGGCGCGCGGCAAACGCCACCATCGCATCGTGCAGGAAGGGAAAGGCCGCTTCCACGCCCGCCAACTCGCAGGCCTTGCGCACCTTGAACAGATCGTTGTCGGCCAAAGTAAAACGCATGTCCAGCGCCAGCAGTTCATTGATCTGGCTCAAACCCTGGCCTTGCCGCTGCCAATAGGCGCCATTCACGCAGCCGGGCGCCATGCCCGGGGCGATGGTGTCGATGAAGCCCGCTTCCAGCACCGTGCCATGGCCATGACGCAGCAGCAGGTTATAGCTGTCGAGTCTAGCCGGCAGCGGCAAGCTCGCTTGCTCGATGTAGCGGCGCGCCTTGTCGCCCAGCCGCCACGGCTTGCCCCTTTTCTGGCGGAAGAGCAGCGGCTCGATGATGGCCTGGCGCAATATGGCGGGCAAGCGCTCGTACTGCGACAGCAAGGCTTGGTGCGCATAGCGCTCATTACCGCCAAACAATTCGTCGCCACCGTCGCCGCCCAGCAAACGCGTCACGCCATCCTCGCGCGCCATCTGCGCACAGTAAAAGGCGGGAATGGCCGAGGCATTGCCGAAAGGCTGGTCGAAAATGGCCGCCATGGCGGGAATGGCGGCCAGCACATCGCTGGGTGTCACGTAGCGCTCGTGGTGGATGCTGCCCGCGTGGCTGGCAGCCAGGCGCGCATACGCCATTTCGTCATAGCCGGGAGAGTCAAAACCGATGGAATACGTGCGCGCGGGCCGGCCCGTGACTTGCCCCATGATGGCGGCCAGGGTGGAACTGTCCGTGCCACCGCTGAGAAACGCGCCCGTATCGGCCCCATCCGCACCCAGGTTACTTTCCACGGCCAGGCGCAGCAGGCGCAGGAATTCCTGCTTGTTGCCGGCAAAGCTGGCCCGCGTGCGCGCCGCGCTGGGCTCCTGGAAGGTCAGCTGCCAGTAGCTGCCCTTGCATTGCTTGCCACCGCGCACATGCAGGTATTCGCCAGGCAGCAAGCGCTGCTGGCCCAGGTAAGCCGTGGCCGGGCCGGGCACCATGTGGAAATACAGGTAGTGATACAGGGCTTGCGGATCGAGTGCCCCCCGAACGGACGGATGGGCCAGCAAGGCGTCGTGCGAGGAGGCAAAAAACAGGCCCTGCGCATTGTTCGCATAGCTGAGCGGATGCATGCCGGCGCGATCCACGGCCAGCAGGGCAGAGCCGGAAAAAGCGTCGAGGATGGCCAGCGAAAATGCTCCGGACAGGCAGGCGCAGGCTGCCACGCCCCGGCTCAGCCACAGGGACGCGAGGCGGCTCGCCACATCGTCCGCCGAACCGTCGAGCACGGGCCGGCCCCAGATCGCCACTTGCAAGCCATCTTGCTGGTGCACATGGCGGCTGCCATCGATGGCTGCCACGGCCATGCCGCCCACGTCGCTCAAGCTGACGGCCAGGGGTGCGTCATCAAAACGCGACAGCGGTGCAGCCATGGCCGCCAAGGTGGCCCGCGCCGCGCCATCGGCTGCCGTGCCGCTCTCCGCGGCAAGGCAGGAAGCCGCCGCCAGCCAACCGCACAGGCCGCTCATACGAGCACCTCGGCCGGCAGCGGATGGCCGAGAAAGGCCGTCGGGCTGGCCGTCAAGCCATACGCGCCCGACTGGAACACCACCACCAGGTCGCCCTCTTCCGCGCGCGCCATCTCCATCTGGTCGGCCAGCAAGTCCAGCGGCGTACACAGCGGCCCCACGACGGACGCCACCTCGCGCCCGTCGCCCAGCAGGCGGTTGCCGATGGCGACCGGGTAATTCTTGCGGATCAGCTGGCCAAAATTGCCGGAGGCCGCCAGATGGTGGTGCAAGCCGCCATCCGTGACGAGAAAGACTTGCCCATGCGACACCTTGCGTTCGAGCACCTTGCACACATAAATACCGGCCTCGGCCACCAGGTAGCGGCCCAATTCCAGGTTCAGGCGGGCGCCGGGCGCCGCCTGGGCCAGGATGTCGAGCTGCCGCTGCAAGCCTGCAGCCAAGGGCGCCAGGTCGAGGGCTTGGTCGCCGGGGAAATACGGCACGCCGAAGCCGCCGCCGATATTCAGGGTGCGCAAGGGCGACGGCGCGCTGTCGGCCAGTTGCAGGGCCAGTTGCACGCTCAGGGCCTGCGCTTCGGCCAGGGCGGACGCCGACAGATTTTGCGAGCCGGCATACAGGTGAAAGCCGTGGAAATCCAGCCCCAGCTGGCCGATGCGGCCAAGCAGCGCCGGCACCAGGGCCGCATCGACGCCAAACGGCTGCGCGCCGCCACCCATGCGCATGCCCGTGCGGCGCAAGGCGAAATCGGGATTCACGCGCACGGCCACTCTGGCCGCCACACCCAGCCGTTCACTGGCCAGCGCCGCCTTTTCCAGCTGGGCGCCAGATTCCACGTTGATCAGCACGCCTGCTGCCACGGCCCGCGCCAGGTCGCCATCGCTCTTGCCTGGCCCCGCAAAACTGATGCGTGACGGCGTCATGGGCGTATCGAGCGCCGTCGCCAGTTCGCCGCCCGACGCCACGTCGATGCCATCGACCAGGCCGGCCAGCCACTGCACCACGGCCGGCATGGGATTGGCCTTCATGGCGTAATGCACGAGCACGCCGGTGGGCAAGGCGGCGCGCAGTTCGGCCACGCGGCGCGTGATGTGCGCGCGTTCATACGCATAGAACGGCGTGCTGCCCACGCGCTGGGCCAGTCGGCGCAAGGGCATGCCGCCGATCTCCAGCATGTCGCCAGCCACGGCGAACTGGCGCAGGGGCGCGTGCGACGGCAGTTCAAGCCTATCGGGGCTATCGGGGCTATCCGGGCGATTCAAATGGGCGTCTTTTATGCCGGGACCGTTCATGCCGCATCTCCTGATTGGACCGCATACGCGCGCGCCAGTTCCCTGGCCAGCAATGGACGGTCGATCTTGCCATTCGGATTGCGCGGCAACACGCCGTCGCGGATTTCCACCCACAGCGGCACCATATAGCTGGGCAGGCGCGCGCGGCAGGCGGCCAGCACGCTGTCGCGCACCACTTCGACGCCCGGCGCGGGGGTGACGAGCAAGGCGATCGCCTGGCCCAGCACGGCATGGGGCAGGCCCAGCGCGGCCGCCTCGCCCACCAGCCCGCTCGCATACACGATTTCCTCGATCTCGGCCGGGCTGACCCGGTAGCCGGACGTCTTGATCATGTCGTCGCTGCGGCCCACGAAATACAGATAGCCATCCGTATCGCGGCGCACGGTGTCGCCCGACCAGACGGCCAATTCCGGCAGCACCAGGCCGCTCGCCTGCGGCGGCAGCGGTTTGAAGCGCTCGGCCGTGCGCGCCGCATCGTTCCAGTAGCCAAGCGCCACCAGCGCGCCACGATGCACAAGCTCGCCCGGCTCGTCAGCGTCGCACACGCTGCCGTCCGGGCGCAGCACCAGCACTTCCGCGTTGGGGATCGCTTGCCCGATGGAATCGGGGCGCCGCTCCAGCTGTTCCGGCGCCAGGTAGGTGGAGCGGAACGCTTCCGTCAAGCCATACATCAGGTAGACCTGCGTGCGCGGCAGCGACTGGCGCAGCCGGTCGAGCGTACTGCGCTGCATCACGCCGCCCGAATTGGTGATGTAGCGCAGAGGCGTGGACAAGGGCCAGCTCAGCTGCGACAGCTGCACCCACAGGGGCGGCACGGCGGCCAGGCCCGTGATGGCTTCCTGCTCCACGAGCTCGACAATGTCGCGCAGCAGCAGATAATTCATCAGCACGGCGCAGGCGCCGCTGGCAAACGCCGTCGTCAGCTGGCTCAGGCCGTAATCAAAACTGAGCGGCAACACACACAAAATCCGGTCTTGCGGCGTGTTGCGCAGGTAGGACGACACGCTGAGCGCACCGGCCAGCATGTTCCGATGCGACAACACCACGCCTTTCGGCCGCCCCGTGCTGCCCGAGGTATACAAGATGGCAGCCATGTCCGTGTCAATCACCGCGTGCCACAGGGGCGCGGGCGCGGCGGGTATGCCACTCCACGGCAGCAGCTGCACCTTGCCCAGGCTGGTTTGCGACGACGCTTCACCCGTCAGCAGCACCGTCTGCAAGTCCGGGCAGGCGGCCAGCGCAGGGCCCAGCTGCGCCAGGCGTTCGCGCGAGGTGACGAGGATGGCCACGTTGCAATCAGCCAGGATGTAAGCCACCTGTTCCGGCTTGAGCAGCGGATTGACGGGCACGAACACGCCGCCGGCCGCCACCGCGCCAAACATGGCGCTGACATTTTCCGGGCGTTTTTCCAGGTACACGGCCACGCGCGCGCCACGCTGCAAGCCCAGGGTCAGCAAAGTGCTGGCCGCCTCGCGCACGGACTGCGCCAGTGCGGCGTAAGCGAGTTCCTCGCCCTGCCACGACAGCGCCGGCGCGTGCGGCGCGCGTTGCGCCGTATCGAATATCAGCTCGTGTATCAATGTCGCCATCGTTTCGTCCCCGGGTTGCCATGATTGCCATGTATTCCCCTAATGATTCAGACAAACGGCCACAGCGGTCTTGATTTTGATCAAGTAAGAGTTTCAGCAACACAGCTTGAGCCGGCGCAAGACCACCGCCGGCCGCTGCGCTCTAATGGACAACATTGGCTGCATAGCCGCCCCATCCTTGACCGCCATGGCCAGCTTCGCCCGTTTTCCCCAGTTGCAACGGCTTGCCGCCAGCCTTCGCCAGCTAGGCTGGCGCGACAGCGCCTGGCTGGCCCTGGCGCGGCTGCTGGCCACGGTGCCGGGCGGGCGCTGCGCGCTGCACCGCTACCAGTTCGTGGCGCAAGCCGTGGCGCCCGGCTCGCTGTGCCGCGGGCGCGGCCAGTCGGTCACCGTCACGCCCTGCCTGGCGGAGGCGGACTTGCCGTCCGGCCCCGAACGCCGTCCCGGCGCGCTGCGCGAACGCTACCGCCAGGGCGCGCAATGTCTGGTGGCGCGCAGCGCGCAAGACGCTGACCAAGCCGCCATGGTTGGCTGGATCTGGCTGCTGCGCCACGGCTGCCAGGAAGACGAGGTGCGCGCCCGCTATGCGCTGGCGTCGGACCAGTCTTCGTGGGACCTGGACGTGTGGGTCCAGCCCGACCAGCGTGGCGGCCTGGTCTTCGCGCGCCTGTGGGAAGAAGCCAACGCTGTGTTGTACGCGCAGGGCGTGCGCTGGTCGTGCAGCCGCATCTCGCGCTTCAACCGCGCCTCGCTGGGTGCCCATGCGCGTCTGGGCACGCACGCCCTGGGCACGGCCACCTTCCTGCGCTGCGGGCGCTGGCAATGGATGGCCGCCAGCCTGCCGCCGTATTTGCACCTGTCGCGCCGTCTGGACGACATTGCCTGCCTGGCCTTCGATACCAGCCGCCTGCCGCACTACCCTTCCCTGGAGCTGACATGCCGCATCTTGAAGCAGTAAAGCACATCCTCGACACCACCCTGGGCTTGAACGGGCGGGCGCTGGAAGCCCACACGCCACTGCTGGGCAGCGTGCCGGAACTCGACTCGATGGCCGTCATCGGCGTGATCGCCGCGCTGGAAGACCATTTCGGCATCTTTGTCGCCGACGAAGACATCCACGCGCGCCACTTCGCCACCGTGGCCACCCTGCACGATTTCGTCTTTGCACAGCTGCGACTATGAACAGCGCCGCCACCGACGCGCTGCCGCTGCTGCCCTTCTTCCTGCCCGCCAGCGGCGGCCAGCGCTATTGCCTGCTGCACTTGCCGCCGCCGGGCCGCAACGCGCGCGGCGGCATCCTCTACGTGCATCCGTTCGCGGAAGAACTCAATAAAAGCCGCCACGTGGCCGCCGCGCAGGCGCGCGCCTTTGCCGCCGCCGGCTACAGCGTGCTGCAGATCGACCTGTTTGGCTGCGGCGACAGCAGCGGCGACTTCGGCGAGGCGCGCTGGGACATCTGGCACAACGACCTGCACCTGGCTTGCGCCTGGCTGGCGCAGCGCGTCGACGGTCCCTTGACCGTGTGGGGCTTGCGCCTGGGCGCCCTGCTGGCGCTCGATTTCGCCAACCGCGCGCCACTGCCCCTGGCGCGTTTGCTGCTGTGGCAGCCGGAAGCCGATGGACGGCGCAGCATCGACCGCTTCCTGCGCCTGCGCCTGGCCACCAACATGCTGGCCGGCGGCATGCAGGAAGCGCCCGGCCAGGCGCGCGCCAAACTGGCGCAAGGTGAACCTGTGGAAGTGGCCGGCTACCTGCTGGCGCCCGAGCTGGCGCAAGCCATCGATGACGCCGGCGCAGCCGCGCTGCTGCCCACGGTGCCCGCGGTACCCGTGTATTGGCTCGAGTACCAGGGACCGGAGCAGGCCTGCGCGCGCTTGCCGCCGCTGGCGCGTGTATGGCGCGAACGCGGCGCCGCCGTGCACCTGGCCAGCTTCGGCGACGGCCCGTTCTGGCACAGCGGCGAGCTGCTGGCATGTCCACAACTGCTGGACGCCACGCGAAAACTGTGCCGCGACTGGCTCGACGAGGAAAGGACGCCGGCATGAAGCGCGACAACAGTCAGCAGCACCTCGCGGCACACCCCGTGCGCGAGCTGGCGCTGCGCTTTCGCAGCGTGGCCGAAGGTGCCGATGCGGGTGAAGACAGCGATGCGCAGGCGCGCATGGTCGGCATCCTCAGCCTGCCCGCCATGCCAGGGCCGCGCGGCGTATTGATCGTCACGGGCGGGCCGCAGTACCGGGTGGGCAGCCACCGCCAGTTCGTCTTGCTGGCGCGCGCCCTGGCCGCGCAAGGCTGGCCCGTGCTGCGTTTCGACCTGCGCGGCATGGGCGACAGCCAGGGTAGCGCGCGCGATTACCGCGCCGCCGGTCCTGACATCGCCGGCGCGCTGGCGCAATTCTTCGACGCCGCGCCCTCGCTGCGCGAAGTGGCGCTGTGGGGCTTGTGCGACGGCGCCACGGCCGCCGCCTGTCATGCGCCGCGCGACGCGCGCATAGTTGCGCTGATCCTGCTCAACCCGTGGGTGCGCAGCAGCGCCGGCCTGGCACGCGCCACCCTGCGCCATTATTATCTGCCACGCCTGCTGCAAGGTGCGTTCTGGCGCAAGCTGGCCAGCGGCGGACTGCAGCTGGGCGCCAGCCTGGCCTCGCTGCGGCAGGTGGCGGCCGCCACGCAGAAACTGGCAGCGCAGGAAAACCACGCGCCCGTGCCAGCCTTGCTGCTGGCGCTGACGCAGTTCCAGGGCAAGGTCTTGCTGATCCTCAGCGGCGACGACCTGGGCGCGCGCGAGTGGCAAGCCTTGCTCGATGGCGATGCGGCGTGGCGCGCCGTCGCCGCGCGCGCGCACTGGACGCAGGCGCAGGTCGATGGCGCCAACCACACCTTCGCCAGCGCCGCCTGGCGCGGCGAAGTCGAACGGCTGTGCGCACGGTGGCTGCAGTCATGCTAGGGATCACGCCGAACGCGGCCCGGCCGATCGCGGCCCGACCAAAACGGGTGCTGATGGTCGCCTACCATTTCCCGCCGCTTGCTGGCGGCAGCGGCATCCTGCGCACCCTGGGCTTCGCGCGCCATTTGCCCGACTGCGGCTGGCAGCCGCTGGTGCTCAGTCCCGCGCCGCTCGCATATGCGCAGCGGGGCGATACGCAACTGGCGCAGATCGGCGCACGAGCCACCGTACGGCGCACCCTGGCGCTGGACGCGGCGCGCCACCTGGCCATCGCCGGGCGCTATCCGCGCTGCCTGGCGCTGCCCGACCGCTGGAGTTCCTGGTGGCTGAGCGCCGTGCCGGCCGGCCTGCGCATGATCCGACAGTACCGCCCCGACGCCATCTGGTCCACGTACCCGATCGCCACGGCGCACCTGATCGCGATGACCTTGCAAAAAATCAGCGGCCTGCCGTGGATCGCCGACCAGCGCGATCCCATGCTCGATGACAGCGACCCGCTGGCGCCGTATCCGCCCGAAGCGCGTTTGCACCGCATGCATGCGTGGATCGAACAGCGCATCGCGGCGCGCAGCGCGGCCATCGTCTGCACCACGCCGGGTGCCATCGCGGCGCACCAGCGCCGCCTGGCGCAGGTGGAGCGCGAACGTTTCTGCCTGATCGAAAATGGTCATGATGATGACCAAGGCGCGCCTCAGGCGCATCAGCCGCACGGGCCACATGGCCACCCTGGCCACCGCAGCCGCTTCCAGCTGCTGCACAGCGGCGTGATCTACCCGTCCGAGCGCGACCCGCAACCGCTGTTCGAGGCCCTGGCCAAGCTACGCCACGACGGCGTACTCCATGCGCGCAATTTCCAGCTGGTGCTGCGCGCCACGGGCCACGATGCATGGCTGGCCAGCCTGCTGGTGAAATACGGCATCCTGGACCTGGTGCGACTGGAACCTTTGCTGCCGCACGGCGCGGCGCTGCAGGAAATGCTGGCGGCCCACGGCTTGCTGCTGCTGCAGGCGGCCAATTGCAACGCGCAGATTCCCGCCAAGCTGTATGAATACCTGCGCTGCCGCCGGCCCATCCTGGCGCTGACCGACCTGGCCGGCGACAGTGCAGCCAAGCTGCGCCACTGCGGCATCGACACCATCGGCCAGCTGGCATCGAGCGGCGATTGCGCGCGCGCCCTGCTGCGCTTCCTGGAACTGGCGCGCCAGGGCCGCGCGCCACTGGCCAGCCCCACCGCCATCGCCCTGCAATCGCGGCTAGCCCGCAGCAACGCCCTGGCCGACTTGCTGGACCAGGTCAGCCACAGGAGAACAGCATGAAACACCTGATACTTGCCTGCACCCTCGGCGCCTGCTGCGCCCATGCCAGCGCTGCCGGATGCCCGCCCTACGTGAAACACACGCCGGGCGGCGACTATACGAGCGCGCAAGACCGCGCCGGCCTGTCCGTGGTCGAGCAATTTCACTTTTCGCGCGCCGTGGAAACGCTCACGCAAGGCATGACGGGCAGCCTGGGCGCCGATATCAGCTACACGCTGGAACACTTCCCGAATCACCACCGGGCGCTGGCCTCGATGGCGAAGCTGGGCTTGCGCCTGAAAAGCGCGCAGCCCGTCGGCGCCCGCTATACGATCAGCTGCTTTTTCGAACGGGCGACCGCCTTCGCGCCGCACGACGTGACGGCGCGCATGGTGTATGGCAACTACCTGCTGGCCACGGGCCAGGATGCGGCTGCTCTGGAACAGCTGGACGCGGCCAGCCGCCTGGCGCCCGAGCAAGCCACCATCCAGTACAACCTGGGCTTGATGTATGTCAAAAAGAAGGAGTACGACAAGGCCAGCGCGCACGCGCAAAAAGCCTATGCGCTGGGTTTTCCCCTGCCGGGACTGAAGAACAAGCTGAAGGCGGTGGGCAAATGGCGCGAACCGGAGCCCGCACCCGCCGTCGTTGACGCTAAGGAAACGAAGGAAGCGGAAGAAACGCCAGTACCCGCAGTGCCCGAGCCCGTGGAACCGCCTAGCGGGGAATGACGGCCAGCCGCTTGGCCAAGCTCAAATGCCCCGTCGGCGTGGTGGCCAGCGCGGCGGCCAGGTCGCGCCGCGATTGCGCCTTGTCCTCGGCCTCGCTGATGTACGCCAGTTCCGCTGGCTGCAGCACGGTGACGGTGAGCAGCATCACTGCCCCATACGGCGTGTCGAACGTTGGGGGAAGCTTGGCCGCGCCCCGTACCAGCAGCACGCCCACCTGTTCATTGTCGTCTTCCAGTCCCTTTGGTGCATCCTGCACGTCCAGCGCCATCGACACGCTGCCGTGGCGCTGCACCAGCAAATCGATGGAACCGTGGTCGGCCACGTTCTGGCTGACCTGGTACACCAGGTCGAAAAGCCAGGACTGCGCCACTTCCTGGCCGGCGAAGACGGCCAGCGGCGCCTCGATGCACACTTCCAGCAAATGGCCGCGCGGCACAAAAACGTCGTCGTCATCCTCGAACGGGTCGCTCAAGCCATCGCTGGCGATCACGATCGAGCCGGGCCGGCGAATCACGCGCCAAGCCTGGCGCAGTGACGACCAGCGTGGCCCGCCCATGAAAGCGGGATTGAGCAGCGGCGCCAGCACGTCGGCGTCCATGGCGCCCAGCGTGGCATAAAAGGCGTCGCGCGCGGCGCAGGCCGTGGCCAGCATCTGCGCGCCCGCTTCCTTGCCGACGACGGCGTCGTCCGGCTGCGGCACTTGCGGGATAGTGTTGTCAGGCATAACAATACTCTTTGAATTAGTCGGCAGGAGGAAAGTCGTCATAACTGCGTGGCAAATAGCCCCAGATACGCGCGACCCGCTCACGCACCTCGAAATCGAAGCCGATGCGTTCCAGTTCGGGCACGATCCACACGCCGTGGTCGATGATTTTCTTTGGCAGCAGCATGCCCACGTGCTCTTCCGAGGTCAGGCCGATGTCGAACCATTCCACGCCCATGAAGGGAAACGGCGGGTGGTAGTCCCATTCCGTCTCCCAGCGCGAGACGTAGCCGGTGACGGAGCCATAGCGGTACGACGGCAGCCAATCAATCTGCCCGCGCATGAAGGCCAGCAGCGCGTTCCACTTGCAATCGTTGGCGGCGCCGGCCAGGTTGCGCCGCGCGATGTGGCCGCGCAGCTTGCGCTTGATGTCGTCGCCGCCGGCGTCGGCCAGCGGCAGGCAGTGCGTCGCCGATGCAGTCATGCAGGCGTCCATTCCCGGTGGTCCACGCGGATGCTTGCCCGTAGATCCTCGACCAGGCGCTTGCGGCTGCTCAAGGCGTATTCGACGGGCGAAAAAGGCATGGCGGCCGTGGCATAGGCATCGATCAGCGCATGCATTTCCTGCGCCTGCTGTTGAGACAACAGCGTCTTGCTGCCATTCTCGCTTTGCTGTGCGAGCTTTTCCTGCAGTACTTCTTTCCAGGCAATGTGCGCCTCCGACATGGGATGGGCGACGCACAGGGAAAACGTACCGTTCAAAAAATACGTCCAGGCACTGTCGGTACGGGCGCGCAAGCCCTCCGCTATCGGCGCGCCACTGTCGTCGAAGCTGTCGCGCAGGCGCCAGGTTGTCAGGTTCAAGGTCGCCAGCGCGGCCGCATAGCGGGAAGTAAATTGTGCCTGCAAGCGCTCGTGCGCGGCGTGCGCCGTACTCGCGGCAACAGCGTCACGCGCAATGGCGATCCAGGCCAGTTGGGACGGCGGGAAGTAGCGGCCGGCCCTGGACCCGGGCGCCGCCATGGCGCCAAAGGCGAACGAGAACACCTTGCCGCTGTCATCGACCACATACGCGGGGGCGGGAACCAGGCCAGCCTGGATCAATGCATCGATTTCTTGCATGGCCATGGCGGCGGCTGCCGCCAATTGCGTCTCGTCCAGATAGTGTTGCGAAAGATAGTTATCGAGTTCTGTCATGCCGCTGCTTCCATGTTGCCGACTGTTTTACCCGCAGACTGGCTTACTTCGCCACCGGCTTCACTTTGGACGCTGCCAGCACGGCGCGCGCGCGGGCCGTGTCGATATCGTTGGCAGTGGCCAGCGCCACGCCCATGCGGCGGCGGGCGAACGATTCCGGCTTGCCGAACAGGCGCAAGTCCGCACCCGGCACGCTCAAGGCGTCGGCCACGCCTTCGAAGGCGATGCCCTTCGCTTCCAGCTGGCCGTAGATGACGGCCGAAGCGCCGGGAGAACGCAGCGCCACGTTGACGGGCAAGCCCAGGATGGCTTTCGCGTGCAATTCGAATTCGCTCTGCACCTGGCTGGCCATGGTGACCATGCCCGTGTCGTGCGGACGGGGGCTCACTTCCGAGAACCACACCATGTCGCCCTTGACGAACAGCTCCACACCGAACAGGCCCAGGCCGCCCAGGTTATCCGTCACCTTGCGGGCGATCTCGCGCGAACGCTCCAGGGCCAGCGGCGCCATGCGGGCCGGCTGCCACGATTCCACGTAATCGCCCTGCACCTGCAAGTGGCCGATCGGCTCGCAAAACTGCGTCTCGATCTGTCCCGACGCGCCCACCGCACGCACCGTCAGCAGGGTGATTTCATAATCGAAGTCGATGAAGCCTTCGACGATGACCCGGCCCGTGTCGACCCGCCCGCCGCTGGCCGCATACGCCCACGCCGTTTCCACATCGGCGGCGCTATCGAGCTTGGACTGGCCTTTGCCCGACGACGACATGACGGGTTTCACGACGCAAGGGAAACCGATTTCCTGGCACGCCAGTTGCAGCTCTTGCAGGCTGCTGGCGAAGCGGTATGGCGAGGTGGCCACGCCGAGCGTTTCGGCCGCCAGCGTGCGGATGCCTTCGCGGTTCATCGTCAGCACGGCGGCGCGCGCGTTCGGTATGCAGGTGATTTGTCCCGCCGCTTCCAGCGCCGCCAGGGTATCGGTGGCGATGGCTTCGATTTCGGGCACGATCAAATCCGGCTTTTCCAGGGCTATCAGGGCGGCCAGGGCCACGCCGTCGTTCATGTCGATCACGTGCGAGCGGTGCGCCACGGGGTGGCCCGGCGCATTCGGATAGCGGTCGACGGCGATTACTTCCACGCCCAGACGCTGCAGCGAAATGATCACTTCCTTGCCCAGTTCACCCGAGCCCAGCAGCATAACTTTGATGGCGGTGGAAGACAGCGGCGTGCCGAAGGTGCGCGGCGCGATGGTGCTGCTGGTGCTGCTGGTGCTAGTGGTGCTAGTCGAGCTAGTGGTCATGGCAGGGTCTGTAAGCGGATGGAAAGATGGCTGGGACTATAACAAATGCCAGCCATCTTGGACAGGGCGCAGCGCTAGCGTACGGCGTGCGGCACTAGCCCGCATACGCCCGCTTGATCTCGCCAATGTTAATCTTTTTCATGCCCATCATGGCTTTCATCACGCGCTGGGCCTTGACGGGATCAGGGTCCGTCAGCAGCTTGATCATGATGGTGGGCACGATTTGCCAGGACACCCCGAACTGGTCCTTGAGCCAGCTGCATTGCTGCGCTTCCGGCGGCCCGCCTTCGGACAGCTGGGTCCAATAGTGATCAACTTCGTCCTGGGTTTCGCAATTGACCTGGAACGAGATGGCTTCGGAAAACTGGAACAAGGGACCGCCATTCAGCCCCGTGAAAGTCTGGCCATCGAGTTCAAAAGCCACCGTCAGCACGCTGCCCGGCGCCTGGCCGTGGAATTCCTTGCCCTCCTCGCCGTAGCGCAGGATCTGGCCGATCTTCGAATTGGGAAATATTTGCGTATAAAACCGGGCCGCCACCTCGGCGTGGCCGTTGAACCATAAACATGGAGTAATCTTTTGTACGCTGTGCATAATGTTTCCCTTGGCCGAAGCAGAAACACCTTCCCTGTGCGGGAAGGCCCGTCTCTAATAATAATCACTATTGCGCCGTCGGGGCGCGCAATTTGCCGCCACTTTTACCACCACCGTCCCGGATATCGTCCCGCTCCAGTACGCCGGCGCTGGCGAGCAGGCGCAGCCGGGCCGAATGCCAATCCGCCTGGCAACGGATGCGCTCCTGCTGCGCTTCGAGCAGCACGGACTGCGTGTTCAGCATTTCCAGGATGTCCGCCGCGCCCAGGCCGAACTTGCGCTGCACGCTGGCCAGCGCATCGCGCGCCGCCTCCAGCCAAGCTTGCGACGCGACCAGGTTGGCCAGGGCCGTGTTCGCTTCCGCGTGCGTTTTTACCAGGTCCATCATGGTCTGCTGCTGCGTTTCCTGCGCCTCCGCTTCCTTCTGCTCGGCCTGCGCCAGTGCCCCGCGCACCTTGTAGTGGCGCGAAAAACCGTCGAACAGGGGGATGTTGAGCGTGATGCCCACCAGGGTTTCGCGCGTGGATGCGGCGGACAAGCCCTGGTTGGGGCGGCCATTCTGGTAAACATTTGCCGTCAGGTCGATGCTGGGGCGGCCCTCGGACCGGCTCACGGCCACCCTTTCGCGGGCAGCCGCCAGCTGCGCCTGCGCCGCCAGGATGGCTGGGTGCCGCGCCTGGGCCAGTGCCAGCCAGGCGTGCAGGGCATCGTGAAGGCCCGCCGTCGAATCGACAGGGGCATCGTCCAGGGTCACGCCCGCATTGGCCGGCAAACCCAGGGTGTACACCAGCACGGCACGGGCCTTACGGTCGTCGCCGTCGGCGCGGCTGGCTCCCAGCGCTGCCTTGGCCAGCGCACTGGTCGCCTGCAGGGTATCGCTGTGCGAACCGAGCCCCCGCTGTGCGCGGCGCTGCGTGGCCAGCACCGTTTCATTGGCCAGCGCCTGGTATTCCTGGCGCATCTGCACGCTGGCCCGCGCCGTCTGCGCCTCGAAATAGGCGCTGACGGTTGCCGCCAGAGTTTTTTGCAACATGGCGTCGCGGTTGGCCAGGGCCGCATCGAGCAAGGCTTGCGCCGAACGCTGGCCCGCCGCGCGCCCGCCAAAGTCGAACAAGCGCCAGGAAAAGCTTAGCGAAGCCGTATTATTGTCCAGGCTGCTAGAAGGCGTGCTGGCACCGGGATAGGCCGTGCGGTCGTGCACCCGGCTCACCCCCGCATTCAGCGTCGGCAGATAGGCGGCCCTGGCCTCGCCCAGGCCGGCCGCCTGCAGCTTGATGCCGGCCCAGGCGCCGTGCACTTGCGCGTTGTGGCACAGGGCCAGGTCGACGGCCGCCGGCAGGGTCAGCGATACACTCGCCTCGTACCGGGGCGAACATGGCGCGGCATCGAGCTCGCCCGGTGCTTGCGCCTGTGCCGCAGCACTGGCCAGCAGCAAGCCAGCGCCGATGGTCATGACGCGGCATCTAGCGTTCATGCAGCGCCTCCTTCTGGTGCTGCACCAGCGGCGAGAGCACGTATTCAATCACCCTTCTCGTCCCCGTGCGAATTTCCGCGCGCACCGCCATACCGGCCGACAGCGGCACCGTTTTACCGTCGATGACGATGACCGGCTGCTGCACGGTGATTTTCACGGCATACACGAGACCCTTCTTCTCGTCCTCGATGGCGTCGCGCGAGACGCTGCTGACGACGGCGGGCATGGTGCCGTATTTCGTGTAATCGAAGGCGTCGACCTTGATGGCGACCGTCTGTCCCGCCTGCACGAAGCCGACGTCGCGGTTTTCCAGCACGGCGTCGATTTCCAGCTTGCCCTGGCGCGGCACGATCTGCATCAGCGCCTGCGCGGCCGGCACCACGCCGCCCACCGTATGCACCTTGAGCTGCTGCACCGTGCCGTCGACAGGTGCCGTCAAGCGCAGCAGGCTGCCGCGGGCGCCGGCGCGGCGCGCATCCTGGCCGCTGGCGGCGGAGACCCTGGCCCCTTCCGTCAGCGCGTCGTAGGCGTCCTTGCGCGTCTGCGCCACCAGGGCCGCGCGTTCGCTGCGGGCCGACGCCAGCTGGCCCGCCAGGTCGATGCGCGCCTGTTCTTTTTCCAGCCACGCGTGTTCGGCCACGTCGCGCGTCGCCAGCAGCGCCCGGTAATCGCCGGCGCGCTGCGCCGCCAGCGGCAACGCCTGGGCATAGCGGGCGATCTCGCCGTCGAGATGCGCCAGCCGGGCGCGGAAACTCGCGTACTGGCCATCCACGTGCGCCTGCGCGGCCGCCCGATCGGCCACGGAAGCCGTTCCGGGCGCCGCCAGCTTCGGCGGCGTGCGCGTATCGACGGCGGCGATCAGCGCGCGCGAGCGGGCCATCTGCAGGGCAGCGGCCAGGGCGTCGCCGGCGGCCTTGTCGCGCTCGGCGTCGGGGCCACGGCTGTCGAGTTCCACCAGCAGCTGGCCCGCCTGCACGGCTTGCCCCTCCCGCACATGCAGGGCACGCACGGCAGCCACGTCAACCGAGGCGATGGTCTTGGTATTGCCAGATGGAATGATCTTGCCGGCCGCATTGACGATGATATCGACCCGCCCAAAGATGGACCACAGCACGACGCAAGCGACCAGCAGCATCAGCACCTTGGCCGTCAGGCGCAACGATGGCGACACGGGCCGCTCCTGCAGCGCCAGCGCGGCCGGCAGGAAGGCCGCCTCGTCTTCGCTGAGCACTGGGCCGCCCAGGGTGGCGCGGCTTTGCCAGCTATGGCGCAGCACCTGGGCATAGCGTTTCAGTAACTCGCCATACGCGGCGAAACGGTGGCCGGCGCTCATGCCGCGCTCCCGGCACTGCCCTGCTGCAGGCTGTACAGGCGGGAGTAGATGCCGTTCGGCTGCTTTAGCAACGCGTCGTGGCTACCCAATTCGGCCACCTGGCCCCGCTCCATGACGACGATGCGGTTCGCTTCGCGCACGGCCGACAGGCGGTGGGCGATGATCAGCACCGTGCGCCCCGCGCAAATGCCGCGCATATTATCCTGGATGATCTTTTCCGATTCGTAGTCGAGCGCGCTCGTCGCTTCGTCGAAAATCAGGATGCGCGGGTTGCCGATCAGGGCGCGGGCGATGGCGATGCGCTGGCGCTGGCCGCCCGACAGGCCCGTGCCGTGCTCGCCTACCATGGTGTCGTAGCCTTCGGGCAACTCGCAGATAAAATCGTGGGCGCCCGCCAGTTTCGCCACGGCGATGACCGTATCGACGGGCAGCGCCGGGTCGCTCAAGGCAATGTTGTCGCGCACGGAGCGGTTAAACAGGATGTTTTCCTGCAGCACCACGCCGATCTGGCGCCGCAACGAAGCCGTGTCGATGACGGCGATATCCTGCCCGTCGATCAGGACCTTGCCCCGTTCCGGGATGTACAGGCGCTGCGCCAGCCGCGTCAGGGTGCTCTTGCCGGAGCCGGAACGCCCGACGATGCCGATCACTTCGCCGGGCGCGATGGAAATCGAGACATCGCGCAGCACCTCGGCCGCATCGGCACGGTAGCGGAAACCCACCTGCTGGAAGTCGATGGCGCCGGCGATGGGCGGCAGGCGCGCCTTCTGGCTGCCCGCTTCAGTACGGGCGTTGAGGATATCGCCCAGCCGGCTCATGGAGATGCCCACTTGCTGGAAATCGTTCCACAACTGCGCCAGGCGCAAGATGGGCGAGGCCACCTGCCCCGCCAGCATGTTGAACGCCACCAGTTCGCCCACCGTCATTTTCCCGTCGATGACGAGGGTAGCGCCCCACCACATGATGGCCGCCGTGACTAGCTTGCTCACGAGCGTGACGCCGCCGCTGGCCAACATGCCGATGTTATTTGCCGACAGGCCCGCCGAGACATAGCCGGCCAACTGCTTTTCCCACTGCTGCTGCCAGCGCGGTTCGACGGCCATGGCCTTGAGCGTGTCGACGCCGCTGATGGTTTCAACCAGGAAAGACTGGTTTTCCGCACTGCGGTTGAATTTATCGTTCAATCTCCCCCGCAGCACGGGTGTGAGCAGCATCGACAGGGCCGCGTAGACGGGGATCGAAGCGAGCACCACCACGCTGAGCGCGGCGCTGTACCACAGCATGGCGCCGATGAAGATGAAGGAAAACAGCAGGTCGAGCACCAGGGTCATGGCGTTGCCGGTAAGAAAAGAGCGGATGTTTTCCAGTTCATGGATGCGGGCCACGGAATCACCCACGCGGCGCGCCTGGAAATAGGCGATCGGCAAGGCCAGCAGGTGGCGGAACAGGCGCGCGCCCAGTTCCACGTCGATCTTGCTGCTGGTGCGCGCGAAAACATAGGTGCGTATCATGCCCAACGCAGCCTCGAAGACGATGGCGCAGACGAGGCCGATGGCCACCACGTTCAAGGTCTGCATGGCGTGGTTAACCAGCACTTTGTCCATCACCACCTGGAAAAACAGGGGCGTGGCCAGGCCGATCAGTTGTAGCACGAAGGAAATCAGCAGCACTTCGCCCAGCAGCCTGCGGTACTTGACGATGGCGGGAATGAACCAGCTGAAGTCGAAGCGGGCCGTCTCGCCCGCATAGCTGGCCTTGCTGGTAAAAAAGATCAGTTCGCCCGACCAGATGGCGAGGAAATCGTCGCGGCCGAGGATTTGCGGCGGCTGGCCCGGATGCTGGATCAGCACCTTGCTCACGGCGCCGTCACCGCTGTCAACCTTGCCGAGGATAAAGAAACGCCCGGCGGTATCAATGGCGATGGCCGGCAACGGCGCCTGCGCCAGCCGTTGCGGGGCCTGGCGCACCAGCTTGGCCGTCAAACCCAGCTGTTTGGCGGCCAACAGGACGGTTTGCCCCGTAAACACGGCCTGGCCGAAAGCGTGCTTGAGCTGGGCGCCATCGGCGGCAATGCCGTGCAGGCTGGCCATCAGCAGCAGCGACAGCAGGCCCGTGTCGGGCGATGTTGGTTCAAGGGGCGGCGGATCGTTGCGGTATGAGAGGACTGTCATCGGGCAATATCAGAGATTCAATGGCGCAGCCAGGCCGTGGCTGTTACCCCGGCCTGGCTGCGTGCTGGTGAAGCTAACGACTCAAGCGATCAATGCGCGGCAGCCAACTGGATCTGCGGCGACGGGCCGCCGTGCGCCGACCAGGGCGCCGATGCTGCCGAAGGCACGGCAAAGCCGGCCATCGCCTGCACCAGCTGCGCCGAATCCGCTTGCCAGCTGCCAAAGCCGCCCTGGCTGGCAGCACTGAATTGCTGACCGGAACGCCAGTTCTGCGCCAGCACCGGCGCCAGGGTAGCGGCCGTGCCTGCAGGCAAGGTCAGCTGGCCAACAGGTGGCGGCGTCAGGCCCGCCATTGCCTGCACGAGGTTTTGCACATCGCTACCCAGCAAGATTCTGCCATCGGCCATGCGGAATTGCTCGATACGCACCGGCGTGTCCGTATACCAGTTATTGACAGTGATCTTGTCCGTGGTGCCGATGGTGCTCACTTCCAGGTTCGCGCCCACCTGGCGGAACCACAGCTGTTCGGCGCTGACGCCGGCCAGGAAAGAGACAACGTCGTGGCTGCCCGCCTCCACCCCCTCGTCAATGATGTCGGCACCGTCGCCGCGGGCAAAGAGATAGGTATCGTTACCCATGATGCCGGCCAGGGTGTCGTCGCCCTTGCCGCCTTGCAAGGTATCGTTGCCGTAGCCGCCGAAGAGGATGTTCTTGAGCTCATTGCCGGTCAACACGTCATCGAATTTGCTGCCGAAAACCATGCTGAAATTGGCCAGCACGTCGGCGCCCGGACGCGCTAGCATGGGCGCGCCAACCGCTGCGAAGGCGGCCGTCACGCCCGACGTGGCACCACTGTAATTGAGCGTATTGCCGATCCCGCCGCCGTCAAGCATATTGCCGCCAGGCGTATCGACATAAAAGACATTGTTGTTGTAAGCGCTGCCAGTTACCGTCAGGCCGGAGCCGTTAAGGCGCACGGTCTCGACGTTGTCGGCCACCTTGTAGTTGACGCTGGTGTAAACGGTATCATTGCCGCCGTTGCCCCGTTCGACGATGAAGTCGCCCGTATGGTTGACGTAATAGGTGTCATCGCCGCCCAGGCCTTCCAGCAAGTCAGCGCCGGCGCTGCCGCTGATGACATCGGCGCCGGCCGTGCCGACGAAGGTTTGCCCCGTCGGTTGCGTGGGGCCATTGAAGTGCCAGGCCTGGGCCAGCACAGGCGCCAGGGCGGCGGCGGTGCCGGCCGGCAGGGTCAGCTGCCCCAAGGGCGGCGGCGGCAAATTCGCCATCGCCTGCACCAGCAATTGCACGTCGGCGCCGCGCATGACGTGGCCGGCGGCCGTGCGGAATTCCTCGATGTTCGGCGTGGCCGCGTTCCAGGCGCGAATGGTGATCTTGTCCGTGGTGCCGATGGTGCTCACTTCCAGGTCTGCGCCCACCTTGCGGAACCACAGCTGGTCGATATTCACGCCTGCCAGGAAGGCGATGGCGTCGTAATTGGCATCCGCGGAAGGCTCGGCGATGATGTCGGCGCCGTCGCCACGCGCAAAGACATAGGTATCGTCGCCCAGCCCGCCAGTCAGCACGTCATAGCCCTTGCCGCCTTGCAAGGTATCGTTGCCGAGGCCGCCGGACAGGGTGTTGGCAAGTTCGTTGCCGGACAGCACATCGTCATACGCGCTGCCCGTCACGCTGGCAATATTGACCAGCACATCGCTGCCCGGGCGTGCCACCGGGGTGCCGCTGAGGGAAGCGATGGTCGCCGTGGCGCCCGCCTTGGAACCCGCATAGGTGGCTGTATTATTGCTGCCGATGCCATGCAGCAAGTGGCCGCCGGCAACGTCGACGTGGAAGATGTTACCGCTGCCGTTACCTCCGTTACCCGTCACACCCAGGCCGGCGGCGGCGAGGTGCAGCTCTTCGATGTTGGCGGCCATGGTGTAGTTGACCGTCGTGTAGACAATGTCGCGGCCGCCACCAAGCTGTTCATTCACCACATCGTTGCCATGGTTGACGTAATACATGTCGTCGCCGGCCCCGCCGGCCATCACATCGGCGCCTGCCGTGCCCTTGATGATGTCCGGGTTCGCCGTGCCTGGCCCCTCGGTGCGCCAGTTCTGCGCCAGCTTTGGTGCCAGGATGGCGGCGATGTCGGGCGGCAGGGTCAGCTGGCCAGCCGGTGGCAACGGCAGCGCCGCCATCGCCTGCACCAGGTTGTGCACATCGCTGCCCACCAGCACGCGGCCATCGGCCGTGCGGAATTCCTGGATGCGGGGCACGATGCCTGCGCTGTACCAGCCATTGATGGTGATCTTGTCTGTCGTGCCGATGGTGCTCACTTCCAGGTTCACGCCCACCTGGCGGAACCACAGCTGGTCGGCGCTGACGCCGGCCAGGAAGGAAACGACATTGTGGCCGCCCCCCTCAACGGCCTCGGCGATGACATCGGCGCCGTCGCCACGGGCAAAAATATAGCTATCGTCGCCTTGCAGGCCGGCCAGCAAATCATCGCCCTTGCCGCCCCGCAAGATATCGTTGCCTAGATTACCTACCAAGATGTTCTTGAGCTCATTTCCGGTCAGCACATCGTCAAACTTGCTGCCGACGACGCTGGCGAAATTGACCAGCACATCGCTGCCTGCCGGCGCCGTTAGAGGGGCATTCGGACTTGCCAGCGTCGCCGTCACGCCCACGCCGGAGCCGAGGTAATTGACCAAGTTGCCCGTGCCGCCACCGTCGAGCACATTGCCGCCGGCCACGTTGACATGAAAGATATTGTTGGTGTTGGCGCTACCCGTCACCGTCAGGCCGTTGGCGGCGAGGCGCACGTTTTCGACGTTCTCGGCCACTGTGTAGTTGACGCTGGTATACACGGTATCGGTGCCGCCGTTGGCCAGCTCGACGATCACGTCGCCGCTGTCGTTGACGTAATAAGTGTCGTCGCCGGCCAGGCCTTCGAGCACATCGGCGCCCGTCGTGCCGGTGAGCACATCCGCGTTCGCCGTGCCGGTAAAGCGCTGCGGCGCGGCCACCGAACTGTTCAGGTAAGCTTCGTTGGCGGAGGTGGAAGTTTGCGATGCAAATTTTTCAGTCATGTTGCAGTTTCCTGTCGTTAAACAACTTAAAAACCAAGATTGAATATGTCGGCGCAAGCTGACATGCAAGGCAAAAGTCCCGGCCGCATCCACTTGCAGTTCAGCATGCACCTTCAACGGTCCGGCACTTTCGGCGTATGGACGGCGCGCGGTTGAGCGTCGCCTCGCATACACCCCCTACTGACGTTCAAGCGGGCGAAACACTGTTGTTTGTCATGCAAATGTCACACTGCATGGTGGAAGGAAGAGGAAAGGCGGAAGAAAGCGCGCGCGTGCGCGCTTGGGGAGATGGCGCTTAGTTGCCAGGCGCTGAGGCCTGCAAGGCGCGCAAGGTGGCCATGCGGGCAGTAAAGAGCGCAAGCGATTCATCCAGCGCCAGGCCAGGCCGACGGGCGGCGAAATCGGCCCAGGCTGGTGCATGGCGCGCCGCCTCATCCCGGCCATGCTGTCCATCCAGGTAGGCAATGGCTCCCATGGCTTGCTCCTGATCAAAGTGCAGCTGCGGCTGGCGCAAATAATGTTCGAGATAGCGGTGCAGGTAGCCGCGACTGCTTGGTGTGTCGAAGGCAGCAAGCGCCAGGCAATACGCGCTGCCCGCGTAACAAACCTCGCTGGCCAGCAGCAGGCCGCCCAACTGGTCCGTGAAGGCGGGCTGCCCGGTCAATGCCGCCAGGTAGGAGCCCGCCGTACGGCTGCGCCAGTCGAATTGCCCCAGCAGACGCGCGATGACAGTGTCGTCGGCCAGCGTCAGCCGGGCCAGGCATGCGCGCGCCTGGGGCTGGTGCAAGCCCATGTACAAGGGCCGCACCCAGTCATCGCGCAGGGCCGCCGTCAGCGGCTCCTGCGACGACGGCGGCAAGGGGAACGGATGGTCGTGGCTGACCGTGGCGCCGGCCACGTGGCGCTGCAGGCCGGCATGCTCATGCTCATCGTTCAAGGCAGGCCTCCAAAAGTCTGATCCTGCAATTGCTGCACCAGGAAATCGATCAACACGCGCAGGCGCGGCGGCAGGTGGTGGCTGGCCGGCCACAGCAGCCAGAAGGCCGTGCGCGCCTGCGTATGCTCGTCCAGCAGCGAAACCAGTTGCCCCGCCGCCAACTCGCGCTGCACGGCAAATGCGGGCAGGTAGGCAATGCCCTGCCCTTGCACGGCCAGGAAGACGCGCATTTCCACGCTGTTGCAGACCATGCCGGGCGTCGACTGGGCGGCCTCATCCACCAGCGGCCACTGTTCCAGGCGGCCCGTGGCGGGAAAACGGTAGTCCAGGCGGGCATGGCGCAGTAGCGCGGCACCATCGGCGGGCCGGCCATGGCGCGCCAGGTAGGCGGGCGATGCCACCAGCAGGCGGCGGAACGTACATAGTTTGCGCTGCATCAAGCCCGAGTCGGCCAGCTCGCCCGTGCGCACGGCGGCGTCAAAACCGTCGCTGACGATATTGACCATGGCATCGGAGAAATCGAGGTCCAGTTCGATGGCGGGATAGGCTTGCATGAACGCGCCGATGGCCGGCTCGAACAGGCCGCTGTAGCGTGGCAGGCTGAGGCGCAGGCGGCCGCTGGGCGCGCTGCTGGCCTCGCACAATTCCCGCTCGGCCGCTTCCACCTCGGCCAGGATGCGCTTGCAGCGCTGCAAAAACTTTTCCCCTTCCGCCGTCAGCGCCAGATGCCGCGTACTGCGCTGGAACAGGCGCGCCCCCAGCCGCGTCTCCATGCGCGCCACGCTCTTGCCCACGGCCGACGATGACAGCCCCAGCAGACGGCCCGTGGCCGAAAAACTGCCGCTGTCGGCCACCTGCACGAACATGGCGATGCCACCCAAGCTATCCATGTGATTCCCCATTGAAGACATTTTTGTCCGATATGTTAGGTAGTTTAGCCCATTTTTCTTCAATGACGGGCGCACCATACTCACCGCTCCTTCTTTCCGAGCCAACGCCCATGCCTTCACCCTCACGTCTTTTACTCCCCCTGCAAGTGCTGGCCGCCTGCCTGACGGGCCTGCTGATTCCCCTGTGCTTCACGGGTCCGGCAGTGGCGCTGCCCGCCATCGGCGCCGAACTGCACGGCAGCGCCGCCGCGCTGAACTGGGTCATCAATGCATATATCCTCAGCTATGGCAGCGCCATGATGGTGGCGGGCAGCGTGACGGACGTGCTGGGACGGCGCCGCGTCTGGCTGGCGGGGCTGGCGCTGTTCTGCGTGGCAACCCTGGCCATCGCCGTCGCGCCCTCGGTGGCATGGATCGCCGCGCTGCGCTTCGTGCAAGGCCTCGGCGGCGCGGCCGCGTTTGCCGCCGCGATGTCCTCGCTGGCGCCCCTGTTCCACGGCGCGGCGCGCAACCGCGTGATGAGCATGCTGGGCACCACCTTCGGCCTGGGCCTGGCTTTCGGTCCGCTGGCGGCCGGCGCCATGCTGGCACTGGCCCGCTGGCCCGCCATCTTTTACGCCACGGCCACGCTGGGCGCCATTGGCATACTGCTGGTGTGGGCCAGCGTGCCGGCCGATCCGCCGCGCAACAAAGGCCGGCTGGACTGGCTTGGCGCCCTCAGCTTCAGCGTCGCGCTGGCCCTGTTGACCCTGGGCATGCTGCTGGTGCCCGAACACGGCTGGCGCAGCGGGGCCGTGATGCTATCCGTCGCCTCGTCCGTGCTGCTGTTTTTCATTTTTATCGTGATCGAACGCAGGACGGCGCAGCCCATGCTGGACTTGAGCCTGTTCCGCCAGCGCCGTTTTGTTGCCGTGCAAGTGCTGGCCGCCTCGCCCGCCTTCCTGTTCATCGTGCTTATCGTCATGCTGCCGGGGCGCTTCATCGGCATTGATGGCGTGTCGCCGCTGGCGGCGGGCCGCCTGATGATCGCCCTAGCCGCGCCGCTGCTGCTCGTCCCCATGCTGGCGGCGCTGCTATTGCGCTGGGTCAAGGCCGGCACCCTGTGCGCGGCGGGATTGCTGCTGGCGGCCTGTGGGCTGGCCTGGCTGGCGCAGGTGCTGGGCCATGGCGGCGCCACGGCGCTGGCCGGACCGCTGCTGCTGATCGGCGTGGGCATCGGCTTGCCGTGGGGCTTGATGGATGGCATGGCCCTGAACGTGGTGGAAACGGAGCGGGCCGGCATGGCGACGGGCATCTTCAATACCGTGCGCATCAGCGCCGATGGCGTGGCGCTGGCCTTGGCCGGCGCCGTGCTGGCCGGCCTGATTGGCACGGGCCTGACGCGGCAGCTGCCCGCCGATCTGCCCGTGCTGGCGGCCGCCAGTCGCGCCGCGCTCGGTGATATGCAACAAGCAACACAGCTGCTGGGCGGTCAGGAAGCGCTGCTGCGCGCCAGCTATGACGCCGCCTTCCGCCAGTTGCTGGGCGGTTTAGCGGGGCTGGCCGTGGCGCTGGCGGCGCTGGTGCCGTACTTGCTCAGGAAGGAAGAAAAGCACCTAACAAAACCGTAGCGAGCGGAAGGTAGAGGTGGTCGAGAAGCGCAACCGTACTAGAGTACGGTGAGCATCGCAGGCCGCCTATACCGACGCGCAGTAGGTTTTGGAAGGTGCTTTAGGCATCGAGGCCGTAAAACACGGCGACGAGGATGGCGATATTGTTGCAGGCGCGGGAAAATGCCGTCGTCGCATAGGCAACGGCCACGCCCGGTTCGCGGTAGCGCAGGTAGACAAAGCTGAACATGGCGCCCGAGCCCAGCGCGACGATGGCGTGTAGCAAGCCGCCGCTGATGAAATGCACGATGCCCCACAGGATGGCGCCGATGAAAATACTCAGCGGGCGACTGGCGCCCAGGCGCCTGAGGATTTCCAGCGGCAGCAACTGGCCCAGGAAGGTTTCCAGGATGGGAGAATAGATGACGACCCAGAACACCAGCAGGGGTAGCGACATTTCGCGCTTGAACTTGGTCAAGCCCGTGTGTGCGCCCCAGTATTCGGGCGGCAGCAGCCATTTGGTGAGAAACAGGATTACAAAGCACAGCACGCAGGTGAGCAAGCCCCAGCCCAGGCCGGCAAGGGCCAGCTGCAGCACGGGCGGCGCCGGTTTGTCGTCGTCCGGGCTGGAGAGATCGTGGCTGCTGCGCACTTGCATGAGAAGTCCTGGCGGTGATCCAGCTCTCATTGTAGCGCGTAATATGACTATTGGCGCATCGCTGTGGGCGCGCCGCGCTGGTGCGCTATCGGCCTCAGGCCGTCAGGCGCAATGGACCGTTGGCCGGCTGGGCCAGCTTGAAAATCCCCACTTCCTGTTCCAGCTGGGCCGCCTGCTGCTGCAACTCGTGCGCGGCAGCGGCCGCCTGCTCCACCAGGGCCGCGTTTTGCTGGGTGACGCGGTCCATGTCGACAATCGCGCGGTTGACTTGCTCGATGCCGGCGCCCTGCTCCTGCGTGGCGTGGCTGATCTCGGCCATGATGCCCGTCACCCTGCCGATGCCGGCCACCACCTCATGCATGGTGGCGCCCGCCTGCTCGACGAGCACCGTGCCGGTGCCCACCTTACTGACGGAATCGTCGATCAAGGCCTTGATTTCGCGCGCGGCGGCGGCGGAGCGCTGCGCCAGGCTGCGCACCTCGGTGGCGACCACGGCAAAACCGCGCCCCTGTTCACCGGCGCGCGCCGCTTCCACGGCCGCGTTCAAGGCCAGGATGTTGGTCTGGAAGGCGATGCTGTCGATCACGCCGATGATATCGACGATCTTGTTCGACGAGGCATTGATCAAGCCCATGGTATGCACCACTTCGGCCACCGCCTTGCCGCCCTGCTCCGACACGGTCGACGCTTCGCGCGCCAACCGGTTCGCCTGCTGCGCGTTGTCCGCATTCTGGCGCACGGCGGAAATCAGTTCTTCCATCGACGAGGCGACTTCTTCCAGCGAGCCGGCCTGCTGCTCCGTGCGCTGCGACAGGTCACGGTTGCCCGAAGCGATCTCGGTCGAGGCCGTGGCGATGCTTTCCGTACCATGACGCACTTTGCCAACGATGGCGGCCAGGTTGTCACGCATGGTTTTGATGGCAAACAATAAACTGCTGTCGTCGCCGTGGCGCGTGTGCACGTCGATGGCCAGTTCGCCCAGCGCGATGCGCCCGGCGATCAAGGCCGCATATGCCGGTTCGCCGCCCAACTGGCGCAGCAGGCCGCGCGTGATGACGGTGGCCACCGCAATGCAAATGAGCACGCTGAGCGCGGCCAGCACGCCGATCCAGCGCAGCGATTGGCCATAGATGGCGCGCGCGGCCACGCTGGCCTGCTCCGATTCGCGCTGCACGTTTTTCAGGACGACATCGATGTCGGCGACGATCTGGCGCCGCAGGGGGCTGCACTCTTCGACGAGGAAGGTGCCGTATTGCTCCATCTGTCCCGCCGCGCGGAACTGGCGCGGACGCTGCAGTTCCTGCGCCATGGCTTTCAGACCGGTACTGACTTTCTCGAATTGGGGATCGCCTGTGAACTGCGGCGCCAGCCTGGCCAGCGCGTCCAGGTACAGCGCCTTCTGGCTGTCGAGGATGGCCAGTTCTTTTTCGGCCGCGGCCTGGTCACGGAAGATATACGCGTTGCGGGCGGCCAGGCCCGTCTGGTCGAGCGCTTCGCGCGCCACGTACAGCGGTTCGAGTTTTTCCAGTTGGACTTTTTCTTGCGCGTCCATGGCGCCCGAGATGGCGCCGATGCGCAGCAGCGCGAAGGCGGCCAACGCCAGCATGAGTAAAACCAGCAGCCCGAAGCCTGCGCTCAGGCGCGCGCCTATCGTCAAACGATTGAATGACATCATTGTTGTTATTGCCCTGTATAAAGTTGATTGTTTGCCAGTTCCGCTAGAACCAGCGATCTGCTCACCGTCATGTTGCCTTTCCTGCATGGCGCAGGGTGGGTCTCTAACTGGCGTTTTTTGGGCAGTCAGCTTCTATTCCGGGCAATGTGAACGCGCGTAAAACTCCCGCACGGTACAACAGCACACTGAATTATAAGCGAACGGCGTTCTGGATGATTTCACGCGCTCACTTTTAATGCTTTGATGCAAGTCAAGGGGCGTCGATGACGGCCATGGTGATGCGCGAGATGCAGCACAGTTTGCCGTCGTCGTCGACGATGCGGATTTCCCACACCTGGCTGCTGCGGCCCCGGTGGATCGGCGTGGCGCGTCCCGTGACGTGGCCGCCGCGCACGCCGCGTACGTGGTTGGCGTTGATTTCCTGCCCCACGCTCACCTGCCGGCGGCTGTCCAGGCAGGCATTCGCGGCCATGCTGCCCAGGGTTTCAGCCAGCAAGACCGATGCGCCGCCATGCAGCAGCTTGAACGGCTGCAAGGTGCGGTGGTCGACCGGCATGGTCGCTTCGATCCAGTCAGGGCCAAATGCCGTGAATGCGATGCCCAGGTGGCGCATAGCCGTGCCCTCGCTGGCGGCGTTGAGCGTGGCCAGGTCCAGCGGTGCGTGCCAGATTTCCATTGTTACCTCGGATAATTGTGGAGAAAAAAGCATTGTAAGGCAGCTGGCGCGGGCGCGCCGCTTCATCTTTCCTTCAGCGTGGGACGGGGTGGCGGTGGCATTAACTGGTTATAATTGCCCCATTCTTAAAAAACGAGGTTGTGTATGAAGTGGGCCTTGCTGGGCATTTTTGTGTTTTCTGTTTTACATATTCATTTTCGTGGCAAGGTACGCCTGCCGTTTCGCCGCCAGATCTTCGATCACTCCTCGTTCATGGCGCCGCTGAACCTGTTCATGCACACCTTTTCCAAGGTGCCGGCCACACCCTATCTTTCCGTCGATCAATTTCCGGAACTGGCGCCGCTGCAGCAGAACTGGCAAATCATCCGCGATGAAGCGCTGCGCATGCAGGAAATGAAAAAGATCAAGGCGGCTGAAAAAAACAATGACGTGGGCTTCAATTCCTTCTTCAAGTATGGCTGGAAGCGTTTCTACCTGAAATGGTATGACGCGAACCACCCGTCGGCACAGCAAATGTGTCCGCAAACCTATGCGCTGCTGCAATCGATTCCCTCGATCAAGGCCGCCATGTTTGCGGAACTGCCGCAAGGCGGCAAACTCAACCCGCACCGCGACCCGTTCGCCGGCTCGCTGCGCTACCACCTGGGCTTGCAGACGCCGAACGACGACCGCTGCTTCATCGACGTCGATGGCGAACGCCACAGCTGGCGCGACGGCCAGGCCGTGATGTTCGATGAAACATATATCCACTGGGCACGCAACGATGCCGATAGCGACCGCATCATCCTGTTCTGCGACATCGAACGCCCGATGCGCTACCGCTGGGCGCAAGGCCTGAACCGCTGGCTGGGCCGCACCCTGATGACGGCCGCCGCCTCGCCCAACGAACTGGGCGACCAGGTAGGCGGCGTGAGTAAACTGTTCCAGATTTCCTGGACCATGGGCCAGTACCGCCGCCGTTTCAAGGCGTGGAACAAGACGGCGTACCAGGTCACCCGCGTGGTGCTCGTCGTGGGCGTCGTCGCGCTGATCTACTTTATCTAGTTGACGCAGTGTCTCCCGCATAAGAAAACCGCCTTCGGGCGGTTTTTTTTATAATGCGATGCCACTCACTTTGAATGCACAACCTGAAAAATGACTGAACGCGACCGCCAATACGATATCCAGATTGCCGATGATGCATGGATTGAATTCATCGACATTGCAGGGCGCTATGAGCGAGCCACCGACATCGATGCCCTGCTGGGTGAGCTGTGGCCGCTGATTTACCGGCTGGAAACGCATTGCGTGGCCGGCTGTTGCGGCATGGATGCCTACGACTTTACGCACGAAGGCATAGCCACGGCGCTGCTGGAACTTGATCGCTCGCAACTGCATGCCGCCTGCGCAGCGGCCAAGGAGGCCGTGGCGGCGGCCGCCAGCGATGTATTCACGAGTGCCACGATGAATCACGTGGCGGATAAACGCGTATTCCTGCAATTGCTCGATCATCTGGACAAGTGCATCGTCGCACAGGATCGCGCAGGGGCTTGACCTTGCCAAGGCGGGAAGGTCCACGGTGACGGTATTGAAGGATAACCGAGGAGAATCCCGCATGCCAAAAATCACCGTCCTGCCCCATCCCGAGCTGGCCCCCGATGGCGCCGTCTTCGAGGCGCCGGAAACAATCAGCATTTGCGAGGCCTTGCTGCGCAATCAGATAGCCATGGAACACGCTTGCGGCCAGGTGGGCGCCTGTTCCACCTGCCACGTGGTCGTGGTGCAGGGTTTCGATTCGCTCAACGCACTGGGCGACAATGAAGAAGACATGCTCGACCAGGCCTGGGGCTTGCAGCCCCACTCGCGCCTGTCCTGCCAGGCACGCCTGGCCCACGAAGATCTGACCTTGGAACTGCCCAGGTACACGCTCAACCACGCCAAGGAATAATCCCCGGCGCGGATGCCCAACCGCCCTACTTGCTTACCACATGATCACGCGCTGCTCGGGCGGCAGATACATCGGGTCGCCCGGCTTGATGCCGAACGCCTCGTAGAAGCCCGGTTGGTTTTTCACCGTGCCCTTGGCGCGGAATTCGCCCGGCGAATGGGGATCGCTCTTGATCTGCGCGATCGCCGCCTCGGGACGCAATTTCGCGCGCCATTTCTGCGCAAAGCCGATGTACAGGCGCTGTTCGCCCGTCAGGCCGTCCAGCACAGGCGACGGCTTGCCACCGAGCGAACGCTGGTACGCCTTGTAGGTGATCGACAGGCCGGAATTGTCGCCGATGTTCTCACCCAGGGTCAGCTCGCCATTGATGTGATAGCCCGGCACGGGGCTGTAGGCGCCATATTGCTTGACCAGCCCGGCGGCCAGCGCCTTGAAGGCCGTGCGGTCCTCTGCCGTCCACCAGTTGCGCAAGCGGCCCTTTGCGTCATATTGACTGCCGGAATCGTCGAAGGCATGGCTGATTTCATGGCCGAAAGTGATGCCCAGCAAGCCATAATTGACGGCATCTTCCGCTTTCACATTGAAGAATGGCGGCTGCAGGATGGCGGCCGGGATGGTGATGGCGTTGAGAGCCGGGCTGTAGCTGGCGTTGACGGTTTGCGGCGTCATCGACCACTCATCGCGGTCGACGGGTTTGCCCAGCTTGTCCAGGTTTTGCTGGCGGCTCCAGGCGCGCGAGGCGCGCACGTTGGCGATCAGGTCGTTCGGCTGCGTCCGCATGCTGCTGTAGTCGCGCCAGGTATCCGGGTACGCGATCTTCGGTTTCAAGGCTGCCAGCTTGAGCTGGGCTTCCTTCTTGGTTTCCGGACCCATCCAGTCGAGCTGTTCGATGCCATCCTTGAACGAAGCGACGAAATTGTCGAACATGGCCATCACGCGGGGCCGGGTTTCCGGCGGCAAATACATTTCCACGTAACGCTTGCCGACGGCATCGCTGATGGCGTTGTCCGTGAAGCGCAGCGCCAGTTGCCACTGCGGTTCGCTTTGCGGCACGCCGCGCAGCACCGTGCCGTCGAAGGCGAAACGCTCCTTGACGCTAGCGCTGTCCAGGTAGGAGGCATAGCTTTCGATGATGCGCCAGTTCAGATAGCTCTTCCACGATGCCAGAGGAATCGCCGCCACGGTCTCGGAAAAACCTTTGATGAAGCTGGGCTGGCGCACCACCGCCGAGGTTTCCTTTTTCGCCAGGCCGGCGGCGGCAAAGTAAGCGTTCCAGTCGAAGGCCGGCGCCAGTGCCGTGAATTGGTCGAAACCGACGCGGTTGTACGACTTGACGGGGTCGCGCATCTGCACGCGCGTCCACTGCGCTGCCGCCAGGCGCGTCTCGATATCGAGGATTTGCGCCGAATGTTCGGCGGCGGCCTGGTCGCCACTCATGGTCAGCATGGTCTCAATGTGCTTGAGGTATTTGGCGCGCACGGCTTGCAGCTTGGCGTCGTCATCCTTCAGGTAGTAATCGCGGTCAGGCAAGCCCAGGCCGGACTGGCTGATATTGACCGTGTAGCGCTCGGGGTCTTGCGCATCGGGCGCCACATAAGCGGAAAACGGCGTGGCGATACCATTGCCTTGCAGGTAAGCGAACAGCGCCGGCAAGTCTTTCTTGTCTTTCACGCTAGCAACTCGGGCCAGCTCGGCGCGCAGGGGCTTGAAGCCGGCCGCGTTGCGCGCCTTGTCGTTCATGAAACTCGTGTACAGATCGGCGATCTTGTGCGCCTCGCTGCCGGGCTTGCCGGGATTCTTGACGGTGGCGTCGATCAGGCCGCGCAGCTGGCCTTGCGCGATTTCACGCAATTCGATATACGTGCCCCAGACGGATTTGTCGGCCGGAATGTCCGTATTGCGGGTCCAGACGCCGTTGACGTAGCCGTAGAAATCATCCTTGGGGCTGACCGCGGGGTCCAGGGTTTTCAGGTCGATGCCGGAAACCGGTGCGGCAGCGCCTTGCTGGGCGTACAGTGACGGCGTGGATAAGGAGAGCAAGGCGCAGCAGGCGGCGCTGATGAGTGAGCGTTTCACGAAGATTCCTTTAATTGTTTTAACTTCATGTTGGAGAACATGCTGTGTCCAGGCATGCGAGGCAGGATTATAGTCGGCCTGCCTGCGGGACAACAATGACGGTTGAACAATTTCAGAAATCAGCGGATCAGGAGATCAAACAGGTCCAAGCCTTTTTTATCCTGATTTTTCAGCATGTCTGCAAGCGAACCCGGCGTTGGCCCGCCATTGCCGGCCGCATGATTGAAATAGTTAAAATCGAGCTTGATCTTGTCTTCCAGGTCGCTCGCATAATTGGCGGGATATTGCGACTGTTCCAGCTGCGGCAATGTATTGAAATGCGCGAGCACCGACTTGAAGAAATTGGTCATCTTGCCGGTGGCATTGTATTCCTGCATGGCTTGCGCCAAGACCTGGGTGCGCCAGGCCTCTTCTTCCTGATATGCCTGCGTAAAGGCGGCGCGCCGCTCGTTGATGGTGAATGTCCCGCTGTCATCGTTCGAAATGGCGGCCAATTGCTCGCGCGACAAGCCAGCGAATGGATTGGGCCCCTTCCTGTCGACAAACGCCGTGGCGGCGGCGGCCGACTTTGCCGCTGCCGCGTCATTCGGTTGCGGCACCTGCTTTGCGGCGGCCGCCTTGTGTTCGGCGTCCAGCGGATACAGGATGTCGGTGGTATTGTCATTCACCCAGGCACCCAGCGTGGCGTGGTCGTAGCCCCGGATGGTGGTGCTGGTGGCCGTCGAGGCCGCCAACAGACGCCCGGCCAGGGTCGAGATCACGACATCGTCCGCCACGGCCCCAGGACCGGCTGGCGCTGCCGGGGCCTGCGCCTTGTCCGACGATAAGGTCTTCTTGCCTTCTGCGCCAGACAGTGCCCCAGGCTGGATTCCTGTCGTGATTATATTCATCATCGCCCGCCCCAAGCTAAGTAAATGTTACTATAGCACAATAAATATCCAAGATATGCAGAGGGAATTCACGGGGGTTTTCTCTCCAGCGATGACGTTCGAGCTCATGCGACAGCTATTCCAGCCGGGTGTCCTATCTCTTTGCCTATCTCTTTAACTGGAGCAGCTTGATGCAGGAATTCCGATTCAATGTTTTCGGCACGCTCATTGCCATCCGGGGGAACCAGGGCGCCTGGCGCGCATTCTATCTTGGCGCAGAAGGCAAGCGCCGGCCTGCCGATTTCATTATTCCGGACGATATTGGCGCCGATGCGCTGTGCGAATACCTGGCTGACCTGTTCCATGAAGAGGCGACACCGCGCAATAACACAGCAACGCAAATCAGCTCGTCTGCGTTCGTGACCTAGCCTATTTCACCGGCTCGAACGTCACGGTCAGCCCATTCCCGGTGGTCCTGATCTGCGTGGGCACGAATTGCACGCCCGCATAGCGCAGCTCTTCGGGCTTGAACGTGTAGATCGGTGTTTCATGCATGAGCTGGTCGGCCACCAGGCTGGCCACCTTGGCGAACTGGCGCTGCTGCGCTTCATCCATGCCGTCGATGCCCACCTTGTCCACGCTCGCTTCGCTCAGGTAGACGGCGTTGCGCTGGGCGTCGAGCACCAGGCGGCCCGACATGGCCAGACTGCCGCGCCAACTCTGGCGGATAAACGGCGGCAAGACGCTGGCGTCCACGCTGAGGGCGACTCTTTCGCGCTCGGGCTGCAAGGACAGTTGCGGGTGGGTCAGTTTTACGTCCAGCACGGACAACACCCGTTTATCGATGGGAAAGCGCCGCTCCAGGCCTTGCTGCATCTTGCTCAGCGACACATTCACATCGCGCGGGCCGATCAGGGTGGAGCACGAAGCCAGCGCAGCACAAGCAAAAGCGGCGATGGCGGCGGTTTTCAGCAAGGGACGGATGGCGGTGACATTCATGGATAGTCTCGGTGGAAAGATGGCGCCATCTTACACATGCACCCGCGTCAACACAAACGGCGCCCGCTTACGGCGGGCACCGTTTTTTACGTCGACGTCTTAATGCACGAACAGGGCAATCAGTATGATGATGGGCAATGGAATGCCCAGCAGCAGCAAGAGGATGGAACGCATGGCACTCTCCTAGATTGAATGGTAGATTAAATGATGGATTAAATGGTCACATGGCGCAGCACGCGCTCATGGTCGCGCTGGCGACCGCCGAACGTTGCCGCCAGGCTGGCAACGAAAGCGCCCAGTAGCAAGGCGACGAACATCCACAAGGCGGTGTGGGCACCGGCCTTGCGGGCCGTGTCGGCCGCTTGCTGGGCGGCCGCCTTGGTATCGGCGGCGGCCTTAGCGGCGCGTGCGTAGACGGCGTCGACGCGCGCTTCGGCTTCAGCTTGCGTCAAGCCCGTGCGGCTGGCCACGATCTGGCCCAGGTAAGCGCGGTCATCGGCGGCCAGGCTGCCCGTGGACAGGCCCGTGGCGAAGATCTTGCCGATTTCCAGGCGCTGGTCGGCGAACGTGACGCCAGCAGATGTTGGCGCTGGCGTGCCGGCGGTAGCAGCAGGGGCGGATGCGGGCGCGGCGCGCAGCAGCATGTCCGAGAAATAATCGAGCGCATTGGCGCTACTGCCACCCTCGCCCGCCTTGGCGCCAGCCGAGTTCCCGGCAACTGCGGCGCCCGCTGCTGCTGCGGGTGCAACGGCCGCCGCCACGCCGCTGCCAGCATCGATGGCGCCGCTGAGCACGGCGCGCGTGCCGCCGGCCAGCACGGCCACGGTGATCAGAGTCGCCACGGCCCAGGCCAGCAAGCCGTGCGCCGTATCGCGGAAATGCACTTCATCCGTGTGGATGCTACCCCATTTTACGCGCAGCCGGCCCGCCATGTAGCCGCCGATGCCGGACGCGGCCAGTTGCATGAAGGCCAGCCAGGCGATGGTCGACACGCCGATGGCTGTGGCATTAAACGACCACGGCGAGACGGACGACAGGCCCAGGCCCACACCGAGGATCAGCAAGATGAAGGACAAGGCGGCCGCTGCGGCAGCGCCCGCCAGCACGGCGCCCCAGGAGACGCCCGGATTGTTCAGGTCCGACACGGACAATTGTGTAGCTTGCATGGAAGACTCCCTTGGTTGTTGATTTTTTAAACCGGTCAGGCGGCCAAGCCCTTCAGCTGTTCCTTGCGCGCGGCCATTTCCCGGCCCAGCGCATCGAGGTCGACGGCCGTATGCCGCACCTTGGGAAACATGTCGCTCTCTTCTTCCTTGACGTGGTGTTCGATCTGCTCGGACAGTACCTTGACCTTGGCGTCGTACAGGTCGTCGGCGGGGTCCATCGCTTCGATTTGCGCAATGAGTTCCTTCGCGCTCGCGTGCTCGACGACGGCTTCATCCATCAAATCGCTGTCGTGGATGGGGCGACGCACGGCCGGGTAGAAAATCTCTTCTTCCAGCTGCGTGTGCACGGTCAATTCCTGGCAAATCTGGTCGGCCAGCTTTTTCTTGGTGGCAAATGAGCGGTCGCTCAAGCCTTCATACTGGGCAAACAGGGCCTTCACGGCCTTATGGTCCTGCATTAATAAACTGATCGCGTTCATGGAGCCTCCTTGTTGTGGATGAGGCAAGGATGCGCCACGGCGGCGCCAGTGTATGTGCGACGCCTTACATAAAATTGATATTTAATCTATATCAGTATCCTGCGCCTACTTGATGCCGTGGTGGCCCATCAGGTCGTACAGGGTGGGCCGGCTCACGCCCAGCAACTCGGCCGCGCGGGCGATATTCCCGTCGGCCCGCGCCAGCGCGCGCACCATGACCTTGTATTCGGCCGCTTCGCGGGCCTGGCGCAGGTTCAGCGGCTCATCCTGTGGCACCGCCTGTGCGCTGGCGGGCAAGCCCAGGTCGTCGGCCGCGATCTGCGGTCCGTCGCACATGATGACGGCCCGCCTGATGCAGTTTTCCACCTCGCGCACATTGCCGGGCCAGCCGTAGCTTTCGATCAGCTGCAGCGCGCCTGCGCTGAAATGCAAGCTGCCGCGCCCTTCGCTGGCGCAGAACTTGTTCTTGAAATGGTGGGCCAGCAAGGCGCAATCGCCGGCCCGTTCGCGCAGGGGCGGAATGCGTAAGACGATTTCGCTGAGCCGATAAAACAGGTCTTCGCGGAAACGTCCCTTTTCCGCCAGCACCTTTAAGTCCTGGTGCGTGGCGCAGACGATGCGCACGTCGACGGCGATCTCGGTGCGCCCGCCGACACGCTCGATGACCCGCTCCTGCAGGAAGCGCAGCAATTTCGCCTGCAGCGCCAGCGGCATGTCGCCGACCTCGTCAAGAAAGAAAGTACCGCCGTGTGCCAGTTCGATCTTGCCCAGGGTTTGCCGCGCCGCGCCCGTAAATGCCCCCCGCTCATAGCCGAAGAGCTCGCTTTCCAGCAAGTTTTCGGGAATCGCCGCGCAGTTGATGGCAACGAAGCGCTGCGCGTGGCGGCTGGAAAGCGTATGCAAGCCCCGCGCAATCAGCTCCTTGCCGCTGCCCGAGTCGCCCAGCAGCATCACGCTGGCCGACGAGGGCGCGACTTTTTCCGCGCTGCGGCACAGTTTCAGCATGCCCGGGTCGCGGCTGATGATGCCGGCCAGCGGCGAGTCCGCCTGCGTCTGCAACATGCGGCGGTTTTCCTGCTGCATGGCGTGCAGGTAGAACGCGCGCGCGATGACCAGGCCCAGCATGTCGGCCTCGAACGGTTTCTGGTGAAAATCGTAGGCGCCCAGCGCAATGGCCTTTAACGCATGTGCCCGCTCCTGGTTGCCCGAGAGGATGATGACCTTGGTGTCCGGCGCCAGCGCAAGGATGTGCTGCAAGGTAGCCAGGCCTTCCGTGGCGCCGTCCGGGTCGGGCGGCAAGCCCAGGTCCATCGTCACCACGGCCGGCTGATGGCGCCGCACCAGCGCCAGCGCGGCCTCGCGCTCGCCCGCCAGCAAGACCTCATAGCCGTCGAAACTCCAGTGCAGCTGCTTTTGCAGGCCGGGATCGTCTTCGATGACCAGCAGTTTTTGCTTGCCCATGGCACTCCTTTTGCTAGGTGCTAGGCCGCGTGCAGCGGCAGGATCACGCGAAACGTGGTGCCGACGTCGGGTTCGCTGCGCACTTCCAGGCTGCCGCCCACTTCGCGCAGGTATTCGCGGCTTTCGAACACGCCGATGCCCATGCCTGCCGTCTTGGTTGTGTCGAACGGTTTGAACAGGCGTTCGCGAATGAATTGCTCGCTCATGCCCTGCCCCGTATCGTCGAGTTCGACCACGGCCGTGTGCTGCTCGCGCCGCAGCCGCACGGCCACCTTGCCATCGCTGCCCGTGGCCTCAATGGCGTTCTGGATCAAATGGCCCAGCACGCGCTCCAGGCGCGCGCGGTTAGCCAGCACCGTCAGCTCGCCATCGACGATTTCCAGCCGGGGCGCCGGCGCCAGGCTGGCCTTGGCGGCCACGGCCTGGCGCAGCAAGCCATCGAGCAGCAGCGGCGCCGGCGCTTCCGGCGCCTCGCCGCGCGCCAACTTCTGCAGCAAGGTCTTCATTTTCTGCACGGAATGGTCGAGGGTGCCCAGCATGTCTTCCTGGAAGGCGGGATTGGCACGGTGCTTTTCGGCATTGCTTAATAGCAAGGACAGCTGGAACACCAGGTTTTTGAGGTCGTGCACGATGAACGTGGACATGCGGTTGAACGAGTCGAACTGGCGCGACACCGTCAGGGTATCGAGCGATTCGCGGTGCGCCAGGTAGCTGGCGGCCTGGCTGCCGGCAATTTTCAACACGTCGCGGATTTCCCAGTTCAAGCCGATACGCGTGCGGGGCCGCGCCAGCGCGACAAAGGCGAACAGTTGGCCATGCAGCATCAAGGGCACCAGCAGCCACACTTGCGGCAGCGCCAGCAGCGCAGGCGGCAGCAGCAAGCCGCCATACTGGCGCGGGTTTTGCTGGCAGTCAGGCACGTCGATCACCCATAGCCTTTCTTCCAGGAACTGGCACAGGCTGCCTGCCGCAGGCTCGCTCCACGTGCTGGGCGGCCAGTTCCAGCTGGCGGCAGGGACAAACTGCCCCTGTTCGCGCAAGATCCACAGCGCGCCGGCGCGGCTTTCCACCAGCTGCGCCATGGCCTGTATCGTGCGTTCGCCCAAGGCCGGGCCATCTTCGGACAGCGCCCGCGTAAACCTGAGCCATTCCTCGCGGTAATCAAAGATGGCATTGTAAAAATGTTTATTGATCGTCACCTTGAGCTTGGCGCGCAGGCTGCCGGAAAACAGCACGCCCGCCAGCAGCAGGGCTGCGCCACCCAGGTAAGCCATCTGCATCAAGGAACCCCAGGTGCCGCCGAAATAGCGCAAGTAATAGGCGCTGGCCGCCATGGCCAGTAAATAGATGGCCGAACCCAGCAAGGCGGCCGAGCGATACAGCATCTGGCGCGAGACGGACAGGCCCAGCGCCCAGCCTGGATTGCGCGCCGCCGAGACGGCCAGCAGCGGCGCGCACAGGGCGTCGACGATG
Organism: Janthinobacterium sp. DSP2-3-3; assembly: GCF_049897325.1. Lineage (NCBI taxonomy): Bacteria > Pseudomonadati > Pseudomonadota > Betaproteobacteria > Burkholderiales > Oxalobacteraceae > Janthinobacterium > Janthinobacterium sp. DSP2-3-3. The sequence goes on along the minus strand of NZ_JAFCWA010000002.1, from coordinate 136,650 downwards.
CCGCGCGCGGCCCAGATATCGTCGTTGATCGCGCGAAACAGCAAGGCGTCGCTGTACAGATAGAAATCATAGGCAAACAGGCCGCCCACGCCCAGGCAGGCAAACTTGATGCCCCAGCGTTTCAAGGGCGGCGTATTGCGATACCACTGTTCCACCAGCAGCATGCCCAGCACGGCCAGCAGCAAACGGCAGACACTGGCGATGAGACGCGCAGGCAAAGGCAGCGCCAGCCACAAGGAAGCCATCGAGAACAGCCAGGGCGCCAGCGCCGTGAGGGCGATGCCTACCAACACCAGGCGCAAGCGGGGCCGCGACGGTTCGATCAGCAGCAGCAAAAAGACCAGCCAGGCCAGCGTGCGCAGTAGTTCCAGCGCATCGCCGACCAGCGCGATGCGCTGCCCCAGCAGCACCAGCACCACCGTGCCCGTGGCCCAGCTCCCCGTCGCCAGGCAAGCGACCAGCAAGGCGCGCACGTTTTGCCGCGCGCGCCAGTTGCTGATGAGCAGTAGTGCCAGCACGAAAAAGGCCAGCGACGCCAGGCCATGGCTGAGGGCCGCCGCGTCGGCCGCCGCCAGCCAATCCGACTGCGCCCCCATCATCGGCTGCCCTTGCCAAACAGCACCACCTGCACCGTGTCGAGCAGGATCAGCAAGTCGAGGAAGAGGCTATTGTTTTTCACATAATACAAATCGTATTGCAGCTTCTTCACGGCATCGTCGACGGAGGCGCCATACTGATAACGCACCTGCGCCAGGCCCGTGATGCCCGGTTTGATGCTGTGACGAATGTTGTAGTAAGGCACCTGCTGCTTCAGTTGCTCGACAAAATACGCGCGCTCGGGGCGTGGCCCGACAAAACTCATCTCGCCGCGAAATACATTGAGCATCTGCGGTAACTCGTCGATGCGCAGCTTGCGGATCAGATTACCCACCCGCGTGATGCGCGCATCGTTGCTCAGCGCCCAGATGGGCTTGCCGTCGCGCTCCGCATCGCTGCGCATGCTGCGAAATTTCAGCACGTTAAAAGGCAAGCCATCGCGCCCTACCCGCTCCTGCTGGTAAAACACGGGGCCGCCGTCTTCCAGTCGGATGCACAGCGCCGTCACCAGCATCACGGGCAGCGCCGCCAGGCAGATGATGCCGCTGGCCGCCAGGTCGAACAAACGCTTCGAGGCGGCGCGGAAAAAACTCTGGTCGAAGCCGCCGCCATAGATCAGATAGCTGGGTTGCAATGAGTCGATGCGGATCTGGCACGCTTCGCGCTCGAAAAACGTGGCTGCATCGATCACTTTGACGCCGCCCAGCGCGCATTCCAGTAGTTGCTTGGCAGGAAACGCGCCATTGCGACGGTCGCTGACGGACACGACGATCTCATGCGCAGCATGGCGCTGGGCCATGGCCAGCAGCGACGGTTCGGCCGGCAGCAAGGCCGAGGCCGGTACGCAGCATTGCTCGCCAGCCACATCGATGCAGCCGACCACCGTAAACTGGTGGAAACCGATCTTGCTGGCTGCCAAGTCCATGCAATCGCGCGCCAGCGCCCCGCCGCCCACCAGGATCAGCCGGCCTTCCATCAGCGCCGATTGCGAGGATTTGAATACCACCAGGCGCGCCAGCAGCACGCCGATCGCGCCCAGGCCGAAGATCAGCACGCTGCCGCGTCCGAAATGCAAGGACGGGACGAAACGGATCAAGACGCTGAGCACAGCAAAACCCAGCGCGAACGACGGCAAGATGCGCAGCAAGGTGTTGCGGATGTCTTCGCGCGAGCGGTGCTGGTACATGCCCAGCGCACTCATGCTGAACACAATGACCAGTGCAAAGATCGCCGACGACAGATAGACCTCGCCCACCAGCAGCACGCGGCTGCCGTCCGCCAGCCACAGCATCGATGTCAGGGTGGCCGACAGCAGCAGGATCAGAATTTCCAGCAACAGCAGGATAAATGCTGTTTTCGAGACATAATGGCTGAAGATGCGGATCATGGTTCCTCCTGCAGCAAAAAGCATCAGGCCGCGCACAGGGCGGCTTGCTGCTGTCTTACCATGATGGCGAACTGTTCCAGCAGGACATTGATGCGCCACAAGCTACGTCCCCAGCTATCTTTCGCCGGCAGAATTTATCTCAACACATTACCGAATGAGGGGAAATGGCATATAGTATGCTTCCCCTAAAAGAGATAAATGTCATGAAATTTGATGTAGCGATTGTCGGCAGTGGCCTGGCGGGTTTATCGGTTGCACTGCATTTAGCTGAGACGCGCACTGTCGCGATCATTTCCAAACGCGCGCTGCTCGATGGTGCCAGCAACTGGGCGCAGGGCGGGATCGCGGCCGTGCTGGACTCGGGCGACAGCCACCAGCAACATATCGAAGATACCCTGATCGCCGGCGGCGGCCTGTGCGACGAGAGCGCCACGCGCTATATCGTCGAGCACGGCCGCGAAGCCATCGAATGGCTGATCGAGCAAGGCGTGCCGTTTACGCGCGACGCCACAGCCGAACTGGGTTTTCATTTGACCCGCGAAGGCGGACACAGCCAGCGCCGCATCATCCACGCGGCCGATGCCACCGGGCACGCCGTGCAAGTGACGCTGGAAGAAAAGGTGCGCGCCCACCCCAACATCAGCCTGTTCGAACACCATTGCGCCATTGACCTGATCACCTCCGACAAGCTGGGCATGAAGCCGACCCAGCGCAACGCCCAGCCCCATTGCCACGGCCTGTACGTGCAGGATGAACAAACGGGCAAGGTGCACACCTTTGCCGCCGAGCACACCGTGCTGGCCACGGGCGGCGCGGGCAAGGTGTATTTATATACCACCAACCCGGACACGGCCAGCGGCGACGGCATCGCCATGGCCTGGCGCGCCGGCTGCCGTGTGTCGAACATGGAATTCATCCAGTTCCATCCCACTTGCCTGTACCACCCTTACGCGAAATCGTTCCTGATCACCGAAGCCATCCGTGGCGAAGGCGGCTTGCTGAAACTGCCGCCTGAAGCGGGCGCGGCAGCGGGCACGCGCTTCATGCTGGCCCACGATGAGCGGGCCGAACTGGCACCGCGCGACGTGGTGGCGCGCGCCATCGACTTCGAGATCAAGAAGCGGGGCCTCGACTACGTGCACCTGGACATCAGCCACAAGCCGGCCGCATTCCTCATCGAACACTTCCCCACCATCTACGCGCGCTGTTTGGAACTGGGCATCGACATCACCAAGCAGCCGATCCCCATCGTGCCGGCCGCCCATTACACGTGCGGCGGCGTAGTGACGGACTTATCCGGTCGCGCCGACTTGCCGGGTCTGTATGCGGTCGGCGAGACGGCCTGCACGGGCTTGCATGGCGCGAACCGCCTGGCGTCGAATTCCTTGCTGGAATGTATCGTCATCGGCCGCGCCTGCGCGCAAGATATCGAAAGCAAGGAAAAGCTGGGTACGCCGTATCTGCCCGACTGGGATGAAAGCCGCGTCACCGATGCGGATGAAGAAGTGGTGATTTCCCACAATTGGGACGAGCTGCGCCGCTTCATGTGGAATTATGTGGGCATCGTGCGCACGACCAAGCGCCTGGAGCGGGCCCAGCACCGCATCGCCCTCTTGAAGGAAGAAATCGACGAGTACTACCGCAACTTCCGCATCACCCACGATTTGCTGGAGCTGCGCAATCTGGTCGACGTGGCCTCGATGATCGTCAACAGCGCCCTGTCGCGCCGCGAAAGCCGCGGCTTGCACTTCAGCCGCGATTATCCGGAGACCTTGCCGAAGGCGATAGCCAGTGTGCTGACGCCGCCGCATAGGTAGGCGACATACACAAGCGCCGTCTAATGCTGATTGCATCACATCGTACGATCAGGCATTGCGGTGTTCCGCTATTTGCCAGAAGCGCCCACGCTGGAGGCATCGAGCAATCACCTAAACTGGATGGAAATGTTGCATAGTAAACTTTTTGATGCCATTGCATCTGCGGTGGACCTGGATGACCCTGCAGAACAACTTTTAGCTCAGCGATTCATGATTGAGGCTATTGAAAGAGTGACTTCCCAATTGCCTGAGGTTGCCAAGTCAGCAGCAGCTGTGGCGTATCGATACATCGCCGGTGCGGCGACGGCTGAGGAAGTCATCAGGGAGCGTGTACGCCTCTGGCGAGCAATTGAAGGGCGAGACCAATCGGACGCGCCAGACGTTTTGAAAATAAGAACTGCCATATGCGTCTTGCATCCTATGGATATTGGCGCTCCTGCCGAAACATTGGAGTATTTTTTTTATTTTTGGCAGCAAGGAGGCTTGTCGCAGGCTGAGCTGAAGGCCGCTGTTCAAAACAATTATGGAATTTGAGGTGGCTACAAGCGGCCAACAGCAGTCGTTCATCGCATGGGACGACAATGTCGCTAGTTGGATGGTGGTGTCGCTATTCATTTCGCGCAACATTGCGGCCTGGCTCCACGCTGTGCCTGCCAGTAGCGCCCTTGTGGCAGTGAACTGATCCATGGGCGTTATTGTTATCGGTCTTCTTGACCCCAAACATCCGCCCTCGGCCGAAAACCTGTCCTGGGCCAGTATCGATGATGCACTATGGCGTGTGTTTGGCGCCATCTTCGATGAGGTATTGAGTTCCAATCATGAAACATTGTCCAGCATAACAAGCGGAGAATTCATCACCCAGGAGGTGTATTCCTTTCAATTGCTAGGTGCCGAAGACTTTCTGATCGCCATCACCAGCCTGCGGGAATTCTTTGCTGATTTTACGCAGGAAGAAACTCCGCGTGATATCGCAGCCTGGGTCTGGAGAGCCGATATTGAACCGTTGCTGATCCAGGATTACCGCTATGCCCGTTTGATCACAGGCTGATACCGGACCTGACCGGCCCGCCGCCTAGTCTATGTGTAAGCCATCTTCCGTATACGAAAATCTGGCCGACTCGCCCGTGCATGCGCCCTGTGGCTCGTCCGCCACATAGCGGCATTCGCTTTCCACGCTACCGTCCGCACGCCAGTGCCGAGTCCAGCCGTCGCGCTCGCCATCGACATATTCGATCAGTTGCCTCGGCATGCCATTCACATACCATGAACGCAATGCGCCCTCCTCGCGCCCGCCGGCGTTCCACAACTTGTGCACGATCAATACGCCGGCCCGGCTGAAGCGCTGTTCGCTGCGCAAGACATCCCGGCCGCTGTGCGTGCGCTTGCTGGCCACCTTTCCGTCCGGATAGTACTCGAGGCTTTCGCTGCTAAGCTGGCCGTCGACATAAGTGACCGTGCGGTGCAACTTGCCATCTGGAAAATACGCCGTGCTAGGGCCTGTCAGCTTACCGTTGACATACAGGCTGCGGCTTTCCACCTTGCCATCCGGATAGAACAGCAGCATTTCGCCATTCTTCTGGCCCTTGACCAGCGTCATGCGCGTGCGCAGCTTGCCATTCTTGTCGAAAGTTTCCACCAGACCATCGGCACGCACCCCGTTGCGGTAAGTGCGCGACTCGAGGAGCTTGCCACTCTGGTGGTAAGTCCAGTCTTCCCCGTCCTGTACGCCATTGCGCCAGGTAGCCCGCATGGCCAGCTTGCCGTCCGGGTAATAGCGGGTCTGGGTGCCTTCCTGCACGCCGCGCCCATCCTGCTCCACCTGCATTTCCAGCTGGCCATGCGGGTAATACATGCTGTAGGTGCCCACCAGCTTGCCGCGCAGGTAATCGGGATCGTTGACCTGGCCCGTCAGCCGCTTCGGCTCGCCTTCCCGCGCGTGCACCACCTCGACTTGCCAGGTACCAGGCGTCTTGCCGGGCGGCAGCGGCAGGAGCAGCGCATAGCGCGCCTGTTCCATCACCTCGCCGCGCGACAGGTTGTGGTTCAGGTATAAACGGGCCTTGCCATCGGCACAGTGCGCATCGCAGCCGCGTAACATGTGGATGACGGGAATGGCCTCGACCTTGGCATCGGCGCCGGCGCGGTCGGGCGCCGGGCAGGCACGCAGGCGTACCAGCAGCGGGTTCCTGTCGCGTATCATGTTGGCCAGCTCGGCCTTCATGACGCCATACTGTTCCTCGCTCAGCCCGACCGATGCGGCATCCATGCGCAACTGCCGGCCGCCGCAGCCAGTGTCGTCGTCCACGGTCAACACATCGCCGCTGCCAGGCGCGGCCGTGATCGCCGTGATTACCTGGCGCTGCACGATCTCGGCGTGGGCCAGCACCGGCAACAGCAGCATGGCGCCAAACAAATGTTTCAAAGTGCGCGCCATGCCTGCTCCCTGCGCAACAGCTCCCGCGCTGGCGGCGCTTCGCCGCAGTCGCCCTGGGCCTTGCCGGCTACATACTGGCATTCGATTTGCAAGCTGCCATCCTCGCGCCAACTGCGGCGCCAACCATCGCGCTCGTCGTTCACGTAGTCGATGGAATGCTCGGGCTTGCCGCTTTCGTACCACGAGCGCGACGTGCCCTGCTCGCGCAGTTGCTGGTCCCATTTTCGTTCCAACACCAGCACGCCCCGGGGGCTGTAGCGCTGGACGCTCAGCAGCACGCCCTTGTCGCCATACTGCTGGCGGCTTTGCACCTTGCCGTCAGGATAGAACCCCAGCGCCTCGCCCGTGGGTATCTTATTGACTTTCGACATGGTGCTGCGCACGGCGCCATCGGGATAGTAACTCGTCGTCAAGCCATTGGATTTGCCCTGCTTTACTTCCGAGCGGCTGGAGATTTTCCCATCAGAGAAATACGTAAACATTTCGCCTTCGATGCGCTCGTCGCGTATAGTGTAGCTGGTGTCCAGCTTGCCATTCTCGTCGAAGGTCTGCACGGGCCCGTCGACTTGCTTGCCGTCGCGGTAGACCGTCGCCTCGCTCAGCTTGCCCGTTGCGTGATAACGCTGGTGTTCGCCCTCGGGCAAGCCATGGCGCCAGTCGCCGCGCAGCTCCAGGGTGCCATCGGGAAAATACTCGCTGCTGATGCCGTGCTCCCGGCCCTGCCCATCCTGCGCTACCCGTTCTTTGATCTTGCCATTCGGGTAATACGAGACATAACCGCCCACCAGTTCACGGAATGCATAATCGGCCTTGTTGACATGGCCGGACAGGCGCAGCTTGTGGCCCGCCACGCTGTAAACGTCAACCTTCCACGTGCCCGGCAGCTTGCCTTTTGGCAAGGGCAACAGCAGTACATTCGGTGCCTTTTCCTGCTCGATGGGAAAGAAACGTTCGTGCAGGTACAGCCGCGCCCGGCCATCGGTACAGCTGGTGGGTGTACAGACGGCGATCTGCCGCACGATGGGCACGCTCGCATCCTCCGGGCATTTTTTCAGGCCGACGAGCATGGGCGTCCTGGCGCGGATGTGCCGGGCCAGATCGGCTTTCAGCGCCTCGTACGGTGCCTCGTCCAGCCTGACCGAGTGGGCATCCATGCGTATCTGCTTGCCGCCGCAGGCCGTCGTGCCCGCAATAGTAAACACATCGCCGCCCTCGCTATCCTTCTCGCTGGCCATGCTTGCCAGCACCTGGCGCTGCACGATTTCCGCCTGCGCCAGGCTGGGGCACAGCAAGCAAGCGCCCAATAGCGCGCATAAGATCTTGATTTTCATGCTATTCCTTTAATTTTCCGCCGTGACGGCCACACCGCCCGGCACAAAGCTGACCCGGCCATCGCGGTAGCGCACCAGCACCACCACCTTGGCATCCTGCAGTTGACCGTGCTGCACGGCCGGCATGTAGGTCCAGCGCTTGACGCTGTCAAGCAGCACCTTGTTGAGCACGGGTTCCATCGGCAACTCGGCCGCCGCATAACTCAGGGTGCCGTCGGCGGCAATGGTCAGGGTCAAGCGGTTTTCACCCCTTGCATGCTTTTCGTCAAGCACGCCATAAGCAACCGTCGTCATCGTCTCACGCTGCACGCCGCCGACCTGGTCCCGCAAGGGCGGCATAGCCTTGAGCCTGGCCGCCAGCAGCGCACCATCGGCCAGCGCCTTGTCCCAGCGCTTCTGGTAGCCCCCCCCTTGGGCCAGGCGCAGCACGTTGGCGGCCCGGTCCATGCGCCGCGCCGTGGCGGCGACGCCATTGTCGGCCGGCTCGCCCGGTTCCGTCGGCATGGCGTTCTCCACCGCGTAACGATAAGACGTCAGCTGTGCCAGCGCCACCATATTGACGGCATCTTGCTCGTCGCCGCCGCGCAGCAGCGCCGTGGCAGCGATGCCCAGCCAGGCCACGCCATCGCTCGGGCGAGCCCACACGGCTTGCTCGAAATACTGGCGCGCCGCCTGCGGTTCATTCAAACTCAGGTGCATGCGGCCCATGGCCGCCGCTGCCAGGTGGTCGCGCGGGTTGGCTTGCAACTGGTCAAGATAGGTTTTCGCCAATTCGGGGGCGTAGCCGGGCATCGCGCCCAGCCCTTCCATCAAGGTGGTACGCAGGCGGGCGCGCACCTTGTCACCCTCGTAGCGCGACGACTTGTCCTCTCCCGCCCGGTACAGCAATTGCAAGCCGCGCGTGACGGCGTCATCGTCGCCCTTGCTGACCGCTTGCGACAGGCTGTGCACGGCCTCGCGCGCGTCCGACTGCTGGAAACCGCCCGTCTTGCGCTGGCGCCAGCTAAATACTTCCAAGCCAGCCGCCTGGTCGGCTTGCGCCTGCAGGCTGGCCTTGTTCTTGACTTCGTCTGGCGACGAGGTCCAGGCCGTAAATCCGATCAGTAACAGCACGATCAGCAGCACCACCACGGCCCAGCCCTTGCCGGTGATACCACCGCCTGTATTGCCCGCCATTGGGATGGTGACCGGCGCCGGCGCCGTGCGGCGCACACTGCGCTGCTGCGGCAGCGATTGCTGTTGCTGTTGCGGTTGCATCTGCTGCGCCTGCACGGAGGCCTGCGCGGCCGCGCTGATGACCTTGTCGCGTGCGCAAGCCGCGCAACCCTGGCCCGCAAAATGCTGGTGTTCGGGATTGACGGAACACACGACGAGCTTGCCGCCGCTGCGCTGTGCATAGCCGCGCAACAACAGCGCCCAGTCAGCCGCCGATGGCCGCTGTGGCTGCGGCGATGGAGCAAAGGCGCGGTCGAACATGGCGCGCAGCTCGGGCGGCATCAAGGCATGACCACTGGTGGCGTTCGGCGCCAGCTGCTTGTGGCGCTTCACGCCATACGCATAACAGCCGTCGCGGATGCGCCCGGGAATATCGGTCGCCACTTGCGCATTGCCGGGTCGCCCGCTGTACGGGTGGATGCCAAAGTTCAGCAATTGGAAGATGACGACGGCCAGGGCGAAGCGGTCTTGCGCCATTTCCGTGCCCGCCGGCATGCCCTTGCGCTGGAATTCCGGCGCCAGGTAGTCAGCCGTGTATTGCTCGGCAGGAAAACGCTCGGCATGGCCCTGGATGCTGAAGCCATCGCAATCGAGCATGGCGATGTACAGCGAGTCGCGGTAAAAGCGCAGATTCACCGGTTTTAGATCGACCACATAATGCTGCTGCTGGTGCAGCGCGTCGATGACGGCGGCCAGGTTGGCAGCCAGCGTCAGCTTGGGGCCGAGCCCCGTGGGCAAGCCTGCCGCGCGCGCCTGGCGCTCCTGCATGATCTGTTCCAGCTCGGCCGTCTGCGCCATGTCTAGCAGGGGCATGACGAAACCGGCAAAGCCGCCCTGGCCGTCGAACACGGCCGCTTGCGGCCAGGCAATCTGCACGTAGCGCTTGCCGTTTTCCACTTGATCGGGCAACTCGGGCGACAGTTCCAGCATCGCTTCGAGCTTGCGCCGGTTGGCGGCCCGGTCCAGGTGCGGGTGGTACAGCTTGACGACCTGCGCAGGCGCGCCGGGCAACAGATACACGCTACCCGCGCCGCCGCTCTTGACGAGTTTGCCCAAGATCAAACTACGAACTTTATCCAGCCAAATTTTTCCACCCGGACTCAGGCCGGGCGTCACACCTTGCTTCTTGCTCATGCGCGCAAAGCCAGCAGCAGGGTCTTGTCGTCGCCCGTGATCTGGTGCGTGCGCGGGTCGGCCAGGGTGGACGCCAGCGCCGCATTGCCCAGCTCCACGCTCTCGACCGTGCGCAGATAACCTTGCACGGCATCCATGAACGGTGCGTACAGCGCCGCATTGTGCTTGCTCATGGCAAAGGGCATGCAGCCGTCAGACATCAGCACCACGCCGCGCACGGCGTGCGGAATCGCAAGCAGGCGCAGCTGTTCGCGCCAGCGCTCGCCGCTGATGAAATAGGTTTCGTTGGCGTATTCGCCATTCGCGGGCAGCGAGATGAGTTCGCCTCCATCGCCCAGCTGCGCCACGCCCAGGCCGTCGCCCAGGTGGAAAAAGAAACCGTTGTCGGCGCCCATTACCACGCCCACCACGGTGCTGGCGTAATCGTCCAGCGTGGCGTTGGCGGCGCGGGCGATGTCGCCCAGCGCGGCGCGGATTTGCGCCAGGGTGCCGGCCAGCGCGCCGTCATGCAAATCCTGCACGGTGGCGCCCTGTTCCAGCCGTCCGGCCAGCGCTTGCACGGTGTGCGCGGCAACAAACTGCGCGCCCTGTTCGCTGAGGCGGGCCGAACCGGCGCCATCGCAGACGATGGCCACCAGGACGCCGCCCACGACGGCGTGCGCGTGCGCATCCTGGCAAGGGATATTCTTATCCAGGTGCGCCTTGCCGGTGACGGACGCGCCAAACACGCGCCAATGCTTGCTATGCTTGCTTACTATCGCCATGGATCAGCGGGCTTTCACGTATTCACGACGGACCAGCCGTCCGTCGAGGCCAGCTGGGCCTGCGCACCGGGACGCGATTGCGACACCACTTGCATGCTGGCGCTCAGCCACAGGAACAGTTCGCGGAACTGCAAGCCTTTCAGCTGCTTCACGCCGCGCTCGCCACGGCTGGAAAACTGCCCCAGGGTATCGATATTCGCGTGATCGCCCACGGCGATAGGAAAGATCGCCACTTTATTGGCCTGCTCGGCCGCGCGCGCCTGTTCGGCACCCTGCTGCCAGCGGTCTGTCGGCTCGCCGTCCGACATCAAGAACAGCCACGGCCGCGTGTACGCCACGCCGGCAGCGCGAAAACGCTGCTTTTCCTGCTCGATTTCGACCAAGGCCAGTTCGACGGCTGCACCGGTCGGTGTGGTGCCGTTGGCTTCCAGCCGGGGCGCCGTGAAATCCATGGCATCGCACCAGTTGCTGGCCACCACGGCTTCATCGTGGGCGCCATATTGAATCACCAGGATGCGCACGCGCTTCGCGGCAATCACATCGGACTTGAGCTCCTGTTCCAGCAAGGCCAGGCCTTCGTTCAGCAGCGAGACGGGTTCGCCGTCCATGCTGCCGGAGCAGTCCAGCACGAGCACCAGCGGCGTGCGTTGTTCGGTGTTGTCGACCAGGGCGACGTCGGGAATCATTATTGAACTCATGGGCAATCGGTAAATGTGAAATCAAACATAATGCGAATCTTACATCACACGCCACGACTTGCCGCGCGAGATTGCTTTGATGAAAGATTGTGGATGACGCGGCGCCTTGGTCGACTTGGCCTGACGCCAGAATCCGGCCTAACTTGATGAATGCACGGATGGCCTTGGGGCCATTTCAGATAGCCGCATCCCGCAAAATATCCATCCCCATCTCATTCGGATGAATGATGCGCAACGCAGCGCCGTTGCCTAGACTGGCTTCAGCCTCACGCCCGCCCGACCGGGCCACGCGCCAAAGGCACTCAACCATCGAGGGACAACATCATGAAAACCATCATCCTCAGCACATTACTGGGCCTGTCCGCCACCTGCCTGGCGGCGACCGCGCAAACCCTGCCGCAAGATATGACCGTGGACGTGGCGGCTCACTCGCTGCGCATCGACGTTCCGGACCAGCCGCGTCACATGCTGCGCGAAGAGTTCCAGCAATTTGCGGGCGCCTACGACTTGTCGAATGGCGACACCCTGCAGCTGCGCCGCGCCGGCAGCATCATGTATGCGCGCATCGGCAACCAGCCCGAGCACCGCATCGTCGCCACGGGCCGCAATGCCTTCGTCGCGCTGGATCGCCAGCTGAAAGTACGCATCGACCATCACGACGATGGCAGCGTGGGTGGCGAGCTGGTGATGGTGGTGCCGGCACTCCAGTTGGCCGATGGCAGCGCGCAGGGCGAGCATCTGGCCACGCTGGGTTTTCCAGGCCGCTGACGGCGTGGCACGAGCTGGCGGACGCCATGGGCATGCCGATGACAGCGCAGCAGCAGGCATTGATCGCCCGCCTGTATGACGCGGCGCTCGATGACGCGCTATGGCCGCAGCTGTGCCGCGACCTGGCCGATGCGTGCGGCGGCGCCAGTGAAACCATCCTGATCCTGCAAAGCGACAGCGGCGCGCAGCTGCTCAATCCTGCGGGCCACTTCGGCAAGGAGGCTACCAGCGCGTATGAAGCGTATTACTGGCAGCACGATATCTGGGCGAAACTGGCATACCGCCTGGGCGTGGGCCAGGTACACGACAGCGCGGAGCACATTCGTCCGCGCGATTTCGAGCGCACGGAATTCTATGCCGACTTTTGCCGCCCGCATGACCTTTACCACGTCATCTGCGCGATCTTGCCCATGGCGCCCGGGGAATCTGCCCAGCTGGGTGTGCACCGCCAGCGCACGCAGGGGCCGTTTGCGGACAGCCCACTGGTACAGGCGCAACTGCAAGCGCTGCTACCGCACCTGCAGCGCGCCCTGCGCATCCGCGCCCGCCTGGCGCAGAGCGGCATGCAGGAACGCACCACGCGCGCGGCGCTCGACGCGCTCGACACGGCCGTGCTGCTGGTAGATAGCCGGCTCGACGTGCTCTACGCGAATGCCAGCGCACTGGCCCTGTTCGGTCCCGGCCTGGAACGCAGCCTGCATTGCCCGGCTAGCGGCAGCCCCCGCTGGTGCGCGCTGCCGCAACTGGCGCAAGCCGTGCGGCAAGCTATCGGCACCGGCCAGGGCAAGCGGCTCGCCGCGCCCGTGGCCAGCGCCCTGCGCCTGCCGCGCCCGGGCGCGCCCGATCTGTGTTTGACGGTGGCGCCCTTCCAGTCGCCGCAAGGCCCGTTGCGGCAGCGCCCATGCGCCCTGGTGCTGGCGCGCAACCCGCAGGCGCCGACCATCGCCGTGCCTGCGCTGCAACAGCTGTTTGAACTGACACAGGCCGAAGCGCAAGTGGCCCAGGCGCTGGCGCAAGGCGCCGCCATCGACCGCATCGCCGCCGATACGGGCGTCTCCATCAACACCGTCAGGACGCATCTGCACCACATCTACGACAAGACGGGCACGGCGCGCCAGGGCGAACTGATCGCCAAGATTCACCAGAGCGCCAGCCCATTTACCAGAAAGGAGTATTCACCATGAAAAATACCGTGATTTCCGCCATCGTCATCGCCGCCAGCGCCCTGGCCACGGCCCAGGTGCTTCCGCCGGAACGCACGGTCGAAGTGCCGGCCCTGTCGCTGCGCATCACGCCGCCCGCCCAGCCCCGCTACCTCAGCCGCAAAGACTTCCAGCCATATGCTGGCGAGTACACCTTGGCCAATGGCCGGAGCCTGCGCCTGCGCCAGTACGGCGGCTTGCTGTACGCCAAGGTGGGCGACGGCGAGGAACACCGCATCGTCGCCGCCGCGCCCAACGTATTTGTCGCCCTCGACCGCAAGCTCAAGGTGCGCATCGACCGCCGCAGCGACGGCACGGTGACAGGGGAACTGGTGATGATGGTACCGCCGCAGCGCGTGGCCGACGGCAGCATACGGCTGGAACGGGTGGCGGCGCTGCCGATCGCGGCGCGCTAGCGGTGCCGCAGGCGTGCACCTGGGGAAAATAGTTGCGTGCTATGATCGCCGCCTTCGGCGCGACACCGCCGCAGCCATTCTCCATGGAGCACCATGTCCCAGACTGAAAAGATTCCAGCCCGCCTGCTGCGCCGCAGCCTGCGCCTGCTGGCCTGGCCAATGCTGGCCCTGGTCAGCGCCGCCTGCACCAGCACCACGCGCCATCCTGCCAGCGAGCCCACGCAAGTCATCCTGCGCTTTACCTATGACGACGGCAAGCCGATGCGCCATGATCAGTACATGGCCAATGCGCGCCAGCAAACGTATATCAAGCGCTGCAGCAAGATAGGCAGCACCAGTGTCTGCGACATCGGCGTGGAAATACTCTACATGGGCGGCGACGCCACGCTGGACGCCAACGGCGAAGTACGCGTCACCGTGCGCTCGACCGGTCCCATCGGCGACACCCCGACCAGTCGCTGCATCAATGGAAAGTCCTACGTTTTCAATTCCGGCGACTGGATACGCGGCCCCTTCAGCCCCGGCCAAGTGATCGAGATCCGCTACAGGATCAGCGAAGTGAAAATGGCGTGCCCGACGTCGGAGGACGCGCCGCCGTGGTGGGACAAAGGTTAAGCTAGCCAGCCGGGGCCGGCTGGCTAAGCAGTTACTGCAACTCGAACTCCGCAGGCGTCAAGCCCAGCTCGCGCGCAATCTTGCTGGCTACGCGCTGCTCGTTGGCGTCGAAATTGCCGTCCGACGAAGCGACGGCGATGATCATGCGAACCAGCAGGCGCGACGCCTCCACATTCGACTTCATCTTGCCCAGCGCCTGATACGCCTTGGCTTCGCCGATATCCTTGTCGAACTCCAGCTGACCGACATAGTCCTGGAAAGCCTTGATCACGTCCGTGGTGGTAAACACCGACAGCGCGTCATTGCTTTCAATAAACTTCACCATCTTCTGCTTCTCTTCCGCACTGACACTGCCGTCGGCCATGGCGATCAGGGCCGATCCCGCCATCGCAGCGTTGAGGAAATCCTTGTTCTTGTACTTCAATGCTTCGGTTTTCAGTTCGCTGGCTTTGGTCTTCAGTTTGGACAAAAAGGAATCGAAACTCATGGTGTACCTCCGGGTTGGTTAGTTCATGTCGAACGGCAAATCTTACCGCTACCAGCGATAGTTGAGGGTGCAAGCTTGAAATACAAGCAACAGATAAGCAATAGATAAGCAATAGATAAGCAACAGATAGTAAGATCCAGCAAGAACAAGCAAGTGGGCGCACCGCCGTCGCCAATCGCCACGCTTTGCCCTCAAAAACGACTGCATCGCCACGCCAATTGAGCAACACTCAAAGTTATATAATTTGCAGTTGAAAAATAAGTAACTTCATGGCAGCATGGAATGACTTTTTCTTTACTGCAAGGTTCTGATGGACAAGCAATTGCTGTTGATTTGCGCACTGACGTTCATCATCCACATCATCGGCACCCTCGCCTACTCCGTGCGCATCGCCGGCATCCGCACGCGGCGCATCGCCATGTCGCTGGCGTTGTTCAGCATTCTGATGCTGCTGTCGCGCACCTCGAACTCTTTCCTGGGGCCGTTTTTCAGCCTTACCTTCGCCAAGCGCGTGGAAACGGGCATCGACCAGCACGTCGCCGCCAGCACCCTGCTGCTCGACTTCCGCTGGCCGCTATTCTCCGCCAGCTTGGCGACCATCCTCGGCGCCATACTGATCCCCACCTTCCAGCGCGCCTTCTGCCGCGCCGTCGAGCACTTCCAGGTACACAGATCGGTACCGAAACTGCTGCTACACGCCGTCTTCAAGGGCGGCTTGTCCTACCTCAAGACTTCCGCCAGCCTGCCCAAGCCCGCCAACGTCACGGGCCTGCGCGAAAAATCCGGCGTCTCCGTCTCCATGACAGCCATGAACGTCATCGCCACGGCCTTGTGGACGGTAGGCGTCTTCGCGGCCCTGTACGCAGGCGTGCTGGACCCCAGCGTGCGCGTCACCTCCAGCACGCTTTCATCGATCATCAACGGCGGCGCCACCATCATGATGGCCGTCTTCATCGGCACGTGGTGTCGGGCATGACGGATGACGTCATCGAAGGCAAGATCGACGAATCGCAATTCCGGCGCGCGGTGGTGTGGCTGGTGGGAAGCAGATTGGCGGGCACGCTGATTGCGCAGTTTTTGCTGGTGCCGTCGGCGGTGGTGATTGCGGGGGTGGCGAAGGGGTTATGATTAAAATTTTTATTTTAAATAAATTTCTCAAAGAATAAAAAATAAACACCGCACATTGAGCCTATTAATCTAAAAACATTACAATGCGAAAACTAATCCTATGCACATAGAAAAACCTGTTCTTGGAGATATTACACAAGGATCTATATTTACTGCGGCAAACACGGAAAATTATTCTGAAAAACCAACGTGGGGACTATGCATTACTGCAAGATGTGACATGGCACATGAAAACAAGGTGCAGGTATTCAACTACATACCTATTGTAAGATATGAAGACTGGATATTGGAAGATGGCGCAAAAATATTAATAAATAGAATAAAATGTGAAGTAGAAGCAACCGCAAAAGACTTCTTAAGAAGTAAAGGAAAGGCGGACGACATACTAGATTTTTACCCACCAAACCAAATACTAAATACTTTCTTTCCTGAGAATTTAAAATTTAAAGAAATTACAGAAAAATTAGAATCACTAAAATTACTGCAGAACAATTCCCCATCAAAAATAGATGATATAAAAAAAATTACAATAGGAAAAAACAAGACATGTGAAAAATTCCTGAAAGAATTATGGTCAAATCAATTATCAGGCTATTACTACCTAGATGATATTGGGGAAACAGAATTCGGATCAAAATCAGGCTATGTAATATTATTGCGAGAAGTTCATCACGTACCCAAAAAAACTGCTAAGGCTATCGGAAATGGAATATTGTTAGATGGCGAAAATGGTTTTGAGTTTAGAGGAAATCTAAACTCAAAAATATTTGACTTCTCCTATACCATTGGCGTATTAAAATCTCCTTGGATAGAGCATTTAATGCAGCAATTTTCAATAATGTTTTCCCGAATTGGGCTGCCAGACCCAACCACAACTTCTCTTACAAACTTAAACAAGGCGACAATCCATGAGTGATAACGCAAGATACATCGTGATTGATAGATTAGCGGCAGGAGAACTAGTAGGCGACAGAAGTTATCAGTCTACAGACTTCCCCAATGGGTTGTCACTAGCTTTATTACTAACTGAAAAAGCAAGAAATTTTCCACAAAATAAAAAAATATCTTTCATAGATATAAAACGTGGCTTTTTCTTTTTATCAAAGAAATCTGCATCTGATGATATTCTTGTCATTGATCTACAAGAAGCCCCACTTTTCAATAAAAGATCAGATTCAGAAGCGTTATTATTATTTCAAAAAGTCATTAGATTTGCCATAAAAAGATGGGAAAAAATGAGTTTTACTTGGGCTGAACGTGTTTTACCAAACAGTACCAAAGGAATATTATTCCCTTTTACTCATTCTGCGCAAGTTCCATTTCGAATAACATTCGAACTTGCACCTGATCAACGCAGAAGAGAGAAAAGAGCAAAAGGTGAAGAGCTACTACTATATAAATGTGGTAATGAAGAGGGTGGTGGGGCAAGTGAAGAAGCTGGAGTCACAAATTTTAAAAAGGCTATCGAAGCACTACCAGAAGCATATTTACTCGCATTAACGCCAGAAAAACCAAGTTCTCTGTCAAATGGTGGAACCACCTCTCTTGGAGTAACTAGACTTGACAGCGGTCAAGACTTCCCACAGATAGGTGAAGCCAGTTTTGAAGAATGGGTTCCACTTTTAACTAGTGCTCAGCGTGACTTCATTAACGAAGATGTAACTGTACCTCATAGAATTGAAGGGCCGGCAGGCACAGGAAAAACACTTAGCTTAGTACTGAAATGTATCGCCACTTTGCGCCGCGCAAATGAAAGGACAGATTCACACAGTTCACTATTTATTGCACATAGTGATGCGACGAAAAGAAACATTGCTGGTCTATTTCAACCAGAGTTAGATAAAGGGATAATTAGTACGGATGGCGTTATGGCAATGCAAACAGTGAAAATCACCACTTTACAAGCCTATTGTGCAGAAGTATTAAACACAAAGATAGCAGAATCCGAGTTTTTGGATCGAGACGCCTTTGAATCAAAACAAACTCAACTTCTATATACATTAGAAGCCCTTGATGATGCGATAAGAGAATATTTACCTACAAATCGAACATTTATGACCCCTGAATTTATTCATTTTATAGAAAATGAAGATCGATGGGTAGTCGCAGAAATGCTTCAGCATGAAATTAGCGTTAAGATAAAAGGCAGGGCCGATGAAGATGAAGCAAAATATCGAAAACTACCAAGATTAACTTACGGTTTGCCTGTTACAAATGATGGCGATAAGGTTTTTGCATTTCTCGCCTTCAAAGGCTATAGAAAAAGACTCGAAAATGCCGGACAATTTGACACTGACGATATAGTTTTAAGTGCATTGGGTCAACTAAATACTCCTATTTGGAGACGCAGAAGATCGCGCGAAGCATTCGATAGCATATATATTGATGAAACACATTTGTTCAATGTAAATGAATTATCAGTTTTTCACAAACTGACAAGATCAGAAACAAATTTTCCAATTGTTTACTCCGCGGACATTAGCCAATCTTTAGGGGATCGTGGATGGGATGGCGAAACATTTGATGCCGCTATGGGAGCGACGAATTCTGAAAAACACAGTCGAGCTGCAACAACTTTAAGCTCTATTTTCAGATGTTCCCCCGAAATTGTGAGTCTCGCATTCTCGGTGACATCATCTGGCGCAACGTTATTCACAAATTTTCAAGACCCAGTAGCCGCAGCAAGCAGTGCATTCACTTTTGAAGAAGAAAAAAAATGCAAAACTCCTCGCTATTGGCTAGTAGGAACAGATGAACAATTGCTCAAGAAGGCATTTTCCTTAGCAGATGAACTATGCACGGAAATTGGCTGTGGGAAATCAGATATCGCGATTGTCTCTTTTAGCGATCAATTATTTTCTGAAGCTGAAAAATATGCAAAAAGTATAAATAAACCTTTTGAAGTAATTAAACATCGCGGCGACTTCGATGTTGTTAAAATTGCAAAACAAAGGGGGCGATATATTTTAACTACGGCTGATTATGTGGGCGGACTTGAATTTTCTGCAGTAGTTTTAATTGGCGTTGATCGGGATAGATTACCTCCACGCCCATCAGATATTCATGGTGAAAGTCTAAATTTTCTTAGCTATGCATCACATCAAAGGCTCTATGTTGCAATTACCCGAGCACGATATAGAGTAGAAGTAATGGGACTGAAAACTCGCGGTGAAAGTTCACTATTAGGTGCAGCAATAGAAAACAAATTAATCAACATGATCACCGAATAGAAAAGTATAAATACTGAAAAGAAAAAAGCCGCTGTCTCCCGACAGCGGCTTTCTCATTCCTACCCCAGCAGCAGCGCCTTGAACTCCAGCGCTGCCCTGCAAGCGAGCTAGTTACCCCACAAACTTCCGTGCATTCCTGAACATGCGCATCCAAGGCGAATCCTCGCCCCACGCTTCAGGGTGATACGACTGCTGCACGCTGCGGAACACCCGCTCCGCGTGCGGCATCAGCACGGTGAAGCGGCCGTCTGGCGTGGTGACGGAGGTGATGCCTTCCGGCGAGCCGTTCGGATTGTACGGGTACGCTTCCGTGGGGGCGCCCTTGTTGTCGACGAAGCGCATGGCTTTGGTGACTTGGGTGATGTCGCCCGTTTGCGAGAAGTCGGCGTAGCCTTCGCCGTGGGCGATGGCGATGCCGGCTTGGGTGCCGGCCATGCCGTTGAAGAAGATCGATGGGGAATCCATCACTTCGACCATGGCAAAGCGGCCTTCGAATTTCTCCGACTTGTTGCGCGTGAATTTAGGCCAGGCGTGGGCGCCGGGGATGATGGATTTCAGATTGCTCATCATCTGGCAGCCGTTGCAAATACCCAGGCCGAAGCTGTCCGTGCGGTTGAAGAAGCGCGCGAACTGTTCCGCCAGGCTGGCATTGAACAGAATCGTTTTCGCCCAGCCTTCGCCCGCGCCCAGCACGTCGCCGTAGGAGAAGCCGCCCACGGCGATGACGCCCTGGAAGTCATCCAGTTTGACGCGGCCCGCAATCAGGTCGCTCATGTGCACGTCGACAGCCGTGAAGCCTGCCTGGTGCATCACGTAAGCCGTCTCGATGTGCGAGTTGACGCCCTGCTCGCGCAGGATGGCGACACGCGGACGCACGCCGGTGGCGATGAATGGCGCGGCGATGTTCTCGTTCTGGTCAAACGTGACGATAGGCGACATGCCCGGGTCTTGCACGTCCAGCAGGCGGTCGTATTCGGCGTCGGCGCACGCAGGATTGTCGCGCAAGCGGGCGATGCGCCAGCTCGTTTCGCTCCACAGGCGGTGCAGTTCCGCGCGCGGCTGGGTGTAAATCAGCTTGGCGTCGCGCGTGAATTCGATCACGTCGCGGTCGTTCAATTTGCCGATGATATGGCTGCAGGCGCCCAGGTTAAAGGTGCGCAGCACGTCCATGACCAAGGACTTTTCTTCCGCGCGCACCTGGATGACGGCGCCCAATTCTTCGCTGAACAAGGCGCGCAGGGTCAGTTCGTTGCGGCGTTCCGCTACCTGGCCGGTCCAGTTCTTCGCGTCGCCCCAGTCGCTGGAATGTTCGCCTCCCATGGTCAGCATGTCCAGGTTGACGGACATGCCCGTGTGGCCGGCGAAGGCCATTTCCGTCAGGGTGGCGTACAGGCCGCCGTCCGAACGGTCATGGTAGGCCAGCAGCTTGTCGTCGCTGTTCAATTTCTGGATGGCGGCGAAGAAGCCTTTCAAGTCTTCCGCGCTGTCCACGTCCGGCGTCTCATTGCCCAATTGGCCCATGACTTGCGCCAGGGCGGATGCGCCCAAACGGTTCTTGCCGCGGCCCAGGTCGATCAGGATCAAGGACGTGTCGCCCTTGTCCGTTTTCAGCTGCGGCGTGAGCGACTTGCGCACGTCGGTGACTGGCGCGAACGAGGAAACGATCAGCGAGACCGGCGACGTGACGGATTTCGCCGCGCCCGTGCTCTCGTCTTTCCACGTCGTGCGCATCGACAGCGAATCCTTGCCGACGGGGATGCTGATGCCCAGCGCGGGGCACAGGTCCATGCCGATGGCTTTCACCGTGTCGTACAGGGCCGCGTCCTGGCCAGGCTGGCCGCAGGCGGCCATCCAGTTGGCGGACAGCTTGATGTCGGAAATGTCGGCAATCGCTGCGGCGGCGATGTTGGTGACGGCTTCGCCCACGGCCATGCGGCCCGAGGCGGCAGAGTCGATGACGGCCAGCGGCGTGCGTTCGCCCATGGCCATCGCTTCGCCCAGATAACCTTCAAAGCTCATGGTGGTGACGGCGCAATCGGCCACCGGCACTTGCCATGGTCCCACCATCTGGTCGCGCACGGTCATGCCGCCCACGCTGCGGTCGCCGATGGTGATCAGGAAGGATTTGTCGGCCACGGTCGGCAGCAGCAGCACTTTTTGCGCCACGTCCACCAGGTCCATGCCCGTCAGGTCAATCGCCGGGAAATCGTTGGCCACGTGGACCGCGTCGCGCTGCATCTTTGGCGGCTTGCCCAGCAAGACGTCCATCGGCATGTCGACCGGCTCGTTGCCCAGTTCCGGGTCGATCAGTTTCAGTTGACGCTCTTCGGTGGCCACGCCCACGGCGGCGAACAAACAGCGTTCGCGTTCACACATGGCTTTGAACAGTGGCAGGCTTTCCGGCGCGATGGCCAGGACGTAGCGTTCCTGCGACTCATTGCTCCAGATTTCCTTCGGCGCCATGCCCGATTCTTCCAGCGGGATCTTGCGCAAGTCGAAAATCGCGCCGCGCTTGGCGTCGTTGGTGATTTCCGGGAAAGCGTTCGACAAACCGCCCGCACCCACGTCGTGGATGGAGATGATCGGATTATCAAGCCCCATTTGCCAGCAGGCGTTGATGACTTCCTGGGCGCGGCGTTCCATTTCCGGATTGCCGCGCTGGACAGAGTCGAAGTCCAGGTCGGCCGTGTTGCTGCCGGTGGTCATCGACGAAGCGGCGCTGCCGCCCATGCCGATGCGCATGCCCGGGCCACCCAGCTGCACCAGCAGACTGCCGACGGGGATGTCGTTCTTGTGTGTATGCTGCGCCGAGATATTGCCGATGCCGCCCGCGATCATGATCGGCTTGTGGTAGCCAAACACGGCGTCAGGGGCGCCCGCTTCTTTCGCGCCGACGTTCTGTTCATACGTGCGGAAGTAGCCGCCCAATACCGGACGACCGAATTCGTTCGAGAACGCGGCGCCGCCCAATGGGCCTTCGATCATGATTTGCAATGGCGAAGCGATGCGTTCCGGTTTGCCGTATTGATCTGCATGATCTGCATCAATGCGCGCGGCCAGCGGCGCCGTCACGGAAGCGGCCGTTTCCCAGCTGCGCACGGCATCCGGCAGCGACAGATTTGATACCGTAAAACCCGTCAAGCCAGCTTTTGGCTTGGCGCCGCGGCCCGTCGCGCCTTCGTCGCGGATCTCGCCGCCCGCGCCTGTGGAGGCGCCGGGGAATGGAGAGATTGCCGTCGGGTGATTATGCGTTTCCACCTTCATCAGGGTGTGCGTCAGTTCCGTCGACGCCGCATATTCGTGGTTTGCACCGCGCGGGTAGAAGCGCGAGACGGTCGCGCCTTCCATGATCGAGGAATTGTCGCTGTAGGCGACGACGGTGCCCTTCGGCTGCAGTTCGTGCGTGTTCTTGATCATGCCGAACAGCGACTTGGGCTGCGCCACGCCGTCGATGGTCCAGTCGGCGTTGAAGATCTTGTGGCGGCAATGCTCGCTGTTCGCCTGCGCGAACATCATCAGTTCCACGTCCGTCGGGTTGCGGCCGGCCTTGGTGAAGGCGGCGTCCAGGTAGTCGATTTCGTCTTCCGACATCGCCAGGCCCAGTTCCGTGTTCGCGGTTTCCAGCGCACGCTTGCCCTGCCCCAGCAAGTCGATCGATTCCAGTGGACGCGCTTCCAGGGTGCGGAACAAGTCCTTGGCGTCGTCTGCGCTGCGCAGCACGGATTCCGTCATACGGTCATGCAGCAGGTCGGCCACAGAGTTCAACTGCGACTCAGTCAATTTGCCGGCGCCGATGGCGCTGCCCAGGATG
The DNA here is from genome assembly GCF_049897325.1 of Janthinobacterium sp. DSP2-3-3. Classification (NCBI taxonomy): domain Bacteria; kingdom Pseudomonadati; phylum Pseudomonadota; class Betaproteobacteria; order Burkholderiales; family Oxalobacteraceae; genus Janthinobacterium; species Janthinobacterium sp. DSP2-3-3. The sequence goes on along the minus strand of NZ_JAFCWA010000002.1, from coordinate 113,616 downwards.
CCCGATTTCAGGTTGATGCGGAAAGCGATGCCGCGTTCGACGCGCTTGATGTGCGCCATGCCGCAATTATGCGCGATGTCGGTGGCTTTCGAAGCCCACGGCGAAATCGTGCCGAAACGGGGGATGACGAAGAATTCTTCCGCAGCGCCTTCCGTATTGTCAGCGTGGGCCGGCTCGCCGTACGTCAGCAGGGCGCCAAGGCGCGTGCTGTCATCGTCGGTGAGAGGCGCGCTGGCATCGATGAAATGGACATAGCGTGCTTGTACCGCAACAATCGCAGGCGAGACGGCTTGCAGTTGGCTTAACAGACGGTGGCTACGGAAATGGGACAGGGCATTGGAACCCGGCAGTATCAACATGATTGGAAGGTGGTTGATGCAGCGTGGCTGCGGGTTAAAGGTAGGTATGACAATATCTTTCGTACGGCAAATTTCCTTTGCGCGCATTATACCCTTTTTACCCCTGCCTTATGACCGGAACTTGGGGCTTTGCCACCCTTTTGCCCGGCACAGCGGCAGTTTTTGACACGGCAACAACACCCTCAGACGGCCATCAGGCGATCACGTAACGGTTCTTGCCCTGGCGCTTGGCCAGGTACAGCGCTTCGTCGGCCAGCCTGTAGCTGTGGCCCAGCTCCTTGCCCCGGTCCAGCTCGGCCACCCCCACGCTGATCGACACGAACTGTGCGGCATGGAAAGCCTGGCTGACGGCCTCGACCAGGGCGCCGGCAAAAGTGCGCACAGCCTCGTGGTCGCCCGCGTAGACGACGCCGAACTCTTCGCCGCCCAGGCGCCCGCACAGATGGCCTTGCGCCTTGTCCGCGATGATGGCGGCCGTGCGCATCAGCACCTCGTCGCCCGCATCGTGCCCCTGCTGGTCGTTGATGATCTTGAAATCGTCGATATCGATCATCAGGAAATGCAGCATGCCGCCATGGGGGGCGCCATGCATCTGCTGCGCGCGCTGCGTGAACATGCGGCGGTTGTTCAGGCCCGTCAGGCCGTCCTGGAAGGCCAGCCGCGTCAATTCCAGTTTGGAGTGATAGTTACGCAAACGCAATAAGCTGAAGCTGACATTCAGCGCCAGCCCGAACAAGACGCTGACGGCGATCATCAGCGGCGCCCACGACTGGTCGGGCAAGCCCGCATTCACGGGATACAGGCCGTGGCCCACGTTCCACCACACGCCCGCCACCACCGCCAGATAGCTGAGGCCGCCGTTGAAGATGGAGGCAATCGCCAGGGTCATGAAGACACCCACGGGCAAGACCCAGAAACTGGCGTGCTCGACGGCATCGGCCATGGTGCGCAAGCCAAAGGTCAGGGTCAGCACGGCGCAGGCACCGGTGATGGTCAGCACGGGCAAGGTGGTACAGCGGTAGCGCACCACCAGGCTGGCCAGCATGCCCAGCAGCGCCAGCACGGCGTGCGCCTGCTTCGGATGATAGGGGTCTGGCATCAGCAGCCAGGTCAGGCTATAGGCAATGATGCCCAGCAGCTGCGTGACCATGCCGACCCGGTGCAGCTCCGCAAAATAAGTATGCTGCTGCTCGCTGTTACCGCCAAATGCAAGGGGAACGGCAACGCGCCGCAAGGTAGACAGATCAGGTAGGCGCATAGCGGGTATCGACACCAGAGAGGGATAAAGCGCCCGGTAAAGCCTTGCGCATGCCTTGCCGCAATATGGCGCGGCATGCAACAAGTGTTGCATTTTTATAATACTATCATGCTAGTCAAGAAATGAACGAGAAAACCGGCGACGGCACCGCCGCAAGGGGCCGGCGTGTCATGAAATACAACGCTGGACGGCGCCAGGCGTCCCTGCCCTCGCGCAGCGCGCCCGATTGCATGCATTTTGCTGGCAGTGTCGACCAGCTTTGCAGTATGCTGATAAAAAATAATACTGCCAGGCAGATACCTATAAGAAGAGTTCCCGCAAATGACCGAACAGATGAACGAGAGCTGAACCATGCCAGAAACTAGCGACTTATCTGTCCTGATCGTCGACCCGAACCCCAGCATGCGGGGCAATCTGCACAATATGCTGAACCAGGCGGCCATCACCAAGGTGGAATATGCCGTCAATTCCGGCACGGCCATCCGCTTGCTGACGAAGAAACCGTTCGACATCATCCTGTGCGAGTACGATCTTGGTAGCGGCACGGACGGCCAGGATGGCCAGCAATTGCTGGAAGACTTGCGCCATCACAAGCTGATCGGCCTGTGGACGATCTTCATCATGCTGACCTCCGAAGCCATCCACAGCAAGGTGATCAGCGCGGCCGAACTGATCCCGTCCGACTACATATTGAAGCCGTTCACGGTCGACGTGTTGAGCGGACGCATCGCGCGCGCCATCGAGCGGCGCGCCATTTTCCTGCCCACGTATCAGCTGATCGACAAGGGCGACTTGCGCGAAGCCGTGAAAAGCTGCCGCGCGGCCGAACTGCAGCACCCGCGCCTGGCGGCCGATTTCACCCGCCTGCGCGCCGAGCTGCATATCGCCCTCGATGAGTGGAAGGAAGCGGAACAGCTGTACGCCGACATGCTGGCCTTGCGGCCCATGGCCTGGGCCCATCTGGGCTTGGCGCGCACCCTGTTCGAACAGCAGCGCCATGAAGATGCGCAGGAGGCGCTGCTGGAACTGGTGGAGACCTATCCCCGCTTCATGGCCGCCTACGACCTGCTGGCGCAAAACCATGAAGCCATGGGCCAGCAGATGCAGGCGAAGAAAATCCTCGAAGACGCGGTGGCCATCTCGCCGCACATGGTGAGCCGCTTGCGCCACCTGGGCGGCATTGCGTTTGACACGGGCGATATCAGCGCGGCCGAACGGGCCTACAAGCAGGTAGTGACCAAAGCGAAGTACTCTGAATTCCGCGACCCGGAAGACCACGTCAACCTGGTGAAAACGCTGGTCAAAAAGGGCGATGCGCCGCAAGCCAGCGGCGTGCTGCGCGACATGGAGCGCTCGCTGCGGGGCGGCGCCAACGTGGAAGCCTGCCGCGCCATCTCGGCCGCCATGCTGCATGAACTGTCGGGCAATGACATCGCCGCCGCCAGCGAACTGCAGCTGGCCGCCGCCGCCCTGGACACGGCGCGCGGCCTGTCGACGCAGCTGAAGGTGGGCCTGGTGCAAAGCTGCCTGAAAAACAACTTGGAGCAGGCGGCATCCGACGTCATGATGAAACTCGTCAACGAAGCCGACAGCGAGGTGACGATGGAAGCGGCCGTGGCTGTGTTTGAAAAAGCGGGCCGCCATGACCTGGCGCAAGGCATGGGCCAGCAGATCAGCAACCAGGTGCAGGAACTGATGCAGGACGCAGCCAGCAAGTCGGAAAGCGGCGAGCTCAAGGGAGCCGTGTTCGTGCTGCGCCAGGCCCTGCGCAAGACGCCAGGCAACCTGCCCGTGCTGTTCGCCTCCGTCGACGCCATCCTGCGCCAGCTCAATATGCTGGGCTGGGAAGCCCCGCTGGCAGAACAGGCGCAGCACCAGATGCAGGTGATCCGCAAGATCGATCCCAAGCATCCGAAGCTGGAGTCGCTCAAGCAGCAATACGCTGCCACACAGCACAAATACGGTATCGCTACCTGACTCCTGCCCGCTCCTTTAAGGTCCGTCCACACCAGCCTTTGCCATGGCCGCAAATTGCAGTTCGCTGTCCCTTGGCGACTAACTCGTTGGGTAGCGCATTTCCAGCGCCACGCCGCCAAGTTTGAAAACCAGGTTGGCTGAATTCCAGCCGCTATATTTGTGGGAGGTGCTTGGGAAGTAAGTTTCGTTGTCGAGTATCAGGTGATACTCGCCTGGAATCAGCTTGAAGTCCATGGAGAAGAAGCCGGAGCGCGCAACATCGACGGAGCGATTGAAGGTATCCAGGACCCGCTGCACATCAACAGCGTGATCAAAATCAATTTCCGAATTGTAAATTGCCCTTTCTGTGCCGTCGGGGAACCGCACCAGCAAGCGGTGATACACCGAGTAGTTATGCATGCCCGCCCCAAGATGCATGTCCACTCGGGGGCCGACTTGCAATCTGGTGAGGACTTGCACATGCATCCTGACGTCGATTTCCTGGCCTGTGTAGCTGAACAGATGCTGCATTACCAGACTGTGCTCCCGCGAGTCTGCCTTATAGGCATTCTGGACCTGAAAAAACGTCTCAGTAACCTCGCCCTTGCCATTGGTCAGCGGGTGTCTGCCGGGCGTGTGCGTTTCGCTAAAATACGTGACATGCGGATTCCCTTTAGGGAATGGCGTGTACTTTCGACTTTGCTGGACGCTGGCAGGAACACCACGAAACAGTGGGCTGCCGTTAAAGATGCCAACAGCCAACACAGGCTCGTCAGGACCAAACACCGGGTATAGCGCTGGTGTGGCGCCACGGAACCTGCTATCGATCGATACGCCAACTGCCGGCGCAGTAGTCGGAAAGTGCCATTTGTAGCGCGCGACCGTCACCCGCGTCGTCGCTACATCCCTCAGCACGGCCCTGTCATCGGAGGCGATCAGATCCAGGCAAGCGAACGGCGCCTGATGCTGCTGCCCGGCCTGGGCTTGTGCGTAGCCACTCACGTCCATGGGCGGAACTTTACCATCGCGCAAATCAGAAGGACGGAACAAGGAACGGGCATACATGCCCTGGATTGCCGCTTGCGGAGACGCCGCCAACGGCCCTGTCGACTTTCGGCCCACCAGATTCAATGCGGCGCACAGCAAATCGGTACGCAGCAGTATCTCGTCCACATGCACAGGAAACTCACGTGCGCTCATGTCTGTCATGCCGGCGCGCATGATGGGATCGAGCGACAGGAAAATAAAATCCTCAACTGCTGCGGTATAAGCCTCAGTCTGCTCGCGCATCAACAATCCAAAGTTTTGCTGCAGATATTGCTCGATGCGGTTGGCCGCGAATTGGTCGGTACTGAGTGCCAGGCAATGCACGCACAGCCCCTTCAACTGGACAGAGATAGCTTGGAGGAAATATCCCTCGATCACCAGATACGCCGATTCTCGGCTGATCTTCTTATTGCGCACCTGCTGCGCCAGCTCCTTGGCCCAATGATCCAGCAATGAATCCTGCCCAAATGCCGCTTTCGCCAATACCCGACGGATGGTATCGATGCAATCGGGCACATCCGCTACGTACGACGCGAACTCATGGGCCGCTTTCATCAGATATTCCGGCGTCATGCCTGGAAAGTGCGGCATATTTTCGGTCAGTAGCCGCAAAGAGATGGCGCCACCAGTGGCATCCGCCTTCTGCAGGCTGGCGTCGGCGTCGGCGTAACCATAGGCCACATCGATGCGTCCCATGGCAGTCAGCAAGGTTTCCACCTTCAGGCTCTTTTCCATGAAATTGTGCAACTCGTCCAGTTTCAACAAAATTTCCGAGGTCATGGACTCGACCCGGTCCAGCGAGCGCTGGACTTCAGTAAGCTTGTCACTGATTATGTCCAGCTTGCCAGCCAGGTCCGGGCCGCCCATGCCGACCGCTCCCAGGAATTCCTGGAACAGCATGCCAGCGGCCGCCCCGACAATCCCGCTGGCGGCATTCTTGCCGATCCACTTGGTCAAATTGCCCGCCGCTGACCAAGACAAGGAGTTCAGTTGCAAACTCGGCGCGCCCAGCATTGCTGCAGTAGCAGCGGCATCCGGCTGTGTATCGATGTGCATATCGGCATCCTTGTCATATTGATCAGGACGACAACTGTATCTGAAAGATGGCGTTGCTAAAAATTATTTGTGCTGCGTGCACAAACAGGTATCGGCTCGACATGGTTCTCACTACGGGAGCGTGTAAAGTGAGACGCTGCGCCTCCGTTAGCCTGCAACACCTGCTGTCAGCGACGCGAGGAAGATTGCCATCTTGGATGAAGTGACAAGTTCTGGTGAATAGTCCAGCAGCGATGCCGATAGGCCGAAGCGAGTTCTGACCCGCGTGCCGATGCCGTCCAATAGCCGCATCACTGGATATCGGATATCCGCCGACTATTCTTTTGCCATCATGGGACGGTCATGTCCAAACCGACCATCCTGACAACGAAGAAGGTGACGATCCCCAAGGCCAGGAGCGATAGCACGAAGAATGCGACCACCTTGCCGCTCGCGCGTAGCACCGCGCGATTCTGCTTCGCCTTATCCTTATCCTTCTTCCCTTGATCGTAATGCCACTTGATGGCGAAGAACATGCCCGTGCCGAGCACGAGAGCCTTGAACGTAACGAAGACTATAGGGGTCCAATCCATCATTTTGAGTATTTCCAGTCTATTACTTGACACTATCTATCGTGAGGAACACTACCTCAAAACGCTGCTTCAGCAGCTTCTGTTCCAACCAGCCCCCCAGGCATCGCGTTTGAAGCTTTCATTATATCTAGCGATGAAATAACGATGGCATCCAGCGCAGTGATGTGCCGAATGCGGATGAGAGAGGAGCAAACGTCAGTGACTGCCATGCAAGGACGGGGTTGCTGCACGTTCTGAAGCATAGTACTTGAAAACAATTTCCATACATTGAGACAAAATGTCCCAGTTGAAAAAAATGCAAGATAAAAATTGGGCTATCTGCTTGCCGCCATAGGACGGGAACAAAGGGCCGCGTTTTTTGCAGATTGCGGATGCGTTGCTCGATGTTTCCTATTTTTTCTACAATATATTGCACAACATATTGTATTATCGAGTCTCAACGAGGGGAAACATGAAAATGCGCTATCACTTATGTCTACTTCAAACGCTGTCGGCGTTGTCCATCATTTGCGCATCGGGCGCTTTTGCCGAGGCACCGGGCATCTCACGAGACGAAAAGAGCGAGATCATCGCCTCGCTCAACAGCACCTTGAATGCAAACTACGCGTTTCCCGACATCGCAAGAAAAATTGCGCCGGTGCTTCAGGAGCATCTGAAAAAGGGAGATTATGACTCGGCGGCGACGAAGGCAGAGTTTGCGAGCAAGCTGACCGACGATCTCATCAAAGTCAGCGGCGACTTGCATTTCCTGGTGGGTGCCGACCCAAAATGGATCGCGGAATTCAAGGCGAAGGCCAACCCGGTGCTCAAGGCCAAGATACAAAAAGAAGAGTCGAGCAGGCTCGAGGAAACCAATTTCGGTTTCGATGAGGTCGCTCGCCTGAAGGGAAATATCGGTTATATACGATTCAGCTATTTTGCTGATCCGGAACTTGCCTATGATACGGCGGCGTCCGTTATGCGCTTCGTGGGCAATACGGACGCCCTCATCATTGATTTGCGCTATAACAATGGAGGACATCTGGAAATGGCGCAATTTCTAGCGAGCTATTTCTTCTCCAGCGAGAAAGACCAGCTGCTCTTCGACTATTACTATAATGAGGATGGCAAGCGTATACAGCGCGGGCAATGGGTGCTGCCGGGCCTGCCGGGCAAACGCATGGTGGACAAGCCGGTGTATATCCTGACCGGTTCCACGTCGTTTTCCTCCGCAGAATGGTTTTCCTATGCGATGAAGAAGCTAGGGCGAGCGACACTGATCGGGGAGCGGACCGCCGGTGGTGCGCATCCGGTTGCGCGTAAGCCGCTCAACGACGATTTTTTCGTGCAAGTGCCGATTGGCCAGATCCAGGATCCCGTAGATCATGGCGATTTCGAAGGAACCGGCGTGCAACCCGATATCCCAAGCCCGTCTATTCGCGCGCTTCCTCTGGCACACAAACTGGCGCTTGAAAATCTGGCGAAGACCGATGACGCCAGGCGAACCGAACTTGCCTGGCTGCTCCCCAGCTTGACGGCAGCTATCGAGCGCCCGCGCGTCGATGCCGCGATGTTGAAGCAAGCCGCCGGAAAATATGAGGGCCGCCAGATCATCCTGGACAATGGCACGCTCTACTATCTCTGGCGCGATCGGTTTCGGGTCGCACTTGAGCCGATCAGTCCCGAGCTGTTCGCGGTGGAAGGCGTGTCAGATTTTCGATACCGCTTGAGTGTTTCGCGCGGAAAAGTGACGGCGCTGGAACGCGTGAACAAGGACGGTAGCATCCAGAGGTACAAGCGCCTTGACTAAGGAAACACATCACCTGGCTGCGATCGATGACGCCGTGTTTCTCGGCCGCGCCGTCGAACGGCTGAGCGTCCTGATCGCTGAGCAATCCAAGACTGTCTTCGATACGATGGGGATCGTCATCCCGGTTCGTTCGTGCTCACTGATGACTGTTCTTGCAACGCTCGGCACGGCCTCCGCCTCGGATCTGGCGCGCGAACTCGGACATTCGCACCAGCTGGTCATGCAAAAGATACCAAAGCTGCTCCGTCTGGGCCTCATACAGTATCGGAACGATGACAATGATGCACGGCGACGAATATTTATGCCCACTGATGATGGCTTGTCGCAGCTTGCGAAATTCGAGCAGTGCACGGTGCTGATTCGGGCGGCCTATGCCGGCTTGTTTGCCGAGGTGGGGGACGTCAGGCAATTCGTGGATCGAGCCGCCGATGCGCTCAACGAGAGGCCGCTGGACAAACGCATAAGCTCCCCGGCCTGACGGAGACGGTGTCCATTTGAGGCCAAAAGCGGACAGCGTCACGCAAGGCGTCGTTCATTTTTATCTAACTCATCACGTTCATGTCTAGCGCTCCGATCAGCAGTCGACAACAGACCAACAATGATAAGCTCTCGATAACAGCCCCCTCACAGACAGCGATATACCCTGAGACACTTCATGAAAAAGATGACGGCGACAGAAAAGAAGACGATTACTCAAGACTGGAAAGAAGCGATTGGCGCATATGAAATATATAAGCCACTTCACTTATTGAAGCGTAACGGCCTTCTGCTGACTGGCATTTATCTAAAACCCGTGTATGGCGAGGAATATTATGTTCCCGTTTTCCACACGCACTCACTAATGACGCCGTTTCCTGTGGTTTCACTGGCCACACTTCCCGATACAAGCCATGACCGACAATGTCTTGTTGCTGGCTTGGTGTCGATTTGCCAGATGATGGCATCACACCGCTGGGAAGCGGCGTATTTTTTAAGCCGAGCAGAGCCGCGCGGCACAGTTCCAAGGCAGGAAGTCGTCGACCCGGTTAACCGGGTGATCGGCGATATTGGCCGGCACATGGCAGCAGCATGCAGGTGCGCCACAGCGCCCCATTTGCCCAGGCTGTAGGTATCGCGTAGCTGCAGAATCTGGTCTTGGCTTTTCGGGTAGCGTTCCGGGAACGCCCGAAAAACGCCCAGAGTTAGGCGCACTGCCGAAGACAGTACGAATAGTACGGCGAGGCAGTGCAACAACGCCCTGGGCGTTTTATCGGGTGTTCGTTATTTACACTGAGAGCGATGCCATGTCGATGACGAAGCGGTAGCGTACATCGCTTTTGACGACGCGCTCAAACGCCTCATTGATATCCTGGATGCGGATAATTTCGATATCGGACACGATATTGTGCTTGCCGCAGAAATCCAGCATTTCCTGGGTTTCCTTGATCGAGCCGATCATGGAGCCGGACAGGCTGCGGCGCGCGCCCACCAGGCCGAAGGCGCTGATCGGCGGCACGGCACCCTCAGGGATGCCGACGATGACCATGCTGCCATCGACTTTCAGCAGGTTGATGTACTGGTTCCAGTCGATAGACGCGCCCACGGTGCAGATGATCAGGTCAAACGTGCCGGCCAGCTTGCTGAACGTTTCCGCATCGTTGGTGGCGTAGTAATGCTTGGCGCCCAGACGCAGGCCGTCTTCGCGCTTCGACAAAGTCTGGCTCAGCACCGTCACTTCGGCGCCCATCGCGTGGGCGATCTTGACACCCATGTGGCCCAGGCCACCCATGCCCAGGATGGCGACTTGCTTGCCAGGGCCGGCCTTCCAGTGGTTCAGCGGCGAATACAGGGTGATGCCGGCGCACAGCAGCGGCGCGGCCGCGTCCAGCGGCAGGTTGTCGGGGATCGACAGCACATAGCCTTCCTTGACAACGATGCTGTCCGAGTAGCCGCCCTGCGTGGCCGTCTTGCCATCCGCCTCCAGGCCGTTGTAGGTCTGGATCAGGCCTGGCATGTACTGTTCCAGGTCCACGTTGCGCGTCTTGCAGGTGGTGCAGGAATCGACGAAGCAACCCACGCCCACATGGTCGCCCACCTTGAACTTGCTGACGTTGGCGCCAACGGCCGTGACGACGCCGGCGATTTCATGGCCGGGCACCATCGGGAAGGCGGCGCCGCCCCATTCGTCGCGCGCCTGGTGGATGTCGGAATGGCACACGCCACAGTATTTGATCGAGATGGCCACGTCGTCTTCGCGCGGGGCGCGGCGCTCGAACGTGAACGGTTGCAGTGCGGAGGTGGGGCCCAGTGCGGCGTAGCCTTTGGCGATGGTGGTCATGAAAACTCCTGTATCTATAGGTGTGTGACGAGGGGGGACGCGTGCCGTGCATGCGATTGCACAAGTGTGCCTGAGAAGCCCTCCCGCCGTTACCGCGATCCTGCAAGACCTTTGCACGATCCTCCAAATCTGCGTAAGATCAAGCCCTGCCCTTCCTCGCCTCACGCATACTCGCCCCATGTCCACACAGATCCTCCCGCAAGATGAAATCGCCGCCCTGATCAGCCGCCATGCGCCGCGCAATGGCGACTACACGACTGCCATCGGCAACCTCACATTCCACCGTCAGTCCTCGGTCACCGAATCGCTGTTCCATGCGGCGCGCCCCAGCGTGGCCATCATCGCGCAGGGAGCGAAGGACGTCACCCTGGGCAGCGAAACCTTCCATTACAGCCGCATGCAGTATCTGCTGACCTCCGTCGACCTGCCGGTGCAGGTGCGCGTGGCCGAAGCGAGCGTGGACAAGCCGCACCTGTGCGTGGTGCTGGGCATCGACATCGCCGACGTGGCCGCGCTGCTCGACAGCGACAGTGGAGGCGAAAGCGCGGCGCAAAAGATTCTCCCCGCCACGCGCGGCATTTCCGTCAGCGATGTCTCGCCCGAGCTGCTCGACGCCATGCTGCGCCTCGTGCGCTTGCTGGACAAACCAGGGGAAATCGCCACGCTGGCGCCCTTGATCCGCCGCGAGCTGACTTACCGCCTGCTCAATGGCCCCGTCGGCGCGCGCCTGCGCCACATGGCGCTGGCCAGCAGCCAGTCGCACCAGGTGGGGCAAGCCATCGACTGGATCAAGCACCATTACGCGCAACCGCTGCGCATCGAGCAGTTGGCCGGCATGGCGAACATGAGCATGTCCTCGCTGCACCACCACTTCAAGGCGATTACCGCCATGACGCCGATGCAGTACCAGAAGCTGCTGCGGCTGCAGGAAGCGCGGCGGCTGATGCTGGTCGAGCAGATCGACGCGGGCACGGCCGGCTACCGCGTCGGCTACGCCAGCGAATCGCAGTTCAGCCGCGAATACAGCCGCCAGTTCGGCCGCGCGCCCATGCGCGACGTGGGCCAGGTGCGCGCGCAACTGAGCGGTGCCAGTGCCGGCACGGCCTATTCCGTCTTGCCGTAACCGCCGCCCCCCGGCGTCTCGATCACGAACACGTCGCCTGCCTGCATGCCGGTTTTGCCGATATGCGCCAGATGCTCCACCGTGCCGTCCACCCGCTCTACATAATTGCGTCCCAGCGCACCCGCCTCGCCGCCATCCATGCCGAACGGCGGAACAATCCGGTTGTTCGACAGAATCGCCGCCGTCATCGGCTCCAAAAAGCGCATCCGGCGCACGCCGCCATTGCCGCCATGCCAGCGCCCCGCGCCGCCCGAACCTGCGCGGATGCTGTAGCTGTCCAGGCGCACGGGGAAGCGCCATTCGAGGATTTCAGGGTCCGTCAAGCGCGAATTGGTCATGTTCGTCTGCACCACGTCCGTGCCGTCGAAGCCGGGACCGGCGCCCGAGCCACCCGAAATCGTCTCGTAATACTGGTACTTGGCGCTGCCAAACGTGAAGTTGTTCATCGTGCCCTGCGAGGCGGCCATGGCCCCCAGCGCGCCATACAGGGCATTCGTGATGCAGGTCGAGGTTTCCACATTGCCCGACACGACGGAGGCCGGGTACTGCGGGTTGAGCATGGAGCCGGGCGGGATGATCACGGTCAAAGGCTTCAGACAGCCCGCGTTCAGCGGAATGTCGTCATCGACCAGGGTGCGGAACACGTACAGCACTGCCGCCATGCAGACGGCGGACGGCGCATTGAAATTGTTCGGCAGCTGCTCAGACGTGCCAGTAAAGTCGATGGTGGCGCTGCGCTCGGCCACGTCGACCTTGATCGTCACCTGGATGCGCGCGCCGTTGTCCAGGTCCAGCGCATAGCTGCCATCCTTCAGGGTGGTGATGACCCTGCGCACGGCTTCCTCGGCGTTATCCTGCACGTGGCCCATGTACGCTTGCACGACGGGCAAGCCGAAATGCGCGACCATCTCGTGCAGTTCTTCGGCCCCCTTCTGGTTGGCCGCCACCTGGGCGCGCAGGTCGGCCAGGTTTTGCCGGGGATTGCGGGCCGGCCAACTGGCGCCCGCCAGCAGGGCCAGGGTCTCGTCTTCGCGCATCACGCCCGTGGCGCCGTCGACCAGCTTGAAATTGTCGATCAACACGCCCTCTTGCTCGATGCGCGTGGAATCGGGCGGCATGGAACCGGGCGTGGTGCCGCCGATGTCCGCATGGTGGCCGCGCGAGCCGACATAGAAGAGGATGGCGTCACCCGCTTCGTTAAACACAGGCGAGATCACCGTCACGTCGGGCAAATGCGTGCCGCCGTGGTAGGGGTCGTTCAGCATGAAGACGTCGCCGGGCTGCATGGCGCCCGCATTGCGCGTCATGACGGTGCGAATGCTCTCGCCCATGGAACCCAGGTGCACGGGCATGTGCGGCGCATTGGCAATCAGATGACCTTGCGCGTCGAAGATGGCGCAGCTGAAATCGAGCCGCTCCTTGATGTTGACGGAGTGGGCCGTGTTTTGCAGGCGCAGTCCCATCTGCTCGGCGATCGACATGAAGAGCTTATTGAAAATCTCCAGCATCACGGGGTCGGCTTGAGTCGCTGTTGGCAAACCCTTAGCGCGCCGCTCCGGCAAGGCGACGACCCTGCGCAAGATCAAATGGCCGTGCGCCGTGACCTCGGCGCGCCAGCCCGGTTCGATGACGGTGGTGGCATTGGCGTCGCTGACGATGGCAGGACCAGCGATGCTATCGCCGGGACGCAGGCTGTGCGCCCCATACAGGCCGCTGTCGCGCCACGCGCCGGCGCAGTACATGGCCACCGTCGCCACGGGCGCCAGCGCGCCGGCACGCGCCGCATAGGCCGGCGCAGCCACTTGCGGCGCATCGGACGCGCCGATGGCTTCCACGGAAATGGCTTCGACGATCAAGGCGCGCGCCGGCATCAAAAAGGAAAAACGCTTTTTATACGCCGTTTCGAACTGCGCCTGCATGCCGGCCAGCGTATCGAACAGCACGACGAGGGCCGAATCCGTGCCCTCATAGCGCAGGTGTACGCGCGACACCAGCGCGATGCGCTCTCGTTTCACACCCTGGCGCAGCAAGTCGCCCCGCGCCAGCTCGCCCAGTTGCACAAGATCGGCGGCCAGATCCGCGCCCAGTGTCGCCTCGACGGCCTGTTCGCGCATGGCGCTCTGGTCGGCCAAGCCCATGCCGTAGGCCGACATCACGCCCGCCAGGCTATGGATGAAGACCGTGCGCATGCCCAGCGCATCGGCCACCAGGCAGGCGTGCTGGCCGCCCGCGCCGCCAAAGCTGGTCAGGGTATATTCGGTGACGTCGTGACCGCGCTGCACGGAAATCTGCTTGATGGCATTCGTCATATTGCCCACGGCGATGGCGATATAGCCTTCGGCAACCTGTTCCGGCGTCGAGTTCACCGTGCGCGCCAGCGCCGCGAACTGGGCGCGCACCGTGGCCACGTCCAGCGCTTCATCGGCGTCGGGACCGAAAACGCGGGGAAAGAATGCGGGCTGCAGCTTGCCCAGCATGACGTTGCAGTCGGTGACGGCCAGCGGGCCGCCGCGCCGGTAGCTGGCGGGGCCGGGGTTGGCGCCTGCGCTGTCCGGCCCCACCTTGTAGCGGGCGCCGTCGAAATGCAGGATGGAGCCGCCGCCGGCGGCCACCGTGTGGATGCTCATCATGGGCGCGCGCATGCGCACGCCGGCGATCTGCGTCTCGAATACGCGCTCAAATTCGCCCGCGTAATGCGACACGTCCGTCGAGGTGCCGCCCATGTCGAAGCCGATGACTTTATCGAAACCGGCCAGCGCGCTGGCGCGCACCATGCCGACGATGCCGCCCGCGGGGCCGGACAAAATGCTGTCCTTGCCCTGGAAGGCACGCGCGTCCGTCAAGCCGCCATTCGACTGCATGAATTGCAGATGCACGCCGGGCAGTTCGGCCGCCAGCTGGTCGACGTAGCGGCGCAAAATCGGCGACAGATAGGCGTCGACCACCGTGGTGTCGCCGCGCGCCACCAGTTTCATCATAGGGCTCACTTCGTGCGATACGGACACTTGGGTAAATCCCGCCTCGCGCGCCAGTTGCGCCAGCCGCGCCTCGTGTGCATGGTAGCGGTAGCCGTGCATGAGCACGACCGCGATGGCGCGTGCGCCGCGCGCATGCGCGTGTGCCAGCGCGGCGCGCGCAGCCGCCTCGTCCAGCGGCGTGACCACCTCGCCGTGGGCGCCCAGGCGTTCATTGATTTCGATCACGTCGCCATACAGCAGCTCTGGCAAGACGATCTGGCGCGCGAACAGTTGCGGGCGGTTCTGGTAGGCGATACGCAAGGCGTCGCGAAAACCGCGCGTGATGGCCAGCACGGTCGGTTCGCCCTTGCGCTCAAGCAGCGCGTTGGTCGCCACCGTCGTGCCCATCTTGATGGCGCCCACCAATTCGACGGGCAGCGGCGCTTCGGGCACAAGCCCCATCAGCCGGCGCATGCCCGCCAGCGCCGCGTCGCGGTACTGGCCCGGACTTTCCGACAGCAGCTTGCAGGTGGCCAGGCTGCCGTCAGGACGGCGCGCCACGATGTCCGTAAAGGTGCCGCCCCGGTCGATCCAGAATTGCCAGTCCATCGCCCTGCCCTCCATGCCTGTGTGTGATCCTAAGTGAGATGGCTATTGTAGCCGCCAAACAGGGGCGCGTTTCAGGCGTGCGCGCCTTGCCTTTCACCCGGTTCGGCCTTATGTTGAAGGCGTGCTGACTAACGGAACACGCTCCATGCCCCTGATCGACTCTGCAACACCGCTGTACGCCATCGCCGAACTGCGCGCCATCGAACAAGCCGCCATGCGCGACCTGCCGCAAGGGCTGCTGATGCAGCGCGCGGGCCAGGCTGCCGCCAGTGCCGCCCTGAAGCTGCTGCACGCCCAGGAAGATGCCGGCGACGCGGGCCACCGGCGCGTATTGGTGCTGGCCGGCCCCGGCGACAACGGCGGCGATGCGCTGGAAGCGGCCGCGCACCTGGCCGGCAGCGGCACCGAGGTGCTGGTATGGCTGGCGCCGGAGGCGCAAGCCACGTCGCCCGAACGCGAACAGGCACTGAGCCGCGCGCGCAACAGCGCCGCCCGCTTCGTGGAAGCGGCAACTTCCATGGCCTCGGCCGCAGTGGGCGTCGCGCCATGGCACCTGGTTATCGATGGCCTGTTCGGCATCGGCGCATCGCGCCCGCTGGACGGTGAATGCCGCGAAGTGGCGCAGCTGGTCAACAATCTGGCATGCCCCGTGCTGGCGCTCGACGTGCCCAGCGGCCTGCATGCGGACACGGGTGCCATCGACGGCGTCGCCATCCGCGCCACGCATACGCTCACCTTCATCGGCGACAAGCCGGGCCTGCATACGGCAAACGGCCGCGACTACGCGGGCGAGGTGGAAGTGGCGGCGCTGGCCATCGATCCTTCCCTGCTGCCGCCCGCCAGGGCCCAGCTGGGCGGCCTGCACCTGTTCGCCCGTCAGTTGCAGCCGCGCCGGCAAAACACGCACAAGGGCAGCTACGGCAGCGTCGCCATCATCGGCGGTGCGCAAGGCATGGCAGGCGCGCCCATCCTGGCAGCGCGCACGGCCCTGCATGCGGGCGCGGGACGAGTGTTTATCGCGTTTCCCGACGCGCCGCCCGCGTTTGACAGCGGCCAGCCGGAACTGATGTGCCGCCGCGCGCAGGACGTGGATTTCTCGGGCCTGCACTTTGCCGCGCTGGTGGCCGGTCCCGGCCTGGGCGACGACGTCGATAGGGTGGAACTGCTGCAGCGGACGTTTGAGAGCGACAGCCCGCTGCTGCTGGACGCGGACGCCCTGAACCTGATGGCGGCCGAGCCGGAACTGCAATCGGCACTGGCCGTGCGCACGGGCGCTGGCGCGACAATCTTGACGCCCCATCCGCTGGAAGCGGCGCGCCTGCTGGACCTGACGGTGGCCGAGGTACAGGCCGACCGCCTGGGCGCGGCGCGCCAGTTGGCAACCCAGCTGGGCGTCATCGTGGTGTTGAAGGGATCGGGCACGGTAATCGCCGCACCCGATGGCCAGATCGTCATCAACAACACGGGCGGCCCCGCGCTGGCGACTGCCGGCACGGGCGACGTGCTGTCCGGCCTGTGCGGCAGCCTGCTGGCGCAGGGCTGGCCGGAATGGGAAGCGGCGATTGGTGCTGTCTGGCTGCACGGCGCGGCGGCCGATGCGCTGGTGGCCTCGGGCGCGGGTCCCATCGGCCTGACAGCGGGGGAACTGATCCCGGCGATACGCAAGCTGATCAATGCCTTGTCGGCGTAATAACGCCGTATTACAAGGAATGTCACGACGCCTGACAGTACCGTAGCGAGCGTCAGTGATTTGTGGCCGAGAAGCGCAACTGTGCTCTAGCACAGTGAGCATCGCCGGCCGCAAAGCGCGACGCGCAGTAGGTAATGTCAGGTGTATCTAGATCAAGCGGCCTGCTGAGATCGTGATGGTGCGGCCGCAACGGGCCGCAATCGAACTGTCATGCGTTACCAGCACCAGGGTCGAGCCGCGTTCGCGGTTCAGCTCGAACATCAGCTGGATCACGGCCTCCCCGGTGGCCGCGTCCAGGCTGCCCGTCGGCTCGTCGGCGAACAGCAGCGGCGGTTCCGTGACAAACGCGCGCGCCAGGGCGACGCGCTGCTGCTCGCCGCCGGACAGGTATTTCGGATAGTGCTTCAGGCGGCTACCCAGGTTGACCCTGCCCAGCATGGCTTGCGCCTTCTCTTTCGCATCCGGGTCGCCGCGCAATTCCAGCGGCAGCATGACGTTTTCCAGTGCCGTCAGGTGCGCCAGCAGTTGGAACGACTGAAACACGAAACCCAGCTTTTCCTTGCGGAAACCGGCGCGGCCATCTTCGTCAAGGGCGAAGATATCGGTGCCGTCGAGGATGACCTTGCCCTCGCTGGGCGTATCCAAGCCGGCCAGCAAGCCCAGCAAAGTCGACTTGCCGGAACCGGAGGCGCCGACGATGGCCAGCGTCTCGGCCGTTTGCACGGTAAAATTGACTTGATGCAGGATGGTCAGCTCACCATCGGCATCGGGTACGCGCTTGGCCAGCTGGACCACTTCGATGGCAGGTTGGCCGTTATGACTCTTGCTTGCAGCAGGCCGCTGAGCGGCTGCATCGGACGGGAGAAAACTGGTGGAAGTCGCTTTAGGGAATTCGGGCATGCTGATCTATCTTAAAAAATTTCGTGAACAAATAAATGTCAAGGGCAGCAGCCGCATGCGGCGGCGCACCCTGGCCTTGCTTCCTGCGGCAGCCCTGCTCATGGTGTCAGGCATGACGAACGCCTATTCTGCACCAAAAACGCTGCTGGTGCTCGGCGACAGCCTGTCGGCCGAGTATGGTCTGGCACGGGGCACGGGCTGGGTGGCGCTGCTGGAACAGCGGCTGGCAGCGCAAAAGAACGATACGCGCATCGTCAATGCCAGCATCAGCGGCGAAACCACCAGCGGCGGCCGCGCGCGCCTGCCTGCCCTGCTGACGAAGCACCAGCCCGATGTCGTGCTGATCGAACTGGGCGCCAACGACGGCTTGCGCGGCTTGCCCGTGGCGGCCGCCGAAGCGAATCTGCGCGCCATGGGTGACGCAGCCAGGAAAACGGGCGCGCAGGTGGTGCTGGTAGGCATGCGCATGCCGCCCAATTATGGCCGCGCCTATGGCGAGCAGTTTTATGGCGTGTATGGCAAGCTGGCCAAGGAATGGAAGGCGCCGCTGGTGCCCTTCATGTTCGAAGGCATCGCCGACCAGCCGCAGCTGTTCCAGGCCGACCGCATGCACCCGAATGCGCAGGCGCATCCGACAATTTTGAAAAATATCTGGCCGCAACTGGCGCCATTGCTGAAAGCCAAGTAAGCCTGCGCTAAGCCCGCACATGTTGCAGACAAAAAAATAGCCGCTCGAAAGCGGCTATTTTTATGCGTGGAAACTAATTATGGTGCTGCCGGCGTTGCTGTGGCTGGGGCGGTGACCGGCTTGACGATCTTCACCTTGGCCTTGGATTTCAGGTACTCGACGTAATCGAACATTTCCTGTTGTGCCAGGATGCCGCTGATCTGGTCTTTCTCTTGCTGGCGGCGCGCTGCGTCCACTTGCGCTGGCTGTTGCACCTTGGCGATGCGGTAGATGCCGTAGCCCAGCGCTGGCAGGTCCACGCCTACATAGGCTGGCAGCTTGCTCGTGTCCGCTTTCATGACTTGCGCGATGGCGGCACGGTTGATGCCGTCGAGCTTGCTGCGCGATACCCATTGCGCTGCACCGAAACCAGTGGCGTCACCCGAGGCTTTCAAGGCGGCCAGCTTGGTCTCGCCTGCTTTCTTGGCCAGCTTTTCCGCTTCTTCCAGGGTCACGCGCTGACGGATCATCGCTTCGACTTCGGCCAGCGGACGCTTCGAGGCAGGCTTGAATTCCACCACGCGGCCGGCGATCAGCACGTTCGGCGCAACGGTCACGGCTTCCGTGTTGCGCTTGTCCTTCAATGAATCGTTCGAGAAGATGGCGGTCAGGAACTTGGCGTTGTTGAACGGCGCCTTGCCCAATGCTGGCGACGGCGTGCGCGACAGGTTGGCGACGCTTTCCACTTTCAGCTTCAGCTTGTCAGCTACCGGCTTCAGGCTGTCCGATTGCTCGTAGACCGTGTTGGTGAACATTTCAGCCATTTCCGAGTATTTCTTGGCAGCAAATTGCTTGCGCAGATCGGCCGTGATTTCGCCGCGCACTTCATCGAGTGCCTTGACGTGCTGTGGCTTGAGCGAGGTGACCGTCAGGATGTGGAAGCCGAAATCGGAAGCGACGACATCGCTGATTTCGCCTTGCTTGAGTTTCGCCACGGCATTCAGCAATGGCGTAGGCAAGCCATCCTTGCCGATCACGCCAAGGTCGCCGCCCTGTTCGGCGGAGGCCGGGTCATCCGACTTGGCCTTGGCCACGGCGGCAAAGCTGGCAGGCGCTTTGCGCACGTCGGCCAGGATGGCTTCAGCCTTGGCCTTGGCGGCTGTCTTGTCGGCGGCCGAGGCGTCTTTCTTGACGGCTACCAGGATGTGACTGGCCTGACGCGCCTCTTGCGTCGTGTAAGCTTTCTGATTCTTCGCGTAGTAGCCGGTCACGTCTGCGTCGCTGACGTCGACTTGCTCGCCGGCAGTGCTGTCGTCCAGCACGACGTATTCGATCTTGGCTTGTTCGGGAATTTCGAAGAACTTGCTGTTCTTGTCATAGAAAGCCTTGATCATGGCGTCCGTCACTTTGACTTCCGGCACGTACTGGGCGATCGGCAACAGCAGTTCCTGCACTTCACGCTCTTCCGAAGTGATGTCGGACAGGCGCTTGGAGATGCTGCTCGGCGCGAAGGCAGTGCCTTGCACGGCGCCGGCCAGTTGCTGCAGGGCCATGTCGCTGCGGCGGCGCGCATCGTACATCTGCGGCGTCATGCCTTGCGCGGCCAGCATGGCCTTGTAGCGTTCCAGGTCGAATTTACCGTCCGGCAAGGTCAAGCCTGGGATTTCCAGCACTTCCTTTTGCAGCACGGCATCACTGATGACCAGGTGGCTACGGCCCACTTCCGCGGCCACGGCGCGCTCGGCGATCAGGTTGTCGAGGATGCTCTGGCGCGCTTCCGGCGTATCAAACATTTTCTGGTCGAACTGCTCACCCATCATCTGGCGGTAGCGGTCGATCTGCTGGCGTTGCGCTTCTTCATATTGCTGCTGCGTAACCACCTGGTCGCCGACCTTGGCGATGGTGTTTGCGCCGTCGCCGAAGCTTTGGTAGCCGCTGATACCGACCAGTGCAAAAGACGGGACGATGACCAGCATCAAGAGAAACTGCATCAAGCGTCGATGGGTACGAATAAATTCAAACATGGTCAGCCAATTCGGGATGAGTGGATCACTATAAAAAAAGGCGAACATGCGTTCGCCTTGATTTCTTCGGCGGAATGGACGGGACAGATGTCCACTTCCCCTTTAGATTCAACAACTTGGCGCTGGAACTAAAGCAGGATTCTGACGCCCAAGCCATTATCTCCTGATTCTACAATGCCCATAGCGCTATAGCAAGAGTAAATCAGGGCACGCGCCCTGCCCTCAAGCTGCGGCACAGGCCGCTAAAATCGACGCCACGGGCGCATGCAGAGGAACATGGCAAGCGCGATCATTAAACACGCTCAGGCTTAAGGCAGATTTAAAACGCTGGCGGCTGGATAGAATTAAACCGCGCGACGCGAAAGATAATCATGAAGCGCAAAAGAAAAACCCGCGCTACTTATTCAGCAGCGCGGGTTTCTATATTCTGGCGGAGCGGACGGGACTCGAACCCGCGACCCCCGACGTGACAGGCCGGTATTCTAACCAACTGAACTACCACTCCTTAAGAGCGTATTTTTTTGGCGGAGCGGACGGGACTCGAACCCGCGACCTCCGACGTGACAGGCCGGCATTCTAACCAACTGAACTACCACTCCGAAAAATACACAGTACTACTTGCATTTGCATCCAGGGTTGCCATTCGAAGAACCTCAACCCTGAAATTGCGGCCCCCGGAGGCGCCGCCAAATGTTTCCGGTGATTGTCACCTCACCGAAGTCCGTTAGTTTACAGCATCCTTCAAAGCTTTGCCAGCTTTAAATTTTGGAACTTTTGCAGCTTCGATCGTGATCGCTTCTTTGGTACGCGGATTGCGGCCGGTACGCTCAGCGCGTTCGCTGACCGAGAAAGTGCCAAAACCAACCAGCGTCACGCTGTCGTTGTTTTTCAAAGTTTCCGTCACGCCGCCAATAACAGCGTCGAGTGCGCGCGCAGCGGCGGCTTTGGAAATGTCAGCTTTTTCAGCAATGTGGTCGATCAATTCAGTCTTGTTCACTAGCATCCCCAATTACAAAGGTATAAAACGTTTACCGTATCGTTGCGGCACTTTTGGCACCACAGCTGTCCGGCGAAAAAAATGTGCAGGCGTATTAAACAAGCCACACTGTATATGTGTCAAGCGCTTTGGGGGCGCAATTCACGTTTCAATATAAAACAAGCGCTCTAAAAGCGCTTGTTTGGGGAAAACAGGGGTAAAACGTTAGTGTTTTACTACCTCGCCAGCCACGTCAGGCTTGGCTGCGGCGGCCGTGACAGCCTCCACGGCAGCGACTTCCACCAACGGTTCTGGCATGCGCTCGAGGGCGATTTCCAGCACTTTATCGATCCAGCGCACGGGCACGATCTCCAGCTTGTTCTTGACGTTGTCCGGAATTTCGGCCAAGTCCTTCACATTTTGCTCTGGAATCAAGACCGTCTTGATGCCGCCGCGATGGGCCGCCAGCAGCTTTTCTTTCAGGCCGCCAATCGGCAACACTTCGCCGCGCAAGGTGATCTCGCCCGTCATCGCCACGTCGGCACGCACGGGGATGCCCGTAAAGACCGATACCATCGCCACCGTCATGGCCGCGCCAGCCGAAGGACCGTCCTTCGGTGTCGCGCCTTCCGGCACGTGGATGTGGATGTCGCTCTTCTCGAACACGTCCGCCTTGATGCCCAGGCGCTGTGCCCGGCTGCGCACCACCGTGCGGGCTGCCTCGATCGACTCTTTCATGACGTCGCCCAGGGTACCCGTGCGGATGATGCCGCCCTTGCCCGGCATCGACACGGCTTCGATGGTCAGCAGATCGCCGCCCACTTCCGTCCATGCCAGACCGACCACCTGGCCCACCTGGTTTTCTTTCTCTGCGACACCGAAATCATAGCGGCGCACGCCGAGGAATTTATCCAGGTTCTTCGAGTTGACGATGACTTTCTTGTCGGATTTCTTCAGCAACAGCATCTTGACCACCTTGCGGCAGATCTTCGACACTTCACGCTCGAGCGAACGCACACCGGCTTCCCGCGTGTAGTAGCGGATGATGTCGCGCAAGGCTGACTCGGCCACCGAGATTTCGTCTTCCTTCAAGCCATTGTTCTTGATCTGCTTCGGCAACAGGTAGCGTTGCGCGATGCTGGTCTTTTCATCTTCCGTGTAACCGGACAGACGGATCACTTCCATGCGGTCAAGCAAGGCTGGCGGAATATTGTACGAGTTCGACGTGGCCACGAACATCACATCGGACAAGTCGAAATCGACTTCGATGTAATGGTCGGAGAACGTGTGGTTCTGTTCCGGATCCAGCACTTCCAGCAGGGCAGACGAAGGATCGCCACGGAAATCGGCACCCATCTTGTCGACTTCATCGAGCAGGAACAAGGGATTGCGCACGCCGACTTTCGCCAGCGATTGCAAGATCTTGCCCGGCATCGAGCCGATGTAAGTGCGGCGGTGGCCGCGAATCTCAGCTTCGTCGCGCACGCCGCCCAGGGCCATGCGCACGAACTTGCGGTTCGTCGCGCGGGCGATGGACTGGCCCAACGAAGTCTTGCCCACGCCCGGAGGACCGACGAAGCACAGGATAGGCGCTTTCAGCTTGTCGACGCGCTGTTGCACCGCGAGGTATTCCAGGATGCGTTCCTTGACCTTGTCGAGGCCGTAATGGTCGCCCTCGAGCACTTTTTCCGCATTCGCCAGATCGTTATTGACCTTGGATTTCTTTTTCCAAGGCAAGTTGACCAAGGTATCGATGTAATTTCGCACGACGGTGGCTTCGGCCGACATCGGCGACATCAGCTTGAGCTTTTTCAACTCGTTGGTGGCCTTGTCGAGCGCTTCCTTCGGCATCTTGGCCGAAGCGACTTTTTTCTCCAGCTCGTCGAGGTCGGCACCATCTTCGCCCTCGCCCAGTTCTTTCTGGATCGCCTTGACTTGCTCGTTCAGATAATACTCGCGCTGGGACTTTTCCATCTGGCGCTTGACGCGGCCACGGATGCGTTTTTCCACCTGCAGGATGTCGAGCTCGCCTTCGAGCTGGCCCAGCAGGTGCTCGAGGCGTTTGGCCACGCTGAAAATTTCCAGGATGACTTGTTTTTGCTCAAGTTTCAGCGGCAGATGCGCGGCCACCGTGTCGGCCAGGCGGCCGGCATCGTCGATGCCCGACAGGGATGCGAGGATTTCCGGTGGAATCTTTTTGTTCAGTTTGACGTACTGGTCAAACTGCTGCACGATCGCGCGGCGCATGGCTTCGACTTCCGACTCGTCGCCCGGCTCGGACTCGAGCGGCGTCAGGTCGGCGATAAAGTGCGTCGGCGCATCGCTGATGTGATTGATACGAGCACGCTGCGCGCCTTCGACCAGCACCTTGACGGTGCCATCGGGCAGCTTCAGCATTTGCAGAATATTGGCGACACAACCAATTTCATAGATATCCGAAGGAGACGGCTCGTCCTTCGCGGCTGCTTTTTGAGCGGCAAGCATGATGCTCTTGCCCTGCTCCATCGCAGCTTCCAGCGCCTTGATCGACTTTGGACGGCCAACGAACAGCGGTATCACCATATGCGGGAAAACGACGACATCCCGCAACGGCAATAACGGCAGTTGAGTTTGCTCAGTTAATTTGGAAGTTGTCATGGCGTACCTTATAGAAAGCGTGTTTACGATGTTGGCGCTCGCTGCCAAAACACAAGACCGGCGAGAATAAATAATTCTGTGAAACAAACATAGAGTCTATTTCGCAAAACACACCCGCATGACGGTAACAAATGCAGTTTTAACAGTAAAAAAGCCACGCGCAGCTAAGCGCCGCGAGTGGCTTTACGATTGAAGCCTGCACTCATTGATTTAAATTGTACTGCCATGCATTAAGGAATCAAAACCCTTTTTATGCATTTGTCTCGGCAGTTTTCAATTTTCTCCGGAGGCCTTGGCAGTCTCTTGATAAATCAACAAAGGTTTGGCGCCACTGGTGATGGTATTTTCGTCGATGACGACTTTCACCACATTTTGTTCGCTCGGCAATTCGTACATGACGTCCAGCAAAGCATGTTCCAGGATGGAACGCAGGCCACGGGCACCGGTCTTGCGCGCCAGCGCCTTCTTGGCGATAGCATGCAGGGCGGCCGGACGAATCTCCAGTTCCGCGCCTTCCATCTCGAGCAGCTTCGAATACTGCTTGATCAGCGCATTCTTCGGCTCGACCAGAATCTGGATCAACGCCTCTTCCGTCAATTCCGCCAGGGTGGCGATGACAGGCAGACGGCCCACCAGTTCCGGGATCAGGCCGAACTTGACCAGATCTTCCGGTTCCGCTTGCAGCATCAGTTCGCTGGCCGAGCTTTGCGACTTGCTGCGCACTGTGGCCGAGAAGCCGATGCCGCTCTTTTCGGAACGGTTGGCGATCACTTTCGACAGGCCGTCAAAGGCGCCGCCGCAGATGAACATGATGTTGGTCGTGTCGATCTGCACGAAATCCTGGTTCGGATGCTTGCGGCCGCCTTGCGGCGGCACGGAAGCCATCGTGCCCTCGATGAGTTTCAGCAAGGCTTGCTGCACGCCCTCGCCCGACACGTCGCGCGTGATGGACGGATTGTCGGACTTGCGCGAAATCTTGTCGATTTCATCGATGTAGACGATGCCGCGCTGGGCTTTCTCGACGTCATAGTTGCAGCTTTGCAGCAGCTTCTGGATGATATTTTCCACATCTTCACCCACGTAACCGGCTTCGGTCAGGGTGGTGGCGTCGGCGATCACGAACGGCACGTTGAGCATGCGCGCCAAGGTCTGCGCCAGCAGGGTCTTGCCCGAGCCGGTAGGACCGACCAGCAAGATGTTGCTCTTGGCCAGTTCGATGTCGTCTTTCTTGCCCAGGTGCTTGAGACGCTTGTAATGGTTGTACACCGCCACCGACAGGATGCGCTTGGCAGTCTGCTGGCCGATCACATACTGATCGAGCAAGGCGGCAATTTCTTGCGGCGTCGGCAGATCGGATTTGGTACCGGTCACCGTCTCGATGCTCGACGTTTCATCACGGATGATGTCGTTGCACAGGTCGATGCACTCGTCGCAAATGAACACGGACGGGCCGGCGATGAGTTTCTTCACCTCGTGCTGGCTTTTGCCGCAGAACGAGCAATACAGTAATTTTTCGCCGCTAGAGGATTTTTTGTCTGACATAAGGCATTTTGGTTGGAACTGCATTAACAATATTGCAAAATCGCAAGCCGGAGTGCGGTAGTTACCTGAAAGACAACCACCGATGGCGCAAGTCAACAACCTGCACAAGCTCCATGCTACCCGAAATAAAAGCGAAACGCCCGAACGTTTGAGCGCCCGGGCGTGAACTTACGTACTTAGCAATACCGGTAGGGGCTCATCAAGCGCGGCTGGTCAACACTTTGTCGATCAAACCATACTCAACGGCCTCGTCGGCGGACATGAAACGGTCGCGGTCGGTGTCCTTGGCGATCTGTTCGATCGACTGGCCCGTGCGCTCGGCCATGATGCCGTTCAAGCGGGTACGCAGGTAAAGGATTTCCCTTGCCTGGATCTCGATGTCGGACGCCATGCCTTGCGAACCACCGGACGGCTGGTGAATCATGATGCGTGAGTTCGGCAGCGAGAAACGCTTGCCCTTGGCACCAGCGGCCAGCAGGAAAGCGCCCATCGAGGCAGCCATGCCCGTGCACAGGGTCGATACGTCCGGCTTGATGAACTGCATGGTGTCGTAGATGGCCATGCCGGCCGAAACCGAACCACCTGGCGAGTTGATGTAGAGCGAGATTTCCTTTTCCGGATTTTCGCTTTCCAGGAACAGCAGCTGGGCGACAACCAGGTTGGCCATCTGGTCATTGACCGGGCCGACCATGAAAATCAAGCGTTCCTTCAGCAGGCGCGAGTAAATATCATACGAGCGCTCGCCGCGACCGCTTTGTTCCACCACCATCGGCACCAGGCCGAGCATCTCTGTGTCCAGCGCTGGATTACGGTTCATACCTGTCATTTCATTTCCTTGTGAAGCAGTTAGGCGATGCCGCCGCCGGCCTTGCCGGCCCGCCGCGGCATGCGGATACCAACTGGTTTACGCTTGTGCGTTGCTTCCCATCAGTTCGTCGAAAGCAACTGCTTTCGACGTGACTTTCGACAGGCCCAACACGTAAGTGACGACGTTTTCTTCCAATACAAGGGCTTCGATCTCACCCAGACGACGACGGTCGCTGTAGTAGTACTTCAGCACTTCGCGTGGATCTTCGTAGCTTTGAGCGAAATCTTCGATTTGCGCTTTTACTTGCTCAGGCGTTGCCTGCAGATTGTTGTCGCCCACCAATTGCGACAGGATCAGGCCCAGGCGTACGCGACGCTCGGCTTTGTCTGCGAACAGTTCTGCTGGGAAAGGCACATCCTTGACATTCATGCCGCGCTGCGCCATGTCCTGGCGGGTCATTTCGGCCAGACGCTCGGAATCCTGAGCGATCAGCGTTTTTGGCACTTCCAGCTCAGCAACTTTGATCAGCGCGTCCATGACGGCTTCCTTGTTACGTGCTTTCACGCGGCCAGCGACTTCGCGTTGCAGGTTGACTTTGATGTCTTCGCGCATTTTGGCCAGGTCGCCATCGGCAACGCCCAAGGACTTTGCGAATTCAGCATCGACTTCCGGCAGGTGCGCCCATTCCAGCTTTTGCAGGGTGATGGTGAACGAAGCGGTTTTGCCGGCTACGTCCTTGCCATGGTAATCCTCAGGGAACGACAATGGGAAAGTCTTGGACTCGCCCACTTTCAGGCCCAGGGTTGCTGCTTCGAATTCTGGCAGCATGCGGCCTTCACCCAGCACGAAAGCATAGCCTTCAGCTTTGCCGCCTGGGAATTCAACGCCGTCGATAGCACCGACGAAGTCGACCGTCACGCGGTCGCCGTTGGCAGCAATCGGCTCACCGCCGTCGCCGTGTTCGCCAGCTTCGCCCTTGGTGTGGAAGTGCACGCGCTGCTTGCGCAGGATGTCGATGGTCTTGTCGATTTCGGCTTCCGACACGTCGGCTTGCACGGTTTCGATTTCAACGGCCGTCAGGTCGCCGATGGCCACTTCAGGATACACTTCGAAGGTCGCGTCGAAAGCCAGCTGGCCTTCGGCTGCTTCTTCTTTCGGCACGATGTTCGGGAAACCGGCCACGCGCAGATTGTTTTCGTTGGCGGCGTCGTTGAACGCGCGGCCGACTTTGTCATTCAGCACTTCCGATTCAATTTGGTAGCCGTATTGTGCTGCGACCATTTTCAACGGCACTTTGCCCGGACGGAAGCCCGGTGCCTTAGCCGTACGGGCTTGCACTTTCAGGCGCTTCTCAACTTCCGTGCGGACGTCCGTCAGCGGGAAGGAGATCGTGATACGACGTTCGAGTTTGCCCAAGGTTTCGACTGCAGTTGCCATGTAAAAAATCGTCCAAAAAATAAACACTGTTGGTGCGAGAAAAGAAGACCCGACCCCTTGCGCCATCACTGGCGGCAAGACATGGGTCCAGCTTCACTCGCTCGCATATTCATCTGTAAAAGTACTGAAAAACAGGACGATGGACCTGGTCTACCCGGCTGAGGGAAAACCCGCACCAGGCACCAAACAATCCGCCGCTTCCAGTACTGCGACAGGGCTCCGAGCGTCCAGCCTTGCTTCCAAGTAAATGCAAGGCCGGCCATCATTCGGTAAAGCGTGGCATTATAACAAAGGACTTCGGGAAAGTGGCTGGCTTTGCAGCCCGGCCACAGAGGATGCCAGCGGCGGCGAACGAATCGCCACAGCCTGGGTTGCCCTGTCTTTACTCTCGCCCCGACATTCTTTATTTCGCCAGAGACAGGCTTTCCAGCCTGCTTCGTTCATTAGTATATGCGAACTGGCGCTCCGTCCGAAACAAAGAAATGCGCTCTTGGCGAAGATTTCAGCCAAAAAACCTTTGATTTACCTCAATTTGGCCATTTTTCAGGCAAACCCAGGCCCGGGTCCTGCCCTACCGCCCGATCTTTGGCGAAAAATTGCTCAAACAAAGGCATTCCGAATGATGGAAATACAGGAAAGACAACAGAAAAACAAGAGACGCCTGCAACGAGGCTGAAGGACAACTTGATGGTGCTGCACTTCCGGGTTGGAACAACCCGGATTGGTGCGGATGGGGAGACTCGAACTCCCAAGCCGAAGCACTGGCTTCTAAGACCAGCGTGTCTACCAATTCCACCACATCCGCATTTTTGTACGCAGCTTGTACCGACCGCGTCACTGCTGCACCTGATTTTAACAACTCGGGAGCAATCTGGCTACCGCCGACTGATCGAGCAAGCCGTCGGTAAAGCAAAGGCGGCATTCTACTGGATTTTCCAGAGGAATGCCGCCTTTTTTATGCCGACACCTTGGCGCTGGCTCCTAGCCTTCTTTTGCGGTCACCGGCTCCGGCTTCTTGACGCGGAACCAGGCCGCATACAGGGTTGGCAGGAACAGCAGCGTCAAGGCCGTCGCCAGGATCAGGCCGCCCATGATAGCCACCGCCCTGCGTGATCCGCCCCAGAACACGGAGCGCGACAGCGGGATCATCGCCAGAGTGGAGGGTTTACTTCCCTAGTCCCCATCCTTGTCCAGCGCCACCGGCTTCTTGACCCGGAACCAGGCCGCATACAGGGCTGGCAGGAACAGCAGGGTCAAGGCTGTCGCCAGGATCAGGCCGCCCATGATGGCCACCGCCCTGCGTGATCCGCCCCCAGAACACGGAACGCGACAGCGGGATCATCGCCAGAATGGAGGGTATACTTCCCTAGCCGCCATCCTTGTCCAGCGCCACCGGCTTCTTGACCCGGAACCAGGCCGCATACAGGGCTGGCAGGAACAGCAGCGTCAAGGCCGTCGCCAGGATCAGGCCGCCCATGATGGCCACCGCCCTGCGTGATCCGCCCCAGAACACGGAGCGCGACAGCGGGATCATCGCCAGAATGGAGGGTTTACTTCCTTAGTCCCCATCCTTGTCCAGCGCCACCGGCTTCTTGACCCGGAACCAGGCCGCATACAGGGCTGGCAGGAACAGCAGCGTCAAGGCCGTCGCCAGGATCAGGCCACCCATGATGGCCACCGCCATCGGCCCCCAGAACACGGAACGCGACAGCGGGATCATGGCCAGCGCGGCGGCGGCGGCCGTCAGCACGATGGGGCGGCAACGGCGCACGGCCGAGTCGATGATGGCATCCCATGGCGCCGAGCCATCCTTGATGTCTTGCTCGATCTGGTCGACGAGGATCACGGAATTGCGGATGATCATGCCGAACAGCGCGATGACGCCCAGGTTGGCCACGAAGCCCAGCGGACGGTGCAGCAGCAGCAAGGCAAATGCGGCGCCCGCCACGCCCAGCGGGCCCGTCAGGAAAACCAGCAGGGAGCGCGAGAAACTGTGCAACTGCAGCATCAGCAAGGTAAAGATGATGAAGATGGCCAGCGGCAAGTTGGTCGCGATCGATGCTTCCGCCTCGCCGCTGTCGGCCGCCACGCCTTTGACGGTGATGCGGTAGCCGTCCGGCAGCTTGGCGCGCAAGGCATCGAGCTGCGGCGCCAGCTGCGTCGACACGGTGGCGCCCTGGATGCCGTCGACCACGTCCGATTGCACGGTGATGGCCCATTCACGCTTGTCGCGCCAGACCACGCCCGGCTCCCACACGAAATGCGCGCGGGCCAGCTGCGAGATGGGCACGGACTTGCCCGTTGCCGTCGGAATATTCGTGTCATTCAGCACAGAAATCGTCGCCCGTTCGGCCAAAGGCTGGCGCACCTGGATATCGATCAGCTTGTTGTCTTCGCGGAACTGGCCGATGACGGTACCCGATAGTATCGTATTGGCCGCCTGCATCACCGTTTTCGAGGTGACGCCCAGCGCGCGCATCTTGTCCTGGTCCAGGTCCAGGCGCAGCACTTTCACCGATTCATTCCAGTTGTCGTTCACACCCAGGGTGTTCGGATTGGCGCGCAGGATGTCCTTGACCTGGTCGGCGATGACGCGCACGCCCGCCACTTCCGGTCCCGTGACACGAAATTGCACGGGATACGGCACCGGCGGCCCGTTCGGCAACAGTTTTACCCTGCCCCGCACTTCCGGGAAATCCTTCTTGAACACGTCGACGATTTGCTGGCGCAAGCGTTCGCGGTCGGCCAGACTCTTCGGCAAAACCACCACTTGCGACACATTGGTCTGCGGGAATATCTGGTCCAGCGGCAGGTAGAAACGGGGACTGCCCGTACCCACATAACTGGTCACGCTATCCACGCCGTCGAGCTTGCTGACGAAGGCTTCGAATTTCTTCACCTGCTTCTCGTTCGCGGCAAAGGTCGTGCCTTCGGGCGACCACAGCTCCACCATCAGTTCAGGACGGCTGGAATCGGGAAAGAATTGCTTCTCGATAAAGTTAAAGCCATAAATACCCAGCGCAAAGATGGCCAGGGTGGCGGCGATCGTCGTCTTGCGCCATTCCACGCACCAGGTGACGGCACGGCGGAAGCGGCGGAAGTTAGGCGTATCGAACAATTCATGGTCGTTATGCGCGTGCGGCTTGACCTTCAACAAGACATAGCCGATATAGGGCGTAAAGACGACAGCCACCACCCACGAGATGATCAGGGCCAGCGCATTGACGGAGAACAAAGAGAACGTGTATTCGCCGGCGGCCGACTTGGCCAGGCCGATGGGCAAGAAACCCGCCACTGTGATCAAGGTGCCCGTCAGCATGGGCATGGCCGTCGACGTGTAGGCGAACGTCGCCGCATCGAAGCGCGACATGCCCTCTTCCATCTTGCGCACCATCATCTCGACGGCAATGATGGCGTCATCGACCAACAGGCCCAGCGCGATGATCAGGGCGCCCAGGGAAATTTTGTGCAAGTCGATGTCGAGTAGGCGCATGAACAGGAAGGTGACGGCCAGCACCAGCGGGATGGTCAGCGCCACCACCAGGCCGGGCCGCACGTCGATGCGCAGCGGTTTCGTGTGCAAGCCCAGCGCCACAAAGCTGACGGCCAGCACGATCAAAATGGCTTCGATCAGGGTATGCACGAACTCGCCCACGGAAGCGGACACGGCTTCCGGCTGGTTCGACACGCGCTGCAACTCTATACCCACCGGCAATTCGCTCTTCATGCGCGTCACCGTCGCTTGCAAGGCCTTGCCCATGTCGATGATGTTGCCGCCCTTTTCCATCGACACACCCAGGCCGATCACTTCCTTGCCATTGAAACGCATCTTATCCTTGGGTGGATCGACGAATTCACGTTTCACGGTGGCAAAGTCACCGAGGCGGAAGGTGGTGCCGTTGGCGCGCAGCTCCAGATTCTCCAGGTCCTTGACGGTGACCATGGCGCCCGTCACGCGCACTTGCAGGTTATCCGTGGGCGTCACCAGCACGCCCGTGGCGTTGATGCTGTTCTGTGCAGACAGTTGCTGCACGATGGCATCGAATGGAATGCCCAACTGGGCAAATTTCTTGTGCGAAAAGATGATATTGATCTTTTCGTCTTGCACGCCGAACAGTTCCACCTTCGATACCTGTCCCACGGCCAGCAGCTCCTGGCGCACCTTGTCCGCGTAATCCTTCATTTCCGCGTAGGTAAAACCGTCGCCGGACAGGGCGAAGATGGAGCCATACGTGTCGCCGAACTCGTCATTGAAGAACGGGCCCACCACGCCGGCCGGCAAGGTGCCCTGGATGTCGCCGATCTTCTTGCGCACCTGGTACCAGGCAGCCGCCGTCTCCTTGGGCGGCGCCGATTCGCGCAATTCGAGCAAGATCAAGGTTTCGCCCGGCTTCGAATAGCTGGTGATCTCGTCGATGTACGGCGTTTCCTGCAGCTTCTTTTCCAGCTTGTCCGTCACCTGCTCGGCCATCTGCAGCGCCGTGGCGCCCGGCCAGTACGCTTGCAAGACCATGGCGCGGAAGGTGAACGGGGGATCTTCATCCTGGCCCAGGCTGGCATAGCTGAGCATGCCGCCGATCAGCAGCACGGCCATCAGGTAACGCGTCAGCGGAATGTGTTCGAGGGCCCAGCGCGACAGATTGAAACCGCCCTTCATTTGGCCGCACCCACGCTGACGGCGGCAGCGGCAACATCAGGCGTGCTGGCCAGTTCGGCGCCGAGGATGGACACTTTTTGGCCAGGCTTGAGCAAGTTGACGCCGGCCGTGACCACCGTCTGGCCCGCTTTCACGCCCGAGATCAGCAGCAACTCATTGCCCGCCACGCCGCCCACCGTCACCGGCACCAGCTTCACGGCGCCGTTTTCCACCACCCACACGGAGCTTTGCGACTTTTCATTGAACAGGGCCGTCAGCGGCACCTTGATCTGCGGCGTGGCCGTCTGCGAGGCGAACTGCACCACGGCCGTCATGCCCAGACGCACTTGCGGCGCGTCCGGGATGCTGACCTTGGCCAGGTAGGTGCGCGTGGCGGCATCGGCGACGGGCGACACTTCGCGTATTTTGCCCGGCAAGCCCTGTTTCGGGTCGGCCCATAGGCGCACCACCACATCCTTGACGCCGCGCAAGGTTTCCACTTTGTCTTCGGGAATGCCGATCACGACTTCCTTCTCGCCGCTCCTGGCCACTTGCACCACGGGCGTGCCGGGCGCCACCACTTGCCCTACTTCGGCCTCGATGCGCGTGACGACGCCATCGACGTCGGCCAGCAAGCTGGCATAAGCGGACTGGTTCGCCTGGCCCCGGTACAGGGCCTGGGCCGCTTCCACATTCGCCTGCGCCGCCTTGTAAGTGGCGTCCTTGCCATCGAGCACGGCCTGGCTAACGAAATTTTTCTCGCGCAAATCCTGGTAGCGCTTCAGTTCGGCGCGCGCCAGGTCGCGGTTTGTTTCCGCGCTGACCAGCGATGCCTTGGCCTGCGCCTGCGACAGCTGCAAGTCGGCTGGATCGAGCTGCATCAGCACTTGCCCTTTCTTCACGCTGGCGCCCACATCAACCTTGCGCGCGACGATCTTGCCACCCACGCGGAAACCCAGTTGCGACACCACGCGCGGCACGACCTCGCCCGCCAGCTCGGCACTCACGTCAACATTGCTACTAGACAACACCATCGCGCGCACGGGGCGCACGTCTTCGACTTTTGCGACAGGCTTGGAACAGGCCGCCAACGTCAGCGCCAGGGCGGCGCCGGCGATCAGGCGAAGGGCGGGCAGTGCGGGTGCGCCGGTCTCGCGGCGCAGGGTTTTCAGGGCAAACAAGGTATTTTCCTTTACTATGCGGGCTGTTAGATTTTCACGTGAGGAAACTTTTCGCTTGCTAAGTGATGCTAGCCAAACTTTTTCGCACACGATATCCTTAAATTTGTGACAATATCAGCTTGGCCATGACAAGGAGTGACTTTCCCCTAATGACTTTCTGGTTATTAATTATAATCGTGCGTAAAAGCTTTTAGTGACTTCTGCGTCATTAATCTTGAGACATACAACGTTCGGCAATCCTCCTGCGCTGGCAGGGTGCCGGAAAAAACTGCAAGACTAAAGAAGCGTGTTCAATGCCTGTAGACCATTACGAAAATTTTCCTGTTGCATCATTCCTGCTGCCGCGCCGCCTGGTGCCCGCCGTCGAAGCCATCTATGCCTTCGCCCGCAGCGCCGACGACCTGGCCGATGAAGGCGACGCCACGCCGGCCGAACGCCTGGCGGCCCTGCACGCCTACGAAGAGGCGCTGGGCCGCATTTCCCGCGAGGAAGGCCATGCTGGCGAGAACGCCGCCATGTTCGAACGTCTGGCCGCCGTCATCGCCAAATTCCAGCTGCCGCTGAAGCCGTTTTACGACTTGTTGTCGGCCTTCAAGCAGGATGTGCATACGACGCGCTACGCCAGCTACGCCGACCTGCTCGATTACTGTGCCCGCTCCGCCAACCCCGTGGGGCTGCTGATGCTGCACCTGTACGGCGCGGCAGATGAACAGAATGTACGCGATTCCGATGCGATATGTTCAGCTTTGCAACTAATTAATTTCCTGCAAGACGTCGCCATCGACCAGCAAAAAGAGCGCATCTACCTGCCGATGGAAGACTTGAGCCGCTTTGCCGTCTCCGCAGCCGCCTTCGAGCGACCCGAGGCGCACGGCAAGTGGAGCGCCCTGATGCGCTTTGAAGTGGCCCGCACGCGCGCCCTGATGCTGTCCGGCGCGCCGCTGGCCCTGCGCCTGCGCGGGCGCATCGGCTGGGAACTGCGCCTCGTGGTGCAAGGCGGCTTGCGCATCCTCGACGCCATCGAAGCCGTCAATTACGACGTCTTCCGGCGCCGCCCCAAGCTGGAAAAACGCGACTGGCTGATCATTTTCTGGCGCGCCCTGCGCATGTCGCGCAAAAGCCTGCATCAAGAGACACAAGTAAAAACGGCTTTTCCCCCGTCGCCCACTCTGTAAGACGATAGAATAGCGGCTTCGATCTGCAACCCTTGCTCTTTTGACTATGTCTCCCGACGAATACTGCCAACAAAAGGCCGCCCAGAGCGGCTCCAGCTTCTACTACAGCTTCCTGTTCCTGCCTGCCGAACGCCGCAAGGCCATCACGGCCCTGTACGCCTTCTGCCGCGAAGTCGATGACACGGTCGATGAATGCACGGACGAAGCCGTGGCACGCACCAAGCTGGTCTGGTGGCGCAAGGAAGTCAAGGCCATGTATGAGGGCAACCCCACGCATCCCGTGATGCGCGCGCTGCAGCCGCACCTGGACATCTATCAACTGGAAGAAAAGCATTTGCAGGCCATCATCGACGGCATGGAAATGGATTTGAACCAGACCCGCTACCTCGACTACCAGGCCATGAGCCGCTATTGCTGGCACGTGGCCAGCGTGGTGGGCATCTTGTCGGCCAGCATCTTTGGCGCGACGCGCCCGGAAACCCTGCTGTACGCGGAAAAACTGGGCCACGCCTTCCAGCTGACCAACATCATCCGCGA
This sequence comes from Janthinobacterium sp. DSP2-3-3, assembly GCF_049897325.1. Taxonomy (NCBI): domain Bacteria; kingdom Pseudomonadati; phylum Pseudomonadota; class Betaproteobacteria; order Burkholderiales; family Oxalobacteraceae; genus Janthinobacterium; species Janthinobacterium sp. DSP2-3-3. The sequence continues at coordinate 78,363 of NZ_JAFCWA010000002.1, read as the reverse complement.
CGTGGGCGAAGATGCGCGCAAGGGGCGCATCTACCTGCCGATCAGCGAATTGCAGCAATTCAATGTGACGGCGGCCGACTTGCTGAACGCGCGCCACAGCGAAAACTTTGAAAACCTCATGCGTTTCCAGGTGGCGCGCGCGCAGACGGCATATGACGAAGCGTTCGCGCTGCTGCCTGCCGAAGACCGCCGCGCCCAGCGCCCTGGCTTGATCATGGCCGCCATCTACCGCACGGTGCTCAATGAAGTCGAGCGCGACGGCTATCACGTGCTGAAACAGCGCATCTCGCTGACGCCGATCCGCAAACTGTGGCTGGCCTGGAAGACCTGGGTTCGTGGTTGAGAGTAGCGTGAAGCAACGCTACGCCGTCATCGGCGCCGGCTGGGCCGGTTGCGCGGCGGCCATGGAACTGGCGCGCGCCGGTCACTCGGTGACCGTGTTCGAGGCGGCGCGCACCCTGGGTGGACGCGCGCGCCGCGTCGAACGCGAAAGTACCATACTCGACAACGGCCAGCACATCTTGCTGGGCGCCTACACGGAAACCTTGCGCCTGATCAAACTCGCAGGGCAAGACCCTGCCGAGCTGATCCTCACCCTGCCCCTGCAGATGCGCTATCCGGCCGGTTCTGGCGGCATGGATTTCATCGCGCCGCGCCTGCCCGCGCCGTTGCACCTGGCATGGGCCCTGCTGCGCGCCAAAGGATTATTGCGCGCCGACAAGCTGGCCTTGATGCGTTTTTCCACCGCCATGCGATGGATGGGCTGGCAACTGTACAACGATTGCACGGTCAGCGAATTGCTGCAGCGCTTCGACCAGACGGAGCGCTTGAACCAGCTGATGTGGCACCCGCTGTGCCTGGCTGCGCTGAATACCCCGCCCGAGCGGGCCTCGGCCCGCGTCTTCATCAACGTGCTGCGCGACAGCCTGGGGGCGAGCCGCCGGCGCGCCTCCGACATGCTGATCCCGAAAGCGAACCTGACTAGCCTGTTGCCCGACGCGGCAAGCCGCTATATCGCGCAGCATGGCGGCGAAGTCAGGACGGGCGCCAAGGTTGCAGTCTTGCAAGCCTTGTCCGATAGCCGTTGGCAGCTCGATGACGGGGAAAGCTTTGACGGCGTGATCGTGGCCACCTCATCCGTACAGGCCGCCAGCCTACTGCAAGGCTTGCAGGATCCGCGCCTCGATGATGTTATTACCAAAATGCAAGCCTTCACGCCGGAAGCCATCAGCACCTGCTACCTGCAATACGACGCCTCGTTACGCCTGGACTTGCCGTTTTACGCTCTCGTCGATGCACCACAGCAGCAGCACTGGGGCCAGTTCGTTTTCGACCGGGGCCAGCTCGACGCCAGCCAGGCGGGCTTGCTGGCCGTCGTCATCAGCGCGTCCGGCCCTGCCGCCGAGCAAGGTCACTCACCGCTGGCGCAAGCCATCGCGGCGCAACTGGCGCAGGTGTTGCAACGCCCTGCCCTGGCCCAGCCCCTGTGGACCCAGCTGATCACGGAAAAGCGCGCCACCTTTGCCTGCACGCCGAACCAGGCGCGCCCCGGCAACGCCAGCGGCATGCCGGGCCTGCTGCTGGCAGGCGACTATACGGCCAATGAGGACCGGACGCAGGACTATCCGGCCACCATCGAGTCGGCCGTGCGCAGCGGCGTGGCGGCAGCCAGGGGTATCATCACGGGCAAGGTGGCAAAGTAGACTTGACGGTGCGTCCTGCCCTGGTGTCGCTCGCCCCCGCGAAATTGCATTCTGTCGCACCGCGCTGGTGCAGCTGCGTGCGCTTGGGTACAGTCTGATCATCGACAACGGCCATGCCACGGGGAATACCATGCACACCACCTTGCACTTGAAAAACAGCTTGAAAGCCGTGGCGCTGCTGGCTTGTGTGGCGCTGGCCACCCTGATCGTCATGCACGTACAGCAAGCGCCACAATCGCCATTGCTGCTGAGCCAGGCAAGCATGCTGCTGCCGGCAGTGGGCTGACGCGGCGAAGCGAACGGATAGGAAGAATATGATGAACAAGCAAGACTATCTCGACGCGCTGCGGCGCGCGCTGGCAGGCTTGCCACCGGACCTGGTGGCCAAGACCATGGACTATTACGAACAAACCTTCATCGAAGGCGCCGCGGCGGGCCGCAGCGAACACGAGATCGCCGACGAACTGGGCGAGCCGAAAAAAATTGCCCTTACCTTGCGCAGCAGCACCCACCGCCAGACTTTCGAACACAAGAAAACCCCCGTTAACCTGCTGCGCCTGCTCGTCTCGCTGCTGGGCCTGGCCATCTTCAACTTGTTCATGGTCGTGCCTGCCGCAGTCTACGCGGCCCTGCTGGCCACCCTGTATGCCGTCGGCCTGAGCTTTTACCTGGCCGGCATCGCCATCACGGCCAGCGGCTTGTCCGGCGCCAACGAACTGGTGCTCGATGGTCCGCTGCGCCATGTCTTCATCCATGACGATGACGGCGGCGAAGGCGGCGAGCGGCGCGAGACACGCATCACCATCGGCGAGACGGGCATCGAAGTCGATCACCTGCCCGGCCCCTCGCAGCGTGAATCAGCCGAACCCGAGGCGCCGGGCGCTTCGTCGCGCATGATGGAGCGGGCCGAAGCGCTGGCCGGTGGCGGCATCCGCATCTCCACCGACATGGACCGCGATGCGCGCACCACGCAAACCGTCTTCGGCGTGGGCATGCTGCTCGGCGGCATCGCCATCTTCCTGCTCAGTCTGGTGGTCACGCGCTATACCTTGATCGGCATCAAGCGCTACATCGCCATGAATGTCTCCCTGCTCAAAGGTCACTAGAAAGGCTGCCATGAAACGCTTGCTCAAAGTTGGCCTGTCCATGCTCCTGCTGGCACTGGTCTTGATCGCCATGTCGTATGCCGCGCTGCGCGCCAAGGGAATCAGCAATCCCAGCAGTGCTGCCGGCCGCGCCGTGCGCAGTGAAACGCGCCCGATTTCCGCCGATATCACCAGCATCGACCTGGCCGGCCCCATCGACCTGGTGCTGCGCCGCGGCGCCACGCCATCGATGAAGGTGAGCGGCGAGCAGCGTTTGCTGTCGAACGTCGCGACCACCGCCGATGGCACGACCCTGCATATCGGCCCGAAAGGCATGCTCTTCCACCATCGCCAGCCGATACAGGTGGAACTGGTGCTGCCATCGCTCGTGCGCGTGGAAGTGCACGGCAATGGCGACAGCAAGATCACGGGATTTTCCGGCGACAGTTTCATCCTGGAATTGACGGGTTCGGGCGACATCAGCTTCACCGGCCGCTACAAGCAGGTGTCGGCCACCGTCAACGGCAGTGGCGACCTCGACATCAACGGCGGCAACAGCGACAGCGTGGTGCTGGAAATGGTGGGTTCCGGACGCATAGCCGCCAGTGGCAACACAAAATTCCTGCGCGCCGACCTGAGCGGTTCGGGCGACATCGATGCCGAGCACCTGGCGGCCGACAAGGCCAGCGTCAGCCTGCAAGGCTCGGGCCAGAGCACCGTCTTCGTGCGCGACGCCGCCAACCTCACCTTGCGCGGCAGCGGCGACATCCACGTCCACGGCAATCCGCGCCAGCGCGAGATTCAGAAAAGCGGCTCAGGCGAAATTACCTGGCATTAACTTTCGGCATTAGCTTTCGGCATTAACTTTCGGCAGTAACTTTCTCTTCCAGCCACGCCACCGCCTGCTCGCCGGCCGCCTTGCCTTGTGCCAGACAAGCCGTCAGCAGGTAGCCGCCCGTGGGCGCTTCCCAGTCCAGCATTTCGCCCGCCACGAAGACGCCTGGCATGGCCCGCAGCATGCTGCCTTTGACACCGTCGAAGTCCACGCCGCCGGCGCTACTGATGGCTTCGTCGATGGGGCGCGGACGCTGCAAGGTGACGGGCAACAGCTTGATGGCGCGCGCCAGCTTGGCTTCGTCGGCGAAGCCGGCAGCGCTCAAGCATTCGCGCAGCAAGCCCGATTTCACACCCTTGATGCCCAGCCGGCTATTCAGATGGCTCGACATGGAGCGCGCGCCACGCGGGCGCGTGACTTCCTCGAACACGCGTTCATGGCTGTGGTCAGGCGCCAGGTCCAGCCAGATGGTGGTGTGGCCCGCAACGGCGATCTGCTCGCGCAATGCGGCCGACAGCGCATAAATCAGGCCGCCTTCGACGCCGCCCGCCGTGATGACGCACTGGCCCTGGCGCTTGATCGTCAAGCCATCGATGTCATGCGCGGTAATGGCTACCGTGGCCAGGTGTTCGCCCGCGTAACGGCTGCTAAAATGCGCGCTCCAGTCCACGTCGAAGCCGCAATTGGCCGGTGCCAGCGCTGCCACGGCGACGCCCTGCCCTTGCAGCAGCGGCACCCAGGCGCCATCCGACCCGAGACGCGCCCAACTGCCGCCACCGAGCGCCAGGATCACGGCGTCGAAGGAGTGCAGGCGTTCGCCGTCCGGCGTGGCGAAGGCCAGCTGACCGCCTTGCCAGCCCGTCCAGCGGTGGCGCATGTGAAATTGCACGCCCGCTTCACGCAAGCGGTGCAGCCAGGCGCGCAGCAAAGGCGCGGCCTTCATGTCAGTGGGGAAGACGCGGTTTGAGGAACCGACGAAGGTGTCCACGCCCAGGCCGTGCACCCAGTCGCGCACCTTCTGCGGGCCGAACTGGTCCAGCGCCGGTTTCAGGCGGTTGGCTTGCCTGGCGTAGCGCGAGACAAAGGCTTGGTAGCCTTCCGCGTGCGTGATATTCATGCCGCCGCGCCCCGCCAGCAGGAATTTGCGGCCAACAGAAGGCATCGCGTCGAACAATTCCACCTGTGCCCCCTGATCGGCGGCCGCCTGGGCGGCCATCAGGCCGGCGGGGCCGCCACCGATGACGGCGATGTGAAACGGAGGCGAACTGGAGTTGGTCATGGCATGCCGGGAAGACGGTGAAAACCCCGGCATTTTAGTCGAGATTGGCCCGGATATGGCCCGGATATGGCCCGCCGATGGCGATTGCGCCCAAAAATGGGGCATACTGCACCAGGCATGCTGCAATCATCGGCAGTTTCATATCACTTGACGACAAAACACGAGAGGAGAAACACATGGGCGCAGGATTCTGGATTTCCCGCTATTTGCTGGCCAGCTCGATTTTATTCATCATCCTGACGGTGGTCGAATACAGCAAGGGCACCACCAGCCAGGCCGACATCCTCAGCGCCCTGGCCTGGTCGCTGGTGGCATCGGCCATCTTCATCGGCTCGAAATACTGGCGCTACAAGAAAGCCATCGCCTGCGCCACGTGCAGCGGGGACAAGCCAGGAACCAAGTCGTCATAAGAAAATGGCCGCTTCAGCGGCCATTTTCTCAAGTGGGCATTCTCAGCCGCCCGTCACGGGCGGGAAAAACGCCACCTCGTCGCCTTCGCCTATCACGGTGTCGGCATCGCACATCACCTGATTATGCGCCATGCGCAGCGCGCGGCCCTGCGCCAGCGCATATTCCCAGTTGCCACCGCGGGCGATCAGGAGATTTCTCACATCGCCCACGGTACGCAGCGGCACGGCCCCCTCCTCCAGCACCAGCACTTCCTGGGCCGTGCCCAGCAACTCGCGCACGCTGGCGAAAAAACGCAGATTGATCTTCATCGACACTTCCTTAGTACAGCAATTCGTTAAACGGGATAAAGCGCAGCATGTCGCCGCGCGCAATCGACAGCCCCGGCGGGCAGTCGATCAAGCCGTCACCCCACACGGTGGAGGTCAGCACGCCCGAGCTCTGGTTGGCGAACAGTTCCAGCTCGCCGTCGTCATTGATCTTGGCGCGCAAAAACTCGTTGCGCTTGTCCGCCTTCAGGCGTTCAAACGCGGCCGGCAGCTTGTAGCTGCGCGGCGCCAGATTTCCCGCCACGCCTTGCAGGCGCAGAATGAACGGGCGCACGAACAGCAAGAACGTGACAAAGCTGGACACGGGATTGCCGGGCAAGCCGACAAAGAACGCATTCTGCACTTCGCCAAACGCCAGCGGTTTGCCCGGCTTGACGGCGATCTGCCACATGTTCAGCCGCCCTTCCGCTTCCACGGCCGGCTTGATATGGTCTTCCTCGCCCACAGACACGCCGCCCGAGGTGATGATAAGGTCATTGCCCTGGGCCGCCTGGCGCAGCACGGCTTTTGTCGCTTCCAGGCTGTCGGGCACGATGCCCAGGTCCGTGATCTCGCAGCCGAGGTTTTCCAGCAAGCCGCGCAGAGTAAAACGGTTCGAGTTGTAGACGGCGCCCGGCGCCAAAGGCTGGCCCGGCATGGCCAGTTCGTCGCCCGTGAAAAACACGGCCACGCGCAGCTTGCGCAGCACCGGTACTTGCGCCAGGCCCACCGAGGCGGCCAGGCCCATTTCCTGGCTGCGCAGGCGCCGGCCCGCACCGAGTATCTCGCCGCCGGCGCGGATATCCTCGCCCTGGCGGCGCACCCATTCCCCGGCTTTCGGCACGTGATTGACCGTCACCATGCCGTCCGCCGCCGTGCACTGCTCCTGCATCACCACGCTATCGGCGCCGTCCGGGATCAGGGCGCCCGTAAAGATGCGCGCCGCCGTCCCCGGCTGCAAGGGCTGGCCCACGTGGCCGGCCGCGATGCGCTGCGACACGGGCAAGCTGGCCGCGCCGCTGGCGCAATCTTGCGCGCGCACGCAATAGCCATCCATCTGCGTGTTGTCGCGCTCAGGCACGTTCAGGGTCGACGTTTGCGCCGTGGCCAGCACGCGGCCGTTGGCGCGCATGGTGTCAATGTGCTCCACTTCGGTCACCGGGCGCGCCGCGGCCAGCATGAAGGCTTGCGCCTCGGCCACCGACAGCATCGGTTTGCGTACAGTGCTGGCGTCTGTCATCACAATCCCGTGTTCGAGGCGATAAACGCCTTCATTTTCTCCACGTCGGCATCCATCACGACGAACTTTTGCGGCAAGTCTTCGATGTTCTCGAAACCGTTTGGCCGTTCAGCATCCACGCCCAGCGCTTCGAGGATGGTTTCGTTGAACTTGGCCGCCAGCGCCGTTTCCAGCACGATCATCGGCACGTTGGGCTCCAGGTGCTCGCGCGCCACCTTGATGCCGTCGGCCGTGTGCGTGTCGATGGTAATGCCATAGTCGTCGGCCACATCGCGGATGGTGTCGAGGCGGTCCTGGTGCGTGGACTTGCCCGACTTGAAGCCATATTTGGCGACTTGCTTGAATTCGTCGCCGTCGCTGCCAGGTTTGCCGGACAGGTCAAAACCGCCGTGCGTTTCCACTTTGGTAAACAGGGCGCGCACGCGCTCGCTGTCGCGGCCCACCAGGTCGTAGACGAAGCGCTCGAAGTTCGACGCTTTCGAGATATCCATCGACGGGCTGCTGGTGTGGTAGGTCTCGGCCGACTTGCGCACGCGGTACACGCCCGTGCGGAAAAATTCGTCGAGCACGTCGTTTTCATTCGTCGCCGCCACCAGCTTCGAGATGGGCAAGCCCATCATGCGGGCGATATGGCCGGCGCAGATATTGCCGAAATTACCCGAAGGCACTGTGAACGACACTTTTTGCTCGTTGCTGGTGGTAGCCGCCAGGTAGCCGCGGAAGTAGTACACGACTTGCGCCACGACGCGCGCCCAGTTGATGGAATTAACGGTGCCGATTTTCTGCTTTGCCTTGAACGGCAAATCGTTCGAGACGGCCTTGACCATGTCCTGGCAATCGTCGAACACGCCTTCGACGGCGATGTTGACAATGTTCGGGTCTTGCAGGCTGAACATCTGCGCCGTCTGGAACGCGCTCATTTTCTTGTGCGGCGACAGCATGAAGACGCGGATGCCCTTCTTGCCGCGCATCGCGTATTCGGCCGCACTGCCCGTGTCGCCCGACGTGGCGCCAAAAATATTGAGTTCGGCGCCCGTCTTGGCCAGGGTGTATTCGAACAGGTTGCCCAGCAACTGCATGGCCATGTCCTTGAAGGCCAGGGTCGGGCCGTTCGACAGCGCCTGCAGCATCAGGGTGGTCTGGCCGCCCTTGACGACGTTTTCTTCGAGCACGCGCAGCGGCGTGATGTCGGCCGCGTTTTCGCCGGCGCGGGCATTCTTGTAGACAGCTTTGGTATAGGTTTTCGCCGTCAGTGCCTTCAAGTCCGCGGCCGGGATATCGGTGGCGAACTTCTTCAGGATTTCGAATGCCAGGTCGGCATACGACAATGTGCGCCAGGCGTTGAGCTCGGCACCAGTGACTTGCGGGTAGTGTTCTGGTAGATACAGTCCGCCATCGGGGGCCAGGCCGCCCAGGAGGATGTCGGAGAATTGCTGCAAAGAAGACTGTTGCGACTGCGATGGCGCTTTATCAGCGCGGGTAGACACGTAGTGCATAAATTTGAAGAGTCCAGTTGAGCTGAGTGCGGTTGATCATGAATGGCAACGGATATTATAGTGCCAGCCGCCGTCCAAGGCGAATCGCGTGGCGCCAGCCAGATCAAGATGTGACAATTGGAGAGCCTGAGTGTTATCAAACAAGCCATAATGGCATGAGATCAAGCCAGGCGAACATCGCAGGCGTATGCACTGGCGTGCGCCGCCGATTTGCGCCACACTGTGCTGAGTGTCCCTTGATGTAACCATTAACGGAGTCGAAAACCATGGAGTCGAAAACCGGCCATGCCGATCAGTAAAAAACCGTATTTGCAAAGCGCCGCGCTGCGCCCCGACGCTGTCGTCGACCTGGACCACTATCCGTTCACCATCCCCGCCATCCGCGACTTCGTGCAGATGGACTTCCACCGCGACGTGACTTTTTTTGTGGGCGAGAATGGCAGCGGCAAGTCGACCATGCTCGAAGCCCTGGCCGTGGCGCTGGGATTCGGCAAGGATGGCGGCACGCGCAACGTGCGCATCGCCCTGCCGTCGGACGAGGAGTCGGGCTTGCACGCGCACTTGCGCTTGAGCAAGAGCTACAAGAAGCCCGAGGACAGCTATTTCCTGCGCGCCGAAAGCTTTTTCAACGTCGCCACCTACATGGACGACATGCCTGAATACCTGGCCAGCTACGGCGGCAAGTCGCTGCACGCGCAATCGCACGGCGAAGCGTTCATGGCGACCTTGATCAACAAGCTGCGCGGCAAGGGCTTGTATCTGTTGGACGAGCCCGAGGCGGCCCTGTCGCCCAGCCGCCAGATGGCGGCCCTGTCGGTGATCCACCAACTGGTGCAGGACGACTCGCAGCTGATCATCGCCACCCACTCGCCGATACTGCTAGCCTACCCGAACGCGAAAATCCTGATGTTTACGGGCGGCGGCATCCACGAAGTGGCGTACGAAGACACGGAACACTATGCCGTGACACGCGACTTCTTGAATAACTACCCCAGGAGGCTGGAGCAGTTGTTTGAGGAGGACTAAGGCGATTCCGCCTTGACATCAACGCCCGGGACGCCCTCAACAAGCGGCGTGGTTGACAGTGATCACGTGCACGGCCAGCCCGCCCAAGGACGTTTCCTTGTACTTGTCCTGCATGTCCGCGCCCGTCTGGCGCATGGTTTCGATGACTTCGTCGAGGCTGACGAAGTGCGTGCCGTCACCCTTCAGCGCCAGCGAGGCGGCCGTAATCGCTTTCACGGCGCCCATGCCGTTACGCTCGATGCACGGGATCTGCACCAGGCCGCCGATGGGGTCGCACGTCATGCCCAGGTGGTGCTCGATGCCGATTTCGGCCGCGTTCTCGATCTGTTCATTCGTGCCGCCCAGGGCCGCCACCAGGCCGGCCGCCGCCATGGCGCACGCCACGCCCACTTCGCCCTGGCAGCCCACTTCGGCGCCCGAGATCGAGGCATTGCGCTTGCACAGCATGCCGATGGCGGCTGCCGTCAGCATGAAGCGGCGCACGCCGCCGGCCGGGTCGCTGGGGCGGCAATCCTGCGCGTAGTAGCGCAGCACGGCCGGGATGATGCCGGCGGCGCCGTTGGTCGGCGCCGTCACCACGCGCCCGCCGGCCGCGTTTTCTTCGTTGACGGCCATCGCGTACAGGCTGACCAGGTGCACGGCGTCGTGCGGCAAGTCGTTGGCGCGGTTGTCCGACGCCTTCGCCTCCTGCGCCAAGCGCCATAATTTCGCGGCGCGGCGCTTCACGTTCAAGCCGCCCGGCAGGTTGCCCGTCGTTTCCAGGCCGTGCGCGATGCAGTCGCGCATGACATGCCAGATACGGTCCAGTCCTTCATTGAGTTCCGCGTCGCTGCGCTTGACACACTCGTTAGCGCGCAGCATTTCCGGGATCGACAGGCCGCTTTCCACGCCATGCGCCAGCAACTGCTCCATGGTGTCGAACGGGAAGACGACTCTTGCGCTGGCGGCCGATTCCACCGACGCTTCGGCCTGCGCCGAGGTTTGAGCTTCTCCGGCTTCGCGGATAAAACCGCCGCCGATCGAGTAATACACCTTGTCGACCCGGCTGCCGTCCGCCATTTTCAGGGTAAAGCGCATGCCGTTCGGGTGCTCGGGCAGCGACTCGCTCTTGTGCCAGATCAAGCCGGTGGCGGCCGTAAACGGCACCACGTGCATGCCCAGCAACGCGATTTCACCGGCCGTCTCGATGGCGGCCAGCTTGCTGTCGACGGCATCGGGCGCCACGTCCTGCGGCGTTTCACCCATCAAGCCCAGAATGACGGCCTTGTCAGTGGCATGGCCCACGCCCGTCAGCGCCAACGAGCCATACAGGGCCGCCTCGACGCCCACTACCTGGTCCAGCGGACCGTATTCGACCAGAAAACGCCGCGCCGCCGCCATCGGCCCCACCGTGTGGGAACTCGACGGCCCGATGCCGATCTTGAACAGGTCAAATACGCTCATATCCATGTAGTGTCTCTTTATATTAGTATGTTTTTATGAAAGCGGGTTCGTACTTCAGGCAGCCTGCGCAGCCTGCCCCGCATCGACATTGGCCAGCATGTCGGTGACCATCTGCTCGACGCCGATCTGCGCCTTCCAGCCCCAGTCCGCACTGGCCTTGCTGTCGTCCAGGCTTTGCGGCCAGCTGTCGGCGATGGCCTGGCGGCTGTCCGGCTTGTAGCTGATCTTGAAGTCGGGCACCATGTGCACGATGGCTTTCGCCAGCTGCTCGGGGTTGAACGACACGCCCGCCACATTGTACGAAGAACGGATCTTGATCGATGCCGCCGGCGCGTCCATCAGTTCGATGGTGGCGCGGATCGCGTCGGGCATGTAAATCATCGGCAAGGTGGTGTTCGCATCAAGAAAGCAGTCATAGCGCTCGCCGCGCAAGGCCGCATGGAAGATGGCGATCGCGTAATCGGTGGTGCCGCCGCCCGGAGGCGATTTGTAGCTGATGATGCCCGGGTAGCGGATGCTGCGCACGTCCACGCCATACTTGTTGAAATAGTATTCGCACAGGCGCTCGCCAGCCAGCTTGCTGATGCCGTACATTGACGTCGGGTCCATCACCGTCATTTGCGGCGTGTTCACTTGCGGCGTGTTCGGGCCAAAGGCGGCGATCGACGATGGCCAGAAGATGCGCAAAGGTTTACCCGCTTCGCCCCGTACACGCGCCAATTCCAGAATATTCAGCAAGCCATCCATGTTCAGGCTCCACGCCTTCAACGGTGCCGCCTCGCCCGTGGCCGACAGCATGGCTGCCAGCTGGTACACCTGGGTGATGTCTTCGTCGGCGATGATGGTCGCCAGGCCGTCCTTGTCCAGCACGTTCAATTGCGCATAGCGCTTGGCCTGGTACAGATTATTCGTGCCGATGTCGCTGGCGATGACGTTGTCCGCGCCGTGCTGCTGCGCCAGTGCGCCTACCAACTCACTACCGATTTGGCCGTTTGCGCCGATGACTAAGATGCGTTCCATGCTATTTTCCTGAATTCTTATTAGTTAGTGGTGGTAGTGGTGGTAGTGGTCAGCAGACCGAGTTCCTTGCCTGCCTGCTCGAAGGCGGCCAGCACTTTCACCAGCTGTTCACGCGTGTGCGCGGCCGACAGCTGCACGCGGACACGGGCCTGGCCCATCGGCACGACCGGGTAGAAGAAGCCCGTCACCAGCACGCCCAGTTCATACAGGCGGGCGGCGAATTTCTGCGCCACGGGAGCGTCGAACAGCATCACCGGCACGACAGGATGGGTACCCGGCTTGATGGTGAAGCCGATGCGCTCGATCTCGCTGCGGAAGAAAGCCGTATTGTCATGCAGGCGGTCGCGCAGTTCCGTCGACTTGGCCAAGCGTTCCAGTACCGACAGCGAAGCGCCGGCAATCGATGGCGCCAGGGTGTTGGAGAACAGATAAGGGCGCGATTTCTGGCGCAGGGTGTCGATGACTTCCTTGCGCGCCGAGGTAAAGCCGCCCATGGCGCCGCCCAGGGCCTTGCCCAGGGTGCCCGTGATGATGTCGATGCGGCCCATCACATTGTGGTGTTCGTGCGTGCCGCGGCCCGTTGCGCCCATGAAGCCGGAAGCGTGGCATTCGTCGATCATCACCAGCGCGCCGTACTGGTCGGCCAGGTCGCAGATCTTGTCCAACTGCGCTATGGTGCCATCCATCGAGAACACGCCATCGGTGACGATGACTTTATGGCGCTTGCCGGCGGCAGTCGCCGCTTGCAGCTGCACTTCCAGATCGGCCATGTCGTTGTGCGCATAGCGGTAGCGGCCAGCCTTGCACAGGCGGATGCCGTCGATGATGGAAGCGTGGTTCAGCGCGTCCGAGATGATGGCGTCGTTTTCATCGAACAGGGGCTCGAACACGCCGCCGTTGGCGTCGAATGCGGCCGCGTACAGGATCGTGTCTGCGGTGCCCAGAAAAGCGGAAATCGCCTGTTCCAGCTCCTTGTGCACGGTTTGCGTGCCGCAGATGAAGCGCACGGAAGACAGGCCGTAGCCGTATTTTTGCGTGGCGGCAATGGACGCTTCCTGCGTCTGCAAGTCACCGGACAGGCCCAGATAGTTATTCGCACACATATTGATCAGGGTACGGCCATCGTCGCACACGACTTCGGCGCCCTGGCGCGAGGCGATCACGCGCTCGGACTTGTACAAGCCCTGCTGGCGCAGTTGATCGAGATTCTGTTGCAGACCGCTGAAAAAGGTGTTCTTCGCTTGCTCGCTCATGATGATCCTTGTGTGTCCCTGTTGTATGTGTGGTATCCGGGTGACCTCAGCCGCCATAGGGAAAGCGGCCGCTTGACCGGTGCGCGCAGTATGCTGTACCGTGAAGCGCTGTTTGAAGTCTACACGTTTCCGTGTTTATCCTCAAAATCCACTATTTCGAACTGAAATTCAATATAGTGGATATTACCCAAGCCTATTGAACTTTGCAAGCTACCTGCCGATGAAAACCAGCGTTTCGACCAATTCCCCCCCTGAAGTGGGTGCCACCCTGCAACGGCTGCGCCTTGCGCGTGGCCTGACACTGGAGGATTTGTCGCGCATCGCGGGCGTCTCGAAGTCCATGCTGTCGCAAATCGAGCGCGAAAAAGCCAATCCCACCATCGCCATCACCTGGCGCCTGGCCAACGCCCTGGGCGTGCAGATCGGCGAATTGCTCTCCAGCGCGGAAAAAGCCGTGGAAACCATCCGCATCACGGACGCCCACGAAACCCCCACCCTGCCCGGCGACCACGCGGGCTACGTGCTGCGCATCCTGGGGCCGATGGAACTGGCGGGCAAATACGAATGGTATGAAGTGACCCTGGCGCCGGGCGGCGAACTGGCGTCGCAGCCGCACGATCCGGGCACCACCGAGCATTTGACAGTGATCCACGGGAACCTGGAGCTGGAAGTGGGTACGGCGAAGAAAAAGGTCAAGAATGGCGGCACGGCCCGCTACCCGGCGGACCAGCCGCATACCATCCGCAATTTGGGAAAAACCGAGGGCAAGGCGCTGCTGGTGGTAATCCATAGATAGTTGCTTTTCAGCGGTGTGCAATAAGCTCTTTCACCCATGCTAAGATTTTGGAATAGACAAGATTTTCACTGTCTTTCATGGAGCCTTAGCAATGACGATTTCCGAAAGCACCACCCTCTTCCACAAAAAAAAGGTCGTCCAGTACGACCCTGATATTGCGCTGCAATCCGGGCAGGATATCGTCTACCGCCTCTCGCTCGAGTATGACGACAAGCGCAAGATGCCGGACTTGATCTCCGGCTTCCTGGAAAAAACTGACAAGAATGCGCTTGAGGCGCTGATCATCGGCATGTGGGGCGACCCCTACGAGGCGGGCGCTGACGAGGTGATCGCCGCGCTGGCCAGCCACGCGCCGCAGTTGCCCAACTTGCGCGCCCTGTTCATCGGCGACATGACGTACGAGGAATGCGAAATCTCGTGGATCGTGCAAGGCAGCTACAAGCCGCTGCTGGACGCTTTCCCGCAGCTGGAAGAACTGCGCATCCGTGGCGGCAATGAATTGATCATCGAACCGTTCGCGCACCAGAACCTGCGCAAGTTCACCATCGAGTCCGGTGGCCTCGATCAAAAGATCGCGCAGGCGTTGGCCCAGTCGAGCATGCCCAAGCTGGAATACCTGGAACTGTGGCTGGGCACGGACGACTACGGCTTCTCGGGCGACGTGGCGCTGTACCAGCAGGTACTGGCGCAACTGGCCACGCCAACCCTGCGTTACCTGGGCCTGCGCGATGCGCAGATCGCCGACGAGCTGGCCGTCTGGCTAGCTAACGAGCCGCTGCTGGCCACGGTCGAGACCCTGGATCTGTCGCTGGGCACCCTGGGCGACGTCGGCGCCGAAGCACTGCTGCACGGCACGCAATTGGGAAATCTGAAACGCATGGACCTGTCGCATCACTATATCTCGGAAACGAACCAGGAAAAACTCAACGCCCTGCCCTTCCCGATCAGGCTCGATGATCCGCAGGAAGACGACGAGGACGATGACGATGACGAAGTCTATCGCTATGTCGCCGTCGGCGAATAAATAAGGATGCTTTTGCTGGCCACCGGCGGCAGCAAGCGCGTGCGCCTGATGCAGGCGGCGCGCGCGCAACTGCGCCTGCCGCCCGCGCAAGTACTGGAATGGCGCGACTGGCTGGCGCAGCCGGCGCTACTGGAGGAGGCATTGCGCCAACCCTGTTTGTTCAAGATCGAACCGCCCGGCGACGATCCCGCCGCCCACCTGCTGTTGCTGCAGGCAGGCTGCCGGCTGCTGGACCGTCCGCCAGTCGCGGCGCCCGCGCATGGCGAACTGCTGGCCATGGATGCCTGGTTTGCCGGCTTTACAGCTGCCATGGCGTCCCTGACGGCGCAACTGGCCGAGCTGCCGCAGGCGCGCGTATTCAATGCACCGGGCGAAATCAGCCTCATGACGGACAAGCTGGCGTGCCAGCGCCATCTGGCCGCGCACGGCGTGCCCATACCGGCCTTGCTGGGTCCCGTGCATGGCTACGAACATTTGCAGTCGCTGCTGCGCGAACATGAGCTCGACCGCGTGTACCTGAAACCGCGCTACGGCTCGTCCGCCTCCGGCGTCGTCGCCTACCGGCGCAACCGGACGGGCCGCCAGCAAGCCACCACCTCGGCCGCCTTATCGCGGGCGGACTGCCAGACACGTTTGTTCAATGTCAAGCGCATGACACGCTACGAGGCAGCGGCCGACATCGCGGCTCTCATCGATGCGCTGGCCGCGCAACAGCTGTACGCGGAAGCATGGCTGAACAAGCCGCGCTGCGGCGACAGCCACTACGACCTGCGCGTCGTGACCCTGGCGGGCCAGCCCGCGCACCGGGTGGCGCGCATCGGCGACCAGATGATGACCAATCTGCACCTCGACAACCGGCGCGGCGACGCGGCCGGCATGCTGCTCGCTGCCGATATGCAGGCACTGGAGGAAACCGCCGCCCTGGCCGCGCGCGCTTTCCCGGCCAGCCACGTGACGGGCTACGACCTCGTGGTGCGCCACGGCCAGGCCTATGTGCTCGAAGCGAATGCCTTCGGCGACCTGCTGCCCGGCCTGCTCTGGCAAGGCATGGACACCTACACGGCGCAACTGGCCCATTTCACGCATCATGCTTAAAGAAATACCGACCATCCCCGACATGCACGCCATCGTGGGCAGCCACGACATCGTCTTCATCACGCTCGACACCCTGCGCTATGACGTGGCGCAAGCGCTGTATGAAGCAGGCGAATTGCCCGTGCTGGGCCGCTTGCTGCCACCGGGAGGCTGGGAACGGCGCCACTCGCCCGCCACATTTACCTATGCTGCGCACCAGGCCTTCTTCGCGGGCTTTTTGCCCACGCCGGCTGCGCCGGGACGCCATCCGCGCCTGTTCGCCAGCGCTTTCGCGGGCAGCGAGACGACCTCGCCGCACACGTTTGCGTTTGAGGAAGCGGATCTACCCGCCGCGCTGGCCGCGCGCGGCTACCGCACCCTCTGCATCGGCGGCGTGGGTTTCTTTAATAAACAGACGGCGCTGGGCACGGTGCTGCCGTCGCTGTTCCAGGAAAGCCACTGGAGCGCCGGCATGGGCGTGGCCAGCCGCCACTCGACGCAACAGCAGGTGGCGCTGGCCATAGAGCGCCTGGCAGACGGCGCGCAGCGCACCTTTTTATTCATCAACGTGGCCGCCCTGCACACGCCGAACCGCGCCTACCTGCCCGGCTGCCGCGCCGACAACCTGGACAGCCATGCGGCGGCCCTGCGCTACGTGGACAGCGCGCTGGCGCCCCTGTTTGCCGCCTGCGCCGCGCGCGCGCCCACGTTTGCCATCGTCTGCTCGGACCACGGCAGCGCCTATGGCGAAGACGGCTACCGGGGCCACAGAGTGGCCCACGACAGCGTGTGGAACGTGCCGTATGCGCACTTCTTCCTCGCCCCCGATACCCCCCCCAAGGAGTCCCCACCGTGAATCCAGCCGAACAAGCTGCCACCCTGGCGCAGCGCATGCGCCACACGCCCTACCAGGCATATTCGTACTCGTACCCACACAAGGCGGCCTACCGCGCCTTGCCGCAAGCGACGCCCCTCGCGCCCCTGTGGGCACAGCAAGACCGCTCCGCCCTCTTCGCCTACATCCACATCCCGTTTTGCGAAATGCGTTGCGGCTTTTGCAACCTGTTCGCCATGGCCCGCCCCAGCGCGGACATGGTCGAGCGCTATGTGCAGCAAGTGCTGGTGCAGATGCGCGCCATGGACGGCGCGCTGGGCGAGCGGCGCTTTGCCCGCTTCGCGCTGGGCGGCGGGACGCCCACCTATCTATCGCCCACGCAGCTCGACACCCTGCTGTGCGGCGCGCGCGACATTCTCGGCATAGCCCTGCAGCACACGCCGGCCGGTATTGAAGCGTCGCCCGAAACCATCACGGCCGAACGGCTGGCCGTGTGCCGCGCGCACGGCATCGACCGGGTCAGCCTGGGCATCCAAAGCTTTGCCGCCGGAGAAATGCGCGCGCTGGCACGGCCCCAGCAAAACGCCACCGTCCATCACGCCATCGGCCTGATACGCGCGGCCGGCTTTCCCACCCTGAACCTGGACCTGATCTACGGCATTGCGGGGCAAACCATCGCCAGCCTGCTCGCTTCCATCGACAGCGCGCTGGCTTTCCGGCCCGAGGAAATCTATCTGTATCCGCTGTACGTGCGCGAACAGACGGGTCTCGGCAAGGTGGCGCGCCGCCAGGGCGCGCCATCGCTCAACCCCATCATGCTGGCGCAGGGCGGCGACAGCCGTTTGGTCCTGTACGCGGCCGCGCGCGAGCATTTGCGCGCCCAGGGCTACGCGCAGGTGTCAATGCGCATGTTCCGCGCACCGCATGCACCCGAGCAGAACGGGCCCTCGTACTGCTGCCAGAACGATGGCATGGTGGGCCTGGGCGCGGGCGCCCGCTCCTACACTTCGCGCCTGCATTATTCGAGCGAGTACGCGGTGGCGCGCACGGACACCATCAACATCATCGAACAATATCTCGCGCTCGATGAAGCGCGCTTTGCACAGGCCGAACACGGTTATGTACTCGATGATGCAGAACAGCGGCGCCGCTATGTGATCCAGTCGCTGCTGACCGAACCGGGCCTGGACCGCGACACCTACACGGCGCGCTTCGGCACGCGCTGCGAAGAAGACTTGCCGCAACTGGCCGAGCTGCACGCGCTGGAGTTGGCCAAGGAAGATGGCCCGCTGCTGCGCCTGAATGACCGGGGCTACAGCTACGCCGACACCATCGGTCCCTGGCTGGCCTCCGATACGGTGCGCGCGCTGATGGCCGAAGGCGGCCAGGCGTGCTGACAACACAGCCTGGCACGTTGTCCCTGCTGTACCGGGGCACGCTATCGAGCTGCAACTACGCCTGCAGCTACTGCCCGTTTGCCAAGAAGCGCGACAGCCGCGCCGCGCTGGCCCGCGATGCGCGCGAAGTGGCGCGCTTTACAGATTGGATAGTGCGCCAAACGCGCCCTATCAGCATCCTGTTTACGCCCTGGGGCGAAGCGCTGGTGCGGCGCCACTACCGCACGGCCATGCAAACCCTGGCCAGCCTGCCCCACGTGCGCCAGGTGGCGCTGCAAACGAATCTGTCCGGCCCCTTAGGCTGGCTGGATAGCCTGGACGGGCTGGAAAAGATCGGCCTGTGGTGTACCTACCACCCGGACCAGACCACCCTGGCCCGTTTTCTCGCACGCTGCGCGCGCCTGGACGTCATGGGCGTGCGCTATTCCGTGGGCGTCGTGGCGATGAACGAGCACATGGACGCCATCGGCGCCCTGCGCGCGGCCCTGCCGGCGCATGTGTACCTGTGGCTGAACGCCTACGACCGCCGTGGTCCCGGCTACTACACGCTGGAAGACCTGGCATGGCTTGATGGCGTTGACCCGTGGTTCGCGCAAAACCGCCGCCCGTCTCCCTCGCGCGGCAAACCTTGCCTGGCGGGCGAACTGTCGCTGTCTGTCGATGGCGACGGCGAACTGGCGCGCTGCCATTTCGTGCCCGAGCGGCTGGGGAATTTGTACACGGACGACCTGGCCGACCTGCTGCAGGAAAAATCCTGCCCACGCTTCAAGTGCGACTGCTATATCGGTTATGCGCAACGCAAGGATTTGCCGTTTCTGACCACGTTTGAAAACGGCGTGCTGGCGCGCATCGCGCCTTTGCAATGGATGTAAAAAAGCGCGGGCCAACTGCGCCCGCGCTTTTACCTTGCTGCAACTACAGAATGACTGCGCCGAGTTACTGCGCCGCCACTTTCGCCGGCTCCGCCGATGCTGCCGGCGTCATCTTCAGCGAACGGCTGAGGAAGCCCCAGCGGTCCGCCACTTCTTCGATCTGCTTGGTCGTCGGCTTACCGGCGCCATGGCCGGCCTTGCTGTCGATGCGGATCAGCACGGGTGCCGCGCCGCCTTGCGCAGCCTGGGCGGCGGCGGCGAACTTGAAGCTGTGGGCAGGCACCACGCGGTCGTCATGGTCGGCCGTGGTAATCATGGTGGCTGGATAACAGCCGCCCGCCTTCAGGTTGTGCAGTGGCGAGTATTTCACCAGCGCCTTGAACTGCTCGGCGTTGTCCGACGAACCATAGTCAGGCACCCAGCCCCAGCCCACGGTGAACTTGTGGAAGCGCAACATGTCGAGCACGCCCACTTGCGGGATGGCCGCTGCGAACAGGTCGGGACGCTGCGTCATGGCCGCGCCCACCAGCAAGCCGCCATTGCTGCCGCCGCCGATCGCCAGTTTCGATGGCGAAGTGACCTTGTTATCCACCAACCACTGCGCCGCGCCGATAAAATCGTCGAACACGTTTTGCTTGTTCAGTTTGGTGCCAGCCTGGTGCCAGGCTTCGCCGTATTCGCCGCCGCCGCGCAGGTTGGCCATCACGTAGACGCCGCCCATTTCCACCCAGGCAAGATTGGCTACGGAGAAGCTCGGCGTGAGGGAAACATTGAAGCCGCCATAACCGTACAGATAGGTAGGATTCGTGCCATCGAGCTTCATGCCTTTTTTCGAGACGATGAACATCGGCACCTTGGTGCCGTCGCGGCTGGTGAAGAATTGCTGGCGCGTTTCAAAGGCGCTCGGGTCGAAATCAACCTTCGGCTGGCGGTATACGCTGCTCTTGCCCGACTTCATGTCGTAGCGGTAGATGGTCGCTGGCGTCGTAAAACTGGTAAACGAGTAGAACGTTTCCGTATCGCCACGCTTGCCCGCAAAGCCGCCCGCCGAACCGATGCCCGGCAGCGCCACTTCACGCACCAGCTTGCCCTTCAGGTCGACGATCTTGATTTGCGTTTGCGCATCTTTCAGGTAGTCGAGCACCAGCTGGTTGTTGATCAGGTTGACAGCAACCAGGGTTTCCGCACTTTGCGGCACGATTTCCTTCCAGTCGGCGGGCGCCGGTTTGCGCGTATCGATGGCGATCACGCGCGATTTTGGCGCCTTGTTATCCGTCTTGAAGAAGAACACGGGACCGTCATTGTCGATGAAGGAATACGAAGCGTCGAACGCTTCCAGCAAGCCCACCACTTTGGCATTCTTCTGGCGCAAGTCCTTGTAAAAGACGCGGTTCTTGCGCTCCGTGCCCTGCGACGCCGTGATGATCAAATAATTGCCGTCGTCGCTGACGACGCTGCCGCCAAACGCCCATTCCTTCTGGTCGGGACGGTCGAAGACCAGCACGTCGTCGCTTTGCGGCGTGCCGATTTTATGGAAATACAGTTTCTGGAAGTAATTGATATCGGCCAGCTTGGTCGCTTCATTCGGCGCGTCATAGCGGCTATAGAAGAAACCGGTGTTGTCCTTGGTCCACGAGGCGCCCGAGAACTTGGCCCACTTGATGTGGTCGGTCAAATCCTTGCCCGATTCGATGTCACGCACCTTCCACTCGTTCCAATCGGAACCGGAGGCGGACGTGGCGTAGGCCAGGTACTTGCCGTTCGGGCTGATCGAGGTGCCGGCCAGCGCCACCGTGCCATCCGTGGACAGGGTGTTCGGATCGAGCAGCAGACGGGGCTCGTCCGTCAGTTTTTTCACCGTGTACAGCACGGCCTGGTTCTGCAAGCCGTCATTGCGGCTGTAGAAGTAACGGCCACCCTGCTTCGTTGGCGTAGAGAAACGCTCATAGTTCCACAGCTTGGTCAGGCGCTGCTTGATCGCGGCGCGCTCGGGGATGGTGCCCAGGTACGACTGCGTCAGCTTGTTTTGCGCCGCCACCCATTCGCCCGTCTCGGCGCTGTTGGCGTCTTCCAGCCAGCGGTAAGGGTCGGCTATGGTGGTGCCGAAATAGCTATCTTGCTGGTCGACTTTTTTGCTGACCGGATACGTCACGGAGGCGCCATCGCCGGCCGGGCAGGATTGCGCCATGGCATTGCCACCGAAAGCGGCCAGCAAGCTGAATATGAGGGTTGCACTACGTAATTGCATGGGTTGTTTGTCTCATTGTTGGATGTCGAGGAAAGCAGGCCGTTCAAGCACGCGTCACGGCTGCCCATGTTGACTTTCGCCAAGAGAAATCATAGCGCGGATTGCCACTTTTAAAGCACAGTTATCTGATGGATTTGCCGTCTTTTGTTTGGACAATTTACATGAATCGCCATGATAAATCTCGCCTCCATCGGAATCGGCAAACTGACGTTCATATAAGAAACATTATCAAAAGCAAAGTCGTTTCATCAAGCCGTCATAAATCTTCTTTACTATCGGCAACATGTTCATGGCCCGTCCAGAGGCCGTGCCGCCACAGCTGCCTATGTACACTCTCGCCCTCCCCACCGCCACCGCCACCGCCACCGCCGCGCCGCCTGGCCCGACGCCATCGAATGTGGCTTACCTGAAGCCGCCATCTGCCACCATGTCCATCGAAGGAACGGATGCCTTGCACGAGATCCTGGCGGGCCGCAAGCTTAGCGCGCTGTTCCAGCCCATCATCCACATGCACAGCGGCGACATCATCGGCTACGAAGGCTTGATACGGGGCCCGTCCGACAGCCCCCTGCACGCGCCGATGAATCTGTTCAAGGTGGCGCGCGCGCATGACCTGACCCTGGAAGTGGAGCACCTGTGCCGGCAAGTGGTGCTCGAGCGCTTTGCCGAACTGCAACTGCCGGGCAAGCTGTTTCTCAATGTCAGCCCCGAATGCTTGCTGCTGCGCAATGCCCGCCATGGCGAAACCCTGGAATACATCGAGCACATCGGCATCAATCCGGACCGCGTCATCATCGAGCTGACGGAAAACCAGCCCACCTACGACTACGAACTGATGCGCGAAGCGGTGCTGCATTACCGCAACATGGGTTTCCAGATCGCCATCGACGACCTGGGTGAAGGCTTTTCCAGCCTGCGCCTGTGGTCGGAATTGCGCCCTGAATACGTGAAAATCGACATGCATTTCATCCAGGGCATCAATAACGACCCCGTGAAACTGCAATTCGTGCGCTCGATCCAGGAAATCGCGGAGAAATCGGGCACGCTGGTGATCGCCGAAGGCATTGAGGCGCAGACGGAATTGCTGGTCTTGCGCGACCTGGGCGTGGCCTTCGGACAAGGCTATCACCTGGGCCGGCCCAACGCGGTGCCGGCGCGTGCCCTGCCGGCGGAAGTGGTGCAGGCGCTGGGGCGCAACGGCGTGGCCGTGTATCCGCAGCGCAGCAGCCTGGAAAAGAATGGCGCCAGCATCCGCAAGCTGCTGCACCAGGTAGCGGCCGTCTCGCCGCAACGCAACAATAACGAGGTGTACGACATCTTCCTGAAAGACCCGAAGCTGATGATCATCCCCGTCGTCGACGACGGCGTGCCGCTGGGCCTGATCAGCCGCTTCGAAATGATCGACCACTTTGCCCGTCCCTACCAGCGCGAACTGTATGGCAAGAAATCATGCAGCCTGTTCATGGATGCCACGCCCCTCATTGCCGACCACGAGACGAGCTTGCAGGAACTCAGCTACACCATGGTGCAGTCGGATGCCCACCATCTGTTCAACGGCTTCATCATTACCGAACACGGCCGCTACCTGGGCATGGGCACGGGCCACGACTTGATGCGCGAAATCACGCAGATGCAGATCAATGCGGCACGTTACGCCAACCCGCTGACGCAACTGCCCGGCAACGTACCCATCAACGAACATATCGACCGCCTGCTGCACAGCGGTAGCCGCTTCTGGGTCTGCTATTGCGACCTCGACAACTTCAAGCCCTTCAACGATGTGTACGGCTACCGCAAGGGCGACGACGTGATCCAGCTGACGGGAGAAATCCTCAGCAGCCATTGCGACCCGAACCGCGACTTCATCGGCCATATCGGCGGCGACGATTTCATGATTTTGTTCCAGAGCGAAGACTGGGAAACGCGCTGCCAGGCCATGCTGGAACGCTTTGCCGCCGCCATCCTCGCCTACTACAGCACGGGCGACTGCGAACGGGGCGGCTACATCAGCGAAGACCGGCAGGGCAAGAAAGTGTTTTATTCATTGATCAGTCTATCCTTGGGCGTCATCAAGGTCGAGGCGCACCAGTACTACACCCACCATCAGATTGCCACGCAGGCGGCCGAAGCGAAGAAGCAGGCAAAGAAAATCCACGGCAACAGCCTGTTCCTGGACCGGCGGCAAGGCACGGGCGTGGCGCGCATGGATGCCTAGCCTAGGCAGGCAATATGCGGCGGAACGCAAGCAACGGGGAACACCAGCAACGGCCCAAGCTGTGACGCAAGAGCACCGGGGCGAACACGCACAGCGGGCCGTATCGGCACAAACCCTGGCCGTCGTCCCTGCTGTCATGGCGCCGGCGGCGCCGTTCCCAGCAGGGGCTGGCTCTCCACGTACTGTGCGCTGGCTTGCGCCTGCCACGGGAAATGGCCATCGCACGACGGCCAGACGATCTGGTACAGCGTAAAATCATCGCCCTGGTAGCACCAGCGCGCATAAGCGACGTAGTTGCGGTATTGCTCGACGGGCACGCGCACGAAGGCGCACGGATGGTCCTTCAGCAAGACGTCCGTGGTGGCCGTGAAATCCGTGATGGCGCCGCTGCGCGCGGCATCCAGTGCCACGTCGTGTATCTGGTGGGCCATGGATCGAGGCAAGCCCATGATGAGAAATTCAGGCTGGCCGAAGCTGTGACAAGCGCCTATCGTGAAGGCATAGCCGGGACCTTCTTCATCAGCACTGATATGGACGCCATGCCAGCCATGCGTGGCGATGTCATCGACGACTTTTTGCTCGGATGCATCCTCGCCTGCCTGCCTTACCCTGTTCCACCTTTCACTGTGCCAAAAACCCGCACTGGATGCACGCATTGTGCAAGCATTGCCTCATGGCGGCGCGACATGCCTGTCAGCAATTATCACATGCAGCGCGCGTCCATGCGCGCACGGTGCCGGTGCTTCAGTCTGGCAGCGGCAGCGGCGGGGAACGCCCCTGGTGCCATTGCCGCATGCGCTGCTGCGCCTCTTGCAGCTGTGCCGGCTTCAGCCTGGCGGCGATCGCTTCCCTG
Source organism: Janthinobacterium sp. DSP2-3-3 (assembly GCF_049897325.1). NCBI lineage: Bacteria > Pseudomonadati > Pseudomonadota > Betaproteobacteria > Burkholderiales > Oxalobacteraceae > Janthinobacterium > Janthinobacterium sp. DSP2-3-3. The sequence goes on along the minus strand of NZ_JAFCWA010000002.1, from coordinate 53,953 downwards.
GCCCGGGTCGCTCCGCTATCGCCACCCTCGGCCGCCAGCGCCAGCCACATGTAGCCGCTGAGCAAATCCTTCTCCACGCCGCGCCCGCTGTTATACATGCCGCCCAGGTTGTACTGCGCCAGCGCATGACCCTGGCCGGCCGCATGCGTATACCATTGCACGGCCAGACCATCGTCTTGCGCTACGCCATGGCCGTTCGCATACATGACGCCCAGATTGTTCTGCGCGCTGGCATCGCCCTGCTCTGCCGCCGTGCGGTACCAACGCACGGCGCACACATCGTCGCGCTCCGCACCCTGGCCATTGGCATACATCACGCCCAGGTTGAACTGCGCATTCGACGCGCCCTGGGCTGCCGCCCTGGCATACCAGTCCAGCGCCTGCTGCAAGTCGCGGGCGATGCCGCGCCCGCCCGCAAACATGCCGCCCAGATTGTATTGCGCCATGCAATGGCCCTGCAGGGCGGCGCGCCGGTACCAAACGAGGGCGCGCGCCTCGTCCTGGTCCACGCCCTGGCCGCGCGCCAGCATCAGGCCCAGGTTGAACTGGGCGTCGGCATCATCCTGCTCGGCCGCCCGCTGCAACCAGGCATAGGCGCGCAGCTGGTCGGGCACCACGCCCAGGCCTTCCGCATAGGCCACGCCAAGTTGCCGCTGCGCTACGGCCAAGCCCTGGGCAGCGGCTTGGCGGAACCAGGCCAGCGCCTGCGCATCGCTTTGCACCACACCCTGGCCGCGTTTGTAGACGAGCCCCAGGTTCAGCTGCGCCTGCGCATCACCCTGCAAGGCTGCCTTGCGGAACCAGGCCAGGGCCAGCGCATCGTTCTTTTTCGCGCCCAGCCCTTGGGCATACGCTTCGCCCAGCAAGGATTGCGCGCTGGCCACGCCCTGCTCGGAGGCGCGGTAAAACCAGGCCAGGGCCAGCTCGTCGCTCTGCAGCACGCCCCGCCCCTTGCGGTACATCTGTCCCAGGTTTTGCTGGGCCGAGGCATCGCCCTGGGCGGCCGCGCGGCGAAACCACAGCACCGCGTCCTCGTTGCTCTGCGCCACGCCCCGGCCGTGGTAATACAGGGCGCCCAGGTGGTTCTGCGCGTAAGCCAGCCCTTGCAGCGCGGCCAGGCGTAGCCAGACAAAGGCGCGCGCATCGTCCTGCGCCACGCCTTCGCCCTTCTTGTACATCAATCCCAGGTTGAACTGGGCGTAGGCATTGCCCTGCTCGGCAGCCGTGCGGAACCAGATATACACCTGGTGGCTATCTCTGGCAGTATGGTGCTTGTCCATGTGCGCCCCCATCCACATTGCGCTTGCCGGCAGCACGCGCAAAACGGCGGACCAGGGCGACGAAATCGTGTGTTGCTTAAATTTTAAATTCGATGCGGGGGAAGGACTTGAGCAGGCTCAAACGAAATAACAAAATTATATCGTTTTAATGAGCCCGCTTCGAAAAGAAACGGGGATCAGCGGCGTGATGGATGCTTTTGCAGGAATTGCGGCACTTTCGCGGCGGCCAGCTTGTTCAGCGACACCAGCAAGTCGGCGTCGACATCGGCAAGGCCATAGTTGCTGCGCAGGTGGCGGCCGATATGGATCAGCACTTGCGCGGCCACTTCCGCATCCGACTCAGCCCTGTGGGCGGCGCTCTTGAAGACGATGCCGAGCTGGCTCGACAGCAAGCCCAGCTTGTAGCTGGCCATGCCGGGAAACACGCGGCGCGACAGTTTCAAGGAACACACGAGCGACTGGTGTGCGGGCGTCAGGTTCAGCCTGGCGCTTTCCGCGCGCAGGAATTTCTCATCGAAGCTGGCATTGTGTGCCGACAAGGCATCGCTGCCGATGAAGTCCAGCAACTGCGGCACCACCTCGGCCACGGGCGGCGCCTTATCCACCATCGCCTGCGTGATGCCCGTCAAGCCCGTGATGAACGAGGGAATGCGCGCATTGCAGTTGATCAGGGTCACATAGCGGTCCGTGATTTGCCCGCCTTCAATGCGCAAGGCCGCCACTTCCGTGATGCGGTCGCCCATGTCGGGAGATAAACCGGTCGTCTCGAAGTCGATCATGACGATCGGTTTGTCAAACACATTCATGGGGCGTTCTTTCGTGGGTGCGGCAGTGGCATGGCGAAGCCGCGATTATCAACCGAACTTGCGTACGGCGTCCAGCGCCAATCCCGCACCGATACTGCCGAACAGGTCGCCTTCGACCTTGCGTGCGGCCGGCACCAGGGCGGCGATCTTTTCGCGCAGCAAGCGCACGCCGCTCGAGCCGCCCGTAAAGAACACGGTATCGACGGCGTCCGGCGCCACGCCCGCGTCACGCAACAAACGCAGCACGGTTTCTTCCACGGAACCGCACAAATGGCCGATGGCTTCGTCGAATTGCGTACGTTTCAGCAACAGGCTTTGCGCGGGCGACAAACGGTCCAGTTCCAGCTGCACTTCGGCCGCGTCGGACAGGGCAATCTTGCCCTCTTCCACTTTCATCGCCAGCCAGTGGCCAGCGCGCTCGTCGATCAGCTTTTGCAGACGTTTCACTTTGTCTTGCTCACGCGCATCGCGGCACACGTCGGCCAGCTGCACCCAGATCTTCTTGGTGTAGGCCAAATTGATCGTGTGCCAGGTAGCCAGGTTGAAATAATAGCTGGACGGCACTTCGCTATTGTTATGCAGCCGGCTACCGTAGCCGAGCAGGGGCATGACGGATGACAGGCTCAGATATTTATCGAAGTCCGTGCCACCGATGTGCACGCCGCCGGTGGCGAGGATATCGTCGCGCCGCTCCGCCTTTTTCGCCCGCGCGGGCGACAAACGCACCAGCGAAAAGTCGGAGGTACCGCCGCCGATGTCGGCGATCAGCACCAGTTCTTCCTTGTCGATTTGCGACTCGTAGTCGAACGCGGCAGCAATCGGCTCGAACTGGAAGGCGACATCCTTGAAGCCGACGGAACGGGCCACTTCGGCCAGGGTGTCTTGCGCCAGCTGGTCGGCCTGCGCATTGTCGTCGATAAAGAAGACGGGACGGCCGAACACGGCGGACGAGAATTCGCGGCCGGCGGACTGCTCGGCGCGGCGTTTCACTTCGCCAATAAATTGCGCCAGCAACATGCGAAATGGCAGCGCGCGGCCGCCCACTTCCGTCTGGCCATCGATGAGACTGGTGCCCAGCAAGCTTTTCAGCGAGCGCATCAAACGGCCCTCGTAGCCGGCCAGATAGCCGGCCAGCGCCGCGCGGCCAAAACTGACTTCCTCGTCTTCCGCATTGAAGAAGACAACGGACGGTAAGGTCGTCTTGCCATCTTCCAGGCCGAGCATGGTGCTCTGCCCGGGACGTGCCCAACCTACCGTGGAATTTGACGTGCCGAAATCGACGCCGCAAGCATTGGCCATGTCGACCCTTCCCTGAATAAAGGGGCGTTATCTTATCAGAATGCACGCCATTGCACCAGAAAAATACTTCCGAAACGGCCAAGACAACAAGCTTGCTTTGCATCAAGTAGTGACGGCGTGCAAAAGCTACTCTTGAGATTGATGCCGAGCAACTCGGCGAGCTCCCGGAGACCCATCGTGCCCCTCGCCCCCCTGCGCCACCCGCGCCACCTGCCCACTGCTGTGCTGCCCGCCACTTTTCTGGCTGTCTTCCTCGTTTCCCTCGCCGGCTGCGGCGGCGGAGGCGGTACCGATACGCAGGTGTCCGGCGGCTGCTCGCTGCACAGCACGACAGGCTGCGGCGGCAGCCCGCCACCGCCCATTGTGCCGCCCGTGACGCCGCCAGTCACCCCGCCGGTGACGCCACCCGTGATTCCACCCGAGCCTGCCAACCTGGCCAGCGCCGTCAACCTGGTCTTTTCCAGCACGGAACTGGCCTCGGCAGGCCTGGCCGGCAGCGAAGTGGCCGTCACGGCCCTCGTCAAGGATGGCGCCAACCTGGCCTTGCCAAACGCAAAGATTTCCTTTGCCACCGATTCCGGCATCCTCGGCAGCGTCGATGCCGTGACAGACAAGAATGGCCAGGCACACGCCCTGCTGGGCACGGGTGGCGCGAACAGCAACCGCAGCATCACCGTGACGGCCAATGTCGGCACGCGCAGCGGCAAGGGCACGGTGGCGGTCACGGGCAGTAGCGTGGAACTGCTGGGGCCGGCCGCACTGATGCTGGGCCAGGGTGCCGACCTCACCGTCACCGTGCGCGACTCGGCAAAGCGGCCCGTGGCCGGCGCCGCGATTGCCTACAGCACGGGCGCCGGCAATGGCGTGCGCGTCAAGGATGGCGGCGCGGCGCTCAGCAATGCGCAAGGCCAGCTGCTGCTGCGCCTGACGGCAGGCAGCCTGGGCAAGGATGCCGTTTCCGTCAGCGCACTGGGCGCCGCCGCCACGCAAGCATATGCCGTGGCCGGCAGCGACCTGCGCCTGAGCCCTGCCGTGGGCCAGGACGCCAGTGGCGCTGACGTACTGCCGGAAGTGACGACCCTGGCGTGCCAAGCCATCGATGCGCGCTACGACAAGGCTGGCGCGGCGCAAACGGGCAGCGCCAGCCTGTCCACCTCGCGCGGCAGCCTGTTTGCAGACAGCGCCTGCAGCCAGGCCTTGCCCGCCAGCTTGATTTTTAGCAATGGCAACTTACCGCGCAGCTATGTGCAGTCGGCCAACGCGGGCGTGGCCACCATCACGGCCGCCGTGGCGGGCGGGCCCACGGCGCAGACGCGGCTGGAATTCGTCGCGCCCTTGAGCGCTGCCAGCAAGCTGGCAGCGCAAGCGGAGCCGGCCGTGCTGCGCGCCAATACGACCAATTCGGCGGCTTTGGCCGATAACACCAGCACCATCAGCGCCGTAGTCCGCGATGGCGCGGCAAACAACCTGGTCAAGAACGCGCCCGTGCTGTTCAGCATTTTGAGCGACCCCAGCGGTGGTTACCTGCGGCAAGCCGGCCGCGTACTGACGGGTAGCGACGGTCTGGCCCGCGCCGCGTATGTGGCGGGGCCGGCCGATAGTGGGCGCGACGGCGTGCTGATACAGGCCCGCATCGAGGGCGCACCGCAAGCGGTGGCCACGGCCCTCGTGCGCCTGACGGTAGCGCGGCAAGCGCTGTCGATCAAGCTGGGCACGGGCAACCTGCTGCGCGAATACTCGGCCAGCGTGCTGCAGAAGGACTTTGCCGTGTTCGTTTCCGACAGCGCCGGCAACGCCGTGCCCGGCGTCGCCATCACGGCCGCCGCCTGGCCCAGCCACTATGCCAAGGGATATTACGTGTGGGAAGCGGACAAACCCGAGTTCCCCGACACGGGCGTCTGGCGCCGGGCCCTGCCCCACTACAGCTGCGCCAACGAAGACGTCTTGCGCAACGGCATTTTTGACGCCGCCTATGACCGCAACGGCAATGGCGTGCTCGACCCGGGCATCCCCCTGACCGTCAGCGCCAGCGGCCTGAGCGACGCGCTGGGCATGGCTACCGTCACCGTCAGTTATCCGCGCAATGTTGGTTCCTGGGTACACGTGGCCCTGACAGTGCGCGGCACCGTCAGCGGCACGGAAGCGAGCGCCACGGCAGAATTACCGTTGCCCACCCTGGCCAGCGATTTCAGCGCACGCCGCATCGACCCGCCGGGACGCATCAGCCCCTATGGCAGCGGCCCCTGCGACAGTCCCGATTGAGCAGCTGGCAGACCACTTGCCATTCAGCCATATTTTTGCAACATGAACAATAAGCGTGATGGGCATGCAGTCTTGCCATGCAGCAATTTTTTACGCTATGCTCGTTCTGCCCGCCCAGGCCGCAATAAGCGGCCGGGCCTGCAGGAATACTTTGCGACAGCCAGCTTGCCAGACCAATATGCGAAAAAAGAATACTGTAGACCGGACACCCAGCACCACCCTCCCCGTACCCGGTGCCGGGCGGCGCGTGACCTCGTATGACGTGGCCCTGCTGGCCGGCGTCTCGCAATCGGCCGTGTCGCGCTGCTTCAAGCCCGGCGCCAGCATCTCGCCCGCCACCCACGCCAAGGTCATGCAGGCGGCCATCAGCCTCGACTACATCCCTAACGCGGCCGCGCGCAGCCTGATCACGCGCCGCTCGAACCTGGTGGCCGTCATCATTTCCAACCTGGCCAATTTGTACTATCCGCAGGTGTTGTCCGACCTGAGCCAGCAAATCGCCCGCCAGGGCAAGCGTTTATTGCTATTCACCCTGGAGCGCGATGCGGACATCGGCAAAGTCTTGAGCGATGTGTGGCAATACCAGGTCGACGGCGCCATCGTGGCCGCCGGCCTGTCGGACGAGCAGATGGCCGAATTCGGCCGGCGCGACGTGCCGCTGGTGCTGTTCAACCGCAGCCCCCGCGAGCACGCCGTGCATGCCGTGCTGTGCGACCAGGCCGAAGCGGCGCGCCTGCTCGTATCGCGCCTGGCGGAGGCAGGCCATCGCCAGTTCGCCATCATCGACGGCCCCGGCGACTCGGCCGTGGCGCAGGAACGCAAGGCCGGCGTGCTGGACCGTTTGCTGACCCTGGGCTTGCCCGCGCCCATCGTCGTCAGCGGCAACTACGATTACGCCAGCGGCGGACGCGGCTTGCGCAAGGTCATCGACCGCCTGGGCCGCGTACCGGACGCCGTCATTTGCGGCAACGACATCATGGCCATCGGCTGCCTGGACACGGCGCGCCACCAGATGGGCATCCAGGTGCCGCTGCAGATGTCAGTGGCCGGCTTCGACGCGCTGGAAGCGTCCGGCTGGCTCAGCTACGACATCACTACCCTGCGCCAGCCCGTGCAAAAGATGGCCACCGATGCCGTCGCCATGCTGGGCGAACTGATGGAGCGGCGCGGCGGCAGCGCCGAACGGCGCCGCTATTGCTCGTATCTGGTGGAGGGAAGTACGGCGAGGCTGACCAGCGAACCGGCATATGTAGCACAACACCTCGGCATGATGGCCGCCGCCTGAAAAACACCCATGGCGTTGTTGCCTGCCCCTCGCCGTACTCGCGTACTGTCTTCGGGGCGGCGCCTAGCCACAGGCGTTTTTCAGACGTTAACACCGATCACCCAGAAACCTTGCACATAAAAAACCTCGCATCGCTGCGAGGTTTTTTGTTGTTGCATCGGCTGTATCAACCGAAGATCTTGCCCTTGAGCATACTCAAGCCCTGACTGACGAGGTCATTGCCTTCTGGTACTTGACCATTCGGCGTCAGCTTGTCGATCAGCTGGGGCAGCAAGGCTGCCAGGCCGCCCGAGGCCGCGTCCGGGGCGACGCCCGCTTTTTCAGCGATCTGGGTGATCGTGTCGGCGCCCAGCGCATCCTTGATCTGGTCGCCGGACACGGGCGCATTGGCGCCGGTGCCGATCCAGCTGGCCACCTGGTCGCCCAGGCCGCTTTCCTGGAATTTCTGCAGCAGGCCAGGCAAGCCGCCATGCTGGTTGACCAGGTCCATCACACTGGCCATCAATCCCGATGGCGCTTCCCCATCCGCGCCCTTGTTGCCCAAAGCGCTCATCGCCTGTCCTGCAAGTTGATCTAGCAAACTCATCGTATTCTCCTGAACGCTATCGATTCGTGCCGCGTGACCGCGGCATCCGGCATGGCGCAGACCATTCCACCCCATGGAAAACATTATACTATGAATAATAACAATGCTATAATCACAATCTCGCGGCGAGCGCGTGGACGGACTCACTGTCGAGCCGCCCACCTCCATCATATTTAGTTCGGCACAACATGCAAGCGTAAATTGACGGTTCGCAAAACCGTGTAGAATTTATTTTCCTACTTACTGAGGAGTATCAACACATGAACATCAATCAAGCGGTAGACAAAGCCTACGAAAACAAGACGTTCAAGGAAATCGCCGATGCGCCCGTCGATGCGCTGCAAGGCGTGAGCGAGAAGGATGCGGAGCTGCTCAAGCAAGCGTTCAATATCAAGACCGTGCGCGATCTGGCGAACCTGAAATACTCGAAGTGGGCGCGCGCCATCGTCACCCTGGCCGATACGGAAGAATAAACCGGGCCATGCCTTTGACAACCGCGTCAGCACAGCCCGCCCCAGTCGGCGGGTTTTTTCATTCTGGCCAGCTAGCGGCTGGCAAGCCGCTAGCCACGCGGAGGCGCCATTGGCCACGCCGCTGACCCTGCCCGGCATCTGCTGGCCCTTGCAAGCGAGCACGGGCCATCTTGCCGTCACCACCTCCCACATCACGGGCCACTTTCGCGCCGGCGCGGGCGAAGACGCCATCGTCCTGTGCGACCTGCTAGCCGCCGGAAAGTTTCGCAATGGCGCGGCTCGCCACTGGTGCCGCACGCACCAATGCTACTGGGGCACGCAGGCCGACCTGGCCGATCGGCAGGCAAGGCAGCAGATGCGTTGCCGCCGGCACGCCAATCCCATGGGCTATGTGCTGTACCCGGCGCGCTTCGACCCCGGTTGCTTTCACGCCACTACCTTGCGCCTGGGGCCGGACGGCCTGCTGCAACTACGCGCCCGGGCCGATGACGGCGGCGCCCTGCTGGCGCGCGACGCGGCCGCGCTGGCCATCGACTGCCGCGCCCTGCCCGGCCTGTTTCCTCCCGACGTCGTGCAGCTGAACATCACGCCGCCCGCCGCGCGAGCCTACGCCGCTGCCTTGCAGGCCAGCACGCCGCTGGACTGCAGCGACTGCGCCCGCTGCGGCCATCCGCACCTGGACTTGGACAGCTTCGCGCTGGCGCCGCACCGGCGCCACAGTTGCGGCCAGTGCGGCCATGACGCCTCGCACAGCGCCACGCCCATCGTCTCGACGCCCCTGTGGCGCTTGCGTCTACGCATCACACAATGCTACTGACGGTGCGCCGCGCCACAGTCGGCCTGGTCCTTGCGCGTAGACTGGCGCCATCACCACCACGAGGACGGTCCCATGCCACACGCGCAACACCAGGATGAAGATGGCCAGCCAGGCGACGAAGGCGACTTGTCCGACCTGCTCAGCGAATTGCGCATCCTCTTGCCGGGCGCGCAGATGCTCACCGCCTTTCTCATCATCCTGCCCTTCAACGGCGGCTTTGCGAAGATCGTGCAAGCGGAAAAAATCGTCTTCTTGCTGACGTTTTTCCTTTCCATGATCAGCCTGGTACTGCTCAGCGCGCCAGCCATCCAGCACCGCATCATGCGTCCCCTGCAAGACCGCGAGCGCTTCAAGCGCGTGGCCGACCGCATCATGATCTGCGGTGCCTTTTCGCTGGCCTTGGCATTCATCCTCGGCACCAATCTGGTGATGTCGGAAGTGTTCGGCCACATCGCCGGCATCGTCGCCTGCGTGCTGATGGGTTCACTCATCATTTGCATGTGGTGGTGGCTGCCCTTGCACTTGAAGCGCGACAGGAAAATCTGATCATTTACTTTTGCAAGATAGTGATCTTGCCATCCGCTTCCAGGAACGCGCATTTCATGTCCGGCAACGGACAATCAGCCTCGCGTAGCGCCTGCTCGACATCGCCGCTGGCCACGCGGCATTTCTTTACCACGTCGTTGAAAATCACGCCATCGCGGCCCAGCAGCACGGGCGTGCCATCGACCAGCTCGGCAAGCTTGCGGCTGCGCGAAGTGATCCAGGCAATCAGCATGTTGAGACAGATCAAAGTCAAGGCCAGGATCAAGCCGCCGGAAATCGAATCGTCGCCGCCCGACAGCGAGTTCGATACCGCTTCACTCAGCAGCATGACGACCAGCAAGTCAAACGGCGTGAATTGCCCCACCGTGCGCTTGCCCGTCATGCGCACCATCAACAGCAAGGCCAGGTAGACCATAACGGCGCGTGCCACCAATTCCCACGCAGGCAAATCCAGATCGAACATGACAATCCTCCCGACAGGTGATTGCCATATTTATACGTCTATTTGCTCCGGCATGACCACACCGCTGGCCTGCTCCAGCAGGGTTACGCGGAAAATTCCCACCATCTGCCGCAAATTTACCTTGTGATGCAGGCGCTCTGCGGCGCGCCCCACGTGTTCTTCCTCGGCGACGGCGCTGAAGTATTGCTGCTGGCCAATATCGAGCATGTCAGACCTTATGGGAATCAAGTTAAGCTAACTATGTCCACGACGAACTTGACTTGCCCAGCCATTCTGTCTTCACTCCGCCACACCAATTTCGCCACAGCCCTGCAATCTTCGCCCGTCTGTGGAGGAATTCGAAGAATTCCGTGTTATCGTTAACAACAAGCGCAAGCGCTGTCATGTGCAGTGCAGCATATTTTTACCGCCTCCCGGCAGAACTTGCCCGAATCTTTTACAATATTGACTGTGGGCAGCTCTTCTGACCCGAAATGCCGGGGCTGCTACTCCGCCTTGCCTTTCTTCACTTCGCATCCGGTAGCGCATTGCTGCCACTGCGGCTGAGCCACAGCACGCTTCTTCACCCTGTCATTGCTTACCCAACTCACAAGAACATGCACGCCTCCGTAGATCCCCTGATTCCGCGCGTCACTGCGCCTTATGGCGCTGGCTATGCCGACCTGGCTCTGGCCATCGGCGGCCTCGCCATCGGCACGGGCGAATTCGCCTCCATGAGCATCTTGCCCGTCGTGGCCGACGACCTGGGCACGACCTTGCCGCAAATGAGCCACATGATCAGCGCCTACGCGCTGGGCGTGGTCATCGGCGCGCCATTAATCACCATCTTTCTGGCGCGCATGCCACGCCGTCTGATGCTGATCTGTCTGATGCTGATGTTTGCTGGCGGCAACTTGCTCAGCGCCATCGCCCCCAACTACAGCTTACTGGTGGTGGCCCGCTTTGTGGCCGGCATCCCCCATGGCGCCTACTTTGGCGTGGCAGCCCTGGTGGCGGCCGCCCTGGCCGAACCGGACAAACGGGGACAAGCTGTCGCCCGTGTCCTGATGGGCTTAACCGTAGCCAACATCTTCGGCGTGCCGCTGGCCACGTATATCGGCCAGACCCTGGGCTGGCGCTCGGCCTTCTTGCTGGTCGCCGCGCTGGGCTTGCTGACCATGCTGATGGTGCGCATCTTCGTGCCCATGGTCGCTGCCGGCGATGCGAGCCCGCGCCGCGAACTGGGCGTGTTCCGCCGCCTGCAAGTGTGGCTGACCCTGCTGATGGTGGCGATCGGCTTCGGCGGCATGTTCGCCGTCTATACGTTCATCACGCCCACCTTGCTGGAAATCACAAAAGTGTCGCCGCTGGTCATCGCCATCTTGCTGGCAATCATCGGTGTCGGCATGACCTTGGGTAACCTGATCGGCGGCTGGCTGGCCGACCGCTCGCGCCTGTGGACCATCTTTGGCGTGCTGCTATGGAATGTGGCCGCGCTGGCCGCGTTTACTTATACCAGCAGCAATGTCTGGCTGACGGCGATCAACCTGTTCGCCATCGGCGCCGGCATCGCCGTCGCCCCCGCCGTGCAAACGCGCCTGATGGACGTGGCCGGCGACGCACAAACCGTGGCCGCCGCCCTCAACCACTCCGCCTTCAACATCGCCAACGCGCTGGGCGCCTGGGCCGGCGGCATCGCCATCGCCATGGGTATGGGCTTGCGCTCGACAGGCTGGGTCGGCGCCATGCTGGCCTGCGGCGGTATCGTCGTGCTGGGCATTTCCGTGCTGGTGGAAAACCGCAGCCGGAATGTGAGCGGCGCGCAGCCGGCTTAAGGTTTAGTTCGGCAGTCGCCTGCCCGGGCGACCGCCCGGTGCATCAGATCGTCACATGGCGCCGCTGGCGAACTTGTTCACCGAATGGCATCCACGCAGCTCGCGCCCCAGCTGGCGCGCCAACGCGCGTAATCCTTCGTGGCGTTGTCCGATTCCAACGCCACCAGCATCCTCGCCACCTCATGAAAGCCGAACTGGCAGTAGCTGCACCATATATCGTCAATATTTTCCAGGCTACAGCGTTCGAAGCGGCCGTTGGCGCAGCATGGCATCACTGAGGCCCAGCGTCCGCAGCGCTTCCCTATGAGTCATCGATCACCCCTGGCGTCATCTGTCTCGCCCTCCATCAGGCATCCACCCACGCAAACAGCGCCTTGTCCGGTGTCACGGATTGATGCCATGCCGACGTCAACTCCACGAGAAATCCAGCCAGGTCGAAGGGATTGATATCCAAACCCGCCCAAGGCGCCGTCTTCGACCACGCCACCGCGGTATCAGTCAACTCGTCGTCCGCCATCCGCCCGAGCGCATGCGCGATATCATCCCCGAACACGTACAAATCGCGCCCCTCGATTCCTGCCGGCCTGAGAGCCGGCGCGGCTGACTGGGTCAGCAAGTGTGCCAGTGACGCGAAGTCCAGCTCCCCCGGCAAGGTAATGCCGGTGAAGGGAAAAGAGTTACACGCCTCTGTCCAGCCCGCACACGCGCGCATGGCGGAGGGGGAACAGACAAAGATATCGATTTTCTTCATAGTGCATCCAAGCATCAGCTCACGTCGTGCCCGTTCGACGTCTCGCGGGAATATAGTTTTTCAAAATCGGCGGCACTGCCAGCCTCAGCCCACAAACGAGTGATGTAGTCGAATTCCCGCTCGAAAGGCTGCTCAAAATCGGCCACATCGATCGCGTACTCGCAATTGCGGCTCAGCATGACCAGCCAGTCGGGGTAGCCGAGGGCCGGATACAGGCGCGTCAGCTTGGCGTCGAGCGATTGCACGCTTTCCCGACCTGCCAGGTAGGCGGCGCGCAGTTCGACGATGTATTTGCCGGCAAGGAATTGCTCCTCCAGACGCGCGTCGCCACGATAGCGTCCGATGATGGCTTCGGCCAGCGGCAACACCTCGTCAATGCCCCGGGCGCTGGCCAGCAGCACGATATCGAGGTCGTCGCCTTCCTGATCGAGGCGCAAGCACTCCACGGCCCAGTCCACGCAGCGGTCCGCCCGGCCATCGCCATGGCGCAGCTGGAAGCATTCCAGCTCAAGTTCTGTCAATTTTTCCATTGTTATTCTTCCCAAGCGCGTCATGGACATATACGCGCCCGCCTCGCTGCTATAAAAGGTGAATGGTGAATGGTGAATGGTGAACGGTGCTCGGCACCTGGAAGGATGATTGTTGCGACCCTATTATACGACAGGCAGCGAAAAGCCCGCGCAAGAGCTAACGCTGGAGCAGACCGGGAGCCTGCTTCGATATAGTAAGGAGCGAATGATTGATTATACTTCTGCCAGCGGGGCATTTAAGCAGAACAAGGGAAACAATGAATCAATTGGAAATATAAAACTCCAGGCGCATCAGGAAAATATTCTTTTAAAGAACATCAGAACAGGCCATGCGCGCGGCATGCCGAACATGGCCATCACACCGATTATTGCGGATTCGACGCCACGATGAACGGATCGAAAGTCAGCAACGTGTTTTTCGCCAGCAACAAGGTCATCGTATATTGCACATTGCTGCCTTTGGCATTGACGCGGCCACCCCATACGGTGTTGTCGTATTGCGGGTAGGGCGCCGGATTGATCATGCCGTTACTGATGGCAGTACCGCCGAAGCTGTGAATGGAAACCTGCTCGGCCGGATCCAGCGATGTCACGTTCCAGACGATGGTGTCGCCGTTCTGGCACGTCGTCACCAGTTCGTTACCGCCTTCGTTGCCGTTGCCCGAGTAGCCAGTCGTATCTACCATGAAGACATACTTGCTCAGATTTTTTTGTGCCACTGCCTGACCGACATTGACCGCTACCAGTACATTAATTACTGCCATGGTTTTACCCCTCTTTGGAATGGAATTAAACATTACAGCTATCCTTTGTGCGATGGAATAATGAAGATCCAGTCAGATTCCCGGCAGCGCTATCGGCGCAATCGGACAGCATAACCGGCGCATAAAAATACGCGAAATGTATCAATTAAAAATACGCAGAATATATCAATAAATCACCAAATCTATCGACAATATTTATGCGCCAGGCGATCAATGATATTTTTTGACCTCCATTACCGCAACCACGATGAGAGGATATTTTATTTATTTTTTCAAGTCAAATTATTTTTAATAATATTTAGAATCTATCCATTAATAACATTTAATTTTTAAATGAAATTTCTTTTATATTTAATATTGGAATTCCGTGTTTGATTTACCGCAAACAATAGAGGCATACCAACGGAAACAGATGATGGGGAGAAAGAAAACAGGCGCCGGCAATGGGTGCCGCATGGCTCTACGGCAACTCAGGTCGCTTGCAGCATCTTTTGCAGCACCGTATCGAGCTCATAAAAATCCACGGGCTTGGTCAGGTGCAGGTCAAAGCCCGCATCGGACGCCATCTGGCGGTCCTTGTCCTGGCCCCAGCCCGTGACGGCCACGAGGATGGCGTGCCGCCCGCAAGGCTGGCTGCGTAACAATCTTGCCACGTCGTAGCCGTTCATATGCGGCAAGCCGATGTCGAGCAGGATCACTTGCGGCATGAAGCTGTGCGCTGCCGCCACGCCGGACGCGCCGTCGTAGGCCGTGCGCACTTCATAACCGAGGATGTCGAGCGCCAGCGCCAGGCTTTCGGCCGCGTCGGCGCTGTCGTCGATCACCAGCACGGTGCCCTCGCGCGTGCCGGCCAGCAGGCGGCGCTCCACGGGCGCGGGCGCTTGCAGCGGCACGACCGGCAGCGGCAAACGCAATTCGAAGGTGCTGCCCTGGCCCACGCCGTCGCTGTGTGCGCTAATGCTGCCGCCATGCAATTGGGCCAGGCCGCGCACCAGCGACAGGCCGATCCCCAGGCCGCCCTGGGCCCGCGACAGGGCCGGCTCCAGCTGCGCAAACAGGTCAAACACTTTGTCCAGGTACTCGGGCGCGATGCCGATGCCCGAATCGCGCACGCTGATCAACACCTCCTCTTGCGTGCACGACACTTCCAGCCCGATGACGCCGTTGGCCGGCGTGTACTTGACGGCGTTGGTCAGCAGGTTGGCGATCATCTGCCCCAGGCGCGTGGCATCGGCGTCGAGCCAGATGGGCTGCTGCCAGTGCTCCACGAGCACCTTGTGGCCGGACTGCGCCGCCAGCTCGGCCACGCTATGCAGGGCCGCTTCCACCACGGGCGCCAGCTCCACGCTGGCGCGGCGCAATTCCAGGCGCCCCCGCGTGATGCGCGACACTTCCGTCAAGTCGTCGACCAGGTGCGTCATATGGCCCACCTGGCGACCCAGCACGTCACGGGCCCAGCGCAGCTGGGGGTCGTCCAGCTGCGCCAGGCGCAGCACTTCCAGCACATTGCGGATCGGCGCCAACGGGTTGCGCAGCTCGTGCGCCAGGGTCGCCAGGAATTCGTCCTTGCGCCGGTCGGCGGCCGCCAACTGCTCGTTGAGCACACCTGCTTCCTTGCGCGCCAGCTGCAGCTGCTGCTCGTATTTGCGTCGGTCGCTGGCGACAAAGGCGGCGATTTCGTCATAGCGCACGCCGTCATGCACGCGCCGCACAGCATTGAACAGCATGGGGATGGATCGCCCCTGGCGCTGGCGCATGTCGAGCAAGATTTCCGACACGCTGCCCTGCACCTGCATCAGGGGCAGCCAGTGCGTCTGGTGAAACACGCGCCCGCCGATGGTCAGCAAGTCTTGCAGTTTCTTATTGCCGATCAATTCCCCTGCGCCATAGCCGAGCCAGCCGCAAAAGGTGGCGTTTGCCTGCACGATGGTGCCGTCGGCCGTACACAGCAGCAAACCGCAAGCCGCATGCTGGAACAAGGTATGAGTGTCAGGCAAGGAAGGCATCGTATCGCGCATTACAGATACAGGCCGTCAAGAAAGTGGCGGATGGCGCGGTAACTGGCATCAGGCACGCTCATATGCGGGCAATGGCCCACATTCTCGACCATCTGCAAGCTGCTGTGCGGCAACATTTCGCGCAAGTACTGCCCCACGGGTGGCGGCGCGATGAAGTCGTCGCTACATTGCACGATCAGGGCCGGCGTGCTGTTGCGCGGCAAGATGGCGCGGTGGTCGGACAAGAACGTGGCTTGCGCGAAATGCCGGGCAATGACGGGATCCGTGCGGCAAAAGCTGTTCACCAGGTCTTGTCCCAGCACCGGCTGCCCGGGCGCACCCATGATGGCCGGCGCCATGCTGGCGGACCAGCCCAGGTAATTGCTGTCCATGGCGGCCAGCAAGTCGTCGATATCGGCACGGCTGAAGCCACCCCGGTAGTCGGCCGCCTCGTCATCGATATAACAGGGCGACGGCGCCAGCATGACTTGCGCGGCGAACAGTTCCGGCTCGGCAATGGTCGCCAGCAAGGCGCTCATGGCGCTGACGGAATGGCTCACGCAAATCACGGGGCCGCCGCCGACGGCATGGATAACTTGCCGCAGATCGGCGCCATGCGCGTCAAGCCGCGCGTAGCTATCGAAATCATAGGCACCCAGGTCCGAAGCGCCGCTGCCGACCAGGTCGAACAGCACGGTACGGTAGTGGGGGCGAAACAATGGCTCCAAGTAACGCCACATGATTTGATCGCAGCCAAAGCCGTGCATGAACACCATGGTGGTTACCGCGCCCGCCTGTGGCGCAGCGCTGTATTCGCTCACGCGGACATTGTTCCGATCTTCTATGCGCATGCCTTGAATATTTCCATGTGGAATGTAAATTAACTTGTTGCTAGCATCTTAGCATGCGCGATTTGGCCCTGGGCAACACCATTGGCGCTGGACAAATACCATGCCACGGCGGATAATGAGAACGATTCCCATTATCAAACTACCGGGCTTATGCCTGAATTTCCCTGTGCGCCCTGGTGGCGCACGCTGGCGGCAACAAGCCGGTTTCATGTTGAAGGTTTGTACCGCATGCGCGCTTTCTGGACTGTCATACACCGCTGGGCTGGCCTGACCATCGCCCTCTTCCTCATCGTCGCCGGCCTGACGGGCGCCGTCACCTCGTGGGACCATGAACTGGACGAATGGCTCAACGCCGATATCATGGACACGCCGGGCCGCGGCCCCCTGCAAGCGCCGTTTGCTCTGGCGCACAAGGTAGCTGCGGCCGACCCGCGCGTGGAAGTCAATTACATGACCCTGGGCCTGGAAGAAGGCCATGCCGCCGCCTTCATGGTGCGTCCGCTCACCGACCCGAGCACAAACAAACCGTTCGTGCTCGACTACAACACCGTCTACATCGACCCCGTCACGGCGCACATCACGGGCACGCGCGATTCGACCGCCATTTCCCTGTCGCGCCGCAGCCTGATGCCGTTTTTGCGCCATCTGCACTACAGCCTGCACGTGCCCGCCTTCTGGGGCACGGATCGCTGGGGCTACTGGCTGATGGGGAGCGTAGCCCTGATCTGGCTGCTCGACAGCATGGTGGCATTCTATCTGACGACGCCGCGCCGTTTGCGTGCACGGGCTGACGCGCCGCGCCACCGCGACGCCGCCAACTGGTGGCAGCGCTGGAAACCGTCGTGGGTGGTGCGCTGGGCGGCCGGCGGCTACAAGCTCAATTTCGATTTGCACCGCGCGGGCGGCCTGTGGGTGTGGGCCATCATCCTCGTCGTGGCGTTCACCTCGTTCTCGCTGAACCTGTACCGCGAAGTGTTCTATCCCGTGATGTCGCTGGTATCGACCACCACGCCGGGCCCATACGAAACGCAGACGCCGGCACCGTACGGCACGTATATCAAGCCTGTGATCGGCTTCGAGCAGGCCGTAGAGATCGCCAAAAAACAAGCCGTGCAGCGCGGTATCACGGCGCCCATCGGCGGCATTTATTATGGCGGCAATTATTCCTTCTACAACGTCTCTTTCTTCGACCCGGCCGATGAATTCGGCGCGGCCGGCATGGGCCTGTCGAACCTGTACGTCGATGGCATGGACGGCAGCATCATCGGTCAGCACAAGCCGTGGGAAGGCACGGCGGCCGACGTCTTCGTGCAACTGCAATTCCCCCTGCACTCGGGCCGCATCCTCGGCCTGCCGGGACGCATATTGATGTCCTTCATGGGTATCATGGTCGCCATGC
This sequence comes from Janthinobacterium sp. DSP2-3-3, assembly GCF_049897325.1. NCBI lineage: Bacteria > Pseudomonadati > Pseudomonadota > Betaproteobacteria > Burkholderiales > Oxalobacteraceae > Janthinobacterium > Janthinobacterium sp. DSP2-3-3. Next base: position 36,030 of record NZ_JAFCWA010000002.1, on the reverse strand, counting down.
TGTCGGTGACGGGCATCGTCATCTGGGAGCGCAAACGGCGTGCGCGTCGTCTGCAGGCGAAGAGCCATTGAAGTCACCTGAGGCAGCGTTTCCATAACGGCGCAGGCGGATTCATTCAGTCTGCGCCGCACACCTTGCCACCGGCCTGAGCACGCGCAACGCGCAACGAATAGCGGTCATCGCACCTCCACACTTTGCTACCCAATAGCCGGCACATGCCGGCTGTCTGCGCTGCGCGCTTTCCGTACGCGGCCCGGCCAACGCCATCAAATGCAGTTTACTTGCAATAGCATTGCGCGCAAGCTACTATTGCAACTCTATTGCATTTACATGTTCGCGCTGCGCCTGCGTCCAGCGCCAGCACCACATTCCGCCTTTTTTAGAGAGTCCTATGCACTATCACGTATTCGCAGCTGCCATGCTGGCCACTGCTCCACTCGCTTACGCAACGGACGACATCACCCTGCGAACCATCAAAGTCCGCGCAGACCGGCCATCCACCATCGACAGCGTCGTTTTGGTCGAGAATGTGCAGGCCCAAAACAGAACGCTCGGCGGCATGCTCGAGCATGTCTCGGGCGTGCAAAGCAGCGCCTTCGGGCCGAATGCCGGCGCACCGGTGATACGCAGCCTGAGCGGAAACCGGGTACAAATCCTGGAAGACGGCCAGTCCATCCTCGGCATGAATGCGCTCAGCGGTGACATCAACATCCCTTTCGATCCGCTCTTCGTGCGCAGCGTGACCGTGAACAAATCATCGGATAGCGTGCGTTTCGGCGGCAATGCGATTGGCGGCAGCGTCGACGTCGATTCCGGCATCATTTCCAGGAAAATGGAGGCCAGGGAAAAGGACCTGGAATTTATACTGCGCAAGGGCTTCAACGATGCCAACGCCCAGGGCTTGCGCATGAACTTCAACGATCAACAGCACTTCTCGACCAATCTGCAGATGTCATTCCAGAAAATCGGGCATTACGATATTCCGGGAAACAGCAAGGCCGGCGCTTGCAACAGCCAGCTGTTCCCCTTGCAGGGCGGCGTGAATACCTTTTTGGCCGACAGTTGCCAGAAAGAAGCGAGGATCCAACAGGTCTACAACAAGGCTTCGCAGCCCTTTATCGACCAGTTCATGACAGAAAATCCGGACTGGGCGGACGGTGATTTTTCCTTCTATACCAATAGCCCGACGTCCGTCTGGCAGCGCAAAACCTACGTCAATCCGGCCAACCCCGCTTACGTGCCGGGCACGCCATCGATGACCAAAAACAAGATCAACAAGGACGTGACCCCCGATTACCACGGCACCCTGGGCAACAGCTATGCCAGCAACTCCCACTTTGCCGTCGGCACGACCTACTTTTTTGATCGTGGCTACGTGGCCGTCAGTCTCGATTCCAAGGAAAGCGAGTATGGCATCCCTGGATTTTCCATGGAAAACAAGTCGTTCGGCGCGAATCATGACGAGGGGCTGCCCGTCGGTGTGGTGATCAAGCAGGATAAATATGCGCTGGAAGCCAATCTGCTCGCCCCTGCGGCCTACGTTGAAAGCGCGCAATTGCGCGTTTCGCGCTTGAACAATGCGTCGGGAGAACGTCTTGGCTCCACCAGAGCGAATGACTACCGGTTTGACACCAATCAAGCCGAGATCCTGCTCGCGCATCGGCGCGCGGGGCCATTGAGCGGCTTGCTTGGTTTGAGCCATAAAGCCAGGGATATCGCCGGTACCGGGTCGCAACTTTACCTTCCCGATGCGAGCACAGCTAGCCGCGCGCTGTTCGTGAAGGAGAGCCTCGACTTCGACTGGGCCACCTTCGATGCCGGCTTTCGCCATGAAAAAGTGGACCACGAGATCCGCAAGAGCGGATTCAAGACGTCGAGAAATGCGAGCAATTCCAAACTCGAGGACAGGGCGTTCAGCCTGAACAGCTATAGCCTGGGCGCCTCGGCCAAATTTGGCCAGCTTTTCGGTGCAAAAATGCGCTATGCATCCTCGGAAAGAGCACCCGATGTCAATGAGTTGTATGCGAGCAATCGGCACTATTCGATCCTGGCCCAGGAAGAAGGAAACCAGAATTTGAAGGCCGAGCGCGCGAGGAATACCGAACTCACCGCCCTGTTCGGCAATCGCGGCTTTACCATGTCGGCAACCGGCTACGTCATGAAGTACGAGAACTATCTCTACCTTGGCCACTCGGGGATGCAGACGGCAAATCGCCTGCCATTGAAGTATTGGAAGCAGACCGATACGACGGTCAAGGGATTCGAGATCGACGTATCCCAGGTCATTCAGCTGGGCGGCTACGGCAAGCTGAACATCTCAGCATTTGCCGACTTGGTCAAAAACAAGGCGGACAATCCGGACAAGCTGCGCGCGCACAACGACGGCGAGTATCTGCCCAACATGCCAACCAATCGCTACGGCGCGAATCTGCTGTGGGAGAACAAGGGGTGGAAGGCCAGGGTTTCCAGCACCTATTACGACAAGCAGAAGTACCTGGGGAAAAGCGTCAGCGAGGAAGTGCCGCTCGATGGATACAACATGGTGAACTTCCAGGTGAGCCGCGAACTCCAGGTGCCAAATTCGCCGTTTGCAGGTATCGAAGTGTTCATCAGCGGCACCAACCTTCTTGATGACGATGCCAGGCCGCACAATTCCCCACTGAAGTACATTGCGCCATTGCCAGGCCGGGGCTTCCAGCTTGGATTGAGTGCCAGGCTTTAAGGCACGGTGTCACCCCGCTCGCGCTGCACCAGCGCCAGCAAGCTGTTGCCCCGGTTGCCATCGCAGCAGACGGCCACGCCATCCGTGAAGTCAGGCGCCGTCAAGCGCGTCAGGACGCTGCCGGGCGGCATTTCTAGCGCCAGCCGGGCACCCCGCTCCCACGCCAGGCGCGAGGTAGCGGTCCACTGCACGCGCTGCGCCATGTTGGCGGCCAGGCTGTCGCGGATGCGGGCCGGGTCGAACAGCGCGCGCGCCGCGCTGCTGCTCAGGTAGACGAGCGACGGGCGGCGCACGGCCACGCCGTCGAAGGCGGCGCGCAAGTCCAGCGCGGCGGCGTCCAGCAGCGGGCAGTGCGACGGCACGCTGATGGCCAGGCGCCGCGCCTTGCTGGCGCCGTGCGCCAGGGCCAGCGCCATCACCGCTTGCAGAGCGGGCTCGCTGCCGGCAATGGCAATCTGGCGCCGCGCATTCAGGTTGGCGATATACACAGGCGTTGCGGCGCCATGCACCTGGGCCAGCAATGGCTCCAGTTGCGCCTGATCAAGCCCGATGATGGCCGCCATGCCGTAGCCGACCGGGTACGCCTGTTCCATCAGTTGCCCGCGCCGCGCCACCAGACGCAGGGCATCCGCATAATCGAGCGCCCCGGCCACGACGGCCGCCGCATACTCGCCGATGGAAAAGCCGGCCACCATGTCGGGTGTCGCGCCGCGCGCGGCGAGCGAGCGCGCCATCGCCACGCCGGCGATCAGCAGACACAGTTGCACGGCCCCAGTCGAGGCCAGCGCACAAGCCGTGTCCAGTGCCAGCGGATCTTGGCCCAGCACGCCCGCCGCTTCAGCCAGGGCCGCCGCCACGGCCGCATCGTCCGGCAGCGCATGCAGCATGCCCGGATACTGGGCGCCCTGGCCCGGAAAGGTAAATACCACGCTCATACAAGCTCCCATGGCGCGGCCGTCAACACTGGGCCATGATCCGTCTTGAGCAGAATCTTCGCACGCCCCGCCGCCCACTCGGCATACGCAAAGCCGCCAATGCCCGTGTCGATCTGCAAGTCCAGACGGCACGCCGTGACACTTGCCGCAATGGCGCGCAGCGCGTCGGCCTGGGCGGCGTCCGGTGGCGCGGCGATGCGCAGCACGAGATCGAGGTCGCTGTCGGCGCGCAGCACGGGCAAGCCGCTGGCCAGCGCGAAGCCCACGCCGCCCGTCGGTCCCCAGGCCCAGCCTGTGGCGTCGAGCAAGGGCGCCACCTGCCGCAGCGCATCGAGCGCAGTACAGGAAACACCAGGCTCCGGCGCGCGCGCCAGCCGCGCCAACCGCGCCAACATTTCCGGCGTCACCCGGCGCAAGACGGCGGCTGCCTCCACTTCGCACGCATACCGCTCGCTGCGCAGCATGCCGCGCAAGCCCACGGGGATGCGTCCGGACACGCAGCTGGCGCGCCGCACCACCAGCGGCGCCGCCTGCAGCCAGGCCGCGTCAAGCCAGGCGGGCATGGGACTATCTTCCGGCAGACCGGACGCCCACAGCAAATCATGCGCGCGGAAATCCGGCATCAGGCCGCCACCGCCTTGACGGCAAAGAACGGCAAAGAGCTTCCCGGCGTACAGCCCAGGCCCGTATGAGACGTACCCACCGTGAGCGAATGGCATAACGCCAGCAGTGCGGTTCCCTCAATGATCATGATGTGTCTCCTGCATAGGAATGGAATGACTTGATGTCTACTCTATTGGTGCATCTGCTCCCTACCACTGCTGCCCTAGTATCTCCCTGACCCTGCCCGAGGCCCGGCGGTGCGGCGCACCCAGGCGGCTGGAAAGATCGTGCCCTGGGTCGGCGCGGATGTCGGCCAGCGCCGCCTGCAGGCTACCCTGCACCTGCGCCAGATCAAGCTCTGACGGCGCGTCCGGCTGCGCCACCTGCAAGGTTTGCCACAACAGCCCCAGGGTGGCGTAGTTGCGGATGTCGTAGGCCATGGGCGCGATGGTCTCTGCCAGCGCTTCCAGTGCCTCCACCGTGCGCAAGGTGATGCGCGCCGCCGACGCCTTACCCATCGCGTGCACCATCACTTGCGGATCATCGAGCGCGATCAGGCGGTTGGCCTGGTAGCCGTGCGCAAGAAAGGCGCCCGACATGGCCTTGCCGACGATCAGGCCGATCACGGGATGGCCGGCCAGACGCGCCTCGGCATAGGCTCCCGCCGCGCCGGCCAGCGCCTGGTGGATACCGTACGCTTCTTCGCGCCGGCCGTAGGCCTGGCTGGCCACGTCGATGACGGCGACGATGGGCCGCTTGACGGCCAACTCGTGGTCCTCCAAAACTACCTGCTGCACGGCGCGCGCCAGCCGCCACGCTTCGACCAGGCCGATTTCACCCGTGCGCGCCCGCACAAAACGGTTGTCCGGGTCGGGCAGCACGGCCAGGTAACGCGCCGGCTCGCCCGCCAGCGGCGCGTCCACCACGCGCACGGAAGCGGGATAGCCGTCCAGCGGTGCAGTGCTGTCGGTCAGGGCCGCCAGCCAGATGGCGCCTCGGCTGGTATCGGTGATGGCGTTCATGCTGCGACTCCTTTGCTGTAGCTGGCACGCACGGCGCCTGCCGTGGCTTGCGGGCCGGCGTCCACTTCCGCCAGGCGGGCCAGGAAGACGTCTGCCTGGCTGCTGCGGTGCTGCGCCGGCAGGCCGCGCCGGAACAATTCGGCCACGGTGGCGCGCATCTGCGCCGTATCGTCTGCCACATAGGCGTCGGCCAGGCCACTGTGAAAGCGCTGCTCGCCGCCCGTCAGGCTCCAGATGAACGGTTTGTTGCGCGAGTCGAATTCGTCCACGCCAGCCTCCTGCTCGATCACGGCCGGACCATTCAGGCCCAGGCGCGCCTCGCGCGTGACCACCAGGTAGCTGCACAGGCCAGCCGCGATCGACATGCCGCCGTAGCAGCCGACGGTGCCGGCCGTGATGCCGATGACAGGCTGGTAGCGGCGCAGGTCGACGATGGCCGCATGGATATCGGCAATCGCCGCGAGGCCCAGGTTGGCTTCCTGCAGGCGCACGCCGCCCGTTTCGAACACGATCACGGCGCGCGTCGGCACGCCCTGGCGGTTGTCGCGCGCCGCCAGTTCCAGCGCGCCGGCGATTTTTGCGCCGCCCACTTCGCCCATGCTGCCCCCCTGGTAGGCGCCTTCGATGGCCAGCACCACGGCCGGCTGGCCGTCGAACAATCCCTTGGCCACCACCACGCCGTCATCAAACTGCGCCGTCACGCCCTGTTGTGGCAGCCAGGGCGAAGCGATGCCGCAAAACGGATCGAGCAGTTCGCGCATGCTGCCCGCATCCAGCAAGGCCCGCGCCCGGCTGCGCGCCCCCCGTTCGATGAAACTGTCGCGCTCCAGCAGTTCTTGTAATGTGCTCACGCCGCCCTCCCCGCTTGTAATTCTTCGTAGGCTTGCTCGATGCGCATGCGCACCACGCCCGGCGTGGCGCCGCAATCGTTGATGACGATGCTGGCCGCCGGCAGCGGCTCGCCGCCGAATACGCGCTGCAGGAGCGCATCCCAGACAGCGCCCTTGCCGTCGACGGAGGTGTTGACCATGATGCGGGTCACGCCATCGTCGCCGGGCTGCAGCAGCACTTCCAGGTCGCCCGAACCGACCACGCCGGCCAGGGCGCGCCCTGCCGCCGGCTGCCCGGCCGGGAATGTATAGTCACGCGTTTCCATGCGTTTCTCCTTCTGTCAATCGATCCAGGAACAGGGTGGCCGCCAGCAGGTCCGCCGCGCCGCCCGGCGACACGCCGCGCGCCAGCGCCACCGCTTCCAGCGCCAGCAGCGCCTGCGACCCGGCGGCAGTGGCCGCGCCGCCGGCGGCCAGCACCTGGGCAGCCCCCGTTTGCAGCGCCTGCAGGGCCGCCTCGCCGCCGCGCGACAGCACGCAGGTATCGTCCAGCTGGCTGATAATCGCCAGCAAGGCATTCAGGCGCGCCGTCGTTTCATTGTCGCCGCGTGCCCGCGAGGCGTGCAGTTGAACCAGTCCCACACCGGTCACCAGGGGAAATCCGGCGCGGGCCTGGCCGCGCGCGCCTTCGACCCGATACCGGCGGCAGGCCAGCTCGCCCTTGTTGCCCGTCTCGCCAGGCGCGCTGCGATCGTGCAAACGCGCCAGCGCACCGGCCCGCGCCGCCACGGCTTTTGGCGCCAGCGACGCGCCGCGCGCGCCCTGTTGCGCCGCCGCCGTCACCAGCAGGCCCAGCGCCCAGATGGCGCCCCGGTGCGTGTTCACGCCGCCCGTGGCCGCCAGCATCAGCACCTCGCCATCGCGGCCGATGGCGCCAATGCGCTGGCGCAGGCCGTCGTCATCGTCGTCATCGTTACCGTCCCAACCCGCTTGCGCCATGGCGGCAAACACCGGCTGCAGCGCGCACGCGGAATGGCACATCAAGGCCCAGTTCAAGTCCGCGTGGGCGCCACGGCTGCGCAAATCGACCAGGCCCGGTTTCGGCGTCAGAGTCACTTCATCGAGCAGCGCCTGCAGCACTTGCCGCGCCAGCGCGGAGCAGCGCTGCCGCACCGGCATGGCGCTAGTCATCATCATCGTCGTCATCGTCATCGTCGTCACTACCAGCTCCTGAACTTGGCGGGGGGTTGATACAGGCCGTCGGACCATTCGACCAGGTCGGCGATGCTTTTCGCGGCTAGCAGCGAGCGGCTGGCGGCACCGCGCTGCACGCCGATATCCTCGGGCAGCGCGATCAAACCGTCGGCGCGCAATTTGGCCGTGGTTTTCGGGTCGTGGCGCAGGCCGATGGGCGTCACGCCGGCGACCGCCGCCAGCATGGCCCTGCGCTCGTCGAGCGAACGGGCCTTGTACAGATAGGCGATGCCCTCCTCCGTCAGCACGTGGGTGACGTCGTCGCCATAAATCATCACGGGCGCCAGCGGCATGCCGCTGGCCTGGCCCACGGCCACGGCATCGAGCGATTCGACAATCGTCGGCTGGCCGCCATCCTGGAACGTTTCGACCATTTGCACCACCAGCTTCTTGCCGCGCGCGAGAGGATCGTCCGTCTCGATCAGGTCCAGCCAGGCGGGTGTCGGGTGGCGCCGGCCGTGCGGATCGTGGCCCATGTTGGGCGCGCCGCCAAAGCCGGCCAGGCGGCCGTTCGTCACGGTCGAGGAATTGCCCAGGCCATCCATCTGCAGGGTGGCGCCGATGAACAGGTCGACCGCGTACTGGCCGGCCAGTTGGCACAGGGCGCGGTTCGAGCGCATCGAGCCATCCCTACCCGTGAAAAACACGTCGGGCCGCGCGGCCGCATAGCCTTCCATGCCCAGCTCCGCGCCGAAGCAATGCACGCTCTCGACCCAGCCAGTCTCGATGGCCGGTATCAGGGTCGGATGGGGATTGAGCACCCAGTTGCGGCAAATCTTGCCCTTCAAACCCAGTTGCTCGCCATACGTGGGCAAAATCAGCTCGATGGCGGCCGTATTGAAGCCGATGCCGTGATTGAGCGACTGCACCTGGTGTTTTTCATACACGCCGCGGATCGCCATCATGGCCATCAGCACGTGCACGGGCTTGATCACGCGCGGGTCGCGGGTAAATAATGGCTCAATGAAAAAGGGCTTGTCGGACTGCACCACGAAATCGATCCACGAGCCGGGCACGTCGACCCTGGGCAAGTCGCTGACATCATCGACGATCTGGTTCACCTGGGCGATGACGATGCCGTCGCGGAAAGCCGCCGATTCCACCAGCGTGGGCGTGTCTTCGGTGCTGGGGCCAGTGTACAGATTGCCCTGGCGGTCTGCCATGTAGCCGGCCACCATGACGACGTTCGGCGTCAGGTCGACGAACAGGCGCGCATACAGCTCGATATACGTATGGATGGCCCCCACTTCAAGCAAGCCATCCTGCAGGAACTGGGCGATGCGCAGGCTTTGCGTGCCGGCAAACGAAAAATCGAGCTTGCGGGCGATGCCCCGTTCGAACAGGTCCAGGTGTTCAGGCAGGCTGACGCTGGGCATGATCAAGTGCAGATGGTTGATCTTGTCAGGATTGACCTGGGTCAACATGCGGGCAAGGAAATCGGCCTGCTTCTGATTATTGCCTTCGAGAACAACGCGGTCGCCCGGCGCGAGCAAGGTTTCGAGCACGGCGACCATGTCGCCCTGTTGCAGCACGGGACCGTTCGCGTAATGGCGCACGGCGTCGAGGCGGCGGCGTTTCTCGGTGCGCCGCGTGTCCCATTGTTTCTGCCGCTGCGCTGGCGCTGCTGTGGCGGTTGACATCATGCCTCCGGATGAGCTATCGAAGCCTAACGATAGAACGAAAACGGCGCCGCGACAATCAAGCTGCTACCATATTCATTACTCTGAAGTGAATGAACTCACGATAATCACGGTGATCATGGCTATCAATGAAGAAATTACCCTGAAAAAGCTGGAAGTTTTTCTCAGCTTTATGGAATTGAACAAGCTGGCGAGGGTCGCCGATGCGTTGGGCCAAAGCACCGTCAGCGTGCACCGCGCCCTGCACTCGCTGGAAGACGGCTTGCGCTGCCCCCTGTTCAAGCGCGAGGGACGCAGCCTGATCCCGCTGCATGCGGCCTACACCTTTGCCGAATCGGCGCGGCGCGCGCTGGCCGAATGCGAGGAAGGCGTGCGCAAGGTGCGCGAAATGTCGGGCATCAACCCCGTGCGGCTGAAGATCGGTTCGCTATATTCCTTGACCTTGCACTGCATCCCGCAACTGGTAATCGCCCTGAAGCTGCGCCGGCCCGGTCTCGACATCGACCTGACCCTGGGCTCGAACCGCGAACTGCTGCAAAGCCTGGCTGACGGCCGCCTGGACGCCATCATCGTCGGCGTGCAGGAGGAAGAACGACATGCCGGACTGGTGGCGGTGCCGCTGTTCCAGGACGACGTCTACCTGGCCGCGCCGCTAGCCTCGCCCTATGCGGGGGCCGCATCGGTGGACTTGCGGCAACTGCGCGATGACAAATTCGTCACGCTCAACGAAGGCTTTGTCACCTCGCAAAGCTTCAACCATGCATTTGAACTGGCGGGATTCGTGCCCGACACAGCCATGCGCGTGGGCGATATCTTCTCACTGATCAACCTGGTCAGCGGCGGCCTCGGCTACAGCCTGCTGCCCGGCAGGGTGCGCGCCTTCAGCTCGCGCATCGAACTGCTGCCGCTGGACGCGCGCTACGGCTCGCACCAGCAAATCACCCTGCTGATGCTGAGCAGCCGCGAGCGCGACCCGAATTTGCTGGCGCTGGCGGCGGAGTGCAGGTTGTATGGGCGGGGCGAGCCGGCTTTACCCAAGACTTTGACTTGATATCTAAACGATGGAAAAGCAAACCAGGGCCCGAACCCTCAACCCGGGCTCCACGGGCCCAGCGGGCCTGAAAAATGCCCAGCGAATGGGCAGACCCTGGCGCGCGGGCGCAGACAGTACGAATGTACGGCAAGCCCAAGCAACGCAGCCATGGGTATTTTCTCAGACCCGCGATCCAGGCCCACACTTAAATAGCACTATCCCAAGGCGCCGACAACCTGACCGCGCAATTGATCAAGCCCACCATCGAGTAGGTCTGCGGAAAGTTGCCCCACATTTCGCCCGTCACGGGATGCGTGTCTTCCGACAGCAAACCCAGGTGGTTGCGCGCCAGCAGCATCGTTTCGAAGATCTTGCGCGCTTCATCCTTCCTGCCGATACGGGCCAGGGCGTCGATGCGCCAGAAGGTGCAGATATTGAAGGCTGTTTCCGGCTTGCCGAAGTCGTCGGGCGCCTCGTAGCGGCGCATGTAGGGGCCGTCACACAGCGACGCTTCCAGCGCATCGACGGTGGCGATGAAACGGGGGTCCATGGGGTCGATGAAATTGACTTCCGCCATCAGCAAGACGGAGGCGTCCAGGTCGCGCCCGCCCAGGCTTTCCGCGAATGCCTGGCGTTCCTCGCTCCACGCTTCGCGCAGCAGCCGTTCGCGGATCAGCACGGCGCGGCTGTTCCAGTGCTCGGCCCGGTCCGGCAAGCCCAGCTTATGCGCAACTTTCGCCAGGCGGTCGCAAGCGGCCCAGCTCATCAGCATGGACGAGGTGTGGACGCGCGCCCGCGTGCGCAACTCCCACATGCCCGCGTCCGGCTCCGCATGCAGCCGGAATGCCTGGTCACCCACGGCTTCCAGCGCGGCAAACTCGGCCTTGCCGGCCCGGTGGAACAAGCGGTGATCAAGAAAAGCTTGCGCCGCACCCAGGACGATGTTGCCGTACACATCGTGCTGGAAATGTTCCTGCGCCTGGTTCCCAACACGCACGGGGCCGTTGCCCCGGTAGCCGGGCAAGTGGGCTAGCGTGGATTCGGGCAACTGTTCTTCCAGGCCGATGCCGTACAGGGGCTGGATGTGGCCGCCCTTCGAGCGGGCCACGATATTCGTCAGCCAGCGCAAATACTCTTCCATCGTGCCCACTTCGGACAGGCTGTTCAGCGCGCGCACGACAAAGAACGCGTCGCGCAGCCAGCAATAGCGGTAATCCCAGTTGCGGCTGCTGCCCGGCGCTTCCGGGATGCTGGTGGTCATGGCGGCGATGATGGCGCCCGTGTCTTCATATAAAGACAGTTTTAAGGTGATGGCAGCGCGGATGACCACGTCCTGCCATTCCAGCGGCACGGCCAGGCGGCGCGTGTAGGTGCGCCAGTAATTGATGGTTTCCTTTTCAAAGATGCGCGCCGTCTCCTCAATGCCGCCGGCCAAGGTTTCATCGGGGCCCAGCAGGAAGTTGGCCGTGCCGCCCAGCACGAAATACGTTTCACTCAATACATAGTTGAGCGATACATCCGTGTTCAGGCGCAAGGTCTGCTCCGGTCCTACATAGCGGATGTGGTGGCTGCCCTGCGTGATCTGCGGCGCCAGCTTGCCCCAGTCATAGCGGGGACGCAGGCGCACCCGGATGCGCACGGCGTGGTCGAGCGGACGCACGCGGCGGATCAGCATCAGCGGGCGAAACATGCGGTCGCGGCTGAGGAATCGGGGCGCGAAATCCGTGATTTCCACGCCGCGCCCCTCGGTGTCATACAGGCGCGTGCGCAGCACGGCCGTGTTCGGCTCGTAACATTGCTCGCTGCGCGCAAAGTTTTCAATGTCGATGGCCCACACGCTGCCGTTTTCCGTCTCGTCGAGCAGGCGGTTGAAGACGGGATCGCCGTCGAAGCGGGGCAGGCACGACCAGACGACCTGGCCCGCCTGGTCGATCAGCGCGCTGAAGGCGCAATTGCCCACCACGCCGCAGTTCAGGGACGCTTGCGCGGAAGGCGGGCTGGCTTGCGGCGCATGGGCGCCGCTGGGGGTATCGTAAAGGGTCGTCATAGGCTACTCCTTAAAAGCGAATACGGACGCGGCCAGCAGCGTGGCGCGCAAGGCGCCCGGGCTGGCCAGGCGCAGGGTGGCGGCGCTGGGGCCGCTGCCCACTTTCACGCCCTGCCCGCCAACTTGTTGTACAAAGGCAAAGCCTGCCTCATCTGTGGTGTCGTCGCCCGCGAACACGGGCCGGCGCCCGGAAAACGGGGTTTCGCGCAGGAAGGCGGCGATGGCGCCTCCCTTGTCCGTGGCGGCCGGTTTGGCTTCCAGAACCATTTTGCCATGCAACAGCAACACCCCGGGGCACGCTTGCACAGCATCGCTCATTTCCTGCACGCACAGCTGCTCGAGTTCAGGCGCCAGCCGGTAATGCAGGGCTACGGCGCCCCGCTTCTGTTCCACCAGCAAACCGGGGTACATCGCCGCCAGTGCCCGGGCGCGGGCCAGCGCGGGCGACACGTCAGGCGTAGCCGCCACATGCAGCGCGCCATCGGCGCCGCGCCGCTCCACGCCATGCACGCCCGCCACCGGCAAGACCAAGGGCGCCAGCATGGCATCGATCTGCGCCACGGGACGCCCGGAAATGAGGGCCAGCGCGCCGCCATGGCGCTCGGACAGCAGCGCCAGCGCTTCGACCATGCCCGGCTCCAGGCGCACGCCATCGGGCGTGGGTGCCAGGTCGACCAGGGTGCCGTCGAAGTCGAGGAAGACGGCGCTGCCGGGCATGCTCAGCAGCTGCAACAGGGCTGCGCTATCGTCAGACATCTCCATCATCAAATTCCCTTGCGCCGCTTGATGCGGCTGTGGGCGTCGATCTTGGTCATGACCTTGTCGCGCTGGCGCAAGCGGGCCGCGTCCAGCAGCATGCGCCCGGCCCAGCGGTAGACATTGAAATGTTTCACACGTGCCCGCATGCTCTTCATGCGCTCGCGCTGTTCCACGGGCGGCATCACCAAGCCACGGTACAGCGCATCGGCACCCTGCTCGATGTGGTAAGGATTGATGATCAGCGCTTCATGTAGTTCCCGCGCGGCGCCCGTGAATTGACTTAGAACAAGTACACCCATCTCGTCGTCGCGCGCGGCAATGAATTCCTTGGCCACCAAGTTCATGCCGTCATGCAAGCTCGTCACCATGCACACCTCGGAAGCGCGGAAATAGCGCTGCAAGTCGTCCTGTCCATGGTGCTCGGCCTTCAGCAGGATGGGCACGTAATCGCCGCCGCCGAAGCGGCGGTTGATGCGCTCGACCATCTTGCGCACGCGCGCATCGAAACTTTGATATTCATCGAGTGAAGCGCGGCTGGGGGCGGCGATTTGCACAAACGTAAAATTGCCTACCATGCCGGGCTGCTGTTCCAGCATGCGCTCGACGGCCTGGAAGCGTTCGACGATGCCTTTCGTGTAATCGAGGCGGTCCACGCCGATGCCCAGCAAGTGGCCGGGTGCCACGCCCAGTTCGGCACGGATTTGCGCACGGCAAGTGGCCACGTCCGGCTGGTCGGGATTGTCGTCCGGCCAGGCGATGGAAATCGGATAATCCTCCACCTGCGTCATCTCGCCGCCATAGGAAATGGTCGACGCTTCCGGCTCAATGCGGGTTTCCAGGTAGCGATCCACCGTTTCCAGGAAATTCTTGCGGTGGAATGGCGTGTGGAAGCCAAGAATCGTGCTGCCCAGCAAGCCGTCGAGGATTTCCTCGCGCCAGGGGCAAATGCCGAACGATTCAGAGTTTGGCCAGGGAATATGCCAGAAAGTGATGATGGTCGCCTTCGGCAAGGCTTCGCGCACCATGCGCGGCAGCAAGGCGAAGTGATAATCCTGTACCAGCACGACGGGATTGTCCGTCTTCGCCTCGGCAATCACGGCTTCGGCGAAGCGGCGGTTGACCTTGACGTACTGCTCCCAGTCGGACGAGCGAAACACGGGGCGCACGTGGGCGATATGGCACAGCGGCCACATGCCTTCGTTAGCAAAACCATAGTAATAGCCCTGCTCTTCCTCTTCCGTCAGCCACACGCGGCGCAAGGTATAGCTGGGATTGTCGGGCGGCACGGGCACGTGGTCGAATTTATCCACCGTCTCGCGGTCGGCGGAACCGGCGCCATGCGCGATCCAGGTGCCGGAACAGGCGCGCATCACCGCTTCCACGGCCGTTACCAGGCCGCTGGCCGGGCGCTGCACCGCTATCCCATCTTCGGTTTTGGTGTGGATATACGGTTCGCGGTTCGATACCACCAGTACCTGGTCGCCTTGCAAGTCCGCTTCCAGCAAGGCGCGCAGCTTGTCCGGCGTCCAGTCGGACGACCAGCCGTTATCGCCCTGGCGTTCCAGATGGTATTCCTGCAGCAATTCGCGCAAGTCGCCGATCAGCGGCTGCATTTCCGGCGGCGGCGCGGGCGCGGCGGCGGGCGCCGTGGCGGCGGCCACTGCGCCATTACTTTTCGGCAGCAACTCGCCCCGCAAGATATCCTTCACAGCCGACAGCCAGCCGCGCCAGCTCAGGTGGGCCACGAAGACGGTCATCATGGAAATCAGCACGGCCAGCACGGCCAGGAAGGCAAAGATGAAACGCTTGGTATCGGTATTGCGGCGCTCGACAAAGCTCATGTCCTGCACCAGTACCAGGCGTCCCAGCTGGGACGCATCCTGCATGACAGGCGTTTCGCTGATGTGGACTTGCCCTTGCGGCAATTGCGCCAGGGATTTGTACAGGCCGCCCGTGGGCGGCGTGCTCCAACAGCCGATAGAGGCCGGGTATTGCGCGGACTGGTAGACGAGGTGGCCCGCATTGTCGCAAAAGCCGATGGCGATCAGGCGTTCGTCGCGCGTGGCGCCCTGGAACAGTTCGCCGATGCGGCTGGCATCTTGCGCGGGCAGGTATTCGATGAGCGATGGTCGGAGGGTTCCGGCGAGCAATTCTGCGCGGCTGTCGAGATCGCGCACATACCAGCGCAGGGTGATATTGTCGAGCAGGGGTACCACAATATATGCAAACAGTCCCAGCACCAGGGCCAGTGGCAGGATAAAGCGCAAGGACATTCGGAGTGATCGTACTATCATCGTTTTCCTTTGCAAAAACAAAAAGCATGGCAAGTATGACTATGTTTTCCATGCGGCGACGCGCGTTTGCTTTCCGTAATGAAACGTCAACGTGGCATGGCGCAGCGCAGCAATTTCTGCCAGTATCCACCTGGAGGCAGGTCTTATCCGTTCGGCAACGCACGCCCCCGCGACGTCATCTGCCCGTAAAATAGCCGCTTCCGATCTCCATCTCACCCATTTCAAGGAGTTTTCGCCTATGGATCTCAGCACGTTCCACTCGCTGATGGGAGGCCCGCTGCGCTCGGCGCTGACCGTGCTCGTTTCCGCCCTGCTCGTCACTCTGGTCGCCATCGTCGTGCACCGGGCCGGCATCGGCTTGCTGAAAAAACTGGCCAATGGCCACCCGTTCACCAGTAATGTCGCGCGCGTGGCCTTCCGCGCCAGCCAGCTGTGCATGATCGTCTTCGGCTTGCGCGTGGTGCTGGCCGGCGCGCCCGACGACACGCCGGGCCTGGTCGCCATGTCGCATCTCACCAGCGTGGCGCTGATCATCGCGCTGACCTGGCTGGCCATGCAATGCATCGAGTCGCTCAGCATCACGATTTCCCAGATCAATCCCGTCGATGCGGCCGACAACTTGCGCGCGCGGCGCAGGATTACCCAGGCCCGCGTGCTGACGCGCAGCGCGCACGCCATCGTCGTCATCCTGGGCCTGTCCTTCGTGCTGCTGACCTTGCCCGGCGCGCGGCAGATCGGCGCCAGCCTGCTGGCTTCGGCCGGCGTGGCGGGCCTGGTGGCCGGTATCGCCGCCCGCCCCGTGCTCGGCAATTTCATTGCGGGGCTGCAAATTGCGTTCTCTCAACCCATCCGCATCGACGACGTGCTGATCGTCAATGGCGAATGGGGCACGGTCGAGGAAATCAAGGGCACGTATGTGGTCGTGCGCGTGTGGGATGAACGCCGTTTGATCGTGCCGCTGCAATGGTTCATCGAAAATCCGTTCGAGAACTGGACGCATACCTCCTCGGACATCCTGGGCACGGTCTTTCTGTGGCTCGATTTCAGTATCCCGATCGAGCCGCTGCGCGCGGAATTGACGCGCATCTGCGCGTCCGCCACACAATGGGATGGCCGGGTCTGCACCGTGCAAGCGACGGATTCGAACGAGCGGGCCGTGCGCGTGCGCTTTCTGATCAGTGCGATAGATTCGGGTACGGCCTTCGAGCTGCGCTGCATCGTGCGCGAGCAGATGCTGGCCTTCATCACCACCCACTACCCGCACAGCCTGCCCCGCTTGCGCTCCACGCACGACCCCATCGAAGTGCGCGAGATGCAGGCGCAGAACGACAGTGTGTCGCTGTACAAGGTTGAGGGCTAGGCTTACAAACAAGGCTTAAAAAACGGTCACACCCTGCTGTAACGCTACTGGCGTAAATAAACACCGCTCTGCCCCTTTGTCACTGCTGTAAAGCAATGTTTTGTCAATCGCCCCTATGACGGGCGGAAATATTGTTAAGATCGTTAAAAACAGCAAAGAGAGAATCAATGAAACGAAGAAGCGTGCTGGGACTGGGCGTCTCACTGGCCCTGCTGCAAACGGGCTGCGCCACCGATCCGGCCAAGCTGGCGTGGGAAACGGCATTTGACGGCTTCATGCGCGATGGCCTGGCCCGCACGGAAACGCCGGGCATGAGCGTGGCCGTGGTGCGCGGCGAGCAAACCATCTTCGCGCGCGGTTATGGCTGGGCCGACATCCAGGCCGGCAAGAAGGCCGATGCCAACACGGTGTTTCATGTCGCCTCCGTCAGCAAGCTCGTCACGGCCACGGCCGTCATGATGCTGCTAGAACAGGGTGCCTTCCAGCTAGACGACAAGGTGGCGGCCTATCTGGACTTCCCGCTCATGCATCCGAAGTTTCCCGATGTGCCCATCACCTTTCGCCATTTGCTCAGCCACACCTCGGGCATTTCCGATGCCGTGTACGACAAGACCGCGGCGTTTGCGGTGCAGGGCGATCC
Organism: Janthinobacterium sp. DSP2-3-3; assembly: GCF_049897325.1. NCBI lineage: Bacteria > Pseudomonadati > Pseudomonadota > Betaproteobacteria > Burkholderiales > Oxalobacteraceae > Janthinobacterium > Janthinobacterium sp. DSP2-3-3. Next base: position 18,891 of record NZ_JAFCWA010000002.1, on the reverse strand, counting down.
GCGTCTGCCCCTGCGCGACTTCGTCAAGGGTTATCTGTCGCGCGGCGGCGCCTGGTATGACGCGGACCTGTCGTTTGCCGCCCGGCCAGGCACGGAATGGCGCTACAGTAATGTGGGCATCGCCCTGCTCGGTTATCTGGTGGGCCGTTTGAACCCCGATGGCCTGGACGCCTACGCGCACGAGCACCTGTTCGAACCGCTGGGCATGGACAGCACGGCCTGGAACCTGGCCGGCTTGCCCCGGCGCGCAGTCGTCGCCCAACCGTATGCGCACAAGGAACCGGGCCTGCAAGTGCTGCCGCCCGTCGGCTATCCCGACTGGCCCGCCGGCCTGCTGCGCAGCTCGGCGCATGACTTTGCCCGTTTCCTGGCTATCTTCAGCAATAGCGGCCGGGTCGATGGCCACCGCTACCTGCAAGATGCCACCCTGCAATTGTTTTTTTCCCCGCAAGCCGCCGCCGTCGCGCCTGCCGATGCGTCCGTGCGCCAGGCCCTGGTCTGGCTGCTGCGCGACGTCGACGGCAAGCCGCTGGCCACGCACAGCGGCGGCGACCCGGGCGCCGCCTCCGTCGTCTGCGTCGACCGCGCCAGCAGGACCGCCGTGCTGGCCTTCGCCAACGTCAGCGCCGACAAGGAGTTTCGTTCATTCCAGAAAGAAGTCGTGCTGCGCCTGCTGGCTCATGGGGGCAGCGGCGCGCAAGCCCGGTAGGCATGCCGCTTGTGTGAGCGGGCGCACGGTGGCACCCGGGCAAGAACGTATGCTGTGCTGGTCAAACTTGACACTCAACGAGGAGACCAGCATGACAAACCGCATCGGCAACAAGGACGTGGCGCAGCAGCGCAGCAAGAGTGAAAAAGCCCGCATCAAGGCACAGAACATCGCCAGCGAGGCGGTCAAGAAGGCCGAGGCCAGCGCCCGCTACCGCAATGCGGTGAAGGGCCAGCCCGTTCCCGGCACCTAGGCGCCGAACCAGCCGCGCAGCTTGTCGGCGGCGCGTTCCTTGACCTCGGCCGTGATGTAGGTGGCAACCGTGGCGACGGCTGCCGCCAGCACGGCCAGGTCATCCGCATAGCCGACCACGGGCGTGATGTCGGGAATCGCATCGATGGGCGAAATGAAATAGCCGAGCGCGCCGTAAATGGCCGTCTTGGCCCACAGCGGGGTATGTGGCTGCTGCGCCGCGTAATACAGCCACAAGGCTTTCTCGATGACTTCGCGTCCCGCGGTCTTGGCGAACTTGACGACCTTGTCCCAGAAGCTGTCTTCCGTGTATTTCTTTTCATACTGCTTGTCGGCCTGGGCGGCGTGGTCTTCTTCCAGATTCTTTTTTCTGCCAAACATCTGCTGCTCCTGTCTGCCGCGCACGGCGTTACGAATGCGCACCTTAGCATAACGGCGCGCCGGGTGTGCGGCGGGCAAGGTAGGCAATCACCATGGAAATAGCCACCACCACGGCGCGCGCCGCCGGCCTGCGCTACACGGGCGACCACCAGAACGGCATCGCCCGCCTGGGCCAGCCCGGCAAGTTCCGCTACCGCGACGCGGATGGCCAGCTCCTGCCCGATGCCGCCACCTTGATGCACATCAAGGCGCTGGCCATTCCCCACGCCGGGACGGACGTGGATCTGCCCGCGCGCTGCAGCGCATGCGCGAAGTGACGGGCGAAGATACACGGCGAAGGAGTTGCGCACCTGATCGGGCACCTTGCTAGCCGCGCTGGCCCTGCAGGCGTTCGAGCAAGTCGATTCCGAGGCGCAAGAGAAGACAACATCGTGCAAGCTGCCGGCGCTAGCGCCGGAAGAAGCGGCTGCAAGGGGCCGTTCAAGTCAAGCTTGGCGCCCAGGCTGGCAACGTGCCGACAGTGTGAGGGCATCGCTGCCGCAGACCGGCAAGGCGCCGTGGCCAGCTTCGCGCGCCACAGGCGACGGCGCGGCATCGCCCGTCTGCGCCTCGCCCGCAGTCATCACCGTGGCAGCCAGGGTCGAGAAGGTAAACAGGCAGATCAGCAGAAACGGCTTGTTCACGTGAATGGACTGGTCTGGCTTGGGCATCGCATACTCCGTCGGACTGGTTGGCTGTTACAGCATGAACACGATCATCGCGTGTTTCCGCAAGGCATACAATCAGACAGTTTCGACAAGATGGGTAGGACAACGCTGACAGCGCTCATCGCTAAAGACCCGTGTCGGCAGATTTGACACCGGCGCCGGTCCGTATCAGACAAGCCCTTGTTTTTGCGGCACAATTTATGCGGGAACGCTTCCTGCTTCACCTCTTGCCTGGGCACGCTTGGCGCCAGTCAACGGGGGAACGATCATGAGCTTTATTAAACAGGCGCTGCTGGCGCTGCTGCTATGCGCGATGTCTGTCGCGCACAGCAGCAGCATCGGCTACACGGCAACATCGCTGGGTGGCACGCAGTGGCGCTACGACTATACCGTCAGCAATACCACCCTGGCCGTGCCCATCGAGGAATTCACGCTGTTCTTCAGCGTGGGCCAGTACGCCAACCTTCACGACGTCTCCACGGCGCCGGGCTGGGACGTGCTGCTGGTGCAGCCTGATCCCGCCATTCCCGCCAGCGGTTACCTCGACGCGCTGGCGCTGGCGGGCGGCATCGTCCCCGGCGCCACGGCCACGGGCTTTTCCATCACCTTCGATTACCTGGGCGCGGGCAGCCCCGGCGCGCAGCCGTTTTCCATCCTCGACCCCGTCTCCTTCATCGAGCTCGAGGCGGGCAGCACGCAGCCGGCCGCCGTCGCCTTGCCTTCCACGCCCTGGCTGCTGCTGGCAGGCGTGCTGGCCGTCGCGTGCCGGCGCCGGCGCCAGCTGGCCGCCACCGCGCTGGCCACGGCCCTGGCGCTGGGCCTGTGCGCCTGCGGTGGGCCCGGCGATCCCACGCAGCCGCCCGCACCGAAAGTCATGCTGGCCGCCGCGGCGACTACCAGCGCCACCGTCCAGGCCGCTGGAGACTTCGAAGTGACGCAGCTGGAAAAAGTGGCCGAACAGCGCGTCAGCCGCACTGCCTGGGACTACACCTACCTCGTGCACATCCGCAACAACGGCCGCGCGGCGGCCAGCAATGTACAAGCCGTGCTGACCAGCGCGCCGGAAGGCAGCACCATTATCGATGGCAATGTGCTGGCCGGCAGCATCGACGCGGGCGCCACCGTCACGCCCGACGACACCATCATCGTGCGCATCGAACGCAACATCGCCTTCCAGAGCACGGCCCTGGCGTGGACCTTCAGCGCCAACGCCAGCATCGAACTCGATCCCGTGCTGCCCGCGCAAGTGGTGACGCTGTCGCTGGCCGAGCTGGGTTTTGCGGACGGCGCCGACAGCGTCAAAGTCAGCGGCGCCGTCACGGACGTGCTGCTGCAGGACGGCAGCCTGCGTTTTTCCACGCCCGGCGACACGGGCGTCTACCAGCACGCACAGTTTTCCCTCAGCAAGGGCAGCAGCGTCACCACCCTGAACCTGCTGATCCAGACGGCCCTGCCCACGAGCGTGGAAACCTATGTGGAGCCGGACGACGATGGCAACTTGCCCGCCACGGCACCCGTGCTGGCCATCACGGGGCTGGGGCCGAACAACCGCCTGCAGCCGGGCGCCCTGGCATTTCGCCTGGTGGGCGCCGCCCCCATGGCCTTGCAGGACGACAGCGACGGCTTGCTGTCCAGGCCGGACGGCGCGGCCGTCAGCCTCAAGCAGTATTGGGTTTTCGATGCCGCCAGCGGCACCTTCGGCATCAGCGCCACGGCCATGCAGCAATTGCTGGCATCCTTGCCCAACGGCAGCTACGACCTGACCCTCAATTTCGTCTCGCAGGATGGTGAATTCACGGCCAGCTATGCCTTGATCGTCGTCAAATCCTCCACCTCCCTGCAAGGCCAGCTGCGCACGCCGGCAGGCGGCAATGCCACGGGGCTGGCCGGCAAGAAGATGTTATTGGCTGGCTACAACAGCCACCAGCGCCAGGTGGCCGTGGTCGACGCCACGGGCGCCTTCCACTTCGATGGCGTGCTGCCCGACACCTACCAGCTGACCTTGAACGACCTGGTCCATCCGAACGTGGTCAGCGTCAGCGCCGTCGTCTTCGCCAACAGCAGCACCGTCAGCGTCGGCATCGTGTATCCGTACGAATCCGGCCTGGTCCAGCGCACCACCCCGACGCAGCGCTATGTGGCGGGCAGTGTCACGCAGGATGGCGCCGGTCCGCCCGCGCGCGCGGTGCCCGCCAGCTCCCGTGGCACGGGCGACGTCACGCCGCAGGCTGACGAGGGCAGCAAGACATTTACGGCCACGGCGGCCGCGCAAAACCAGACCATCACCTCGCCCGTCGCCTTCACGGTGCCCAAGGGCACGAAAAACGTGGGCGTGAAAATCACCGTCAGCACGGCCGAGTACCCCGTCTACACGACGGCGCAAAGCCAGTACAACGATACCTGGTCGTACGCCGTGACCGGTTTGCCCGGGGTCAACCTGGCCGCCACGGGCGCCGTCAACCAGACGCACTTCACGCAGGGCACCATCGTCAGGACAGAATGCGTCGACGTCAGCAAGCAAACCAAGGAGGGGGCTTTGACCCTGAGCGGCAATGTCAGTGCCACGAATATCGGCGACAGCGCCCTGGCCACCGTCACGAAGGTGGAGCTAAGTCTCGTGTGCAAGGGTTTGAAGGTGACGCAGGCAACATTCCTCTCGCCCAACAAGGCTGCCCAGCCCGTACTGCAGCCAATCAAGCTGACGGGCAATCTGGCGGGGCCGTATGTGTCCGTGTCGCAAGGCGCGGCCACGGCCACCCACACCGTGCCGCTGGAATTGCACTACACGCCGGCGGCCGCGACGATAACGGAAGTGAACATCGGCGTTTCTTCCGGCGGCGGCAATCCCGCCTTCAGCACGGAGAATTTATTGTCCCAGACCAATACCAAGAGCGCCGGCAAGGTAACAATCCCCAGCCTGGTGCTGCCCGCCTTTGCCGGCGCAAAACTCGACAAGAAGGCCGTCGTCACGCTGCGCCTGAAGGGCCGCATCGACAACACCGATGCCAGCTCCGACCCGGCCGAAGGAGGGCAAGTGGAGTTCAAGGGAAGCACGGCCTACATTCCCCTGTACCTGGCCAACAACGAGGCGGTGCTGGCGGCGCGGCGCTACGGCACGCGCGACGCGGGCGGCGATTCATGGGCCACGCGCCTGGCCATCGCCTGGCTGGCGGGCAAGGCGTACCGTTTCGACGACATCAGCGGCCAGCATGTGACGCAGACGGCGGCGGGCGATTCCATCCTCGGCCACCGCGGCCACAGCGACGGCCAGCAGATCGACTTGCGCTACGCGGACGGCGCGGGCGGCTACTCGGATGCGCTGGGCGGCCAAAACAATGGCGCGGCCATCCACCAATTGATCATCGACGCGAAAGCGGAAGTGCTGGCCAACCCCGCGCAAAAGCCGAAACTGGCAGCCCTGCTGGCGTGGATCGCGGCGAACCGGGCCATGCTGGCCCAGGAAGCGGCACCGGCCAGCACGCGTATCATCTACATCGGCCCCAGCTTCGTCAAGCTGGCCCTCGTCGACGGGCGTTTTTCCGCCGCGCCGACCGACAAGATTCCGGGCGCAGGCGCCTGGCTCAAGCCGATCAAGGTGCATATCGAAGCAGGACATCTGAGCCACTGGCACATCAGCATCACGGCCCATCCATAGATAGCGTCAGGCGGGCAAGTCGGACAGTTCCAGCTCCGAAAAACCCGCCCGACGCCGCGCTTCCAGGTTGAACGGCCCGCGCAGGGTGGGCGCTTCGTAGCGCAGCGCCAGTTCGGCATAGGTGGCACGCAATTCCAGGCCCCGCTGCTGGCACAGGTAGCCATACCAGCGGTTGCCGATTTCCACATGCCCCACTTCATCGCGCAGGATGATGTCGAGGATGGCGGCCGCCGCCATGTCGCCCGCCTGCGCCAGCTTGGCGCGCAGCGGCGGAATCGCGTCCAGGCCCCGCGCTTCCAGGGTGCGTGGCACCAGCGCCATGCGCGCCAGCACGTCGCCGCGCGTCTTGTCGACCATTTCCCACAGGCTGTCGTGGCCGGGGAAGTCGCCGTACGTGTGACCCAGCACCTGCAGATGTGCTTGCAGCATGGCAAAGTGCGTCGCTTCTTCTTTGGCCACGCGCAGCCAGTCCGTGTAGTACTCGGCCGGCAAATCCGGGAAGCGCCACAGGGCGTCCAGCGCCAGGTTCATGGCATTGAATTCGATGTGCGCGAGCGCATGCACGAGCATGGCGCGCCCTTCCGGCGTGATCATCGAACGCCGCCCCACCAGGCGCGGCGGCACCAGTTCCGGGCGCTCGGGACGGCCCGGCACGGGGCCGGATGGCGCCAGCGGCGCCAGCGCATCGAGCGCCATTGGCGCTTCGGCCATGGCTGCCACCAGCGCCACCTTGGTGGCCGGGTCCGGTTCCAGCAGGCAGGCGAGCGCGGTGGCGCGCAATTCCGCTGGCGCGGTGGGGGTCGATGGGGATGGCTGCATGGGAATTCTTTCGTGCGTGTTTAGCATTTACAATGAGGGGTGCAGTGTATCAAGTGCTTGCCCCAGCAGCCAGTCCAGCAGCGCCTGCACGCGCGCCGGCAGCGCGGCGCGCCCGCTGTGCACGAGGTAATACGCCTGCGGGCTGGCCAGGGCAAAGCCGCCAAATGGCAAGACCAGCTGGCCGCTGGCCAGCCACGGCTGTACCAGTTGGCGCCGGCCCATGGCCACGCCCGCGTGGTGGATGGCTGCCTGCGCACACAGGTCGGCGCGGTCGAAACGCAGGCTGCGCGCGGGCAAGCGCACGCCTGGCGCCTGCGCATCCAGCCACAAACGCCATTCGGCATCGGGCGCGCAGGCGGGCCAGGCCAAGGTGTCGTGCAACAGGGTCGCCCCTGACAAGTTTTGTGGCATCTCAAACAGGCCGTGTTCGCGCGCGTAGGCGGGGCTGCAGACAGGCGCCAGCCATTCATCCATCAGCTTGCGCGACGCCAGGCCGGGAAAGCTGCCATCGCCATACTGCAAGGCCAGGTCGACCTGGCCGGCGCGAAAGTCGACTGCATCATTGCCCACGCGCAAGTCAAGCGACAAGTCCGGATACTGCGCAGCGAACCCTGCCAAGCGCGGCAGCAGCCAGCACTGGGCGATGGAGGGGCGCGCATGCACGGTGACGCTGCCCGCCAGCGCATCGCCGCCGGCAATGGCCGCATGCAAGCCATCCCAGCCAATTTGCAGGGCGGCAAAGATGCGTTCGCCGTCTTGCGTCAGTTTTACTTGCCGCGTCAATCGTTCGAACAGGCGCAGGTCCAGGCTCGCTTCCAGCCGCGCGATGCGGTGGCTGACGGCGCTGGGCGTGAGCGCCAGTTCCTGCGCGGCCAGCGCGAAGCTTCCCTGGCGCGCCGCCACGAGAAACGTGTGCAGGTTGGCGAACTGGCTGGCCGTGAGCGTGGCCCTGAGCGTGGCACTGCGCGGCGCACCGGCAGGCATCAAGCGGCTCCGGCCACCAGCAGCGCGCGGCCGCGCGCCACGTAGGCGGCCATTTCCTCTTGCGGCACCATGCTGCCGCCCGTGCCCCATACCAGGTGCGTGGCCGTTTCCAGGTGCTGCTGATATTGCGGCGTGGCCAGCACAGGCTGGATGCCCGCGAAACCGGCCACGGCGGACGGTTCCAGGCGCAAGCCTTGCGTTTGCTCAAGCGTCGCCAGCAAGCGGTACAGTTCTTCATCCGTGACGGTGGCGTAGCCGTCGATCAGCCGCTGCATGGCGCGCCCGACGAAGCCGGACGGGCGTCCCACAGCCAGGCCATCGGCGGCCGTGAGGTTGTCGATGCCGATCTCCTGCACGCTGATCCGATCATGCAAGCCCGTGTGCACGCCCAGCAGCATGCACGGCGAGTGGGTCGGCTCGACAAACACGCAATGCACGAAATCGCCAAACGCCAGCTTCAAGCCAAAGGCCACGCCGCCAGGGCCGCCGCCCACGCCGCACGGCAAGTACACGAACAAGGGGTGATCCGCATCCACCGCGACGCCGTTTGCATCGAACTGGGCTTTCAGGCGCTGGCCCGCCACCGCGTAGCCGAGGAACAGGTCGTGCGAGTTTTCATCGTCGACGAAGTGGCAGGTAGGGTCGTTCTCCGCCTGCCTGCGCCCCGCTTCCACGGCCACGCTGTAATCGGTCGCGTACTCGACCACGGTGACGCCATGGCTGCGCAATTTATCCTTCTTCCATTGCCGCGCATCAGCCGACATGTGCACGGTGGCGCGAAAGCCCAGGCGCGCGCTCATGATGCCAATCGACAAGCCCAGATTGCCTGTGGAACCGACGGCGATCGCATACTGGCCGAAGAATGCCCGCACGGCGTCGCTGGCCAGCAGGCTGTAATCGTCGCCCTCATTCAGCAGCCCGGCATCGAGCGCCAGCATTTCCGCGTGTTTCAGCACTTCATAGATGCCGCCACGCGCCTTGATCGAGCCGGAAATGGGCAAATGGCTATCTTGCTTGAGCCATAGCTGACCGATCGTCATGCCAAGCGCCGCCTGCATGCCTGGCAGCGGCACGACGGGCGACTCGATGACGCCGCCGCTGGCCTGCGTTTCTGGAAACGCCTTGGCCAGGTATGGCGCAAAGCGCGCCAGGCGCGCACTGGCGTCCGCCACGTCGGCCGCCGTCAAGCCCACATCATTCAAGGCCTCGGCCGCCGGCGCGATGGCGGGATTGAACCAGCTCAAGGGCTGCAAGGCCATCAATTCTGTAATCAGTGGAAATTTTTCGCGCAGCGCGGCGATGGCGGGAGTGGGCAGCATGGCAACCTCGTGAAGGAAGAAGCCTTGATTAGACCGCATCCGGACGCCGCTGGCAAAGGATGGTTGATCAGGCAATGGGTGACGGGGGGTCATGTGTCCTGCCTTCGTCCTCCGCATGACATACCTGAATTAGCGAACTTCGATCACTGTAGGACGTGGACGGTATCGAATGCCGACAACGCGCATTTGTTTTACCCTGAACTCCGCGATAGCTAAATCTAATTCTTCAATGCACTATCGATTAAAGAAAAAATTCCACAAAGGCACAAAAATAAGTTATCTTTAAGGCAAATAAAAGGAGACATTTTTCTCTTTTCTACTGAGGCAAAAATGCGCTCCAAGAATGACAAAGTCGCTGCTACCGATATGGACACCCTGGACTGCGCAAGACAGGACGATTTGACGGCCCAAAAGGTCGAGGTTGGCATTATCTTCCAGGAAATGCTCGATACCGCCACTGCCGCCGCCTACCTTGCCAGGAACAAGGTGCCGATCGCCACCGCGCTGCGCGTCCTGACGGGGTCACGGCGAAAAAAGAGCGGAGGCGGAATTTGATGGCTTTGTGCCGGATTACCTGGGATGGCGCCGTATACCCGATGCCCGATGCCGGGCGCATCCGCTCTCCGGAAACATTACTGAAGTCAACGCTGGGGCGTTGCCACACTTGACCGCGATATGGCCTAGTCGAACAGCTCAGGGTTTCAAGGGAAGAGAAGCCACTTCATACCACACGCGCAACCTCGCTCAATATGGGTTATCGTCACATGGAAAATACCAAATTACCGAAAAGAAACATGCACACATTGTCACGAACACCTGATTACCGTCGATGGGTGACTCTTGCAGGCGCCTTCCACCACCACCGGCAGCAGGAAGGCGCCCTTGCTGATTGCAAGGCTTAGAACTTCAGCTGCAGCCCCACATCAACCGACCGGCCCTCGGCCGGCAAGGCTTGCAGCGCCCCGCCCTGCGCATTCAAGCCGGACAAATACACGCCACCGAGCGGATCCGCGTAGGCGCGGTTGAACAGGTTGCTCACGCCCGCGCTCAGGCTGGCCATCTTGCTCAATGCCACACTGCTGCGCAGATTGACGAGGGCAAAGCCGCCCGTTTCCGGTTCGAAGCGGCGCGCATCGACCTTGTCCTTGCGGGCAACGATCTTCGTTTCGATGCGGCTGCTCCAGGCGCCCAGCTTGTGCTCGACGGCCAGCAAGGCGTTGAACGGCATCATGCGGTACAGATCGCCGCCATCGCTGCGCTTGCCCCGCGTGTAAGCGGCGTTGCCCGTGGCCATGAAGCGGCCCCAGCGCGCGCTGCTGGCCAGCGGCAACTGCCACGTCACATTGGCGCCATACAGCTTGGCGCCGTGGTTGGCAAAGCGCAGAAAGTTACCATTCGCGCCCATCTGCATATAGGGATTGAAGGCCGCCAGCACGTCGACATCGATGTAGTTGTCGATCTTGCTGTAATAGGGATTGACGCGCAGGAACCAGCCGTCCTCGCCGCCGCCATGCCAGTCGGCCGTCAACGCCGCCGTGTAAGCCGTCTCGGGCTTCAGGTCGATATTGCCCACGTAACCGTTGCCGTCGCCAAACCAGTTGGTCATGATCATGGCCATCGAGCCGCGCCCCCAAGAATAACGCTCGTACAGGTTGGGCGAGCGCAGCTTGCGCGCCAGCGCGAATGCATAGCTGCTGGCCGCGTCCGGCGTGAAGGTCGCTTGCGCCGAGGCATCGATATTCGTGTCGCGCTGGCTGCGGCTGCGCGCATTGAAGGCCCTGGCGGCCATCACGTCGGGCATGTTCATCATATTGGTGCCATACGATTGCACATCGCCCGACTCCATGCGCACGGATTCGCCGCGCACGCCCAGCACGCTGCTCCAGCGCGCATCATGACGCGTTTCCAATTCGCTAAACAGCACGGTGCGGTCGCGCTTGCCGTCATTGATGTTCAGATAGGTGCGCGGCCCCATCATCATGGAACCGGGCACGGCCGGCCAGTAATCGTCGAGGCGGAAACCGTGCCATTCCTGGCCCAGGCGCAACTCGCCCGCAGCGGTCGGCAAACTGGCCATCAGCGCATAGCCTGTATTGCGCCCGTGCGTCAGCATCGGCATCGTGCCCGTGCGCTCAGGCGAGAAAAAGCCCATCTCGTGGTCCGTCTGCTGCCAGTAGGCGCGCGCGTCCAACACGCCCCAGGCAAATGTGCCCTGGTAAGCGAGATTGGCGAACTGGCCATGGTTGTCCGTCATGTCCATGTACTGGTTGGGAAAGCCCTGGTATGGGATGTGCTGCACGCCGGCGCGCAGAGTCAGCTGCTGGCCCTGGCCTTTCGCCGCCAGCACGATGGCCTGGTTGATGCTCTCGAACATGCTTCCCAGCACCTTGTTGCCGTGACCATCGTCATAGCTGTGGCCGCGCGTGTAAGCACCGCTGTAGCCGATGCTCAGCGTGTCGCTGGCGGCCGAGGCACGCACGCTGGTCGCCACGCTATTGTTGACGCTGCGGCCCGAGACGGCAAAACTGCCTTGCGTCAACAGCGGTGCGCCAAGCTGGGCGAACACGGGCGCGCTTGACTGCACCTCGATGGTGCCGCCGATACTGTCGCCGCCCGCGCTGACGGGCGTCACGCCCGCGATCAGGCGGATGCGCTCCACCTGCTGCGGGTCGATATAGGACAGCGGCGCATTCATGTGATTGGCGCAAGCCGATGTCAGTTCCATGCCATCAATGCGAATCTTGATACGATCATCCGCGAAACCATTGACAACTGGCAAGCCGGACACGCCGCCACCGGCCGCCACACTGTAGCCGGGCGTGCTACTAAGCATCAGCGCCGTGTCGGCGGCGGGCCGGTAGCCTTCCTTGACGCCCGCGACGATGACTTTCATCTCGGGCAAAACATCTTCAGCGCGCGTTTGCGCCACGGCGGGCATGGCGATGGCGAGGGTAATTAATAAGGGGAAATGTTTCATGCTGCGGCTTTCAAAATCTGTATGGGCAAGATGAACAGACGCAAGCGCACGACACGCGCGGCGCAAGGCAGTTCAGGGAAAGGGACAGATCAGAAAGCGGCAGGCGGGCCACGAGGCTGGACGGGCGTCCAGGCGAACAGGGGCGTGACGGATTGGTAGAACAGCAGGGGCAGCAAGCCTGTGAAGATTTCTCCGGAAGCGAGCACGAGGGTCGTGGGCGGCACATCCAGGGTGGCCGCGTGCATGCTGCAGCACGGGCAATCGCCCATGCGCATGCTGCCCTTGGAGGTATCGGGCGCATCCGTGGAGATTGGTGCGGGCAGCATGGTCATGCCCCCCGCCACCGAGCAGATTTCCAGGCTGGGCACGGCCATGCCGCTGGCGACTGTCAGCGCGCGCGACACCGTGGGGGCGAGCGTGGCCAGGAAGATGGCGATACACGCGATCCACAGGACGATGCGGGCCTTGCCTTTGCTGATGAACATGGCAACATTGTATCAGTGCAAGCACCCGGCGCACAGCGCGCAAGTCAAAGCTTCTTACAAATCCACTTTCATCGACAGCTTGATGGCGCGCGGCGCACCGGACGCCAGACGCGTGCCGGCGCCGGCCCAGTAGCGCTTATCGGCCGCATTTTCCACGTTCAGCTGCCACACGACGGCCTTGTCCATCATGCGGCCGGCATAGCGGGCGCCCGCACTGAACAGGCTCACGCCACCCAGGAAGGCCTGGTTCAGGTCGTTGACGGGACGGGCGCTGTAGTAATACGCGCCGCCGTTGACGGACAGGCCCGGCACGACGTCGAACGCATAGGCGAGGAAGGCGCTGCCCGTGCGCTTGGAAGCGTTTTCCGGCGCCTTGCCGTTGTAGTCGGCGTTGATATGCGCAAACTTCGGGTCGAGGAACTGGGCCGACGTCTGCCACGACAACTGGCGCGTCAGCTTGCCCTGGGTCGACAGTTCCAGGCCGCGGTAGCGCTGCTCGCCATCCGAGGTGAACACATTGCTGGCATTCGTGTAATAGCCGGGGCGCTTGATGTCGAATAGCGCAGCCGACAGCAAGGTGCCGTTCGGCATCAGCCAGCGCGTGCCCAGCTCTTTCTGTTTGCTCACGCCAGGCGCCATCTTGACGCCCTGGTTGAGCGTGCCCGTCGGGCCAGTCTCGCCCTCTTCTAGCCCGCGTGCCGACGACGCATAGAACGAGATGGCTGGCGTCAGCTTGTAGATCAATGAGACCATCGGCGTGGTCTTGCTGACGTCGTAATGGCTGGCGCCCTGGTCGCTCTGGTAGCTGCTGCGGCGCACGCCGATGACGCTTTGCCATTGCGGGCTGAAGACCATGCGGTCAAGCGCATACAAGCCCGTGTCGCGCGTCTCCAGCGCGGCCGTCGTCGGCGAAGTCGGTTTGGGACCGAACACGACATTCGTCACGGGCACGGGCTGGTACAGGTTTTGCGATGCAATCGTGTAATTGCTCTGGTAAATCGGATCTTGCGATTTGTCCGTGCGCGAGGCGCCCAGGGTCAGTTCATGGGCGATAAAACCCGTGCTGAAATTGCCGGCCAGTTCAAAGCGCAGCAAGTCCGATGCCGTCACGCTGTGCTGGATATTGCCGGTGATGCGGCCTGCGCCCGTGGCCAGCGCCGCCGCGTTGTTCAAGCGGAAAATGGCCAGGCGGCGGTCGCGCGCCGTTTCCGAGTGGCCCGCTTCCACCGTCAAGGCCCAGCCATCCGTGATGGCATAGTCGGCGCGCAATTGCGCGTTTTTCGTTTGCGCTTCGAAATTCGACCAGTCTAGGCCGATCAGCTGGCGCGGATCGACGGCGCGCGGCAAGCTGATCACGCCTTTCACGGCGGCCGGCAAGGCCACGCCCGCCTGCTCCGTCACCTTGCGGCGCTCGTATTCGAGGTCCGCTTTCAACAGCAGCTGGTTCGTCACGCGCCAGTCCAGTGCGGTGGCCACGAAACGGCGATTGCCGTTGCCCACCTTATCCAGGTAGGAACCCAGGGTGCCGCCAGCCGCGTTGATGCGCACGCCAAATTCCTGCTGCGCGCCAAAGCGGCGGCCCACGTCGACATTCGCTACGGCACTGCCACGCTCGTCAAGGCTCAAGCCCATGCTGGTGACTGGCTTGCTGCCGGCCCGCTTGGTGACGAAGTTGACCACGCCGGCGGGCGAAGTAAAACCGTAGTACAGGGCCGAGGCGCCCTTCAGCACTTCCACCCGCTCCTTGTTTTCCATGGGCACTTGCGAGAAGTTCATGATCGGCATGGAACCGTTGAGGCGGTAATTCGTGCGGTTTTCCACGGCAATGCCGCGTATCACCAATTGATCCCACGTTTCGCCGCCATTTTGCTGGCGCGTCACACCCGCCGTATTGCGCACGGCATCGTACAGGCCGGACACGGCTTGCTGCTCCAGCAATTCGCGCGTGATCACGTTGACGGTCGAGGGCACGTCCATGATGCTGGCGCCGCGAAAGCTGCCCGCCTCCGTGGTGACGGGCACCAGCCCTTGCGCGCGCGCCCCCGTCACTTGCACGGCTTGCATGACTTTCGCATCGCCAGCCGTCAAGTCGTCCTGGCCGCTGGCCGCATTGACCGCCAGCGCGGCGTGGGAAGCGAAGGCCAGCGACAGGGCGGCGGCGACTGGAAGTAAGCGGGTGCGGGGAGAGACGACAGGCATGACATCGGGCTTTCAATAAAAAATAGGTACAAATGGGAACTTACGGTTGCGGCCATGATACCGATAATGAGAATCATTATCAAGAAAGAGTGAGTTTGTGTGAGTTTTTTAGAAGAAACAAGAGCACCCCGGCGCCTGTTATCACATGAACACGTTTGGATTTTGCAGACGAGGCCGCAAAGAGGCATACTGACAGTCACGGCGCGCAGGATGTGCCGCCCAACAAGATCAAAAGGTCAGTTCGTGAACACAATCGACAACAAAAGCGTGCAGACGAAAACCTTTCGCTGGAAACGCTGGCAGCGCTGGGCCGTTGGCACAGGCTGCGCCCTGGCCGCCTACAGCGCGGCCGGCTTCTGGCTGGTGCCCTACGTCATCAAAAACCAGTTACCCAAATTTGCCGAGAAAGAACTCGCGCGCCAGGCCAGCATCGCCGACGTACGCTTCAACCCGTTTACCTTGCGCCTGGAAGCGGACCAGATCGCATTCAAGGAAGCGGCTAGCGCAGATGGCAAGAGCGGCACGAGCGGTGACCCGCTGCTGTCCATCGGCACCCTGGCCGTGCAGCTGGAATGGAAATCCATCGTGCGCCGCGCCTGGAGCCTGGCGGAAATCCGCATCACGGCCCCACAGACGCATTTGACCATCACGCCGGACGGCAAGTTCAACCTGGCCGAAGTGCTGGCCACCTGGCAACGCAATCACCCGGAAAAGAGCGACGGCGGCATGCCGCGCCTCGTCATCGCCCACTTTGCGCTGGAACAAGGCAAAGTGGACTGGCAAGACCAGAAGGCGGGCTATGCGGACAACTTCACGCCGATCAACTTTACGCTCGACAATATCTCGACCCTGCCCGATGCCAACGGCAGCTACAGCCTGAGCGCCGACGCGGCACGCGGCGGCAAGCTGCATTGGCGCGGCACGGCCTCTCTCAGCCCGATCAGGGGCGAAGGCGAGCTGATACTGAACGACACTTCCCTGCCCGGCCTGGCCGCGTATTTGAAAGCCTACACGCGCGCACAAGTGAGCAGCGGCAAGTTGTCGGCGCGCCTGCCCTACGCTTTTTCCTATGCCGACGGCACGCTGCAAGCCACGGTCAAAGGCGCGGGCCTGGCCTTGCGCGACCTGGCGCTGGTGCAAGGCGATGTAAAGGGCAAAGGAGAGCCATTCGCCTCGCTGGCTACCTTGGGCATCGCCGGCGTGAACGCCGACCTGGCACGCCAGAGCATCACCGTCGACAAGGTCAATCTGTACGGCGGCAAGGTGGCCGTGCGGCGCGACAGCAAGGGCGAGATCGACGTGGCGAACCTGATGCTGCCTGGCAATCCCGCACCGGCAGCTTCCGCTGCGCCTGCCCCACCGTCCAAACCGGGCAAGTGGAAAGTGGACTTGAAGCAAGTGGCCTTGGCCAACGTGGATGTGTCCGCCGTCGATGAAACCGTCTCCCCTGCGCTGCAGCTGAGCGCCAAGCAACTCCAGTTGAGCTTGCAACTGGCCCTGCAGCAAGGGCCGGCGGGAAACAGCATCCTTGTCGACGGCGCCAATGTCAGCCTGGCGGATTTGGCCATGCAGCGCGGCGCGCATATGCCGTTCAAGCTGGCCCAATTGGGCTTTACGAAAGGCAAGATCGACCTGGCGGCGCATACCGTGCACCTGGGCGCCGTAACGGCCAGCGGCGCGCAAATCGACCTGGCGCGCAACCGCCAAGGGGAATTTACGATTGCGCAAAAGCTGCCCGTGTTTGCCTCCGGCAAAACCGACACAGGCAAGGAAACCTCGTCCGCACCTTCTGCGCCATGGTCCACCAAGGTAGACAAGGTAGAACTGAGCAAGTTCGGCGCCCGTTTCGATGACGCGGGCACGGGCATCAAGGGTAACTTGCAAGACGCCCGCCTGTCCCTGCAAAACGTCAGCAACGATATGCAACAGGCGCTGCCGTTCGAGCTGGGCGTAGGCTTGCGCGAAGGTGGCTTGCTTACGGCCAACGGCAAGTTCGTGCCGGGCACGGGCGCCGTCGATGCGCAGCTGAATCTGAAACAACTGACCCTGGCGCCCGTGCAAGCGCTGCTGGCGCAGCATGTGAAACTGAAGCTGGCTAGCGGGTCGCTCTCCGGCAGCGGCCGCCTGACGACGGGCGGCGGCGCGCCGAAAGCGCCAAAAGTACGCTATGAGGGCGGCGTGGATATCGCCGGCCTGGTGCTCAATGAAACGGATGGCAAGCGCTTCGCCTCGTGGAAAAGCGTGCGCGCCGACAAGCTGACCGCCAGCGTGGGCCCCGATTTTGTCGACATCCCGGAACTGCGCGTGGTGGAAGCAAACGCCCAGCTGATCATCGAAAACGACCGCAGCCTAAACGCGCAGCGCTTGCTGGTGAAGGCGCCGGAGCCGGCTCCCGCACAAACTGCTACAGCGACGCCAACAACAGCCAGCGCGCCGGCCGCCGACGCCGCCTTCCCCGTGCGCGTGCGCCGCGTGCGCCTGCAAAACGCCAAGCTGGACTTTGCCGACCTCAGCTTGCGGCCCCAGTTCGCCGCCAAGATTTATGAGTTGAACGGTGTCGTCACGGGCCTGTCGACGAAACGCGATGCGCGCAGCCAGATCGAACTCGATGGCCGCATCGACGAATTCGGCCTGGCACGCGTGCGCGGCCAGCTAAACCCGTTCGCGCCCACGGACAACACGGACTTGAACGTGGTCTTCAAGAACGTCGACATGGTCTCCGCCTCGCCGTACACGATGAAGTTCGCCGGCTACAAAGTGGCCGAAGGCAAGATTTCGCTGGACTTGCAATACAAGGTGCGCAACCGCCAGCTCGACGGCACCAACCAGATCGTGCTCGACAAGCTGACCCTGGGCGAGCGCATCGACAGTCCGGACGCCCTGAAACTGCCTTTGGAATTGGCGCTGGCCATCCTCAAGGATAGCGACGGGCGCATCGACCTCGGTTTGCCCGTGTCGGGCGACATGAACGACCCGCAATTCAGCTATGGCGCCCTGATCTGGAAAGCCGTGGGCAATGTGCTGACAAAAATCGTCACGGCGCCGTTCCGCGCGCTGGGCAACTTGCTGGGCATCAGTGCCGACAAGCTCGAATCCATCGACTTCGATGCGGGCAGCGCCGTGCTGCTGCCGCCCGAACGGGAGAAGATCAAGCAAGTGGCGCAAATCCTGGCCAAGCGCGAACAGCTGAAGCTGGCCGTGCCGGGCCAGTACAGCGACACGGACGGGGCCGCCCTGCGCGCCCAGGCCGTGCGCCGCGCCGTCGCCGCCAAGGCCGGCATCAAGCTCGAAGCGGGCGAAGAACCGGGGCCGTTGAACCTGGGCGAACGCAAGATACGGGGCGCCCTGCGCGAGCTGTACGGCGAACGCTTCGGCAAGGCCGAGCTGGACAAGCAGAAGAAAGCGGCGGAGTCGTCAGCTCCGGCGGCAGCGGCCGCATCAGCTGCCGCCTCCGCTCCGGCGACGGCAAAAATCCCCGTCTTGCTACGCTTGGGCAAGCTGATCGAGGGAGAGCCGCAAGTGGCCGACACTGGCGCGTTTTATGCCGGCTTGCGCGAGCAGTTGGAAGCAAAACAACCGCTGCCTGCCGACGCCTTGAGCAAGCTGGGCACTCAGCGCAGCGCGGCCATCCTGGCGGCCCTGCAGCAGGACGGCACGCCGGCAGCCAGGGTCAGCGCGGGAGCGCCGGAAAAAACGGAGGCTGCGCCAGGAAAGCTGGTGGGCTTGAAGCTGGGATTGGCGGCGCAATAAAAAAGGCGTTGTCTGCAACAAGCTTGCGGACAACGCCTTTTATCAAGAAACGAATTTATTTCTTTGGCTGATATTGTTGACGGTCAAATCCGCTGACATCAAATTCAAATACGGGTGCGCCTTCCTGAAAAATATCCACGGCCATCCGCACTCTTTTCGCTTTTTGCAGTTTCCCCAGGAATTTCTCATAATTGCGCAAGAAAATCGTCTCTGAACTATTGTCCGCAGGAGCCGCCGCGGAATAATTGACGGGCTTTTCATCATCAAATCTCACCAGCACCGTGCAATCCTGATAGGAGGGGCATAATATCTGCCCCTTTCTAATCGAAAAAATCACATCTTTACCTTGACGGTATCCTGTCCGCAAAGTCAATTTGGCGTTTTGTAATCCGCTGTAGGGGAAGTCAAAATTGACGGTATTGGTGCTATACACGTTAGCGAAAGAGGTCGTGCCGCCATCCATCTTATCTTCACTCACATCATAATTCCACTGTTTCCCCGTCACAACCAGGGCGATTGCATGAAGGATTAGTGGTCGGTTTGGCCGTAGGGCAAAAATATTGCTTGTAAACCTGCCAAGAAAGGCGTTTACTTTCAATATTTGGACGCGCAAATGGCAAACGAACCGATCTCGTTGGTGGCAGCATTCGATGA